>JAWKKL010000001.1:0-130202 GCA_041393275.1 Bacteroidales bacterium
CCCACCCCTAAGAGGGGGATAATGGTGGCTGCCTATTGCAGTTTTGAAAACTTTTCCTCGCTGGGTGTTTACGTTGAATTCTAAAAACTTCATGCCGGAAATCAATGCATAATTGCCGTATTTTCTTTGGTGAAAAGTCTGGGATATTATTTTCATTTAGTTAAAAACAATAGAGCATAACTGTCAGAATAAATTATTTATTTTCTGATTAAACCCCTACAAATCATGGTGTTTCACTCTCATTTCAAAGATATTTCATCAAACCTTTTTGATTATCCGGTGTTAATTCTTTTACCTTTGCACGATTTTTTAATGTAATGTAATAAATTATAGAAGGATTATTATGGTCAAAAACCTTGTTATTGTTGAGTCGCCTGCCAAAGCAAAAACCATTGAAAAATTTCTTGGAAAAGAATTTTCTGTGATGTCGAGCTTTGGCCATGTGCGGGATCTGTCGAAAAAGGATCTGAGTATTGATGTGGAAAATGGGTTCATCCCCAAATATGAAATTTCACCCGACAAGAAAAAAACTGTTACCGAGCTAAAAAAAATAGCCAAAAAAGCTGAAACCATCTGGCTGGCAACGGATGAGGACCGTGAAGGGGAGGCCATATCATGGCATTTGGTGGAAGCGTTAGGCATTGATGAAAAAAAGACCAAACGGATTGTTTTCCATGAAATCACAAAAAATGCTATCCTTGAAGCTGTTGATAATCCAAGAAAAATAGATCATCATCTTGTAGATGCACAACAAGCCCGGCGGGTGCTTGACCGCCTGGTAGGATACGAACTTTCGCCTGTTCTCTGGAAAAAAGTTAAACCGGCCCTGTCGGCCGGCCGTGTCCAATCTGTTGCTGTCAGGCTGATCGTTGAGCGTGAAGAAGAAATCAAAGCTTTTAAAACCGAATCGTCGTTCAGGATTAGAGGGATATTTATGCTTCCGGGCAAGGATACTACCAATTTAATCAATGCTGAACTAAACAAACGTTTCAAAACTCCGGATGAAGCCAAAATGTTTTTATCGAAGTGTATAAACGCCAAATTCGAAGTGAAAGCGGTTGAGAAAAAACCTGCCCAAAAATCACCGGCTCCACCTTTTACGACTTCCACCCTGCAGCAGGAGGCAAGCAGAAAATTGGGCTATTCGGTGGCAAAAACCATGTTGATTGCCCAACAACTCTACGAATCAGGACACATAACTTATATGCGTACCGATTCTGTGAATTTATCCAAGCTTGCCCTGGCAGCAGCACAAAAAGTAATAAGCGGTACATTTGGTGAAAATTATGTAAAAACACGGCAATTTAAAACAAAATCAAAATCTGCACAAGAAGCTCACGAAGCCATACGGCCAACATATTTAGAAAATCAGGAAATTGGTGGCGATGCAAATCAAAAACGTTTATATGAATTAATATGGAAACGCACGATTGCCTCCCAAATGGCCGAAGCAAAACTGGAAAAAACCGTTGTTAATATTGAAATATCCACTACGGATGAAAAATTTGTAGCCAATGGAGAGGTCATCATGTTCGATGGATTTTTAAAGGTTTACCTCGAATCGACCGATGACGATGATGCAGAAACACAAAAGGGTTTGCTGCCAAAAGTTTCACAGGGAGACGTTTTAGCCCGTAAAGAAATAGAAGCCGTTGAACGTTTTACCCAACCCCCGCCGCGATACGCCGAAGCCAGCCTGGTAAAAAAACTGGAAGAGCTAGGCATCGGAAGGCCATCAACCTATGCCCCTACAATTTCTACCATTCAAAAAAGGGAATATGTTGTAAAAGAAGACAGGCCCGGCTTTGAGAGAAGTTATGCTTACCTGGCCTTACAAAATGGCAACATTAAAGAAGAAACCCGACTGGAAAATACCCGCTTTGAAAAAGCCAAACTTTTTCCTACGGACATCGGAACAGTGGTCAATAATTTCCTGGTGGAATATTTTATTGATATTCTTGATTATGGTTTTACTGCCAATGTTGAAAAGGAATTTGATGAAATTGCCGAAGGCAAAAGAGCCTGGAATGATATGATAAAGGAATTTTATACGCCTTTTCATAAGAATGTAGAAAATACGTTGGAAGTCTCCAAAAAACAAAGTGGCGAACGTTTGATTGGAGTTGATCCTGAATCAGGTAAAAATATTTATGCAAAAATTGGCCGGTATGGGGCGATTGTCCAGATTGGGGAATCGAAAGACGACGATAAGCCAAAATTTGCCGGCATGAAAAAAGGACAAAGCATTGATAGCATAACCCTTAAAGAAGCTCTTGACCTGTTTAAATTACCTCGGGAAATTGGCACCTTCGAAGAGGAACCATTGACTGTGGCCATTGGCCGCTTTGGCCCTTATGTTCGCCATTCAGGTAAATTCTATTCCCTGGCAAAAACCGATGATCCTATGTCGATAGAAACTGAAAGGGCTATTGAATTGATTGAAGAGAAAAGAAAAAAAGACAGGGAAAAACTAATTAAGACATTTTCGGAAGATGATTCAATTCAAATCCTGAATGGAAGATATGGCGCCTATATTGCAAAGGATAAAAAGAACTACCGGATACCAAAAGGAAAAGAAGCGGCAAGTCTTACTTACGAAGAATGCGTCAATATTATTGAATCGGGTGATAAAAAGAAAACCGGAGGAAAAAAATAAAACCGGTTTCACTTATACTGAATATTATTATGCGAACTTTTTTATCTGTTCAATGTATAAAATCCATAATATTGGCAATAATAAAATAACCATCTATGAACATATCAGTATATTTTGAACCTCTTGAACTTCCTGATTTCACACAAAATATTGCAGAATCAAGTAATGTTCTTGGTAATTTTATCAACTATTACACCGAGGAAGGTTCATTTCCTGATATTGAACAAGCTGACATTGCCATCATTGGCGTGAAAGAAGAAAGAAATTGCATTAACAACGAAGGGTGCAGCCAGGGACCGGATTTCATTAGAAATCAACTATACCAATTTTTCAGGGGCGATTATAATCCGGCAATTGTGGATTTGGGAAACCTTAAAAAGGGAAATTCGGTTAATGATACTTATTTTGCATTGGCCTCCGTTGTTACCGAACTTCTTAATAAAAATACAATACCTGTTATTTTGGGCGGTAGCCAGGATTTAACCTATGCCAACTACAAAGCGTATGAAGCCCTCGGGCAGGTAGTAAATATCGTTGGTGTGGATTCTGTGTTTGACCTGGGAAAATCGGATGATAACTTAAATTCGAAAAATTACCTGAATAAAATTATTCTCCATCAGCCCAACTTTTTATTCAACTATACAAACATTGGCTACCAATCGTATTTTGTCGATCCTGAATCGATCAAACTGATGAATAATTTATATTTTGATGTGTATCGTTTGGGCAAGATCAGAAGCAACCTCGAATTTACCGAACCCCTTGTCAGAAATACGGACATTCTTTCGGTTGATGTTTCTTCCATCAGGCAATCTGATGCACCTGGAAATCACAACGCATCTCCAAATGGTTTTTATGGCGAAGAAATTTGCCAGATCATGTGGTATGCCGGCTTAAGTGATAAACTAACGAGCCTGGGATTGTACGAATACAACCCTCAATACGATAAACATGGGCAAACAGCTAAATTAATGGCCCAAATGGTTTGGTACTTTATCGAAGGATTTTATAACCGAAAAAACGACCATCCTTACAACGACAAAAAGGATTATATCAAATATACAGTTTCTATTAAAGACCATAAAGACCACCTGGTTTTTTATAAGAGTAAAAAAAGTGACAGGTGGTGGATGGATGTCCCTGTGAAAAAGAATCTAAAAAGCATCTACGAACGGCATCATTTAATTCCTTGCTCCTATTACGATTATGAAATCGCCTGTAAGGATGATATCCCCGACCGTTGGTGGCAGGCATATCAAAAACTGATGTAATTCAGGGCTTTAGGCGTTCAGGGTTTTTTGTAATAAATTGCTTCCACCCCGAATATGCCGATTCGTTGCCTCCCGGAATTTTTTGATAAACGTGGCATACAGCCGCAGCAAGTCCATCAGTTGCATCAAGTTTTGAGGGCATATGGCGGATCGACAATATACTCACCAACATGGCCGCAACCTGTTCTTTCGAGGCATTTCCATTTCCGGTAATGGCAAGTTTTATTTTCTTTGGAGAATATTCGAAAATTGGAACTGAACGATACAATGCGGCTGCCATTGCCACACCCTGGGCGCGTCCTAATTTTAACATCGACTGTACATTTTTACCATAAAATGGCGCTTCGATAGCTACTTCATCCGGTTTGTATTCATCAATTAAAACTAGTGTCTTTTCAAATATTTTCTTTAGTTTTAATGCCTGGTTATCATATTTATCAAGTAGAATAACACCAAGGTTGATGAGTGAAATTGCGTTTTTATTCTGTTGGACCAGCCCATAACCCATAATATTTGTGCCCGGATCGATGCCTAATATAATTCGCTCTTTATTCAAAATAAGACGTTAATTTTGCAGCTTCAACATGAAGAAGTATTTCACAAATATACATAAAAACAAAACCTACAATTTCATCATTAGGGTTTCCATAATATTTGCCACATACTACTTTATTTACAAGCAAATATTTGAAAAGAGAAAGCTTGATTATATTACTGACTCGTTTAATGAAATGATCCTGCAACCCCATGTTGCGTTTTTGATCACCTGGACATTTTTACTGATGATAGTTAACTGGGGAATTGAATCGATGAAATGGCAATTCCTTATAAACAAGGTGGAACGCATTGGTTTTTTAAAATCATTCGAAGCTGTGTTATCAGGTATTTCGGTTAGTATTTTTACGCCAAATCGAATGGGCGAATGGTTTGGCCGTGTTTTTATTATGAAAAAGGCAAATCCATGGAAGGGTGTTTTTATCACCATGATTGGAAGTTTTAGCCAATTGCTTATTACCTTGATTATCGGATCGATCAGTTTAATTTTTTATGTGCCTGTTTATTTTAAGGATTCTGACTATTATTCAACATATTTGTTATATGGATTAATATTGATCGTAATGGCAGTGATTGCCGCCCTTATTTTAATCTTTTTAAATATCACTTCTATTCCTGGTTTTGTCAGCCGATTACTCAAAAAACGTTTCGTTCATTTTAATGAATACCTGTCTGTTATTTCGTCATATTCAACTTTTGAATTATCTACGGTTTTATTATTCAGCTTTTTAAGGTATTGTGTATTTGCCTTACAATTCTATATATTGCTCATGATGTTCTCGGTTGATATTCCATTGATTCATGGATTGATGATCATTTCACTGGTGTTTTTTGTTATGACAGCCATTCCAACGGTAACCCTTGCAGAGCTTGGCATAAGAGGTTCTGTGTCTTTAATAATTATTGGTAAATATTTTGAACGCTTTGGCGAATTAACCGACAAGATAAATCTGGGAATTGTTTCATCAACCTCCACACTTTGGCTGATAAATTTAGCTATTCCAGCGCTTCTTGGGACGCTCTTTGTGTATCGTTTAACCTTTTTCAGAAAACGTCGGAGATGAGCCTTTTCCTCGTGATATATTTTATCCTGCTATTGGCCTTTGGCGTCATTTATATTATGCTGATTGGCGGATACACGCTGGGATGGTATATGCTCTCAACCTATACGGCCAAAACAAATAAAACATATTCCACCAAAGCAACAATCATCATCCCTGCCCGAAACGAAGAAGAAAACATTCAACTTTCATTGTTCGATTTGGTAAATCAATCCATTTCACCATCAAATTTTGAAATCGTTGTGGTGGACGACAACTCAACTGACCAAACGTCGCTCATGGTTGAGGAAACAATAAACCAAAATCCCGGGGTTAAAATATCTTTAATAAAACTAAAAGATGGTGAATTAAATACACCTTATAAAAAAAATGCCATACTTGAGGGTATTGAAAATTCGACAGGAGAATTAATTATTACCACAGACGCGGATTGCCGTTTTTCTGAAAATTGGTTATCAACCCTTTTGAATTTTTACGAAAATGAAAAACCAAAAATGATCGTTGGTCCGGTGAGTTTCCATAACGATGAAACCTTTTTTGAAAAACTGCAAACCATTGAATTTTTAAGTCTGATAGCTGTTACCGGAGGGGCTGTTCGCATCAATAAGCCAATCATGTGCAACGGTGCCAACCTGGCTTACGAAAAAAAAACCTTTTATGAAGCAGGAGGATTTGGCGACGACCGGTTCTCTTCGGGTGACGATGTTTTTTTACTTTTAAAAATCAGAAAACTATTCGGTAATAAATCCATTCGTTTTCTTAAAAATCATAATGCCATTGTTTATACCGAACCAAAAAAAAACCTGAAAGAGTTTATTCATCAACGAATTCGGTGGGCATCCAAAAACAAGGGATACGATGCTAACATACTAATTGTATCATTTAGTGTTTACATGGTAAACCTGTTGTTGATAATTGGTGTTGTATATGCTATTTTCAATCCCGAATTATTTTATTTGATAGCCCTATTGGTTTTCGCTAAAGCACTTATAGATGTTCCCATTTTATTTGGAATTTTTCATTTTATAAAACAAAAAAAAGCGTTATTGCTGGCTTTCCCTTTGGTGGTTTTATATCCAATATATATAGTCCTTACAGGGGCATTGGGCATCGTAAGTCAATACCAGTGGAAAGGTAGAAACGTTAAAATTTAACAGGTATGAAACATAAAAGCAATCTTAAACAACTGGATCTTCAGGAAATAAATAAAATTCTCAATACGAAGGACAAACGTGTGGTTTTCGACAAAACAAATATCATCCCCGACCACCGCGACCTTTATGCAGATTTAAAAAAATATATCAGTTACGAACGGATCAGTAAAAAGGCGGTGCTTGGTATTGATATGTACCAATACAGCTCGTATGGCGAATTTGAACAAACCCTGATCCCGTTTTTATTTAAAACAATGTTTGAGTCAACCATGAAGTTGTGCCTCGAAAACCATAAATTCATTTTTCAGAAATATGATACCTCGCGCATAGAGCGAAATTTTATAAGTACAGGGGACGGTGGATTTATGTTGTTTGATAACCCGCTTCAGGCATTGCTTTTCGCCAGTAATTTTGCAGTCGTGCTTCGGGTTTACAATGCCTACCATTATTATCCAAAATTAAGGCGGATCATTGGGGCCATAAACATGCGTTATGCCATTACCTACGATAAGGTGTACACCTTTAATAATACTTACTTTGGCCGGGGTATTATAAACAATGCACGCATCCTGATTAAAGATACCTTAAACCGCTGCCTGATTGATGAGCATGTCCATTCATGGTTCACAACCAACCTTGATGGAGTTGAAAACCTGCAGATCGTCACCCTGAATGAAGTGGCAAATATCTGGGAATTTAGTAAAGGTTATGATAGAAGTTTCCTGCAATTTGGAGATGAAATATTTGAAAATGAACCCTCACGAAAATATGGTTTTATCAATGCCGATATTTTAAAAGTCGGGGTTATTCAGTCCAAAGAAACCTCATTCAGCGTTTATAATTTACATTTACAAATCACGATCAGCCTGACAAACGATGATGATCCAACTCAGAAAAGACAAATTACAGTAAGTTTAGGAAATTTAAATACAACCGGGATTTGATCGTATGTAGGTTAATCAATGACAAAATGCCCGGAATTGTTTCGACAATCTAATTTCGGTTCACCCTTATTTTAGAAATTTTGGTTTTAAGGTATTAACATTCAGTTAACAATTTATATTCATTACAAATCGTTTTAAGCAGTTAGCAACATATCTTTGCACAAATTATTTATAACATTTTATTTATGAAACAACTTTTAAGTCTGCTTTTGGCAAGTATTATTCTCTGGTCGTGCGCTAACCAGGGAAAAAAAGATTACAATTTTTCAATCAACGGAACCCTTACCGGCGATTATACAGATTACGCCTTTTTATATAAACGGGCAGAAGGAGAATGGGTAAAACTTGATTCAGCCCTTGTTGAAAACAACACATTCCGCTTTGAAGGAAATATTGATTTCCCCGAACTTTATTACATTCAACTAAACAGTGATGATTTATTTACATCCTTTTTTATTGATAAAGCCGATATAACCTTTACGGCTGATATTGCCGATTTCAAGAACCCAACTGTTATTGGTTCAAAATCACATGAGGAATTTTTGGCTTTCCAGGAAAAAAATGAAGAATTTGATGTTCGGATGGAAGAAGCCTATCAGAAAATGAAAGAGGCACAAACAGCGGAAGACGAAGAAGCGGCTCTGAAATGGGAAACAGAATTGGATGATGCGGATGCAGCCTTAAAATCGTTCATACTCGAAAATGCAAAATCCAATAACGCCTCGGTAGCAGCTGCCTATTTTGTTCTGCGAAATGCTTATTATTACAATGAAACCGACCTTGAGTCGGTAGTAACTAATTTTGATCCCTCAATTGCCGGTTCTGAATATGTTAGCAAACTTGCCGAACGGGTCAGAATTTTAAAAAGTGTGGCCGTTGGCCAACCGGCCGTTGATTTTACCATGGACGATATGGAAGGCAATCCTGTGGCTTTATCATCGCTGCAAGGAAAATATTTACTGGTTGATTTCTGGGCATCATGGTGTGGACCCTGCCGTCGCGAAAATCCCAATGTTGTTGCAGCTTATGACAAATATAAAGATATGGGATTTGATATACTTGGCGTTTCATTCGATAAAGACAAAGAGAAATGGCTAGCAGCGGTAAACGATGATAATCTGATGTGGCATCATGTTTCCGACCTGAAAGGATGGGGAAATGCAGCCGGTAAATTATATGCCGTAAACTCAATCCCTGCTAATGTACTGATTGATCCAAAAGGTATTATTATTGCCAAAGACCTACGAGGTGAAGACCTTCATGGTAAATTGGAAGAATTACTGGTTGAGTAAGTTTATTTCTGATTATTTTTTTGTTCCTGCCATAATTCCCTGAATGTTTTTTTGGCAAATTTTGGCAATTCACGGTTGGGTCCCCAACTTTGTTTAAAAAACAATTGCATGCCCAAATTTTTCAACCTTGAGCTAAACATATCCATTCGATTGCGCTTGGATAAGAAATTTTTCATGCCGGTCATCGAAAATTTTTCGGATGTTTTTACAAATCCTTTTTGAACAGATTCGTTGCGGTTATTCAACAGCATTTCGTGCAAGGGAATTTTTACAGGACAAACCATGGTACAATTTCCGCACAATGATGAAGCGAAACTCAGATGTTTGTATTCATCCATATCTTTTAAATGAGGTGTAATAACCGATCCGATGGGCCCGCTGTAGGTTGTTGAATAAGAATGTCCGCCAATATTTTTATACACCGGACAGGCATTTAAACAAGCCCCACAACGAATGCACATTAAGGCAGGCCGTTGTTCTTTGTGTTTCAAAATTTCAGAACGATTATTTTCCAGCAAAATAACATACATTTCTTCAGGCCCATCCAGTTCGTCTTCCTGACGAGGTCCTGAAATAATGGAATTATAAACCGTCATTTTTTGGCCGGTTCCATGCGATGCAAGCAAAGGCCAGAATAAATCAAGATCGGTAATGGATGGAATAATTTTTTCAATGCCGGCAATAACAATATGCGTTTTGGGAAAAGCTGTTGACAACAACCCATTACCCTCATTTTCAGTCAAACAAACCGATCCGGTATCTGCAATAATAAAGTTACTTCCTGTAATACCAATATCAGCACCGGTAAATTCTTTCCTTAATTTTTCCCTGACGTAAGCGGTTAATTCTTCCGGCGTACTTTCCCGTGGTGTATGAAATTTCCTGTGGAATAATTCAGCAACGTCATCTTTCGACATATGCATGGCCGGGGTAACAATATGATATGGCTTTTGTCCGGCCACCTGAACGATATATTCCCCAAGATCGGTTTCCAGACATTTTATATCGTGTTTCTCCAGAAAATCATTCAATTCGATTTCTTCGGTAGTCATCGATTTTGATTTCACCACTGTTTTTGCTTCATTTTTTTTGATGATATCCAACACAGCCTGGTTTGCATCATGCTCATCAAGTGCCCAGATTACTTTGCCCCCACGTTTTTCAAAATTAGAAACAAATTCAATTAAGTACTGATCAAGGTTATTGACCACTTTATGTTTTAAGGCCTGGGCTCGTTTTTTGGCCAGTTCCAGATCTTTATAATGCTGTTTTCCCGTTTTTACCGCCTGGTTATATTTTGAAATATTAAAATTGATCTTTGTCCTGTGTTCCAGGTCAAAAGCCTTTCGGGTAGAATCTTTAATAAATTTCTGGTAAATATCGTGCATTAAAAAACGTATTACAAAATAGTTGAAATTTTATTAACCCTCGAAATATGCCTGCCGCCTTCAAATTCGGTCTGTAAAAATGTTTTGACCATTTCGACAGCCAGGTTAAAATCAATAAAACGGCCGGGTAAAGAGATGATATTTGCATTGTTGTGAAGCCTTGTTAAACGCGCCTGTTCTATATTCCAGCAAAGCCCTGCCCGAACATTTGGGTATTTATTGGCCGTCATGCTGGCACCCTGGCCACTACCGCACATAATTATCCCAAATTTGGCCTTACCATCATTTACCAGCTTAGCCACCGGATGAATAAAATCAGGATAATCGACGCTTTTTTCAGAAAACGTTCCGAAATCTTTGAAATGATATCCCTCTTGCATCAATATTTCACGGACAAATTCTTTCAATTCAAATCCACCATGATCGCCCCCAATGGGTATTTCCTGCGTTTTATCAAACATGTTAATATTTTATGCCTTACAAAAATAAAGATTAAAACTATATATAATTAAATATTAGCAACTTATTAAATAATTCAAACTTAGCTAATTCATTATTCAGTTCGTTTTCAAAAACTTAAAATTATTAACAACAACTTTGTTTATATCTGTTTAATTTTGTTGCAAAGTTCTTACAAGCTTACAGGTAATAAACATTTTATTTTAAGTAAAATATTCAAATAAATTGCAAAAAAATATCTTTTGTTTTGACCTGTTTTATAAACATAAAATAAGGATAAAAATTAAAGTAGTTATCAACCGAATATTCGTATTTAACATATCGTTAATAAAATACAATGTGTTAATTTACAATATTAACATTAGTGAATTGTTTGTTAATAAGGATAGAAGCTTATTAAAAGTCCGGTTGCTGAAAATTTAGTTTCAACAATATGGCTATATTAATAACATTATTCTTAAGAAATATAATATTAATGCAAGCCGAAATAAAACTTACAAATTATACTGTTACGCAACTGATAGAAAAATTCGTATTATTAGACAAAAAAAGAGTGCAATTATACTGGCTCATTATTATCAGGTTTCCCGAAATTCAGGATATTGCAGGAGTCATGTTGGTGACAGCCTCGGACTGGCGCAAAAAGCCTCGGATGCCAATGCCGATATGGTGTTTCTTGCGGCGTGCACTTTATGGCCGAAACAGCAAAAAATACTAAATCCTGAAACAAAAGTTCTTTTGCCTGATCTGGAAGCCGGGTGCTCACTTGCTAACTCATGCCCTAAAGATAAGTTTGCTTTGATTTAAGGCAAATACCTATTCGCTAGTTTATTTCATGCATAAATTGTTCGGCTGATATTAAAATTATGTCAGATATCCATCTGTAAGCTGGAAATGCGGTTCAATTATTAGTTGGAATCGTTTCAAAAGATGAAAAAATAATTTTTGCACCTGATAAAAATTTGGGTGCGTTATATTAATGGCATTACCAGGAAGAAACATGGTACTTTAGGATGGAACCTATGGAAGTATTACCTGATGTTTTTATGTAAACATTAGAGATTTAAAGTTAAAAACCCCGATGCAAAATTAATAGCACATCCCGAATGCAAAGCGGCGGTACTTGAACTGGCCGACTTTGTAGGAAGTACAACAGCTATGTTGAAGTATACCATGAAAGATGATTCGAAACGATATATTGTAGCTACTGAAACCGGGATACTTCACCAAATGCAAAAAAATTCGCCGGAAAAAGAATTCATCATTGTACCAACAGATGAAACTTGTTCGTGCAATGATTGCCCGTATATGAAACTAAATACCCTGGAAAAGTTATATTTGTGCATGAAAAATGAAAAACCGGAAATCAGCTTATCGGATGAGGTTATTGCCCGTGCTAAAATACCCATTGTTCGTATGCTTGATATTTCCAGAAAACTAAATTTGATCAAATAATGAAGCAATATATTTTTCTATTGGGGATTGTATTTTTGAGTTCGGCTGTTTTAAGCCAGGACAATATTGATCCTGATGGTTATAATATTTTTTATTACGAAAATGGTGAGGTGGCAAGCGAAGGGTTAATGCGCAATGGTCAGCCGGATGGTTTCTGGAAAACCTACTACGAAAACGGAGTTATTAAATCGGAAGGAAATCGCAAGGACTTTTTACTGGATAGCATTTGGACTTTTTACAATGATACCGGCCATGTCGCGCTTCAAATAACGTATGAAGCCGGAAAAAAGAATGGTATTCGCCGTACATTTCATGAAGATGAAATTATTGAGGAAAATTTTGTTGACGATATAAAACAAGGGTTTACTTATGTTTATTATCCTGATAATACTCTGTGGAAAGAAGTAAATTTTGTGGATGGCCTCGAAGAAGGCACTGGCCGGGAATATGCGAAAGATGATGGCCGGGTTGTAAAACTGATCTATTATAAAAAAGGGTTTATTTCTGATATTGAAAATATAAACAGGATTGATAAAAACGGGATGAAACAAGGGAAATGGAAATATTTTTACGACAACTGGCAGGTAAAAATGGAAGGGGTTTATAAAAATGATTTAAAACATGGCTATTTCAAAGAATATTCTCAGGAAGGAACCCTGCTGTCAACAGCAAAATACATTGACGGAATTTTGCAGGAAGATGTGGCAGAACTTGCAAAGCTGGATATAAAAAGAGAATATTATCCAGATGGAAAATTAAAAATTGTGGCTAGTTATAAGGAGGATGTTCCTGAAGGTGTCCGGCGAGAATATTCACCCGAAGGTGAAGTTGTGTCCGGTTATATTTTTAAAAATGGAAGTGTGATTGGAGAAGGTATTATTAACGAAGAAGGGATAAAGGACGGTCCGTGGAAAGAGTTTTATACTAATGGTACCCTGAAATCTGGAAGGTGTTTACGACCAGGAAAACGAATTGGTGAGTGGAAATTTTATCATCAAATGGAGAACTTGAACAACGCGGATTTTATAATAAAAAAAACGGAAAAGAAGATGGTGCCTGGACCTGGTATTTTGCATCGGGAAATTTGCTTCGCGAAGAAACCTATTTTAATGGTATGATTGATGGGCTTAGCATCGAATATGATGATTTTAGAGAAATTGTTGCCGAGGGCGAATACATTGAAGATTACCGCGAAGGGGTTTGGAAGTTTAATTATGGCGACCATAAATCGGAAGGGGAATATTCGATGGGAATGAGGCATGGCTACTGGAAAGATTATTATAACAACGGCAATTTAAATTTTGAAGGCGATTTCATTGAAGATAATCCCAATGGCCGCCATACCTGGTACTGGCCAAACGGGGTTAAAAAACCAGAAAATACATCATGGGGTTAAAAGATGGCGAATGGATAAAATACAATTACGACGGTACCCCTTTTATCAGCATTTTTTATGAAAACGGCATTGAAAAAATACGATGGAATCAGGGTGAGCACTATGGAAGATGAAGATTCCCCGGAGAATTTTTAAATTTAATTTTTCGACCGGCACAACTTTCATCATCGGAGCTTACCAAATACATCCGTTTATTGTCAAGGCCGAATGCATTTATAACGCTTCCTGAGTTTTTCAACTTTTTAAAAACAATCCCGTTATGTATGCGGAATTCCCCATTAGCTGGAATGTCTTCCAGGGTTATGTAGTCTTTTCCTTTATCATATTGTCGTAAAACCGTCAGTAATTTATGATCGGAAGTTGACGATGAAGGATTTTTTAGATATTGGTCCAATACAATGTTAATATCATCCGGAAATACAGAACCTCTTAAAAATGGTTCCATCATTTCCCTGAAAGCTGATTTCCATTCGTCTCCATGCGGTTTTACTTTGTTTTTGTGTTTTTGCCAAACAGTTAAATGGGCAAATTCATGCACCAGGGTGATAAGGAAATGGTATTTATTCAAATCGTGGTTAACCGAAATTTTATGATATTTTACCCTAATCGGCGGACGATAATCGCCAAGTTTGGTGGTGCGGGCCCTGGTTATTTTTAGTTCGGCTTTATACAATTCGAGCCATTCGATAACCTGCGGAACCGCTTTTACGGGAATGTAATTTTCAAGGATTTCACTATATGTTTTCATCAAACAGGCAGGCACTTTTTAATTTTGATTTCTGGCTAAATTCCGGGCATTCCTTACATTGTTTTTTAAGTTTTTTTGATG
This sequence comes from Bacteroidales bacterium, assembly GCA_041393275.1. Taxonomy (GTDB): domain Bacteria; phylum Bacteroidota; class Bacteroidia; order Bacteroidales; family JAADJA01; genus JAADJA01. The sequence goes on from JAWKKL010000001.1 coordinate 14,461, forward strand.
AAGAACAAGAACCAAAAATAGAAACAGAAACTATACACAGAACAACTATCCGCAGAAATACTTTATTGGTCATCATTTCAATTTTTTAGATATTAACGGCCAAAATTACATAAATTGCCTCAGAACCTGATTTATTATTAATTTAGCAAAAACAAATTCCGATTATGGTAAGCCGGTTTGGCCGCTATATATTATTGATGATAAAAGTGATCGGGAAGCCTGATAAGTTTAAGGTTTTCAGGAAACAACTTATGATTGAGATTTATAGTCTCGGCATAGAATCGTTGGGTATTGTAGCCATAATTTCTATATTTATGGGGGCCGTGGTTGCTATACAAACAGCTTACAATATCGACAGCCCGTTAATTCCATTAACGATGGTTGGTTTTACGGTGCGGCAATCCGTTATCCTCGAATTTTCTCCTACCATCATGAGTTTAATATTGGCCGGTAAAGTAGGTTCACGAATAGCTTCAGAAATCGGGACTATGAGGGTGACGGAACAAATCGATGCCCTGGAGATCATGGGGATCAATCCGGCCAATTACCTGATATTTCCAAAAATATCCGCTGCCATGCTCATCAATCCGGTGATCATCATCATCAGTATGGGATTTGGACTTGTTGGTGGATGGCTGGTGTCTAAATTCACCAATTTATTTACCCCGCAGGATTATATCTCCGGTTTGCGTCTTGTTTTCGATGGATTTAGTATTGTTTATGCCCTTATAAAAACGGTGGTTTTTGCTTTTCTCATCACAAGTATATCAGGTTTTGAAGGGTATACCGTAAAAGGAGGCGCCATACAGGTTGGTGCTGCCAGCACGAAGGCTGTAGTTTGGAGCAGCATTATGATCATTTTGTTTAATTTGATCCTTACTCAGTTGTTGTTGTCATAAATGAAATTTCAATTGTATTATTTTCACTTGATTGTATTCTTTACCTATACAACGATGATTTGAATCTCTATATCTTAAATGATGTGAAAAAGCAAAACCAAATCTTATTACATATTATTTTCATATCTCTGATCCTGTTTTCACATAACTCAATATCACAGGAGTGGAGTGATCCTGTAAACGTTTCACCCAATATGCCGGGCCTGGACAACCAACCCGATTTATGTATAGATAAAAACGGCATTTTACATTGTGTTTTTACCCATAAGCTAGATAACAACTGGCGCAAAATCTATTATGCTAAATCAACGGATGAAGGAGCAAGCTGGACAACACCAGAAGACATATCTTTAAATGAAGACACCTCATTAATGAATCCCCACATCGTCAATGATTCCAATCATACGCTTTATGTTGCTTACGACTATAATACCGGCAATCCCTCCCAAACAATGATCCACCTAAAAACATTCGATGGGATCCAATGGAGCGAACCATTTATTGTGAGTGAGGGTTTATACAATTCCGACCACAACCAGCTTGTTATAGATAACAATGATCGGTTGTATTGTTTCTGGTATTATGGTGGGGAAAGCCTTTACCGTTATTATGACAATGGCTTGTGGAGCGATGTATTGATCCCATATCCCGATGAATACTACTGGATAATCGGGCCAATCGTGGTTGACGATGAAAATAACCTGAATTGCATTGGTGCCTACCTTGAAGAAGGGCAAACCATAACCGAAATAAAAGTGATCAATTTTCAGTATCTGGCACAAGAAGATTACTGGACAGATAAAACCATCATAAGCAACGCATCCTATATTGGCTCCAATAACTGGGACATTGATATCAATAACTCAAACCTGCCCCATGTAGCTTACCGGCAAAAAACCTCTGATACGGGCCCATACAGCGACAGTACGATGTACACTTATAATAACGGCAATTTTTGGACAGAACCCGACCTGGTTGTAAACGACCCCTACGAGCAACGCATAGCCATTGACCCCTATAACCGGGCTCATATAATTGACAGGGAAAAAACAGAAACAGGCTATAAACTTGTTCACTATCAGAACTATGGTGGTTTTTGGCAGGGATATATAATTGATACGGCTGATAATTCTGTCAAAGGAATTTAAATATGCCTTAAGAAAAAATATTAAAAAAAAAAAAAAAATTCATTATAAAATTTATTTTATTAACAATTACTTTAAAGAAAAAAAAAGAATAATGTTTTATGATACAATTCATTTAATCTGGAATAAAAAAAAAGTCAATTTTTAAAAAAACTTTAAATTAGAAATAAATATCAAAACCAAAACAGTTTATACATAATAAAAAGGAAGTATAGCATAAAAAAAAAAATATTTCTATTTTATAGTGATGAGATAAATGATGGAGACATCGTTTTTACTAAATATGATATTGTTACAGGGATTGATTACAAACAAAGTTTTGTAGATAAAATAAAAATCTATCCCAACCCTTTCAAAAACCCAAACTATCATTGAATTTTATTTAAAAGAAGAGAAAATATTGAACATAACTGTTTTTGATTTAAATGCAAATCATATAAAAACATTAAAAAAATGAAATATAATAATTGGTAAGTACAAAATAGAGGATGGCAGAAATAAAACCGGTAAAATAATAAATACCGGAACCTATCTTGTACGCTTTCAATCAGCCAGGAATGTAATTACAAAACCAGTAGAATATATCCGATAAATAAATCTTTAATTATTAAACGCAAAAACAAGTTATTATGAAAAAAACAAAAACGATTTTTAGTTTATTGGCGATAATTGCCATAATGGGTACATCATTTTCGCAGGAAAAGTATGCTCTATTGATTACAAGCGATAATAATGCGATAAATGTTCCTTCCGAAGATCAATGGAACAATGGTCTTGGGATAGGTGACTACGGATACGATGAGTTCTGGAACGATACCTACCTTTTCTGGGAAGTGCTTTATGACAAGAAGGGTTATTCAGATGAAAAACATTTATATTTTGTATGATGAAGGAGTTGATCTGGAATTTCCTGGTCAGGATGACAGGTATAAATCTGAACCGAACTTTCCTAACATACCATTTATCACCGACCAATCATCATCTTATTCCAATATACAGGGAGTTTTTAACACCCTGGATAACATCATCACACCCGACGACTTCCTTTTCGTTTGGGTTATGAGCCACGGCGGCACCGATGCCCAGGGCAGCTATTTTTACAGCTACGATGCCCAAAAAATTTATGATACACAACTGGCCACCTGGCTTGGCGGTATCAATGCCCATAAAAAAACGGTATTTTCTGTCATTTCCATCGGCAGGCGGGTTTAATGAAGAATTAGAAGATGAAAGGACGATAATTATAAGTAGTAGCGAAATAAATGAAAGTGCAAGCCGGTCGGATAATCTTGATCCCAATGGAATTCCTTTATTAATTGATGAAAATGAAGTGATAGGGATAAACACTTATAATCATGGAGAAGCAAACTACCACCTCTACTCCTCCCTGGCCGGTGAAACACCTGATTTTCAACCCTCCTATGCAGGAATTCTGCTTGAGGATGCAGATTTAAACAATGATGGTTTTATTTCCATCGGTGAATCCAAAACCTGGATGATTGAAAAAGAGTCGACCATTGATAATCCTGTCATAAATGATTTTTCTTCAATACGAAATTACACCGGATCTATCTATACCAACCATTCTGTATGGTGAAATAAACCAGGTGCTAACGCACGGTTTTGGTTAGCAAACTTTGGTTTTGAACCATCTTTTTCCGCTTCTGGAACAATGCAGAATATTGGACATGTTTTTTTTAAAACATTACTTATAAATAATTACATTTACACGGAACCCGGATCTGCAACAAGTATAAATGATGATAGTAAGTTGACGTTTGAATATGGATCAATTATGGATAAAAGGAAATCTTGACTTTGGAAAGAATGTAGAAGTAATTTGTAAAAACGGTATAATCCTTCTTGAGCAGAAGAATCATGCAAGCAAAAACCTATATTTTCATAAAATCGATCCGGACATACTTACTATTAATTTTAAATTGCTAAACAACCATATCAGGTTTGATAGTTGTAAATTCACAAAAGGCACAATAATGTCAGGTAATCCATTATCAATAGAAATAATTAATTATACACACCAATAAATCTATTCTCAAATTGAGTGAATTTAGGAAATTTTTAATTCATTGACAATTCAACGAAGCTCTTTCATGACCCCTATATTCCTTTTGATGATGAGTCTACAATTTCTATTACAGGTTATGAGTTTAGTATTGAAAATTCATCAGTAATTGGAACAAATAGGGATGCTATTTCTCTATCTTATTGTGGTTTAAATAATTCGAACGAATACCCACGATATATAAAAGAATGTAATATTAATTTAAATTGAGGGCTTGGGAGTTTTGCAACGAAAACAGGTATAAATTAAATTCATCTTTTTGTGATATTGAGATGAATAATATTTCTAGAAATAATATTGGCGATACATAAAGTAATAGTCCAAAAACTTATGTAAGCAATTTAAATGCAAAATATACTAATGATACCCAGCAAATATATGGGCACACTTATCAGGAAATTAGAGCATCAGATGATTTTAGCATTCCATATTATTTTAAGTGGAATTTTATAGAATTAGGAAATTCTTACACATATGATATTGAAATTTTATCAGAAAAATGTAAATCCCCTATAGATGTATCTAATAATTACTGGGGTGCTGTAATGGAGCCATTTTTATATTTTAAACCAAAAGAATGTTTTGATTGGTCTCCTATATGGGAATTAGAGTCGGAGGACATTGTGTTAGACAACGATGCTCTTCTTTATGAAACGGCACAAAACCAAATTAATGAACAATACTATTTAGATGCAGAAAGTACATTAAAAGAACTTATTGACTCTTTCCCGGGTTCAATTTATGCCGAAAGTGCTCTTAAAGATTTGTTAAGTATTAACGAAAGCCTTTATCAGGATTATACGACATTAAATTATTATTATTTGAACGATTCTACTGTTGCTAATACGGCAAACTTAAAAAAGCTTGGAAAAAACCTTGCAAACATGTGTTTAGTATTAGATCAGAATTATTCAGACGCCTTAGTTGGATATTATGATAATTTTACAGACTCAATCTCCTATTTCGATTCAATAATAACCCTAATAAATATTGAACATGTTAACTATTTAATTGAAGGCAATACAAATTTCAAATCCAATGGAAATATAAACAACTTTGTAATTGCTTTTAATAATGTTTATCTAAAGAAAATAACCAATCTTGAAAAAAAGCTTTTCTTAAATTTAAATGAGCAAAATCAAAATAAACTTTCGATGAACCACCTTGGAAGTTTGAAGTATAATTTGCCAAACCCTGTGAAAACTTCAAGTTTAATTTATTATGAACTTCTTGTGGAAGGGTTTGTAAGTTTAAGGATTTATAATAGTATGGGTCAAGTTGTTAAAATATTTGATTTGGGAAATAAGCAAAAAGGTCAACAAATATTTAGTTTTGAAAAGGAAAACCTTTCTAAAAGCATATATATATGCTAAACTTGAAATTAATGTGGACATCAGGTTGATTCTAAAAATGACTATTTTATAACGATCGAAGCACAAAATACATCCAAATCATTAAGATAACCATGTGTTGAAAGATATTTCCATAAAATTTGAAAAAAGGGAAAACCAATCTTATTATTGGCCAGAGCGGCTTGGGAAACTGTTTTGGTAAAGTGCCTTTATAGGTTTGTTCGAAGATGAAGGAACAATAATGTTTCGACGACCAGAATTTTTCGGCCATGAGTTTTACCTTTCGAACGGAAAGATGTTCGAAAAAGAAATTGGTATGCTTTTTCAGGAGGTGCCTTATTCGATTCGATGACGGTTGAAGATAACATTATGTTTCCATTGACCATGCGATACCAATCAAACACCTGAAGAGAAGCTGGAGCGGTTAATTTTTGCCTGAATTGGGTAAACCTTGAGAATGCCAATAAACTTTATCCGGCCGAATTAAGCGGCGGTATGATAAAACGTGTAGCCATTGCCCGTGCCATTGCCATGAATCCTCAATATTTGTTTTGTGATGAGCCTAATTCCGGGCTAGACCCACATACCGCCGGTGTAATTGATGAATTAATTCAGCGGCTTACTTACGAATTTCAAATGACCACCGTAGTAAATACCCATGATATGAATTCCGTAATTAAAATTGGTGATAAAATCTCTTATTTATACAAAGGCAATCTTTGGTGGGAAGGCGATAAAACGCAAATATTACATTCCGACAATAAAGAGCTAAACGATTTTGTATTTGGGACAGAATTGACGAAACGGTTAAAAGAAAAATAACTGAATTAGCATGTCCTTCAGGGCAGGGTAACGAAAAAAAGATCGCTTCGTTTCAGCCCTTAAACCCATGTGTTGACCTGCAATGACGAAAGAAAAACATGAACTATATTGATCATTATTTGATTCATCCTCATTATCTTGGTTCGCATACTAGTGGATTTAGAAAGAGCCATTATCGAATTGGCTTCCTTGGTAGCCCTTGACTTGGTATTTATGCGGCCTTTAGATATCGGGTTATGCCGCCGAAGATTTTGACCAATATGTTTGATATAGGCTCGGAATATAAGTTTTGTTATTTCCTTTTATCATCATTTTTATTGTTGTTGTATTTTTGGCTTTATCCTGATGAAAATTTTTTGAAAAGTAGTGAATATAATAGCTCTTGGGATTTATAAAATAAACTGGCCGGAGGTATATTTGGTCTACTAAAAGGAGCGGTGATAGTGAGTATTGTATTATTGGTCATCAATCATTTTAATGATGATCTTATTTCGGCAGAAAAAAAGAAAGGTTCCTTTTTATATCCTCCCGTTGAAAGCATTGCACCCACTTTATGGAACAGCCTGAAAGATTTGAATGATCCCACCATTGAAAAATTCAGGGATAATGTAGAAGAAACGGAAGCTTGATATAATCTTACAATTCAAGCGACATGGAAACCAGTTCGGCAAGGTCGTAATTTTTCAGTTCTTCTTCTTTATTCTTATATTTGATACCGTCGGTCATCATCACCATGCAGAAAGGGCAGGCAGTGCAAATAATATCTGCCCCGGTTTCAATGGCTTCTTCGGTGCGTTCGATAAATACTTCTTTATCTCCTTTTTCGGCTTCCTTAAACATTTGTCCGCCACCGGCACCGCAACAAAGTGCAAAGCTCTTATTCCGGCGCATTTCAACTTTGGTTGAAGTGACACTTGCGGACATCGCGTTGTGCCCCCATATTCAACATTGCCAATGGCCTATGCAGAATACTTGGATCGTGGAAGGTAATGGACTTGTTTTTAAATAAACCCGTTTTAATATTAACTTTTTCTTCAGAAATTAATTTTTGTAAAATTTGAGAATGATGAATTACTTCGTAGTTTCCACCAAAATCGGGGTATTCATTTAAAAATGTGTTATAGTCGTGCGGGTCGCACGTGATGATCTTTTTAACTTCATATCCATTCATCACTTCAATATTCATCATAGCCTGCATTTGGAAAAGCATTTCATTTCCGGCGCGGCGTGCAACATCGCCGCTATCGGTTTCTTCGGTGCCAAGCACAGCATAATCTATTTTCAGGAAATTCAGAATTTTAACAAATTCACGGGTCACTTTTTTATAGCGATCATCAAAGGCTCCGGCCGGAACCAACCCAGAATAAATATTCAGGATTTTTTCTTTTGCCAGTTTATCGGCCATTAAGGAATCCTCCAAGGCCCTCATTCAAGCATCCGGTCTTCAGTTGAAAATTGCCAGGGCGCCATTGTTTTCAATGTTGGTAAACGTAGCATTCAATTCGCCGGGTGCGGCCGATTCTTCCATGACGAGGTATCTCCTCAAATCTACAATAATACTGGGTTGATTAATGTTCACCGGGCATTCCAGTGCGCAAGCATTGCAGGTAGTACATGCCCACAATTCTTCAGGTGAAATATAATCATTGATCAGGGCTTTTTGGTCGTCGAAATCTTTTCCAACCTTTAATAATCCGGGCCCTTTTTCTTTCATCCTTGCCCTCACATCCATGATGATCTTGCGCGGCGAAAGTTTTTTCCCCGTAATATTGGCCGGGCATACCGAAGTGCATCGGCCGCACTCGGTACAGGTCAGCGAATCCAGGTAATTTTTCCAGGTTATGTCTTCTACGTCTTTCACTCCGAAACGGGATATTTCTTCCCCCTCAGCCGGTTCAGTAAATGCAGCATTCGGGTCCATCATCAGTTTTACTTCTTTGGTAATTTCGGGCATGTTGTAAAGTTTTCCGAGGGGTTCGAGCCGCGAAAGGAAAACATTTGGAACCGACATAAATACATGAAAGTGTTTTGAATAGGGCAAAATATTGGCAAAAATGAAAATTAGTAAAATATGCGACCACCAGTAGATTTCATGTTGTAAATGGGCAGAATCATGACTCACGGAATGCAGTGGTATGAATTTATCCACAACAAACTGGCTAACCGGAAATACACCAACTGCAGTATCAGGGTTTAAATAATAATAAAACATATTCATCCCCAATAAGGAGACCATCAGGAGGAAAATCATGGTCAGGGCGATGTTGGCATCCATGTGCGACACATGTTTCATCTCAATACCATTGAACCGCTTTACATTCAAAAACAATCGCCTGGCAAGGAATAATAGAATGCATATAGCGATAATAAATGCAAACACATCCCCCGAAGCCACAATTACATCATAAAAACCTCCCATAAATCCCAGCACCCGCTCTGTGCCGGTCAGGCCATCGATCACCATTTCGATGCTGCCAACAAGGATCACTAAAAACCCCCAGAATACGAGGGCATGTAAAAACCCGACAAAAGGAAAGCGCAATATTTTGGTTTGGCCAATGGCTACTTCCATCATCATGTTGAATCGTTTTCCATAATCATGGATAGGGAATGGCTTTGTTAATTTTAAATAGGCATACAACCGGCGAATCGTCCAGAAGAATATGCCAAGGGTTATCAGCAATGAGATCAAAAAGGCAATTTGTTTTATCATGATGGTCGTTTTATATTCAGCAAGTATAAATATTTCTAAATTAAGAATAAATTTAAATTAATATTTCAATAGAGTAATAAAAATTTTTATTGTCTCATTGTGGGAAAAATCAAGGAAATAAATTTCAAAATGAAACAACTTAAAAAGAAAAATAATTGATTTGTAATAATAAAAAAAAGGAGCAACCGACGGCTGCTCCTTTCAAACCAAAAACCAAAAACCAAATATAAGAGTGTAATAAATTATAATTTAAAAGCTAACATAAATACTCTTTTTGCTGCCCAAATAATGAAAAGAACGATAAATAATTTTATAAGGGCAGGCTTTGATTTTCATAAATCGTGCCAATTACGGGTTGACTTTAATAGTTAATAAACGTTAAAAACAAAATATGCTAATTGTGCAGGACGTATTTTTGTTGTTATGAACCGTAGAGTATTTATTTTAATCATCATAATTATGACCCTCGCACTGGTGGGGTTGATGATGATCCAGTCGTACTGGATCAGAAATACCATTACGGTAAAGGAGGCCAATTTTATTCAAAGTGTAAATGAAGCACTTACAACGGTAATTTATAAACTGGAAAGGATAGAGGCTGCCAATCAGCTATCGCAAGAGCATAATTTTTTACAACAACGCGATAAATGGCTGTTATCAATGGATTCTTTAAACCGGATGATGTTCGAAGATCAATCGGGTATGGCCAACGCGTGGGACTTAAACCGTTTTTTTCAGAAGTCGCTTATTGCCCAGGATGTACTTGAAAGCATGATGAACAACTACCGGAACCTTCCAATCGAAAACCGCATCAATATTAGTGTTCTTGATTCACTTATTACTACTGAGCTTAAAATCAGGGGAATTGAAACCAATTATGAATTTGGTGTTTTTAGCCCGGCCCGCAATTTTATGCCCATCCAGAAAACCGGTAAATTTCCAAAAGAACTGCTAAATAAAGGATTTTCCTTTGCCTTGTTCCCAAGCGATGTAATGCGAAACCCCGATTACCTTATGCTCTATTTTCCCAATGAAAGGCGGTTTTTAATCACCCAATTATGGAGGACTTTATCAGTATCCCTCGCTTTTGTTATTATAATTATATTGTCGTTTACCTATACGCTACTGACAATTTTTAAACAAAAGAAAATATCGGAAATGAAAAACGATTTCATCAATAATATGACCCACGAAATCAAAACACCCATATCGACCATTGCCCTGGCTTGTGAAGCCCTGGGCGACAAAGACATCATTAAATCCGAAACCCTTTATCAGAATTATATAAATGTAATTAATGAAGAAAATAGCCGTCTTGGAAGTTTAACGGAAAGGATCCTGCAATCGGCGAAACTTGAAAAAGGCGAAATCATTTTGAAAAAGGAAGAGGTTGACATTCATGAAATCATCAGGGAAGCCGTAAATAATATCTATCTTCAGGTGGAAAAAAAAGGGGGTCATATTACAAAACGGCTAATGGCAGAATCAAATGTCCTTTCGTCGACAGGGTGCATATTTCAAATGTGTTGTTCAATTTGTTGGATAATGCCAATAAATATTCAACCGAAAGCCCGGTCATTGAAATTGTCACCGAAAACCGTATAGCGGATTATTGATCTCTGTCAAAGACAACGGCCCGGGAATTAGCAAGTCGAACCAAAAGAAGATTTTTGAAAACTTACCGTATTCCCACCGGCAACCTGCACAATGTAAAGGGTTTGGCCTGGGTTTGAGTTACGTCAAAGCCATTGTTGAACAACATGGTGGCAAAATAACCCTTGAAAGCGAATTGAATAAAGGGACAAAATTTATTATTATTTACCTTTTGAATAAAACAGAAACTAATAATGAGCAGTGAAAAAACAAAAGTGCTGTTGGCCGAAGATGATAAAAATCTCGGTTCGGTATTAACCTCATACCTCGAAGCCAAAGGATATCCAACCACACTTTGTGTAAATGGACAGGAAGCGTATAATAAATTTACCTCCGATAAATTTGATTTCTGCATTGTGGATGTTATGATGCCGGTAAAAGATGGATTTACCCCGGCCAAAGAAATAAGAGAAATTGACAAAAAAACCCCCATCTTGTTTCTCACAGCCAAATCAATGCAGGAAGACAAAATAAAAGGGTTTGAACTGGGTGCTGACGATTACATCACCAAACCCTTCAGCATGGAAGAATTGCTGTTGAGGATGCGGGCCATCATAAGACGAACCACCGAAAGTAAAAACATGGAGGCCAGCCGGACAATCTACGAAGTGGGCAAATTTACCTTCGATTATAATCGCCAGCTTCTGAAATACAACAACAATGAACAAAAACTAACTTCTAAAGAAACGGAACTGCTTAAAATGCTTTGCGATAATGCCAACGAAGTACTGGACAGAAGTATTGCGTTGAAAAAAATCTGGCAGGATGACAGTTATTTTAATGCCCGCAGCATGGATGTTTACATCACCAAATTGCGCAAATACCTGAAAGAAGATGATAAAATCGACTTAATCAATGTGCATGGAATTGGGTTTAAGCTGGTGATTAATAAATAACGGTTTGCTGCTACTTATTCAGGTTGCATAATATTTAAAAAATATCATCACGTTTTCTTCCTGTTTCATCACGTCCCAAAAACCCCGGAAGAGACGCCCCTGTGAGTATTGGTTAGCACAATCATCACTTTTTCGTTTTTCATATCCCGCACAAATATGTCCTGAACCCTTTCCACCAGCCAAAATGATAGGCCGTGCTGTCCATGTCGGCCCGGAGACGCCACCCAAAGCCATAGTTGTCCTTGCGTTTGTAATACAACGGGCTGCCAGGCTCAAAACCCTCTTGTAACGTAGCCATGCTCACCAGCGTGCCCTCATCAAATGAAAGGTTGAATTTAAAAAGATCTTCTACTGAAGAATAAACCCCTTTGTCCCCCATCACCCCGTTCAGGTAATAATCACCTACTTTTGCCGGCCTCCTGCCGTAGGACTGGTATCCCGGAACACCCACCGGAATCTCTTTGTTGATGCATGTATCGCCGCGAAGGTTATAAACAAAAGAATCATCCATATCCAGAGGATCGAAAATCTGCTCTTTCACAAATTCATCAAAATGTTGTCCGGTGATCCGTTCCACCACTGAGGCCAGAAGCATGTAGTTTGTATTGCAATAATGAAAACCGTCATCAGGTTTAAAATAGGGTGAGGGTATATATTTTACAAACAGGTCAATAACTTCTTCATTGTTAATAGGTGTATTCACATTCCAGTGTGCATCGGCCAGCGACATATACCTCGACATGCCCGAACGGTGCGTGAGGCATTGCCTGATGGTTACATCGGGGTAAGGCCATTCGGGGATAAACCGGTTAATTTTATCATCAAATTCTAATTTGCCATCTTCCTTTAAAATCATGATGGCCATGGCGGTAAACATTTTTGAAACTGAAGCCAACTGAAAAGCATCATCCATTTTAAGCGAGTCCTTCGACCGAAAATCGTCATATCCAAAAGCCGCCTTGTAGATAATTTTTCCTCGCTCGCCATATAATACAGTACCGTTAAAAATTCCTTTTTTGTTCAATCGTGTAAACAAGGCATCAAGCTGACCGGCTTTGTTTTGGCCCAATATTTCATCCATATGGTAATACACATTGGCCCCCGCAATAAAGGCATTTTCGTCGGGTTTATTGATGACAGTGGTATCTTTACCTGCGACAAAAATGAAATAAACCAGGACAATAATGCCGGTAATAATTAAAATGTTTTTTAATTTCACTTACTTTAATTTGACTCTTTTTCTAATTCTTTCAAAAGTACAAGTTCTCTGTGTAGATTTCTGCTAACAATAACTCAATAATCAACAAAGGATTGTTAACAGAGGTAAAAAATCTATATTTCGTTATACATATTCCTGCACATCAAGTTCCCCTTTCATCACTAAAAAAGCATTTTCGGCCAGGGCTTCGATGTCGTTTACGCTGGGATATAATGCAAATTCGGCGATTTTTCCAACCCGCCTTTGTACATTTTCGAGGAAACGTTCGCTATGAAAAATATTTCCGGTTAAAATAATGGCATCCACATTTCCTTCCAATACGGCATACATCGCCCCGATTTCTTTAGAAACCTGGTAGGCGCAGGCATCCGAAATAAACAACGCCTTTTCATCGCCCTGTTCCATCAGGCTGTCAATTTTATGAATATCGCCGGTTCCGAGATAAGCGGCATAACCCCCCTCTTTGGTGATCATCCTGCGCAGTTCTTTTTCTGAATAAGTTCCGCTGAAAGCCAGGGTGAGCACATCGCCAATTGGAAGACTGCCTGTTCTTTTAACGGAAAACGGACCGTCGCCGTCGTAGGCATTGTTCACATCCACCACCCGCCCGTTTTTGTGGGCAGCCACTGAAATGCCGCCCATGCCCACGGTAACCATGATGAGGTTAACCTCTTCATATTTTTTATGGTGTGCTTTGGCATATTTCCGGGCAAAGAATTTTTGGTTCAGCGAGTGAAAAATGGATTTTCGTTCAATCAACGGGTGGCCCGATATTTTCGCGATCTCTTCCATTTCATCCACACTAACCGGATCGGCCAAAATGGCTTTTGCCCCTATTTTAGCCCCTATCTCAAAGGCGATCAATCCACCCAGGTTGGTATGATGCCAGCCCATGGATCCGTTTTTCAGGTCTTCCACCATCTTTTTATTTACCTCGTAAACACCGGCATTCATTGGCTTTAATAGGCCTCCCCGCCCCACAACGACCTTGATGTCTTCGAGGACAGCTTCATTTTCTTTTAATTCCCTGAGTACTTCACCGGTTCTGAATCTAACTCTTTCGTCAGGGCCGCCAAGCGAAGCAATGACCTCTTTTTTGTGTTTGATGTTTTTCAGAAAGAGAAGGCTTGTCCCTTTGTACAGTGCAATCTGTGTTGAAATTGTTTCCGGATAAATCACCAGAATGTCTTTGTTAACCATATGCCTTAAATTTTAATTCTAAACCTCTTGTGTTATTATTTGGATAGGGCCGGACAGCCTGTATGGGCAAGAATGTCAGGTTAATTCCTATTCCCACTGCCTTTTGACCAAACCTGCGTCCTGACCTTTACCTAATACCCTTTTGTCTACATATTTCTTCTATACTGCCCCCCAACATGGAACAATGCATTTGTTATCTGGCCGATGGAAGCATATTTTGTAGCCTCCATCAGGGCTTCAAAAATATTTTCATTCCTTACCGCTGCGTGTTTCAGGTTTTCAAGCCATTGAGCCGTTTCTTTTTCGTAGGTTTTATGCAATTCGCCCAACATGGCTATCTGGTATTCTTTCTCCTCTTTGGTTGCCCTGATCACTTCTCCCGGAATGGTAGTGGGTGAACCTTTGGACGAAAGAAATGTATTTACCCCCATGATCGGAAGTTTGCCCGAGTGTTTCAGTTCTTCGTAATAGAGGGATTCTTCCTGGATCTTGCTGCGCTGATACATGGTTTCCATGGCACCAAGAACACCCCCTCTTTCTGTAATCCTGTCGAATTCTGATAATACAGCTTCTTCTACCAGATCGGTCAGTTCTTCGATGATAAATGAACCCTGCAACGGATTTTGGTTTTTGGCAAGGCCCAATTCGTGGTTGATGATCATCTGAATGGCCATGGCCCGACGGACAGATTCCTCTGTAGGTGTTGTTATGGCCTCATCATAAGCATTTGTATGAAGTGAATTACAATTATCGTAAATGGCATACAAAGCCTGAAGTGTTGTGCGAATATCATTAAAATCGATCTCCTGCGCGTGCAACGACCGCCCCGATGTTTGAATATGGTATTTCAGTTTTTGCGACCGGTCGTTTCCGCCGTATTTTATTTTCATCGCTTTCGACCAGATCAATCTTGCAACACGGCCCAACACCGAATACTCAGGATCAACCCCATTGGAGAAAAAGAAAGACAAATTGGGTGCAAAATCATCTATTTTCATCCCTCTTGACAAATAGTATTCAACATAAGTAAACCCGTTGGCGAGTGTAAAGGCCAGCTGGGAAATCGGATTGGCCCCTGCTTCGGCAATGTGGTAGCCTGAAATGGAAACCGAATAAAAATTGATGACATTGTTATCCGAAAAATATTGCTGGATATCGCCCATCATTTTCAGGGCAAAATCGGTAGAGAAAATACATGTGTTTTGTGCCTGATCCTCTTTTAAAATATCAGCCTGAACAGTGCCCCTTACCTGGCAAATGGTATCGGCTTTGATTTTTTCATACACCTCTTTCGGCAACACCTGGTCGCCGGTTGTTCCAAGCAGCATCAACCCTAAGCCGTCATTTCCTTTAGGCAATTTTCCCTGGTATGTCGGCCGTTTTGTGCCGCGTTTTTTGTAGAGTGCATCTATTTTATTCTGGATATCTTTATCCAGGCCGTTTTGTTTAATGTATACTTCGCATTGCTGATCAATGGCGGCATTCATAAAATAGCCCACCAACATGGGAGCCGGGCCGTTGATGGTCATAGATACCGACGTTTTTGGATCAACCAGGTTAAAGCCCGAATAAAGTTTTTTAGCATCGTCAAGGCAGGCGATAGAAACCCCTGAATTTCCGATTTTCCCATAAATATCAGGACGACGGTCAGGATCTTCGCCATATAAGGTAACCGAATCAAATGCCGTTGAAAGCCTTTTGGCCGGCATTCCCAACGAAACATAATGGAAGCGTTTGTTGGTCCGTTCGGGGCCACCTTCGCCGGCAAACATGCGGGTTGGATCCTCACCTTCGCGCTTGAAAGGAAAAACCCCGGCGGCAAACGGAAATTCACCGGGCACATTTTCGCGAAGGTTCCATTTTAAAATATCACCCCAGCCTTTGTATTTGGGCATGGATATCTTAGGAACCTGGAGATGCGAAAGCGTTTCAGTATGCGTGGCCAGTTTAAACTCCTTGCCCCGGACTTTGTAAATAAAATATTTTGCTTTGTAGGCTTTTACCTTTTCGTCCCAATTCTCAAGGATTTCTTTATTACGGCCATCCAGGTCACGTTCAATTTCCTGGTATTTTTTCTCCAGGATCTCATTCACCGGTGCTTGTTTGGTTGAACTTTTGCCCAAAAGTTTCACAGATTCGTTTAGCGAATAAAGTTGCTGGGCGAGGGCGGCCTGATCCTCTGTCCATTGGTTATATTTTCTAACAGTTTCACTGATCTCCGATAAATAACGGGTTCGGTTTGGCGGAATGATATAAATTTTGTCAGGCAATTCATCAGAAGCCTCAATTTTTGATTTGAACTCAACTCCTGTTTTTTCTTTTATTTTATCGATCAGGGCTGCAAACAATTGATTCACACCCGGGTCGTTGAACTGGGAAGCCGTGGTTCCATAAACCGGCATTGAATCAACGCTTTTATCAAAGAAACGGTGGTTTCGCTGGTATTGTTTTTTTACGTCGCGCAAAGCGTCCAGGGCCCCGCGTTTATCAAATTTATTCAGGGCCACCAGGTCGGCAAAATCAAGCATGTCAATTTTCTCAAGCTGCGTAGCTGCACCGTATTCAGGTGTCATTACATAAAGAGAAAGATCGCTGTGATCAATGATCTCTGTATCGGATTGGCCAATGCCTGAGGTTTCAAGAATGATAAGATCATAACCCGCCGCCTGTACGATTTTTTCAGCATCCTTTACATATTTCGACATGGCCAGGTTCGATTGCCTGGTTGCGAGAGATCGCATATAAACCCGGTCGTTGTTTATGGCGTTCATACGGATACGGTCGCCAAGCAGCGCTCCACCGGTTTTTCGTTTTGATGGATCCACCGAAATGATGGCAATGGTTTTGCTTGGAAAATTATCGAGATAACGGCGAACAATTTCATCTACCATGGAGGATTTGCCTGAGCCACCTGTCCCGGTAATGCCAATCACCGGTGATTTCTTTTTGCCAATGGTTAATTGAGAAAGCAACCCGCCAACCTGTTCAGGATTATTTTCACAGGTTGAGATAAGTTTTGAAATGGCATTTATATCTTTGGTTTTAATGTTGTCAATGGAAAAGCCGCCATTGATCCCGGTCGGAAAATCTGATTTTTCAATCAGGTCATTGATCATCCCCTGGAGCCCCATGGTTCGTCCGTCATCCGGCGAAAAAATGCGCGTTATGCCGTAATCATGCAATTCTTTGATCTCCTCGGGGAGGATGACTCCACCGCCACCGCCGAAAATTTTAATGTGGCCGCATCCTCTTTCCTGCAGCAGGTCGTACATGTATTTGAAAAATTCGATGTGGCCGCCTTGGTACGATGTAATGGCGATGGCCTGGACGTCTTCCTGCTGGGCGCAACTGACAATTTCCAACACCGAACGGTTATGCCCCAGGTGGATCACCTCAACACCGGATGCCTGAATGATCCTCCGCATAATGTTTATAGCCGCGTCATGGCCATCGAAGAGGGAGGCAGCCGTTACGATGCGGATATGATTTTTGGGTTTGTATATGTCTGTTTTTTGCATGTTCCTGAAATTTTACGTCAACGTAATTTCTGCAAATTTAAGTAAAGTTTAAATGTATGTAAACTAAACTTATGTGAGGAATTGCTGCTTTGATCCAATTTTTAACTTTGTAACAATATTAAATAGTTTGATAATTTAAACAAACCCATAATTTATATTGCTTCTAAAAGAATCACGCTGTATATTTGCTTTTATACAGAAGATTATGTTAAACCAAACTCATATTCCTGTAAATAACAGAGAGAGAGAGAGAGTTACAACTTTACCTCTCTGTATAGCAAAAAGATTGAACCGCATTTTTCCGGAATACCGCCCTGATGATATGGTTTTCTCGCAAATAAATACTGAAACCAAATTCAATTTTTCAAAAATTTTATAATGCAATGTAAGACATGAGAACATCAATATATTTATTAGGAGCCGTTTTTTTAGCGGCAACGTTATTGTTTGTTTTTTCCTGCTCGAAGGAAGAGGAGAAAAGCGAAAACCAACAACAAGCAGTAAGAACTGCCTATGAACAACAGGTAAACAAAGCCATTAAAGACTTTAAACAAAAAGTGGCCTATTACCACGAAAACCCAGGTTACAAAAACGGAGAATCAGTGAGTGCCGACTCAGCCCTATGGTTGTTGGAAGCAACCATCAATTATTCACATGCTTTTCCCAACGAGTTTTACGGTGAAATACTAACCGAAGACCTAAGCCTTGTGGTCCCTAAAAATAGCAGCGGTGAAGTGGATATGGACGTATTGGCCCAAAAATACGATGAGATGAAATTGGACATTACAACAGCTTATTACAACAGTACTTTTGAAAACAAGGGGCTGGTGCTCGTTGACCTGTCCGAGACCTCTCAAACCGGCGACGAAATAACCTAAAAGTAGAAACGGTTACCGGGGCAAGGGAATTGATCCTCCCCCACCTGTATTAGATGGCCCGTTTGAAGAGGGGGATGACTGGTGGTATGGTGAGGATGAAGGGATGTGTGACCAACCTGTTTATTCTTCAGATGCAGCGCAGCAATTAAATTCAGAAATGAATAATTATATTGCAAACCAGAATTCCGGGTTTATTTTATTCATCAGACACAGGTTACCAAAACGGGGGGACTTGGATATAAGAAGAAACGGGGACCCCAACCCACCGAATAATGTATATGATTATTATATGTATAGTAGTTCAACAGAATATGGAACGGTTACTGATCAAATCCTTTGCCTCGAATGGCAGGAAATGAATGCATACTATAATTACCTTAAATACCTATTGTTTGATTTGATCCCGGATGAAGAAATGCCAGCGGGTTATTGTATTGAAGCAATACTAAACATGGAGGGTACATTTGAGCCAATTCAAAATGAATACTACCACTATTTTCACACCGGTACATATAAATACGGTTTTCCAATAGGATATGATGAAGGTGAAGGACCAGAGGAATTATAAGTTTTAAGTTACAGATTAAATTTTCAATCTTCTAAGTTAATCCCTATGAGAATCTTGTCATTTTTCATATTCATTCAAATTGTTATTTACTCGGAGCTTTTTCCTCAACAGAAAACTTTTGAACTAATTGTATCCACAGAACAAAGCGAAGGTTTTGTATATACTTTTGAAGATAGTGAAAATAACTATATATCTATGGGTTCACGCAATATTGAATTTGGTGCTGATAGTTTAAATGGGTTGGTAATAAAAATTGATAATTATGGAAATTTATTAAACGAGAAGGAAATAGTAAAATATGATAGTTCGTTTGCGTTGTATTATGGTGTTCAAAAAGGTAATGGCCATTATCTTTTAATTGGGACTTTAAGCGATTCTTTTTCTCCTAAAGACAAGAATGTAACTTATGTGTGTGAATTGACTCCAGAGTTTGAAGTGATTTGGGAGAAATATCACCCCCTCCCTTCTCCTTATAATAATCACCTATTGATCAACTTTCTTTTAGATTCGGACAGCATTTTGTATATACAGGGTCGTGCTGACACTTCTATATATGGCTCGAATGATCTGTTGCTAACCATGAAATTCGATTTAGAAGGTAATCAACTGGATTTGAATTTTTACCCGGGCTGGAAAGATTATGGTTCTTACAGTGATATGATCTTTAACGAAGACAGCACTGAGATTTATCTTATTGGCATTTATGTCCGCCCCATTTCCTTTTTAACTGAATTTATTAAAATGGACCTTAATATGGACATTAATAATTACATAAGTGTCATAGACGAGGATCATTATATCAGCACGCCGATTACTGTAAAGATACTGCCAAACGGTAACATAATTCAGGGAAACAGGGCAACGATGGAAACAGGAACCAATCAAGACTTGTATGTCAGGATCATGGACCAGGAACTAAATACCATACAAGATACGCTGATCTTTTATCCAGAGTATGTTTATCCTCCTACTTTCAATGGGTTGGGATTCAGCGACCCAAACAAAATCTGGGTTGCCACTTTTGAGGGAGTACCTCCTGTTTTTTCCGGCTCGGAAGTATTCAGGTTCCATATATTCGATTCCACGCTTAACCTGATCGGGCTTAAAGAATATGGAGGCGAAACCAGGTATTGGTTTTACAACCTGCTTATGTGCTCTGACGGGGGGTGTTTATTAACAGGTTCAGTCCCCGACTATGATGGTTCACAAAACGCTAATGGTTATATCATCAAAGTAATGCCCGAAGACATCATAACCCATGCAGAAGATACCCCTTTTAGGAATGATAAAGATGTATTGGTGTTTCCCAATCCTTTTTCTGATAAAATCCAAATACAGACATTGAGACAGGGATTGACTTTTATCTTGTTTGACTTAACAGGAAATGTAATCAGGACCATAGATATTAATAATGTCCCGAATTTTAAAATAGAGACAGGAAATTTACAATCGGGGTTTTATATATATTCCATTAAATACGGTAAACTCATTATACAAAACGGAAAATTAATAAAAGAATAAATTTAAAACATTAACATGAAAAAACAAAACATCGTGGCAATTACTTTCATTGCCCTATTAATAAGTACATTAAATATTAACCTTTTGGCTCAATGTGTAGATTGTGATGCAAACTCAAGTGCAAGCGGTAGTTATGCAAGTGCAATGGGCATGTCGGCCAATGCAACCGGCCAGGCATCGCTCGCTGTAGGACTTGAAGCCTATGCAGATGGAAATTATTCCTTTGCACCCCAACCCGCTTTGTGCGTCCTCGCTCAAAGATTAGGTAAAGGGAATGTTATAAATACTAAAAGCCCGGAGGCTTGAAACGGAATATAGTTTTTTACTTAACCAACTGAACAAAATATTAACCTCCGCTTGTATTTTAATAAAGGCTAATTTTGGCCTTTCAAAATCAAAACGAAAACAATGAAAAATTTACAAATAGACATCAGCAACATCAAAGTGTTTGTTGACAAAAATGCGGTCAACCAGCTACAGCCTGAAATAAAAAAACATCATAAAGCGGTGCTGGATAAAACCGGCAAAGGCAACGACTTCCTGGGTTGGGTAGACCTACCATCATCCATTGATAAGCATCTTATTTCGTCCATCGAAAAAACAGCTAAATCCATTCGTGACAAAGCGGAGATTTTTGTTGTCATCGGCATCGGGGGTTCTTACCTTGGCGCCAGGGCGGTGATAGAGGCCTTGCAGGATAATTTTGCCGCGTTAAAGAGCCGTAAAAACCCATATATAATTTATGCCGGACAAAACATCGGCGAGGATTATACGGCCGAATTGATCGAGGTACTTGACAAATACGATTATGCCTTAACGGTTATTTCCAAGTCGGGGACCACTACCGAACCGGCTATCGCTTTCAGGATATTAAAAAACCATTTGGAACAAAAATATGGCAAAAAGGAAGCCGTTCAGCGGATTATTGCCATTACTGACAAGGCAAAAGGGGCCCTGAAAAAACTGGCCACCGACGAAGGCTACCAAACCTATGTGGTCCCGGATGATGTGGGGGGAAGATATTCAGTGTTAACCCCGGTAGGTTTATTGCCCATAGCTGTGGCGGGATTTGACATCCGTAAACTTGTGGAAGGGGCCAGGGTTGTTGAGGAAATGAATAAAAAATCCTCCTCCTTTTCGGAAAACCCGATTGCACTTTATGCGGCCGCCCGAAATGCCCTATACAGTTCAGGTAAGGAAGTTGAAATCCTCGTAAACTATCAACCCAACTTATTTTACCTCACCGAATGGTGGAAGCAGTTGTACGGCGAAAGCGAAGGAAAAGAAGGTAAAGGGATTTTTCCGGCAGGGGTAAATAATACCTCGGATCTTCATTCCATGGGGCAGTATATCCAGGATGGCCGGCGGTTTTTGTTTGAGACCGTTTTATCGGTTGAAAAACCGAATCGTGAACTTCGGATACCTACCGACAAAGAAAACCTTGACGGATTGGACTATATTGCCGGAAAACAAATTCATGAAGTCAACCACATGGCCGAATTGGGGACTACCCTGGCCCATGTTGACGGCGGTGTGCCCAACATCAGAATATCCATTCCTAAAGTAGATGAGTATTACCTGGGCCAACTGATCTATTTCTTTGAAATGGGTTGTGCGTTGAGTGGCTATACGTTGGGTGTTAACCCCTTTGACCAGCCCGGGGTAGAAGCCTACAAAACCAACATGTTTGCCTTGCTCGGAAAACCGGGTTTTGAAAATGAAACAGCCAGGATGAAAAAGTACCTCAAATAAAATTAAAGCTTTTATACAAACAGAAAAACCCGGCTTTTGACTGGCCGGGTTTTTTTGTACGTTATTTTTTTATTTCAGGCTGAAAGTGGTGCTTCCGATTTCGTACCCTTCGGTATAAACAAACACTTTGTATTCGCCAATCATGGCGGGCTCTGTCTTTGATTTTTTCGTCCAGTGCATGCAAACATATTCGTCTTTGTTTTTATAATCTACATCCTTTTTATCGGAATATTCAATCGGTTTACCCTGGAATTCAAATGTATAATCTCCACCCACCTTTTGCGTTATAACCACGCCATCAGGGCGGATGATACGAAGATAAATTGTTTTAAGACCGGACTCAACCAGGGGATTTTCGCTAAGCGTAAAACATACCTTTACCCGTTCCACTTTGCTGGCTTTATCGGTATCCCTTTCCCTGCCGCTACCGGTAAACCGAAGGGTTGTTGCAACCACATTGTAAGCTTTTAAAACGGTGGCAACACTCACTTTTTCAATTAAGTCTTCTTTTTCTTTGGTGAGTGAACGGGTACGGTCTTGTTCGCGGTTGTATTGCTGCCTTATTTTTTCGTTTTCCTCTTTCAATTCGCGGTTTACGGTATACAACGAATCCATTTGATGAACATAACCCTGGGTAATTTTCCGTAAGAGTTCAAGTTTTTTATTTACTTTATGATATTCCCATTTGTAATTCAGCAATTTTTTGATCTCTGCTGCATTGGCCAGAATGATACTGTCCTTAACCGATAATGAGTCGGCCAGAGACCCATATTCCCTTTTAATGCTGTCATGTGCGGCCATCAGATTGTTCAGTTCATACTCCACCATGCTTCGCTGGGTATCTTTTTCCCTCATCATGTCTTCGTAATTACTTTTCATGGGAATGAACCAAATTAACAGTCCAATAAGCACAATAAGTAACAGAATGGCGATTATCAGCCAGGTTTTTGAGCCTTTGTTTTTACCCGAATTCAGGTCAGCATTCGGTTTTGTTGGTGATTGAGTCATTTCTTTTGAAAATTAGACGATTAATTAAATAATTTGCAAACGTAATAAAATTTTATAATCAAGTTGCAATACCTATGTAATATGGATTGAATCTATGAATTATCAAGCTGAGATTCAAAAATGTCCTATGATGAATCATCAAATTTATGAAATATTTTGTTAACGCATAATATCATGTTATAATTTCACTGACATTTTAAGTGATCATAAATGACATTATTATCTAAATTTACACCGATTTTAAATAGTTTATAATTTTCGAATGAAACATTTCTCCATTATAAGTTTATTTCTATTTGTCATTTTCGGACAAACATTCAGCCAGCCGGATTTACTTACAACCGCCGAAAGGTCTAACTATGCCTCAACATCAACTTATGATGATGTAATGCAATTTATAGAAACAATTATTCAGAATAACGAGAATGCCAGGCTTGAAATCATTGCTACTTCGGTTGAAGGAAGGGATATCCCTCTGGTTATTTTAGCTGATCCGATGCCTTCCAATCCTTTGGATCTGAAAAATGATGATCGAATCGTTGTTTATCTTCAGGCCAATATTCATGCCGGTGAAGTGGAAGGGAAAGAGGCAACCCAAATGCTGATGCGTGATTTGTTAAAAGAAATGCCCAAACATATTTTCGATAATGCAATCATTTTGGTTTGCCCAATATTAAATGCTGATGGCAATGAAAAATTCAGCATAAAAAACCGGACCAACCAGGTGGGCCCTGTAAAAGGCGTTGGTGTCAGGCATAATGGTCAATACCTTGATTTGAACCGGGATGCCATGAAACTTGAAACACCTGAAATAAGAGGTGTTGTTTCGAATATTTTTAATCGTTGGGATCCGGCTATTACCGTCGATTGCCATACAACAAACGGTTCATATCATGAAGAGCCTGTTACCTTTACCTGGATGATGAACCCCAATGGCGACAGAGACCTCATAAACTTTATGCGCGACGACTTGATGCTGGATGTGCATAAAAACTTACTTGATAAGTATAACGTTGAAAATATCTTTTATGGCGAATTCCTCGACAGGATGAATGTTGATACAGGCTGGATATCGTATGCTTCGGAGCCGCGATATTTGGTTAATTATGTTGGGGTTCGTAACCGTTTATCCATTTTAAATGAAAATTATGTGTATGCTGATTTTGAAACCCGTGTGAAAGGGAGCTATTTTTTACTAAAAACCATATTAGAATATGCTGCTGAAAATAAAAAAACAATTTTGAATATCCTTAATAAGGCCGACCAAAAAATGATGACCCGGCATGTTTATCCGGAAGCGGATTCTTTTGCCATTGAATACAAAGGCATTCCGACCCCGGAAAAAATTACAATCAAAGCCATCGAAGCGGATACCATCCCGGGGATGACGGGTTATTGGAGTTACAAACAAAGCAACCGCAAAAAGACCGTGACAGTTCCTTACATCGCCGACTATTTTCCAACAAAAAGCATTGCCGTACCTTTTGCATATCTTATGGCCGTGCCCGATCCTGATGTGCTGGAAAATTTAAAAACCCACGGCATTGAATTCACTCAGCTAAATGAAGACATTACCCTTGAAGTGGAGCGTTTTGAGATTGAAGAAATTGAAGGGGCGAAACGTCTGTTTCAGGGTCATTATAATAATAAAATGAAAGGAAAATTTGTAGTGGATACGATCGCCTTTTCAAAAGGAACACATATTATTTATTCAGCTCAGAAACTGGGTAATGTTGCGTCGTATTTGCTCGAACCACAATCCGATGACGGGTATGTTGTCTGGAATTATTTTGACCGGTACCTGGTTCCGCAGTGGAGCAGGAGTTACTACCCTTATCCTGTATACAGGCTCATGAAACCGATGGATTTGCCATAAATGTTAAACCAAACATTATACACCATGAAACGAATTTTTATTTTAATCATTTTATTTGCTCTTATATGTCCGGCGATAGCCCAATCGGAGCAAGAGGAAAAAACCGAAATGAAACCGGCTTTGCTGGTGATTGATGTCCAAAAGCAATTTTTACCGATGATGTCAAAAGAAGACCAGGACTTCGCCATTGAAATGATGAACTGGTCAATTTGGATCTTCAGAAAATTTGACCTGCCGGTAATCCGGATATATCATACGTCCCCTGAATGGGGTCCGGCAGAAGGCACCGATGAATTTGAGTTCCACGACAGCTTGAAAGTTACAAGTGAAGATCCAATGATCGTTAAAACTTATGCAAGTGCCTTTACAAAAACCGGCCTTGATGACCTTTTAAAGGAAAGGGGAATCAATACGTTATTCCTCTGCGGACTAAGCTCAGTTGGTTGTGTATTATCTACCTATACCGATGCCGCTTCGCATGACTATAAGGCGTTCATGATTAAAGATGCCTTGCTAAGCCATAAAGAAGAATATACAAACAACATTGAAGAAATGTTAAATGCCCTTGACCTGGAAACCATCATGTATATGATCGAAATAAGCCAATAATTAAATTTGTTGAAATGTTGAAAAAACTTTCTTTTCTATTCCTGATTCTACTTTCAGTTGTTAATAGTCAATTGAACGCTCAAGCCATTGACCCATTTATCCAGGAAAAGGTTGATCAATTATCCTATGATACCCTCTATTCGAGATTGCAAACCTTCGAAAATTTAGGCATCAAACAGGTTGGAACCCAAAGTCTGGAAAATACCGCCAACTGGATCATTGATCTTTATGAGCAATTTGGTTACACGGATATTGAAACAGATACTTTCAGTGTTGGAGCCAATGATGTTTATAATATTATTGTTTCCCGAACAGGTACATTATATCCTGATACCTGGATAATTATTGATGCCCATTATGACACCTATTTTGGCCCGGGAGTGAATGATAATGGTTCAGGAACGGCAATCGTTTTGGAAATGGCCCGTATGCTGAAGGAAATGGAGTCGGCCTACAGCATTAAGTTTATTCATTTTACAGCCGAAGAGCTCGGTTTGCTTGGCAGCTATCATTATGTTGAGAATACGGTTTTACCTCAAAACATGGATATTCGGCTGGTGTTTAATATTGATGAAGTAGGGGGTGTGGCCGGTGAAGTGAACAATACCATTACCTGCGAACGCGACGAGTGGGCCCCTCCCGGGAATAATTCAGCTTCTGCCGCTTTTACAGATACCCTGGCCAACGTAACGGAACCGTATTCTGATTTATTGACCAATATAAGTTACGCCTATGGTTCCGACTACGTTCCGTTTATGAATGAAGGGTATGTTGTAACCGGGTTTTATGAGTACAATGAATCACCTTATCCGCATAGTATAAATGACAGTTTATCGAATATGGACCCGGTTTATGTATTCGAAATCACAAAAGCATCACTGGCTGCAGCTATATATTTTACCGGAGCTCAAGAAATTATCTCGAATGATCCTGATTTGTTAAATGAAATAAATAAGGTTATAATTTATCCCAATCCTTTCTGTGATTTCTTAAACATTGAAAACAAAACAGGAAAGCCCATTCAATTGTCGATATATAATAGCTATTCGCAACTTGTAAATACCTTATTTATAAAAGAAAATTCCATTAACAAGTTAACTATTTCACAAACACCTGGTGTTTACTATTATCAGGTGGTCGATCATTTTGGTATGATAACAAAAAGCGGCAAATTGTTAAAACAATAAGTCTCTTTATCAGGATGACCTAAAGTTCTAAAACTGTAAGGGTTTCAATATCCCAATTGCCTAATTCATGATCCCCTGCCAATGCAATTGTTGGAATATCTAAAGGATCAATGCCCATCAAATGAGCTGAATAAGCATCCAGCGCCACAGGATCTGTCCCTGCTAAGATCAGGTTTGGTTTTATGGTTTCTCCCGGGCCCCTGGGGCCGTTTTCCAAAACACATTCAATGGCATCCACTATACATAAATCCGGCTGGCGAATAAGGTTCAAATCGGCGATGCACTGCGACAGATATTCTTGCTTCGAATAGGTATATTCCCCGTCGGGTGAATGCATGTGCCGGTTTGTGTTTGATGAAGAGACCCCCATTAACCCTTTCAGATTACCTGAAAAATTTGTCCCGGAATGATGTTTGGCTACCGGAATGCTGATGTACACATCCACTTCCTTAAAAATGATAAATATTTCTGCCTTTTTCAAATCAACACCACCCGGAATTTCAACCTCAACTCTTTCTTCACCATAGGTAATTTCATCAACTAAGGATTTTAATTCGTTAAAATACCGGCTTTCTTCCCAGTATCCTTCCCTGACGGGTTTAAAGCAAACGATTTGTCCGGCACCGGCATCTTTGCACAATTTAACGACACTTAAAGCCACATCAGGGTGTGTATACGTACCGGGATTTACCCAGGGAGAATTAACAAGAATACCAACCCTTTTTCCCGGTTTGATAAAATGCTCAATTCCACCTAAAGGGTTTAGTAATAATTGGATATTTTTCAACGGATCTGTGCCGGCAATGGTAACAATATCAGGGCTTCTGTCAGGAACTGTCCCCTTTAAAATACCCGGGAATTGCGACCCGATAATTGTTGCACCGCCAACAATAGCTGACTTTTTTACAAAATTCCGACGCGTGATTTTTTTCATGGGTTAACATATTTATGTTGGCTCAGGCAATGTATTCTTTTGTTTGTGCCCTTACCACTTTGTATTGTTTCCAGTCGAACTTACGTAAAAACTCAGCGGCAGCCCTGGCCCCCCGGATGAACAAATCAACTTTTGCATCATCTTTCAAGGCAAAATTTAGCCAGTCATGTTCTCCAATGTCAATTTTTTGGATAAGCATTTTATAATCCGGGTTTTTCAGGATAAAATCATAATCGTGTAAATGGCGCAGCGAATTAAACATAGCCCCGAATAAATTCATCGGGTTTGTCACTTCGTTGGCTTTGTTGCGGTCAATTCCCAGCCTTACGCCAAAGGTTGGCATACGGGGCACTGTATTTTTTTTATGGAAAACATCAATGGGGAAGTTGGACATGATGCCGCCATCAACAAACTTTGCTTCTGTAGGAACATCGCCGGTATAGCCTGCCAATTCATCCCAGTTTGTTTTAGCTTTTGCCCCTTTTGGCAAATTATTTACAATTAACGGACTAAAAAAGTAAGGGATTGACATAGACGCCCTGACAAATATTGCAGGGTTTACTGATTCAGGTTTTGCCCAATATAAGGGCGACATTCTTGGGAATTCCACTTTTGTTTCAGTGGTGAGATCAGCTGTGATAATAGCCAGCCTGGGTTTTAAGCCGTCAATGGTCTTGTCTACACCGGGTCGTATTTTTAGGTCAGCGGGGGCAATACCAAATTGATTATTCAGATCTGTAACGGTTTTAATATTATTATCCCGCAGTATTACGGAGAGCCAATTTAAAAAATCATCGCCGGGATTGAGTCCGAGGTCATCAAAGATTTCGTCAATCACCTGCCAGCCTTTCCAGATCAATTTGACGCGGCGCGCTTTTTCAACCAGTGCTTCAATAAAGTCTTTCGAGTCTTTTTCGCCATCCACAAAATCATACAGATTTTTATTTACCAATGCATTGATAATGTTTTCCGATTTTTTGTTTGATACATTCCCAAACCCGGCCAGCATCATGGCATTGATCGATCCCGCAGAAGTGCCGGCCAGGCTGAAAAACCGCAGGTTCATTTGCTCGAGTACATAAGTATAACCCACCAGGGCAACACCCAGCACGCCGCCGCCCTCCTGCACAAGTTCGACATATTGGTTGTTATGGCCGTCCAGTACATCAGAAAATAGCTTTTCATGGATTTTATCTTTTTTTAATCCATCAACAATTTTTTTTACTTCGACGTGATTCGTAAAGTCAGTTGTTTTCATAGTAATATGTGTTTTAGTTGTTAGTTTTGAATAAAAAGTGAGGATAAAGATACAAAAAATGCCCGGATTTGATTTTCGGACAGAATTATTTGTTGTTTTAATGTGCTACCTTAAGGTAAAGGGTAATTCGGGGTCATCTGGTCCCAGGCTATAATTTTTACAAGGCTTTATTTTATCCGAACCAAAAAATAATTCTTTTTCCCTTTTTGTACAAGTACATATTTATTATTTAGTAAATCCGTTTCGGACATGATGTAATCGTCTTTCACCTTGTTTTTATTGATGGAAACGCCATTGTCCTTTAACATCCGGCGGGCTTCTCCTTTGGAGGCAAAAACCTGTGTTTTTTCAGCTAAAAGTTCAACAACATTAATACTTGAAATATCTTCTTTTTCTACTTCAAATTGAGGAACCCCTTCAAAAACCGAAAGCAACATATCTTCCGATAAATGTTTAAGGTTTTCGGTGGTTCCACTACCAAATAAAATAGTTGAGGCTTCCACAGCCATATTGTAATCCTCCTCAGAATGTACCCGGCAGGTAACATCTTTTGCCAGCTCTTTTTGCAAAATACGCAAATGAGGTGCTTCTTCATGTTGTTTTCTAAGGTCCTCTATTTCTTCTTTTGTAAAAAGGGTAAAGAAATTAATAAACCTAACAGCGTCTTCATCGGATGTATTTAGCCAATATTGATAAAATTTATAGGGTGATGTTCTTTTAGGATCTAACCATACATTTCCGCCTTCGCTTTTACCAAATTTACTGCCATCGGCTTTTGTGATGAGTGGGCATGTTAAAGCAAATGCTTCAGCATCACCGGCACCGTCATCAAAATATTTCCGGCGGATAAGCTCCGTGCCTGTGGTGATATTTCCCCATTGATCGGAACCACCCAATTGCAATTTGCAGTTTTTGTTTTTAAAGAGCCAGTAAAAATCATATCCCTGCACAAGCTGATAACTGAACTCGGTGAACGACATCCCGGAATCCAGCCTCTTTTTCACCGAGTCTTTCGAAAGCATGTAATTAATGGTAATATGTTTACCCACATCGCGAATGAAATCAAGAAAATTAAATTCTTTAAACCAATCATAATTATTCACCACTTCGGCCTTGTTTTCACCATCTTCGAAGTTTAAGAACTTCATCAATTGGTTTTTCTGGCATTCGAGGTTATGGTTAATATCATCGACTGAAAGAAGTTTCCGTTCTTCGGTTTTACCTGACGGATCTCCAACACGGCCGGTGGCTCCGCCAACAAGAACATAGGGTTTATGTCCGCAACGTTGTAAGTGCAGCAACAGCATTACCGGAACAAGATTCCCGATGTGCAACGAATCGGCTGTTGGGTCAAAGCCAATATACCCCGATGTCATTTCTTTAAGGAGTTGTTCTTCGGTCCCGGGTGTCATGTCGTGGATCATTCCCCGCCAGGTAAGTTCTTCTATAAAATTCATCGTTATTATGCTTTCTTAAAAAATTTGGGCAAAGATAATTCTATTGAGTAAATTGAAAAGTATTGAGAGGAAACAAAAAAATGGATCAATAATAACCCTCTTCTTCCTGTGGTTTGATGTCTTTAATGTTCAACTGCAGGCTGACTACGCCATTCCATTCGTTTTCCTCAACGTGGTAACAGATGTTAAAGGGTTTGTTGTTGATGATCTCGTTCAGGTACATGCTTTGCTGAAAAGCAATAGCGGGGATGGGATAACCCCGGATGTTTTGATGCACCACTTCGAGTTTTAGGTGGTTTTTACCAACGACCCGGCCATAGCCTGTATCCATTACATTTTTCGTAAAAAAAACCGGTGACATATTGCCAGGTCCAAAGGGGGCAAATTGTTTCAGGATTCGGAAAAACTTTTTAGAAATATCATTCAAACAAATTTCCAAATCAATTTCAATTTCAGGCCTCATCATATTTTCCGAGATATTCCTTGAAACATATTCCTCAAATCTTTTTTTGAAGAGTTCAAGGTTTTCGGGTTTTAAAGACAGCCCGGCTGCGTATTTATGGCCGCCAAAGTGTTCGAGCAGGTCGCTGCAGGCATCCACGGCATCATAAATATCGAAGTCTTTTACCGAACGGGCCGAACCGGTAATAAGGCCATTCGATTTTGTTAAAACAACAGTGGGGCGGTAGTGGGTTTCAATCAAACGTGAAGCCACAATGCCAATGACCCCTTTATGCCATGACGAGTCATAAACAACCGTCGATTTTGTACTTTGAATCTCGTCGCTAAATCTGGTCATTTCGATTGCTTCCAGTGTTGTTTGGGCATCGAGGTCTTTGCGCTCAATATTAAAATTGTTGATTCGCTCGGCAATCAATTCAGCTTCTTCGATGGTTTTTGCTACAAGGAGTTTCACTGAGTTTTTGGCACTTTCGATCCGGCCGGCTGCATTTATTCGGGGGCCAACCAAAAACACAAGATCGCTAATGGTTAAACTTTTACTAAAAAAATAATCCGAATCATCAATAACCGAATCAGTCTTACGGTTTATTCCGCTGTATTTTAATATGGCTTCAAGCCCCGGACGGGGTTTTGTATTTATAAGTTTAAGTCCGTAGTGGGCAAGTATCCTGTTTTCGCCGGTTATTTTAACAATGTCTGAGGCAATACTTACAACCACCAAGTCGAGGTATTGGATAAGGTCATCAAATGGGATATTGTTTTTTTGTGCAAACCCCTGGATCAATTTAAATCCAACGCCGCATCCTGAAAGTTCATCATAGGGATAATTGCAGTCGTTCCGTTTTGGGTCCAATACAGCTACTGCTTCAGGCAATTCATCTCCCGGACGGTGGTGGTCTGCAATAATGTAATCAATATTTTTACTTTTGGCATAAGCAATTTTTTCAACAGCTTTTATCCCACAGTCAAGAACAATTACCAGCTTAACACCTTCTTCTTCGGCATAATCTATGCTTTTATATGAAATTCCATACCCTTCTTCATAGCGGTCGGGAAGATAAAAATCGATATTTTCATAAAAACTATTCAAAAAAGTATAAACCAGCGAAACAGCAGTTGTCCCGTCAACATCGTAATCGCCGTAAATCAGAATTTTTTCATTTTTCTCGATGGCCGTTTCAATTCGCTCAATGGCTTCATGCATATCCTTCATCAAAAATGGGTCGTGCAATTCGCTCATGGACGGCCTGAAAAAAGATCTGGCTTCTTCAAAAGTATTAATGCCCCTCTGGGCCAACAGATTGGCAATGTTGTGGTCAACATTCAGTACATCCATCAGATGCTGAATGGTGGTTTCATCACCCTGCTCTTTTAAAACCCAGCGTTTGTTCATAAATTTGTTTTGAATCGGTAAAGATAAAAAATATACCTTCTGAATTGATAAAATTAATTCAAAAATTATACGATAATGGTCGCCATATTAAAAGGTCGACCTCATGGCTTCAACCGGGTCGAGCCGCGATGCCATATACGAAGGAACGATACCGGCAATAAGTCCGATACCACCCGAAACCGATAAACCGATAATGATATTTCCGAGGGTAAGGATTAATTGAAAAGGAAAGTTGGCCGACAATAAAACCAGCAGGTAAACAATAAGCAAACCGATGACCCCTCCAAATAAAGATAAAAATACGGCTTCAAATAAAAACTGGAATAGAATAAAAAATTTTTTTGCCCCGAGTGACATTTGAATCCCTATTTGGGTGGTACGTTCTTTTACCGAAACAAACATAATATTGGCAATGCCAAACCCACCGACCAGGAGTGAGAATCCACCAACTATCCACCCAACAATAGCAATCACCCCAAAAAAGGCATCAAACTCTTCGGTTATTATGCTGGTTTCGTTTATGGCAAAATCATCATCCGTTTTGGGTTTAAGTTTTCTAATGGAACGCATAATGCCTACCATTTCATCCTTCAACTCATCGTTTGAAACATAGGGTTTTGCTTTCACCAGTATGGTGGTACTGATATCATCAATACTAACGTAATTTCGTCCGAAATTTACCGGAATAATAACCTGGCGGTCGGATGAATTGCCAAACATGTCGTCGCCTTCCTTTTTCATTACACCTATAACTTCGAGGCGGCTTCCAAACACTTTAATTTCTTTTCCGAGAGGAGGTAACCCCGCAAACAATTTCTCTGCAATCTCACTTCCGATAAGTGCAACATTTTTACCCCCTTGCGATTCAAGCAGGGTAAAATACCTTCCTTCCACAAGGTCAATGCTCAGTACCTTATCAAATTCATGCGAAACTGATAATATACTGACATCTTCAATATTGTTACTTTTAAATTTTACAGTCCGTTGTACTTCGAACATAAACGCGCTGGCTTCGGAGGCCTGGCTCCGGCGTTGGATTTCGCGAAGGTCGTTTAATGATGGCTCGGGACGTTTGAAATATTTCCACCAGGGATAATTGTTTCCACCTTCCCATGGCCATTTTTGAATGAAAAGGACATTGTCGCCCAATTCATCAATATTTTTCCGGATAGCTAACTCCATTGAGTCGAAAATAGTGAGAACCGAGATAACCGAAAATATGCCAATGGTGATCCCCAACAATGATAAGGCAGTCCTGACTTTGTTAACGATAATCGCCTGAAAGGCAAAAATGAAACTCTCTCTTATAAGTTTTAAAAACAGCATGTACGGATTGAATAAAAAACGAAAGTATAAAAATAAACCGTTTACTACGTATCTAAACAAATTTAATTGTTACTTTGTACACCTGTTAATTTTAGTTTTTAATAGGTTAATGAGAATTATGAAGAAGATTAACAACGCATTAATTTCTGTATTTCATAAAGATAGGTTGGATGAAATCGTTAAGATTTTAGCTGATCTGAATATTACTATTTTTTCAACCGGTGGCACTTTTGATTTTATTTCAACTCTTGGTATTAAGGCCGAAACTGTTGAATCGCTCACCGATTATCCGTCCATTCTTGGTGGCCGGGTTAAAACCTTGCATCCAAAAGTTTTTGGTGGCATCCTTGGGCGGCGTGATAATGAAAAAGATATACAGCAATTTTCAGCATACGGCATCCCTGAGATTGATTTGGTAATCGTCGATCTGTACCCGTTTGAAGAAACGGTAGCTTCGACGAACAATGAACAGGAGATCATTGAAAAAATAGATATTGGGGGAATTTCCCTTATCCGTGCTGCAGCAAAAAACTTTAAGGATGTTATCATCATTCCTTCGGCTGCTCAATATGATGACCTGATCACGTTGCTTAATCAAAAAAAAGGATTTTCTGATATCGAAGACCGTAAATTGTTTGCCGCCAAAGCATTCAATGTTTCATCGCATTATGATACTGCTATTTATAATTATTTTAACAATGAAGAGGTAGATACTTTTAAATACAGCATTTTAACATCGAATGTATTACGTTATGGTGAAAATCCCCATCAAAAGGGGGTATTTTATGGCGATTTGAACGAGGTGTTTGAGCAATTGCACGGTAAAGCTATTTCTTATAATAATTTGGGCGATCTCGATGCTGCCATTCATCTAATCAATGAGTTTAATGAAACAACAGTGGCCATTTTAAAGCACAACAATGCATGCGGCGTGGCAAGCAGGCAGGTTCTCGTGGAGGCGTGGAGAGATGCCCTTGCCGGTGATCCTGTTTCAGCTTTTGGCGGGGTGTTAATAATGAATAAAACACTAGATGAAGCCACGGCTTTTGAAATCGATAAATTGTTTTTTGAAATCATTCTTGCCCCCGATTATGAAGGTTCGGCTTTGGATAAATTAAAATCAAAAAAGAACCGTATTATTCTAAAGAAAAAATCTTTTGATTTTGAAGCGAGGCAATTTAAATCATTGCTGAACGGGGTGGTTGCCCAGGATAAAGACGGCAACATGGAAACCGAAACAGATTTTACTGTTTCAACAAAAAAATCGCCCGCAAAAGCTGAAGTGCAAGATTTAATTTTTGCCAATAAACTGGTAAAACATACAAAATCAAATGCAATTGTTCTGGTAAAAGGGAAACAATTATTAGGAAGTGGCGTAGGACAAACATCACGGGTAGATGCTTTAAAACAGGCAATTGCAAAAGCAAATGAATTTGGGTTTAGCCTTGAAGGGGCAGTGATGGCCTCAGACGCTTTTTTCCCTTTTGCTGATTCGGTTGAAATAGCGCATAAAGCAGGCATTAAAGCAGTTGTTCAACCCGGGGGGTCGGTCAGAGACCAGGACTCAATAGATTATTGTAACAATGCCGGAATGAGCATGGTATTTACAGGAATACGACATTTCAAGCATTGACGAAGAAATAACATTATTAATATTTTTTATAATTTTGCCATATGGGCTTGTTTTCATTTTTTACAAAAGAGATAGCCATTGACCTTGGAACGGCTAATACCATCATCATTTATAACGACAAAGTAGTTGTAGATGAACCCTCCATTGTTGCCATTGAGAGAAACACCGGAAGAATCATAGCTGTTGGTAAAGAAGCGATGCTGATGCATGGCAAAACCCATGAAAATATAAAAACCATCAGGCCACTTCGTGATGGGGTCATTGCTGATTTCCAATCGGCGGAATATATGATCAGGGAAATGATAAAAATGGTTTGGCCTAAAAAAAGCATATTTACACCTGCCTTAAAAATGGTGATTTGTATCCCAAGCGGTATTACGGAAGTTGAAGAAAGAGCGGTAAAAGATTCGGCAGAACAAGCCGGGGCAAAAGAGGTGAAATTGATCCATGAACCAATGGCTGCCGCTATCGGTATCGGAATTGACGTGATGGAGCCGACAGGAAATATGATCATTGATATTGGTGGTGGTACAAGCGAAATTGCTGTGATAGCACTGGGCGGTATTGTCAACAATAAATCAATCCGTATTGCGGGTGATGATTTTAATAGTGATATTGAGGAGTATATGCGCAAACAGCATAACATTAATATCGGTGAAAGGACATCCGAAAGGATCAAAATTGAAGTTGGGGCCGCCATGATTGAAATTGAAAACCCGCCCGAAGATTATGCAGTTCACGGGAGAGATATGCTAACAGGCATCCCAAAAGAGATTAAAGTCAATTATGCCGAAATAGCCCATTGTCTGGATAAATCCATTTCAAAAATTGAAGCGGCTGTTTTACATGCCCTTGAAATGACACCTCCTGAGCTATCGGCTGATATTTTCAGGACAGGAATTTATCTGGCCGGTGGTGGATCTATGCTTCGTGGCCTCGACAAACGTTTACACCTGAAAACAAAATTGCCGGTTACTGTTGCGGAAGATCCGTTACGGGCCGTTGCACGAGGAACGGGAATAGCTCTTAAAAACTTTGATAAGTTTACATTCCTTATCAAATAACAAGGTATTGCCGTTCAACTTGAATACCTTATTACGCTTTCATGCGACGTTTATTTAGCTACATATTAAAACACAGTTTCACCCTCTTGTTTTTATTACTGGAGTTAACTGCATTTTTATTTATTATCCAGAATAATTACCAACGCGCGTCTATTATCAATTCGTCAAACAGGTTTACCGGTTCTGTTTTTAACTCTTACCATAACATAACGCAATATTTGACGCTGAAAGATGCCAATGAGTTGTTGATGGAAGAGAATATCAAACTCAGGAAACAATTGGAAGAGTCGTTTTTAATTACCGATACCAATACTTATTATCAACAAGATAGTTTATTTAAGTTTGTTGGAGCTACTGTCATAAACAATTCCGTTCAGAAGCAAACCAATTATCTGATGTTGAATAAAGGGTATAAGCAGGGGATTCGGAAAGATATGGGGGTAATTACAACAAATGGAGTCGTTGGGACGATTGTGGAGGTATCGGAAAATTATTCAAGGGTAATGTCGGTATTGCACATCCGGAACAGGATAAATGCAAGGATAAAAAAAAACAATCATTTGGGGAATATGGAATGGGATGGATATGATTACAGGATTGGTTTACTGACGGATATTCCAACACATGTAGCGCTGGCCATTGGGGATACCATTGTAACATCAGGTAATTCAGATATTTTTCCGGCAAATATTGCCATTGGAACGGTTGAAAAATTTAACAGCGAATCGAATAAGAAATTTAATACGGCGGAAATTAAATACACGGTAGATTATAACAAAGTTTATCACGTTTACATTGTGGTAAATTTAATGAGAGAAGAAATTGACCAGCTTAATAATATGGATGATTAATGGCACGGATAATTTTAGTTAACATACTTCGGTTTATTATCCTTGTCCCATTACAGGTGTTAGTCCTTGACAACATCAATTTTCTGGGTGGTGTTAACCCGTATTTGTATGTCTTGTTTATCCTATTGCTTCCCTTCGAAACACCGGGATGGTTATTGCTGATGCTTTCGTTTATGATTGGCCTCGCCGTCGATGTGTTTTCGGGAACACCCGGAATGCATGCTGCTGCTTCTGTATTAATGGCATATCTCAGGCCCGTTGTTATTGTAAACATCCATTCAAAAAAGGAATTTGAACATGGAATGCAACCTGGCATTAAAGATTTGGGGCTTCGGTGGTTTTTTATCTATGTATTAATTCTTGTTTTTGTACACCATGTAAGTTTGTTTCTCATTGAGTCATTTCGTTTTTCGGGTTTAATTTACACTATTTCCAGGGCTTCATTGAGTACAATTTTTACAGTTGTCCTTATTATTTTGGCGCAGTTTATATTTACGTCTCCTGCCAAAAGAAGAAAATAGCCTAAATTCCAGTCAATTGAAATTTTTGTATATTTACCATCTAAATATAAACCCAATACATTCCTGTCAGCGAACAATATTTTTTTTTCATTGTTATCAAAACAGGATGATTGAAATTTATATAAGCTACAATGGAATATTCCAAACTTTCAAAAAACGACTTAATAAATGAATTAGAAAGGTTGAAAAAAACATCCATTGAATCGTTAAAATTACGAGAAGAAAAATATGAATCCCTCACAAACAATTTAAATGTTGGTGTTTACAGAAATACCGGAGGGCCAAAAGGTAAATTTATTGAAGCCAATCCCGCCCTCATTAAAATGTTTGGATATACCCTCAAATCAGAGTTTCTTACGATTCATGTTTCGGACTTATACCAAAATCCCAAAGAACGTGCAATATTCAATGACGAATTGTTGCAAAAGGGATTTGTAAAAAACAGGGAAGTAGAATTAATTAGAAAAGACGGGAGTACCTTTACCGCCTCTGTATCGGCTGTTGTTGTTAAGGATAATATAAATAATACCAATTATTACGATGGCATTGTCGAAGATATTTCTGAAAGAAAATCATATGAAAAAGCCTTAATAGAAAGTGAAGAAAAGTACCGTTTGCTTATTGAAAATCAAACCGAATTACTTGTAACGTTTGATATTGCAGGGAGAGTGCTCTTTGCCAGTCCGTCGTTTTGCGATTATTTCAGCAAGGCTGAAGCGGAACTATTAAACAAAAAATTTATTCCACAGGTTCACGAGGAGGATAAAAAGGACACAATTGAGGCCATGGAAAAAATTCATAAACCTCCATATAATGTATACATAGAGCACCGGGCCATGACAAAATTTGGCTGGCGCTGGATTGCCTGGATGAGCAGTGCTATTCTTGAAGGCGATAATATAATAAAAGAAATTGTTTGGGTTGGACGAGATATTACTGAGAAAAAAATCACAGAAGATGCATTGTTGCAATCGGAGCAAAGTTACCGGGGTTTATTTGATAGTGCCATGGACGCCATTTATGTTCAGGACAAGGATGGCCGTTTTGTTGATGTAAACCTGGGGGCTGTGAAAATGTATGGGTACCCGCGGGATTATTTTATTGGAAAAACTCCTGAGTTTTTATCTGCTCCCGGTAAAAACAACCTGGAGGAAACGGCTGAAAAAATAACCAAAGCATTCAATGGTATGCCCCAGGTTTTTGAATTTTGGGGAATTGATAAAAAGGGCAGGGTTTTCCCGAAAGAAGTCAATCTGAACAAAGGGTATTATTTTGGAAAAGAGGTTATTGTTGCATTTGCCCGCGATATTTCTGAACGGTATAAAACAGTAAAAGACCTGGAAGAAAAGGAAAAGAAATTTCGGACTATTTTCAATGCTTTCCCCGATATATATTTTAAATCATTTATCGATGGGGTAGTTAAAGAGATCAGCCCCTCAGTAAAATCTTTAACAGGTTATTCACCAAATGAAGTAATTGGAAAACATTCGTCAATATTTTATTCTTCTATGGAAGAATGGGAAGAAATTGGCAGCCGATTAGGCAATTTGCTGGAAGTTAAAGACTTTGATGTTCAGCTCAAAACCAAAGACAACCAAATTATTAACTGCTCGTTGACAGCCAAGATAATAGTTGATCAGCACAATGCACCGGTTGAAATTGAAGGTGTTGTGCGCGATATAACAAACCGGGTAAGAGCGGAAAAAAACATGATTGAAAACCGCCGACGTTTGTCGACCTTAATGGACAACCTTCCAGGAATGGCTTACCGTTGCTTAAATGATAAATACTGGACGATGGAATTTGTGAGCAGCGGATGTAAAAAATTAACCGGATATAAAATTAATGAACTTCTTCAGAATAACGTAATATCTTACGATGAAATCATATTCGAAGGAGATAGGTTAAGTGTTCGAAAGGAAGTTAAAGCTTCTTTAGGCAAGAATAAACCTTTCAGGTTGAAATACAGAATAATTGATAAATCTGGAAAAATTAAATGGGTTTGGGAACAAGGGACTGGTGTATATGATGAAAATGGGAAACTTTTAGCCCTCGAGGGATTTATCACCGATATATCCGAGCAGGTTTTTGCAGAAAAAGAAATTAGTAAGCTTTCCCGCTCGGTAGAACAAAGCCCGACAATTGTCCTGATCGCAGACTTAAATGCGAAAATTGAATATGTCAATCCCAGGTTCACACAAGTTACTGGATATTCACCTTCCGAAGTGATTGGTAAAAATCCCCGGATTTTAAAATCAGGAAATACTCCTGCCGTTGTATACAAAGAACTATGGAATGCAATAACTGCAGGAAAAGATTGGACGGGAGAACTTCAAAATAAGAAAAAAAACGGTGAGCTTTATTGGGAGTCGGCCCATATTT
Organism: Bacteroidales bacterium; assembly: GCA_041393275.1. GTDB lineage: Bacteria > Bacteroidota > Bacteroidia > Bacteroidales > JAADJA01 > JAADJA01. Next base: position 54,641 of record JAWKKL010000001.1, read on the forward strand.
TTCCATTAAAAAGTGACCGGGGCGAAATAACCCATTACATCGCCATGAAAGAAGATATTACGGCCCGAAAAAAGATGGAACGTGATTTAATTGATGCAAAAGAGAAAGCAGAAGAATCGGATAAACTAAAATCGGCTTTTCTTGCCAATATGTCGCATGAAATCCGCACCCCCATGAATGCCATCATTGGATTTTCACAATTGCTCGATGAGCCCGATATTGACGAAAACGAAAGAAGCCATTATATATCCCTGATTCAAAATAGCGGCACCGATTTAATGAACCTTATTGATGATATCATCGATATTTCAAAAATTGAAGCGGGCCAGATGAAAATTTTTAAATCACAATATTTCATAAATGACGTGATGGAACAAATTCATTTAAATTTTAGTGAATTTATTAAAACAAACCCAAGAAAAGCAAATATTAAAATTAAATACATTAAACCCCAGGGGGCTGATAAAATAATTGTTTATACTGATATCGACCGGTTCAAGCAAGTATTTAAAAACTTGTTAAACAATGCCATAAAATTTACCGACAAAGGAAGTGTTGAGTTTGGGTTTACTTTAAGTAAAAATATTTCTCAGCAATATCTCCGGTTTTATGTTAAAGATACCGGGATTGGAATTTCGCAGGAAAAGCTTGGTTTAATTTTTAAGAGTTTTACCCAGGCAAATGAATCGGATACCAGGCTCTACGGCGGAACCGGACTGGGCTTGTCAATTTCGAAGCGGATTGTTGAATTATTGGATGGTGAAATCTGGGTAAAATCGGTGCCCGGCGTTGGATCTACATTTTATTTTACACTTCCTTCGGTAATTTCATATCAGGGCAATGAAAACACTTCCGAAAAAATCAAGAGAATCAGATCAGAAATTCATGATTGGAAGGATAAACAGATTCTGATTGTTGAAGATGATAACAAAAGTTTTGCTTTCATTGAACAAATTTTAAAAAAAACAAACATTGATATTGACCATGCACCGGATGGTTTGACGGCCATTGAAATGGTCAATGAAAAAAACTACGACCTGGTGTTGATGGATATTCAAATTCCAAAACTCAATGGATATAAAACCACCCAAAAAATTAAGCAAATAAAACCCAACATTCCCATTATTGCTCAAACAGCCTATGCCATGCAAAATGAAAGACAAAAATGTTTGGAGGCGGGCTGCGATGATTATATATCCAAACCCATCATCATTGACAGTTTTCTCAGGGTTTTAAAAACCCACCTCGATTAAACCGGCAATCCTGATTTATCAAATGCTTATATGAAGGTAATAATGCAACCTTTCTTTTTTTTGCCCTGTCTTTTTTCAACTGAATATGAGCCAGCTGTTTCGGGCAGTTGTGTATTAGCATAAAAAAGTTGATGATTAAATTTCGAAATTTTGTACCAACATTTAAAGTATTACTTTAGCGTTTAAATTTTATAAAACAAACAGTCATGGGAAAAATTTATTTTTGGGTAGGTATAATTTTAATATTATTTGTAAATATAGCCCATGCAGAGGGTTGGCGCAAAGGTGAAAAACAAGTTATAGCAACCATCCAATACCTGGAACAGGCAGAGGTTATCCGAGGCCTTAAGCTTAGTTTTGATGCCATAAATGAATCACAGATCAGAGCCTATGTTGTTCCAAAAGAATTACAAGAACTTCAGGATGCAGGAATATTAATCGAAATTGAAATTGAAGACCTGATAGCCTATAGTCAGGCTATGCAGCAAGAAAAAGCCCAATGGCACTCTTACCAGGATATTATTGATTTAGCTGACAGCCTCGAACAGGCATTTCCGGACATTTGCAAGAAGTATGTTTTTGGTACTTCCCTTGGAGGACGCCAGTTAGCTGCCCTTAAAATAAGTGATAATGTAGCATTGGACGAAAATGAAGCGGAATTAATGTTTGATGGGGGTATTCATGGAGATGAATATTGCGGGTCTGAAAACGTGATTCGTTTTGCCCGTGATATTTGTATTGCCTACAATAACGACCCTGATATTACTTTTCTAATCGACAACAGGGAAACCTGGTTGTATTTGATGGTAAATCCTGATGGCCGCGTAAATATAGTCCGCTACAATAACAATGGAGTTGACTTGAACCGCGACTGGCAGTATATGTGGGACGCCTGGGGAGGAAGCCCGGCCCTTGCAGTCAGATTGAATCGAAAGCGTTAAGGAGTGTGTATATAATAACCAGTTTGTGGTTCACACCACTTATCATGGCGGTACGGAATATATTTCATGCCCATGGAGTTACCGGCCTGACGAACCTCACGACTGGGATCATATTGATTTTTTGGCGGGTATTTACTCATCAACATCTCTTTATCCAAACATGACATGGGGTCAGGGGAACTCTGGTATGTATCCCATTAATGGTAGCACAAAAGATTCTAATTATGGAATGATGGGAAGTATAAGCTGGTCAATGGAAATTTCAAATGATAAAAAACCACCTACCTCCCAAATCATGCTCTATTACAACAGGAATTACCCCGCTATGCTTGCGATGATAGAATATGCCGGGTACGGATTAGAGGGTGTTATATCGGATGCAAATACCGGTGATCCTGTCCAGGCAATTGTTATGGTCAATGACTATATCCCTACTTTTTCTGATCCGACTGCCGGGGATTTTCATAAATATGTCCTTCCGGGAACCTATTCCATAAAAGTTATGGCCAATGGATATCAAACGCAAACCATTGATAATGTTGTTGTCTCTGCAAATTCATCAACTGTCACGGATTTCCAGCTGATCGCTGAACCAGGCCATTATGTTTTTAAATTTGCTTCTTCCCAAATCCCCGATAACAACGACGCTGACGAAGGCTGGACACCTGCTGTATTAGGTGCACCGGATAACGTCAACTATTCAATTGGAAAAAGTGGCTGGTGTGTGCTTGACATGCAAACACCTGTTATTGATGGCCCGGGATTCGACCTGATTGTTTATGAAGGCGATAGTTCTCCGGAAAGTTTTACCTGTTTTGCCGGAGAAACCATGGATGGCCCCTGGCTAAGTCTTGGACAGGGAACCGGAACAACAGAATTTGATTTATCAAACGGCCCGATAACAGATGCACAATTTATTAAAATTGTTGACGATGGCGACGGAACTGCCATAGGGAACAATGCTGGTTTCGATTTAGATGCCATCGAAGCGTATGAGCCGGTTTCAGGTATTTATATTGCCCTCGATAATTATGAAATTGACGATAGTAACGGCAATAACAATGGCCGTTTTGACCCCGGTGAAACGGTGGATATAATTGTAAACATAAAAAATAACGGAAACCTTACGGCAAATAATATAAACGGATTAATTTCCACCTCTTCCATTTATGTAACTATTGATATTGGAACTGCAAACTTTGGTAATTTGGGCCAGGGCCAATCTGCTGAAGGAACCTTTACAATTACTGCAAATGCCTCAACACCAGAAGGAGAACCGGTTTTCCTTAATTTGCTGGTTGAAGCTTCCGGTGGTTCGTATACCAATGCTTTTATTCTGGGCTTTTCGGTAGGTTTGATTGTGGAAGATTGGGAAACCGGCGGATTCGGCCAGTTTGACTGGGAAACCGGAGGCAATGCAGAATGGGCAATTTCTTCCCAAAGTCCCTACGAAGGCTCCTATTGCGTAAAATCAGGAATTATTGACGATGATGAGACGGTTTGGTTATCCATAACATATAATGTGTTAGCTAATGGTGAAATAGGTTTCTATAAAAAAGTATCTTCTGAAAATGGGTATGATTATTTAAAGTTTTATATTGATGGCACGATGATGGATCAATGGTCGGGTACAGTACCGTGGAGTGAATCAACCTATCCTGTGGCTTCCGGAAACCATACCTTTGCCTGGAAATATGAAAAAGATCAAGGTGTTGCCAGTGGTTCAGATTGTGCCTGGCTTGATTATATCACCCTGCCTTCGGGGGCCTTAACCTCAGTTTATGCCGGATTTACATCTGATATTACTGAAGTTTGCGAAGACGAGACGGTACATTTTACCGACATCTCTTCCGGCAATATTATTTCATGGAACTGGACCTTTGAGGGTGGTACACCCGGAACGTCAACCATGCAAAATCCAACAGTGGCTTATTCCAACACCGGTACTTTTGATGTATCGCTAACGGTGTCTGATGGTACCGTTTCACATACGGCAACCATTGCTAATTATATCTCCGCTAGTAACGGGCCCGGGACCCCTGATCAGCCGACCGGGCCGGTTTGGGCAATTTCTCATCCCGGAAATACTTCTAATTATGCTACGAATCCTGTTGCCGGAGCCGATGAATATGATTGGATCATCGAACCGGAAGAAGCTGGTGAACTTATAGAAACCGAAACAAGTTGTACTGTTGATTGGACTGACGAATGGGAAGGAATAGCACTTATAAAAGTTAAATCTATAAACGAATGTGGCGAAAGTAATTATTCCGAAGGGATTAGTGTTTCTGTTATAACAACCCGAATTAACCAAATTGAAGAAAATGATATACATGTATTTCCAAACCCATCAACCGGCAACTTTGTAATCGATTTAGGGGCGAGCTATTCACGTATCGAAAAGGTTGAAATCCTTAATAACCTTGGCAAAATTATTTTTCTCCAAACAGATTCTGTTGCCTCTGAAAAAGGCCTCATAAACATCCAACTCGAAGATCTTGACCCAGGTGTATATTTTGTACGGATTTCAGGAAAAGAAATCTATCATAGCCAAAAAATAATTTTAAAATAATTTTTATAATTAATATAAAACACAAATTTATTTAACATCACAGATTATGAAACTATCAAATCCGTCGATTAAAGCACTGTTGCTATTACTAGTGACCGGTGTATTTTTAAGTGGGGTTTACGCCCAGAAGTATACCTATTCCGACAGTTATGGAAAACAGGGCTTCCAATTGACCCAGCAAAAATCAAACAGTGTTGAAGTTGTTTATTCGATCAATACGTTTGCCTTTTCAAAAGAACAAATTAATAATGAAGAACTGGATGTCATTGAACTTCCCGGGACTTTCCTGTTGAATAATGAAGGCGCTCCAAACCTTCCTGGACAGGGTCGTTTCCTTGCTATTCCTGAAGGGGCCTCAGCGAATGTTGCGATCATTTCGATGCAAACAGAAACCTTTCAAGGTATTGAAATGGCACCTGCTCCGCGTATTCCGTGGGAAACAGAAACCGGTCCGTTGGATTATATAAAGAATAATGCAATTTATTCAAAGGATGCGTTTTATCCTGCCAACCCTGTGAGCCTTTCTGAAATAACGGAAATCAGGGGAGTGGATGCGGTAATGTTAGGAATTACTCCATTTCAATACAACCCGGTTACAAAAGAGTTGATCGTATACCGCGACCTGAGGGTTAATATTGAGTTTGTTGGCGGAAACGGACATGTTGGTGATGACCGATTAAGAAGCCGTTGGTGGGACCCTTTGATGGCAGATATGTTTCTCAATTATGAATCATTGCCTGAAATGGATTATAATAAATCATTTCAATCGGCCAAAGATGTCGGATGCGAATATCTGATCATAACCCCGACAAACCCCGAGTTTCAGCAATGGGCCGACTCCATAAAGAAATTCAGGAACATGCAGGGAATTATGACAGACATTATGACTGTGGAAGATTGTGGTGGTAATAATGTAAATGTCCTGGAAAACTTTTTTAACAATGCTTTTGATACATGGGATATTGTCCCTTCTGCTGTTTTATTAATGGGGGATTACGGGACCAATCCGGCCAATAGCATTATTTCACCGATTTGGGACAGCTATTGTGCTTCGGATAACATTTTTGCCGATGTAAATAACAACGACATGCCCGATATCGTTTTTGCCAGGATGACGGCACAAAATGAAACTCATCTCGAAACGATGGTAACTAAAATTCTAAATTATGAGAGAACTCCGCCAACCAGTGCCGACTTTTACCAAAATCCAATTTCGGCACTAGGATTCCAGACAGAACGCTGGTTCCAGATTTGTTCCGAAGCCGTTGCCGGTTTCTGGGAAGTAGAGTTAGGAAAAACGGCCAATCGTATCAATGCTATCTATAGCGGCACTCCCGGCTCCACATGGTCGACAGCCACCAATACAAGCACAGTATTGAATCTTTTTGGACCCAATGGATTGGGTTATATTCCGGGAACTCCGGGTGAGGTTAATTGTTCCTGGTATGGTTCAGCCGGTGATGTGGTAAACGGAATTAATGCGGGGGCCTTTATGCTTCAGCACCGCGATCATGGCTTTGAACAGGGTTGGGGCGAGCCGGCTTTTCAAAGTTCGAATATCAATAGTTTAAATAATACGGACTTGACATTCATATGGTCGGTTAACTGTTTAACCGGAAAGTATAATATGTCAGGAGAATGTTTTGCTGAAAAATTTCATCGTCATAAATCCGGCGGGGAAAATTCCGGTTGTGTTGGAATAAATGCCGCTTCCGAAGTTTCATATTCGTTTGTAAATGATACTTATGTTTGGGGGGCTTACGACAATATGTGGCCTCAATTTTTACCGGAATATGGCTCAACACCTGCCGAACGCGGGATTCTGCCTGCCTTTGGAAATGCCGCCGGAAAATATTTTCTGCAACAATCGAACTGGCCGTATAACACAAATAATAAGGAAGTAACTTATAATCTGTTTCACCATCATGGCGATGCGTTTCAAACCGTGTATTCTGAAGTGCCACAAAATTTAACGGTAAACCATAATCCCATCCTTTATGCCGGTGTTTCCAGTTTTGAAATTACAGCTAATGAAGGTGCTTTTATTGCCCTTACGGTAAATGGTGAAATTATTGGCACAGCGGAAGCTACCGGTGGGCCCCTTTCTATTACCATCCCTGCTCAGCAACCTCCGCATGAATTAGTCGTAACCATTACCCTGCAGAATTATTACAGGTATAGTAATGTGGTTGATATTATTCCTGCCAGCGGGCCATACATCGTATACAGTGCAGTAGAAATGTTTGATGCCTCCGGAAATGGTAATGGATTGATGGAAACATCAGAAACCATATTGGCATCTCTTTCACTGGAAAACGTAGGTATAGAATTAGCCGAAAATGTTGCAGCAACAATATCCACAACAGATCCGTTTGTAACAATAACGGATGCTTCTGAAGAATATGGAAACATAGCCGCGGGCAGCACAGCTGTTATGGATCAGGGATTTTCATGGGTAGTGGCCGATAATATTCCCGACATGCACCAGGTGGTCTTTGAATTGAACGCCACAGATGGATCAGATTCGTGGATCACAAGTTTTACTGCTGTAGCTCACGCGCCTAAATTGGAAATTGGAAGTTTAACAATTGAAGATAGTCAGGGTAATGGAAATGGAAAACTTGATCCGGGTGAGACGGTTGATCTAATTATTAATACGTATAATAATGGATCGTATCTGGCAGCTTTACCCGCCGGCAACCTGTTTCTTCCTTCTTCGGATATTACCCTCAACAATTCGACATTTGAATTTAATGAAATAGCACCAGGAACAATGGCAGAGGCTGTTTTCAATATTACTGTTGATGCCAATGCAGTTATAGGGTCAGGTATTGGAATGATATACGCGATAACTTCAGGCGGATATGATGAAATTAAGAATTTTAACGCTGGCATTGGCTCAATAGCAGAAGATTGGGAATTGGGCAACATGACTCAGTATGAATGGCAAACGGGTGGTGATAATACATGGTCCGTTGTTAATTCCGGCGCCTATGAAGGAACATATTGTGCCAAATCAGGCGCCATTGGAAATGTTTCATCCACCTGGCTCGAAATAGAATATGAGGTTTCCAGTGATGATGTGATTTCTTTCTGGTATAAAGTTTCATCCGAATCAAGCTACGATTTTCTGACTTTTTATATAGATGGAAACAGCCAGGGATCCTGGTCGGGTGAAGTAGGTTGGTCGGAAGCCCAGTATCCTGTTACCGCCGGAAACCATATATTTACCTGGAAATACGAAAAAGATTATAGCGTTTCTAATGGCTCTGATTGTGCCTGGGTCGACTATATCGAAATGCCTCCACCTCCTTCCACATTTGCATTTGCCGGTTTGGACAGGGGTATTTGTGAAACAAGTTCTTTTGAAACACAGGGTATGGCATATGTTTACGATGTAGTAAATTGGGCTTCATCAGGCACCGGGTCATTTGACGATACACAAAACATTAGTGCCATATATACACCCAGCCAGGAAGATATTGAAAACGGATCGGTTACGCTTTCCTTAACGGCCTATGGCCCGGAGATCAATGTAAGTGATGATATGATCCTGACAATATATTCGATGCCAACGGTCATGGCTGGAAGTGATGCATTGTCTTGTTCAAATACTGATTTTGAATTAGCTGAAGCATCGGTTGAAAACACTGCGTATGTAGTTTGGATGACTTCAGGAGATGGGTCATTTAATGACGCAACCCAGGTGAACGCAAACTATACACCAGGTACAACAGATTTGCTCAATGGTAATGTTACCTTAACTTTATATGCTTACCCAATGGGTGATTGTGATCATGAAATGGACGAAATAGTCCTTACCTTTACCGACGCACCCGAAGCATTCGCTGGTATCGAAACATACCTATGTAGCGATACCCAAATGTCCTTGACCGAATCCATGGCTGAAAATTACACCACCCTGGAATGGAGCACAACAGGGGATGGTATGTTTGATGATTACACAACGTTGCATCCGGTCTATTCTTTCGGAACCGGCGACATTGCTACAGGTTCGGCATTACTGACACTTACGGCTCATGGCAACGGAAATTGTACGGATGCAATATCAGAAGTAATTATAATCATAGAAGCTGCGCCCGAAGTATTTGCCGGAAATGATGATGAAGTCAACAGCGATGAGTCGTATACAATTGAAAGCGCTTCGGTTAGTAATTATGCTACAATTCTTTGGACAACCTCAGGGGATGGCTCGTTTGACAACGATGGTATTATGAACCCCATTTATACTCCTGGCATTATGGATATTGACAACGAAATGGTAACCTTAACATTAACGGCTGAAGGAATTGGCCCTTGCGGGGAAATCAGCGATGATATGGAATTATCTATTAATACAGTTGGTATAGGCGAAAATACAGCCGGTTATCGTGTGGGCATATTCCCGAATCCTAATAGTGGTATGTTTACACTGGAAATGAATGGTGGAAAAAATGTCATGTCGAATATCTATATGTACAACTCTCTGGGTGAAATTGTTTTTGCGAAAGAAAATATTACCATTCAGGGTTCGCGCACTGAAAAAATAAATCTTGAATTAAAAGAGGGGATTTATTACCTCCGAATCGAAGGGGATGAAATGTTGATCAACCGAAAAGTTATCATCAAAAAATAATCAACATACGAATATAACGAAAGGCTGCTGAATTAGCGGCCTTTCGTTGTTTATAGCCTTCAGGTTTTGCATCGGTCCATTTCTTCCATTCAGCTACCGCCGTAATTATAAAACATTCTCATCAAAGTTTCGTATTGATTTAAACATAATCTTAATGATTATAAAGGTTAAGGCAGTTAATGTTAATGAAATAACTGTATGTAGTAGTTTCAACGCAAAAATAAATGTTTTGCTGACAAACCTGATTATAGGTGGCATAAACAACTTATTTGATACTATCGTTGTCCTATAAATTATTATACTGAAAGTTTAAATAGTTAATAAATGTAAATACAAAAACATGAGACAAGTCATTTTTACTTTTTTTCTTGCCGGTTTATTCTTAAACCTTTCAGCCGGAACCATTGAGTATACTTATACTTTTAATAATTATGAGATCAACCAATCCGGCAACTATTCCTTTATTTCATTTGAGAATTTATACCTCACCGGAAAACAAGGTGAACCTGTGTTGCCTTATCAGGCTGTGAAACTGTTATTGCCCCCAGGCACGGAGGCTTTTGATATCGAATTTATCGGGCTGGACGAAATAGTTATTTCAGGGACATATGAATTATTTCCACGACAACCTTCCCGTCCGTTATCTGAACATGGGCAAACTGAATTTATTAAAAACACCAGTATTTATAAGAAAGACGCGATATATCCAAACCTGCAGACCGGAACTCTTTCCACTGAGTATTTGCATGGTTATGCAATTGCATTAAGCACATTTACCCCTGTAAAATACAATCCGGTCAATGGAACAGTGTCTTATTTTCAACAGGTTACCATCAGGATTCACACAAAAGCAGCTCAATCATTGACGGTAAAAACCCATCATCAACAAAAAAAGCTATAAAAGGTAAAAGATTTTGTTCAAAACCCCGCCATTATGGATTTGTATCCGGCCGTAAGTAAAGATTCTGAGGATTACCAAATGCTTGTGATAACACCGCAACAGTTTGTCTCCTCATTTGAGGATTATCTTGATATCTATACAACAAGGGGGATAAAAACTCAAATCGTTTCAAAAGAAACCATTAGCACAACCAGCACAGGACAGGACTCTTCAGGAAAAAATCAGAAATTACATCATCCAGGAATACCAGGATTTTAATATTGAATATGTGTTGTTGGGGGAGTGATGTAGAACATATACCTTACCGCGGGTTTTATTGTTATGCACAATCGGGTTCGGGATATGAGGATGATGATATTCCAGCCGACCTCTATTATGCCGGATTGGATGGCACCTGGAATGATGATGGCGATAACAAATGGGGAGAGCCGGGCGAAGATGACCTGTTGCCGGAAATTGGCATTGGCCGTTTTTCATTTAGCAATACCACTGAATTGACCAACATGATAAATAAATCGGTAGCTTATCAAAACAATCCTGTTTTGGGTGAGTTCCGGAAGGCTCTTTTTGCAGGTGAATGGTTGTATTCTAGTCCGGAAACATGGGGATCGGACTACCTTGAATTATTGATCGGTTATCAAAATGAGAATGGTTATGAGACCATGGGAATACCTGATGATTATGATTTTCAGAAACTTTATGAAGAAACCACTTCCTGGGGCGCCAACACATTAATAACAGCTATTAATTCAGGAAAACAATATGTTCACCATGTGGGCCATGCAACCCAATTATGTAGCTTATATGGGAAATTCGGATATAACCAATGCAAATTTTATGGGCCAATGGAACCGATCATAATTTCACCATTTTTCATTCGCACGGATGTATTTGTGGCGCTTTCGACGACAGCGACTGCATCATGGAAAAAATGCACAGCATTGAGAATTTTGCCGTAGCCGTAGTGGGTAATTCAAGGTATGGCTGGTTTAACGAAGGCCAGACCGAAGGCCCTGCAGCCCATTTTCACCGCGAAATGATGGATGCCTTGTATCACGAAAATATGTACTTCATCGGCGAAGCATTCAAAGAATCAAAAATACAAACCGCTCCCTGGGTTACTGCTCCCGGGCAATGGGAAGAAGGGCATTGCGCTGGAACTTTTATGATATTAACATTCTGGGCGACCCTGCCATGGCTATCTGGACTAAACGAACCGATGGAAATTGATGTTACCCATTCCGGTGTTTATGCCATGGGAACAAATTCGTATGAGGTCACGGTTTTATTCAGCGGAAATCCGGCGGCAAATCTTAGGTGTGCTTTCCTTTGCGATGGTGAATTATATGGCGTTGGATATACGGATGCATCGGGATTTGTTGAAATCAATATTGAAGGATTGAAAATCCGGGCGATGCCCAACTGGTGGTTTCCGGCAACAATTGTTTCGCCTGAAGCCTTGGATGTGGTCTGTTCGGTAAATACCGGAGTTGTGGAAATACTTACGTCGGCAATGAATATTTTCCCTAACCCTGTAACAGATCATTTTACTGTCGAATATACCTTGCCGTCTTCATCCGGTGTGTCTGTCAGAATTCTTGACCATGTGGGCAGAATCTGTTTAGAATTGGTAAATAATGAAATGCAACCGGCTGGAAAGCAAAGCTTTTGATTTTGGAAAACCCGATTCGTCGGATGGACTCTATCTGATGCAAATCAGAACAGATAATCAAACCATTAATCAGAAATTTATTATTTCTAAATGATATCCTTATTAAGTAAAATATTTAACATTACATTTATGAAAAAACATTATTCATTTTAAGTATACTCTTTTATCGGTGAGCATTTTTGCGCAGAAAAACTGGGTAGGATTTGCACCAGACTCCCTCCCTTCCAGCGGTGGTAGTTGTTGAACAAAATGCAGAAAAAGTTGTGATGGATATATCTATACCGGGTATGTACATTTCTGAACTTGTTGAAAACGACATCAATTTTCAGCGCATTGAACTTTATTCCATTTCCAAACAATTAAAAATGTTGGAAAACCTGAATTGCCATTGATCAGTCAGGTAATTGGCATACCAGGAAATAAACTAGTAAATGTGGAGATTTTGGAAACAGAGTCCCGGAAACTTGAAAATTTTACGTTATATCCGTTTCAAACGCCAACGACTGATAATCCGGAGGTTTCGACCATGAATTTATCACGGATCAGCAGTTTTACAATCAGTCAAAAAATTATCCGGGCCGCCAGGTTTATATGGATGGATCGGGCATTTGGAGAGATGTGAAGGTAGCATCATTGCATGTAGTTCCATTTAATTACAATGCTGTTGATAAACAACTGGAAGTGCTTACAAGTATTCGCATTGAGGTTACCTTATGGGACAGATTATTCAATGATGGTCAACAGGTCGAAAGAAGTATCACCGGTTTTTTATAATATGTATGAATCAAAAATCCTGAATTTTGGCTCTTTAGATATTCCAAATCCTTTAAAAGTAATAGTGATATTAAATATCTTATTATAACAAACACAGAAGCCTTAACCCATACAACCCTTTATTGATTGGAAAAACCAGGGTCTCAGGATTGAGGTAAGGACATTAGAATCTGGATTTAACACACCACAGGATTTTAAAAATTATATTAGCGAACTTTATGCCAGTGACGATCTGAATATATTCTGATGGTTGGTGATGCTTATCCCAATGGTAGTAATTCTGGTGGCTCAAATGATGTACCTATGTACTGGTGGGCACCTGGGGAGAAGATGCATCCTATTCTGATAGTTGGTATACCTGCATGGACGGTTCGGATGACCACTATGCTGACATTGCAATTGGACGTATCACGTATGATAACCTGGCAGAACTTGATTTGCAGATCCAAAAAACCCTGGATCATTATATGGCTCCGGACGTAAATAGCAACTGGCCGGAGAATACAATTTTAATTGCGCATAAAGAACAGTATCCCGGAAAATATACACACAATGTTGTGAAGAAATTAGGACTTTTCCTTATTCATTGCAACCCGGTTTTTGAGCAGGCTTATGGCGGTGCGGGGTATACAAATGCACAGGTAGTTAATTATGTAAATACAAACGCCTGTGGGATATTTAATTATCGCGGACATGGGAGTGCAACAGAACTTTGGGACTGGGCCCAACGGGAAGTTTTACAGCTCAACACGTAAACCAATTGACCAATAACGATAAACTTTTTGTTTTCTTCGATGTGTTGCGATAACATGGATATTGTTGCGCATGCCGGAAACTGCCTTTGTGAAGATTTCATGAAATCACCCGTTGCAGCTGTAGCTGCAAATGGAGCCATCATTCCTTCATATACTATTCCAAATCACGACTATGATAAAGAGATGTATAAGGCGGTTTTTGAGGAAGGAATTTATAATATCGGATATATAACAAACTTTGCCAACATCACTGTATTGAATGTTCATGGAACCATTGGAAGATCTAATGTAAGAACTTATTTGTGGCTGGGAGATGCATCTATGGAACCATGGACATTACAACCTGCCAACCTTTCTGTTACCCATGATGATCAATTATTTTTAGGCACAGCACAATTCATGGTGACGGTTTTAGGCACAGGTGGTGCTATAGAGAATGCTATGGTTTGTGTCTCTACTGACGATCAGTCAATATATGGCGTAGGATATACCGATGCAAGTGGAATGGTTCAAATTGTTTTTGATGAAGCAATTCAAAATCCCGGAACGGCAAAAATTACTGTAACGGCTCACAATCACCTGCCTTATCAGGCCGATGTTCCTGTTATTCCTCAAACTGGGCCTTATGTTATTAAAGAAGCCTATACATTAAACGATCAATTAGGTAATAATGATGGGCTTATGGACTATGGTGAATCATTATTGCTTGGTTTATCAATAAAAAATGTTGGTGTATTGGCTGCAACAAACGTTGTGGTTACTCTTTCAACAACAGATCCGTATTTAACTTTTACAGATAATACGGAAATTTATGGCGACATTGACCCGGATGAGATTTTGAATATTGTTGATGGTTTTGCATTTGAAGTTGCCCAGGATATTCCGGATGGACATTATGTTCTTGTTGAAGTTGAGGCCAATGGCAATGGAAAAGAAACATGGAATAGTACATTTACCATCGAAGGCCATGCCCCCGTGTTGGAACTGAGCGAATTTGAAATCCTCGATCCAACAGGCAATAGCAACGGAAAAATTGATCCGGGTGAAACAGTAGATATTGTAATTACAATTGAAAATACAGGTTCTTCAGAATCGTTTAATGTGCTTGGTGATTTATCTGTAACTGATCCTAACCTGACCATAAATACTTCGCAGGTTACTTACGGAAATATTGAAGGGGCCGGTTTTGCCCAGGGAATATTTAATGTAACCGCTTCATCAACTACCCCAACCGGACAGATGATTGAAATTGCCCTGGATATGTCGGCTGATATGGGCATTTCAGGTTCAGGAACTTTTCAAGTGGTTGTCGGCCAAATACCCGTGTTGATCCTGAATCTGGATGGAAACAACAACTCTGCAGGCGATATGGAAGAGGCTCTTTTTAACATGGATATTTCTTCTGAGACCCTGACCTTATTCCCTTCAGATTTAAATATTTATTCTTCCATTTTTGTATGTCTTGGTATATACAGCGATAATCATGTCCTTTCGTCAGCCGAAGGAACTGCCCTGGCTGCTTATCTGAACAATGGAGGAAATGTATACATGGAAGGCGGCGATACCTGGGCATTTGATAGTCCAACAACCGTCCATTCCATGTTTAATATAAATGGATTGCAGGATGGAAGCAGTGATTTGGGAACCCTTGCCGGCCAATCAGGTACGTTTACCGAAGGAATGTCTTTTAATTATACTGGTGAAAATAGCTACATTGACCGGCTTAGCCCGATTTCACCGGCGTTTACCCTTTTTGAAAACCAGTCTCCGGTATACGCAACAGCCATTGCTTACGATGCAGGAAATTATAAAACCATCGGCACTTCTCATGAATTTGGCGGCCTCGTAGATGGTTCATTCCCTTCAACTAAAGCCGGACTGATGGCTGAATACTTGAACTTCTTTGGCCTAGCGGCATCTTTCCAGGCTTCCTTTGTTTCAGATTTAACCGAAGTATGTGAGCAAAGTATTGTTGCTTTTACCGATTTGTCATCGGGCTCGGCAAACTCCTGGTTATGGACTTTTGAAGGAGGTAGTCCTGCTACTTCAACTCTCCAGAATCCATCCGTAGCTTATTTTACAGCCGGAACATACGATGTTTCTCTAGAGATTTCTGATGGCTCAGAAACAGCAAGTATTACAATGCCCGATTATATAACAGTTCTGACGATTCCTGGCCAGGCGGCAACTCCCTTAGGTGATATTGAGATTTGTACAAATACGATCATCTCATCGGATTATACAACAACGGGAGCAACCACAGCAGAGACTTATGTCTGGGAAATTTTACCGGTGGGTGCCGGAGCCGTAAACGGAACAGGAATGGCAGCAACGGTAGAGTGGACTATGAACTGGGAAGGCTCTGCAACCCTTAAAGTGAAAGGAATGAATGATTGCGGCGAAGGCGAATTTTCGGAAGAACTTACTATTTTGTGTTCGGTTTGTACCGGAATTGACGAAAGCTCCCTGGAAGCCGGAGTTGAAGTTTATCCTAATCCATCAAAGGGCATCTTTAATGTGAAATTCAATACAAACATTGGAGAGACCCAAATCAGGATTATGAATATGTTAAACAAAATAGTTGCAGATAAAACGATTTATTCTAAATCAGGTGACATATTACCTTTGGATATTTCAAGTTTATCCAATGGAATATATATTTTGAGTATCAGGGCCGGTGGTTCTGAATTGAATAAAAAGCTGATCGTTCATTAAAGCATAAAATAAATGTCAGCCTGCCATGTTGTTGTTGGGAAAACCTTCAATTGATATGGCAGGTTTTTTCTTGTTTAAAATAAAAGGAATGTGGTTGTATGAGTGGTTGCATATCAAACCGTAATTTGGGTTTTGTATTTAGCCACAGCAATTATTTAAAATGTTTCTGCACCAGGGGCAGCCAATCGTCAATTCGTTCATCTGTTTTTTCGGGTTGATGTTCTTCATCAATGGCCAGACCGAAAAACATTTTGTTTTTCATCCCGTCAGAATCAATAAAGTTATACCCGTCAATTGGCCATTGCCCAACGATATTTGCTTTTCGCGTTTCAAACTCTTCCTGAAAAACACCCAGGCCATCAACAAAATGATGGGGGTATAAGATCTGGTCACCTAATCCATAAAAAGCGACAACTTTTTGTGTAAGATCAATTTTATTCAACTTCTTAAAAAATTCAAACCAAATGTTCGAATCATCGGCATCTTGCCACACATGAGAACCTACCGTTGATCCACCAATGATCCAGTTATTATATTCCTGAAGATCGCTGACGGAAACATTCGCAACCGAGACCATTTTAAAATTTGATCTTTCGGACCGGAACGCGAATTTGCTTGCAACTTTTTCTACACTCCCTTCTTCGGGCCAGTAAACTAACAATACCTTCTTCATGCTTAATGACTTAAATTTAACCCCTGGAATTTGAACTGCAAAGATAATAATGTCTTTTAATTTTTTGTGATTGTTTTAACAATCAATTTTATTTTATTGATTTTCCGCTTTTGTGCCCCCCAAAATAGAACTCGTTAATTTTTAATATTCAGCTTTTGCAGCTAAATGCCAGTATTGATAATTGCAACTTTTTAATTGGAATAAAATATTGGATATCGTACCATTATTTTAACTAATGAGCCATTTGGTCAACAGATTATAAGATTGTTCGATTGGGCCATGAAAAGATTTTGGATATTGATAAAAAGGAATTCCATATTGAGTAAAAAATATTAAAAATTCTAATGTTAAAAATATTGCCGCCAAATCATAAATTGATTCTAGACAAAATATATAAAATGCCTGTAAGCACAATTTCAAAATTATTAGTATTGATATTCGTATAAAGAATTATATGCGCAGGTCGCTGGCAAAATTTCGGAAAAGGGAATTATTTATACCGTAAACTGATTTTCTTCAACCGTAAACTGATTTTTTCATTTTTCCTAAAAATTTTATACTATATTTACCACCACGTTTTGATTCAGCACTAAAAATGATTATATGGAAGAATTATTACCCCTTATTATTGGCATTGTTTGGGTAGTTTATTCCCTCTATACAAGAGGGCAAAAAAAGAAAAGCGGGCGTAAACCACAACCCCAGAACGAAAACAGGCAACCATCGCTTTTAGAACAAATTTTATCGGGCCAGGGAATTTCAATCTCCGAACCGGAGGAAACCGATCTTGATTTTGATTATGAAGTGGAGCCAGTTATAGCAGATAAAGAACCGGTAAAAAAACGACCATTGCCATTTTTAAATTCAGAGTTAAATGAAGTTAAAGGGGAGGGCCAATCAAGCATTACTAATTATTTTGAATCTGAAAACTTTGCGTTCTCAGAGGATGACGAAAGAGATTGGGAATTTGTAAGGGAGTTAGAAGATTTCGACCTTAAAAAGGCTGTAATTTATAGCGAAATTCTGAACGCTCCTTATATTGATTATAAATAACTTTTAAAATACAGGGGTGGGAGAAAAATTTTGGAGTTTACATTTTTTTATTATTAACTTTACCCCCTTTTTGAAGCACAGTGTATTATCTTACATAAAAATAAATGGTATGTTAAGAAATTTACTATTAACAATTGGGTTTATTTTATCAACAACGCTGGTTGTATTTTCTCAATCGGGAACATTAAAAGGTAAAATCATTGATAAAGACACAAAAGAGGCAATTCCTTTTGCCAATGTTGTGGTTGAGTCGGGCGGAACACAGGCCGGTGGGGCAACAACAGATTTTGATGGTAATTTTGTGATTAAGCCTATTGATCCGGGTACATATGACCTGAGAGCCTCCTATATAGGCTACAAAACAGTTTTATTAACGGGGCTGGTAATTAACTCCGACCAGATTACATTTTACAATGTGGATATGGAATCAACCACTGCAACCCTTGAAGAAATTGTTGTTGAATCGTATTTAATTCCACTGATCGACAAGGACAAACTGTGTCAGGGGGAAGTATTACTGCCGAGGATATCAAGAAAATGCCGAACAGGGATGCCAACTCTGTGGCAACCTCCGTTGGTGGTGTGTTCTCAGAAGATGGAGAGAGGGCAACGTGAGGGGAGCCCGGGACGATCAAACCGTCATGTACATTGATGGGATCAGGGTAATTGGTACATCAAGTGTTCCACAATCATCCATCGAACAGGTATCGGTATATCTTGGAGGATTGCCGGCACAATATGGTGATGCCCGGGGGGTATTATCAATGTAACAACAAAAGGCCCATCACGAACCTTTGGTGCGGGAGTTGAATTGGAAACTTCTCAATTTCTGGATGCCTTTGGCCAGAGCCGTTTTGGTTTTAATGTTCAGGGACCACTGATAAAAGGCAAAGAAGAAAGTCAAACCTCATTACTTGGTTTTTTCCTTTCAGGCGACCTGAAATATTTAGACGACAACAATCCAACAGCAAAAGGAGTTTATGTTTCTCAGGATGATTATTTACAATACCTGCAACAAACCCCTTTACGCCCATCCGGTCTGGCTGGAGGGGTACATATGCCAATGGTGAATTTACCCTCAGGGAAGATCTTGAAAATCAAAAAGCAACACCGAATACCAGCCGGTATTCCATAAACCTGTCTGGTAAAATTGACGTAAGAACTTCTCAAAACACCACCCTGACGTTTGGTGGACAGTATTATTATGATGATGGCAATATGTTTAATTTTAGCCATAGTATGTTTAATTATGACAGGAACTTTCTTCAAATGAATAATACTTGGCGTGTTTTTGGACGGTTTACCCAACGTTTCCCAACCGACCGGGAAAGCACATCCGTTATTAAAAATGTATATTATAACATTCATGCCGACTATTCGCAGGATCGTCAAAGAAATATGGACCCTTACCACAAGGAAGACCTCTTTAAGTATGGTTACCTTGGGGAATTTACAACGTACAAACAAAAAGGGTATGATTTTGAGCGGCAGGATATTACTATTGATGGCGTACTTTATGAAAATATGGTGGTGCAGAACAGTTGGGATTTTGATACAGCCTATATATTTTCTGCCCAAAATTATAATCCTTACCTGGCCAGACATACCAGTATGATTTACGAATTATTTCCTGATAAAGGCAATTTATTTGCCCCTTTCGGAAACTGGCGTAATGAAGATGACTTGACCCTAAGAGGAGGATTACTAAATGGGCAACAACCCGATTTTTTCTATGGCTTATGGGCCCAACCCGGTATGATCCAAACCCGGTATGGTGAAGAAAATAATACACAAATGTCATTTAATGCTTCGGCTGCTGCTGACATAGGAAACCATGAGCTGAAAATTGGGTTTATTTACGAACAGCGCTCAGAAAGAGGGTATAGTTATAATTCATCGCGCTTGTGGACAATTATGCGAGGTTATACGAATAACCAAATTCGAGAGCTTGACTTAGACAACCCAATTATCAGTAACGATACGGTAAATTATAACCGTTTATATTCAAACATCGACCAATTCAGGTTCGATAAAAGTTTGCGTGAAAAACTTGGTTTAGCCGTAGATGGCCTTGATTTTATCCTGGTTGACTCGTATAATTTTGATAACGGCACTATTCTTTATTACGATAAAGATGGTTTAATGCATACAGCAAAAGTTGATGGAGATTTGTACAGTGTTGATATGTTTAGTGCCGACGAATTATTGGAGAATGGTAATTATACGGCATTTTATTATGGTTACGATTATAAAGGCAATAAATTCAAAGATCGGCCAAGTGTTGATGACTGTTTCACCGAAAAAGACAGCAGGGGTGATTTTGCCCGCCCAATAGGAGCCTTTGAACCGATTTATATGGCCGGATACTTTCAGGATAAATTTGCATTTAATGATCTTATCTTTAATGTGGGGGTGCGTGTCGACCGTTTTGATGCCAATCAGGCGGTATTAAAAGATCCTTTCCTGTTTTATGATGCCAGGAATGTGAATGAAGTATCCATGATAGATGGTCAAACAGTTAACCACCCTGGAAATATGGGAGGCGATTATGTAGTTTATGTTGATGATCCAAAAGCACCTACGAAGGTAATGGGATATCGTAATGAATATACCTGGTATAATGCTGAAGGGGTAGAAATTCAGGATCCTAATAATTTGGATGCCGGGAATGGGGTTTCACCATACCTGGTAAACCCAAACCAGGAGCGCATAAACTCCAGCTCATTTAAAGATTATGAACCTCAATGGACAGTTATGCCAAGGATATCATTTTCTTTTCCGATTTCTGATGAAGCCCTGTTCTTTGCCCATTATGATGTGTTGACTCAAAGGCCGTTAAACAGTGTAAGATCAAATATTGCTGACTATTATTATATTAATACAGTGGGAAGCAACGCCATCAATAACCCGGACCTGAAACCTACAAAAACAATTGATTATGAATTAGGGTTCCAACAAAAACTGTCAAATAAATCCTCCCTGAAATTTGTGGCATTTTATCGTGAAATGCGCGATGACATTCAGATTTACAGATATACAGGAGCCTACCCAAGAGATTATACCTCGTTTAACAATATTGACTTTGGTACGGTAAAAGGGTTAACCGTTACTTACGACTTGCGAAGATCTAATAGCAATACCCGTATGACAGCCAGTTATACGCTTCAGTTTGCCGATGGTACCGGGTCATCTTCTGTTACCGCAGCCTCGCTGATTAATTCAGGGCTTCCAAACCTGAGAACAACAAATCCGCTAAACTGGGACAGAAGACATAATTTTAATATCTCACTTGATTACCGTTTCAGGGATGGTAAAGATTATAACGGGCCAACAATTACCACCAAAAGAGGTACAGAAAATGAAAAGTCTCACCAGATTCTGAAAAATACAGGCGTTAACTTCCTTATAACAGGTGGTTCGGGAACACCCTATACAGCTCAATCAAATATTACCAGCTTTAGGACCGGTGGTACACGTGAATTGAAAGGAACGATAAACGGATCGCGTAAGCCCTGGCAATTCAGAGTAGATATGCGTTTGGATAAAGAAATCTTCCTGAAAACTACTTCAGCCGGAAGAAATCCATATTTAAATATTTACCTTCAGGTACTTAACTTATTTAATACACAGAATATCCTTCAGGTATGGCCCGCTACCGGTGTACCTGACGATGATGGATACCTGGCAGCAGCCGAATGGCAAAGAGAGATTTCAGATCAAACCAATGAGGCATCATACCGTAACCTTTACGCCCTAAGGATTGATCAACCATGGTGGTACAGCCAGCCCAGGCAAATACGGTTGGGTGTAATGTTTAACTTCTAAACAAAAAATATTTTGCTGACTAAAAAATTTAAAAATTATATAACGATGAGAAACTTTTACCGCTTTCTGGTTTTAATGCTGTTCTTGTTTGTAATTGTAAACCAGGGCTTTTCCGAAAAAGTCCAATTTGGTGATTTAAAAGGGACTAAAAACCTTAAATAAACAGCGGCCGGATGTCTGGACCCATCTGGATATAAATTTTTACAAATAAATAATATCAGAGCCAGGATAAATACTGGTGGCGATATGTGGTGGAACCTTGATGTATCGCAGTATTTTGTTCCCGCCGAAACATCAAAAACTTCTTTGTTTTCGGGTTCGCTGTGGATTGGTGGTCTTGATGTAAATAATCAGCTTAAGTTAGCCGCTTTGAGGTACCGGCAGGTTGGACAAGATTACTGGACTGGGCCGTTAACCATTGATGGGACAGCAGCTATTGATGCCGAAACCTGTGCTGAATGGGATAAATTATTTAGCATCAACAGGGCAGACGTGGATCAGTTTATCCAGTGGTACAACAGCACCAATAAAGCCGAAGATTTTCCCGGATATGTAATACCTCCGACGATTTTAGAATATCCGGCCCATGGTATTGTTTCGAAAGGCCAAAGTTATTATATGGCCCCCTTTAAAGACGTTGATGGCAGTGGTGATTACGACCCCAATAATGGCGACTATCCATATTATGATATTACGAACGACCTTTGCCCCCTTAATTATGTTGGAGATCCGAATTATGTGCCTACCCCTACTGCAGAATCCGAACTATATGATGACTATTTTGGAGGTATCCTTGTTGACCAGGTGCTTAAAGGAGATGAAACTTTATGGTGGGTTTTTAACGACAAAGGAAATATTCATACTGAAACTGATGGTTCTCCAATTGGAATGGAAATTAGGGCACAGGCCTTTGGTTTTTCGACAAACGATGAGATCAATAATATGACTTTCTACAGTTATGAAATAATTAACCGGTCGACTTACGAACTTACCAATACCTATTTTTGCCCCTGGGTTGATACGGACCTTGGATATGCATGGGATGATTATGTTGGCTGTGATGTAGAACGTGGCCTTGGTTATTGTTATAATGGTACCGACACCGACGAAGGCGGCCCTGAGGCATATGGTGAACAACCACCTGCCATTGGTGTGGATTTTTTCCAGGGACCTTATATGGACCCGGATGGCTATGACAACCCGGCATACCATGGAGTAGGGCTTTTAGGCCCCTCAATCAATGGCTGTGAAATTGTCAGTTTTGATGAACAAATAGTATCACTAACTTATGGTCCAGGAGATACAGCACAGGGAAACTTCCTTGTTAGGGCCGAAGCCATCAATGGAGTAAACTTTGGAAACGGTATTAAAGACGATGAACGCTATGGCATGAAACGTTTTGTTTACCATAACAATGGGGGTGCAAATTATATGTCCGACCCTTCGGATGCACCTGAGTATTATAACTTCCTTCGTGGCATTTGGAAAGACAATACACAAATGTTGTATGGTGGAAATGCACATGCCACTTCCGGAGCCTTAGGCCCGGAATGTAATTTTATGTTCCCGGGTGATTCAGACCCTTGTAACTGGGGTACCGGAGGACTTCCACCAAACGGTGGTTTTAATTCAGAAGGTTATTACTGGACCGAAGAGGTTGTCGATAATAATCCGGATGACCGTCGGTTTATGCAATCTGCGGGCCCATTTACCCTAAAACCCGGTGCTGTTAATTACATTACTGTTGGTATTCCCTGGGCACGTGCTATAGCCGGTGGTCCATGGGCGTCGGTTCAATTGTTGAGGGAAGTCGATGACAAATGCCAGGCATTGTTCGATAACTGTTTTAAAGTAATTAACGGACCTGATTCTCCGGACCTTACTTTCCAGGAACTTGACAGGCAACTTATCATTTATATTTCAAATAGTAAAAATTCAAATAATTACAAGGAATCATATATCTAACTTGATCACCAGATTAAAACTCCCGATTCACTGGTTGGAACCGAAGATGAATATGATCCATATTACAGGTTTGAAGGATATCAGATTTTTGAGTTGTCCGATGCATCTGTTACTATTTCAGATAGTCGTGATGATCCGGATAAAGTTCGGATGATTGCTCAATATGATATTAGAAATGGAGTTGGGCAACTTTTTAATTATACGTTTAACCAGGCACTGGGTGCAAACGTGCCTGTAGAAATGGCAATTGATGCTGACAATGGGGTGGTTCACTCCTTTACAGTTACGCAAACAGCATTTCCAATGTCAAACGATAGTCGTCTTGTAAATAATAAGCAATATTATTTTAGTATTCTGGCATATGGTTATAACAATTACAAGGAATATGATCAAAATGATCCAACAAAACTTAATGGGCAGAAAAAGCCATACCTCGCCGGACGGAAAAACATTAAAAACTATACTGCCATTCCGCACAAGACAGTCAATGGTATGGTAATGAACAGCAACTATGGCGATGGTCCGTCTATTTCCCGCATTGAAGGTAACGGAAATGGTGGTGTTGCTCTTGAGTTTACTGAAGAATCAATTGAATTATTGTTAAGTAAACCCCCGGCAGGAATAACAGAAAGTGGTGATACTATTGCCTATGGGGATGATGATTATCCGTTAATTTATAATCCAGTTTATAAAAATGGAAAAGGGCCGGTTTACATCAAAGTTATCGATCCGTTAAACGTAAAGGAAGCCAGTTATTTATTAAAATTCGATACAGTATTTTACAGGGTTGTTTATGATAATATTACCAATACTGACGGCATGGTGCCAGGAGGTGATACATTGAGTATTACAGCAACACCGGGTTGGCAGATTATTGATCAGGAAACACAGCATGTATATGAAGCGGATACCAGTACGAATATAGAATATGAGCAGTTGTTCCCCGATTTAGGAATTTCCATAACATTTGGCCCTATTGTTCAAGCAGGGCCATATACGGTGGGTAAAATGGCGGATGCAGAAAACACAGCGGTAAATGCAGTACCTGCGCCAAATAATGGGTTAATTGAAGCCACAATTTCTTTTTCCGACAGTTCCCAAAGATGGCTTAGTGGTATTGCCGACCAGGATATTATTGGATTTCCAATGAACTGGATCCGTTCAGGGACGTATGATGATGACTGGGCAAGTTCAAATGATCCTTGGGATCCGGACGAAGTTTATGAAAAAATGATTGGTGGTACGTGGGCTCCTTACGCCTTATGTGCTTATAATGGACAGGATTCATACGGTGCTGCCCCTGCATTTGGCGAGGCAGCAGGTACATCAAAATCCCTATCCAACAAAATGAAAAACGTATATAGTGTGGAGGTCGTTTTCACACCAGATAAATCTAAATGGACCCGCTCGCCCGTTATCGAAATGTGCAACGATCCTTTATTGTCTGTTGGTGGAGCATCGAAATTTGCATTGCGGCGTTCTGCATCACTCGATAAAAATGGAAATCCCTCAGGTTGGCCGGCCGATAAATCAAAATCGTTTAGTAAGGATGATCCGAACTATATTGCGCCTTATGGTATGAGTTGGTTCCCGGGATATGCTGTAAATCTGGAAACAGGAGAGCGCTTAAACATAATTTTTGGAGAAGATTCTAATTTACCTACGGAAAATGGAAGGGACATGTTATTTAACCCGACATCCTCAGATTTACGCAGACGTGATGATAATAATCAGATTATTACTGACCCGTTAACTCCATTGTTTGGTGGAAAACATTATGTTTATGTAATGGGAAGTGGTGAGTATGTGCGTTCTTCTGGTGCAGATACCCTGCGGTTTAAATTTAGTGCCTATGATGCAGGGAGAGGCCTTCAAATGGCATTGGATACACTTCCCCCAAAAGGAGATTCATTTTACCAAATTTATGGGAGCCTTATTTATGCAAGCACGCAATATGTAAATATTCCATTAGCTGTAGATGATGTTCCATGGCTGGCAAATGAAGTGAAAGTTAGGATTAGCCTTGTTAGGCCCTACAATAGATATTATGCCAATAGTCCATTACCTTCATCAGCAGGAGAAGGACTGAATAAACATTACCCATTGTATGAGTTTTCGACAAAAGGGATTGCTACAACTGAATATAGCGCCGATAAAGCCGAAACAGATCTTGATTTGGTTGCTGTTGTTCCTAATCCGTATTATGCTTTTGCTGTGGCCAATGGTTATGAATCTGTTCCGCTTGAAAATCTGGTAAAAATTATAAACCTGCCGGAAAAAGCAACAGTAACAATTTACAACGTAAACGGAACCCGAATCAGGCAATTAACAAAAGACGATCCGGTAACATTCCTCGACTGGGATCTTAAAAATCATGCGGGAATTCCTATAGCTGGTGGTGTGTACTTATTTCATGTGAAAGATGAAATCAAAAATAGTGAACGGATTGTTAAATGGTTTGGGGCACTTAGGGTAGAAGATTTCAATGAATTCTAAAATTGACAGTAAAACTTTAAAATATAGCAGCATGAAGAATTTTTATAAATACTTGATTGCAATATTCATGGTAAGCCTGATGTTTCTTTCTTCTCATAATGCTGTGGCCGGAAACAAAGACCGGGCAGGGCAGGCAGGAGCATCTGAATTACTTATTAACCCCTGGGCCGGAAGTTCAGGATGGGGAGGGGTTAGTATAGCTAATGTTAAAGGTTTAGAGGCAATGTATAACAATGTTGCAGGTATTGCATTCACAAAGCAAACAGAACTGATATTTGCTTATACTGACTGGTTGAAAGGTGCCGATATCAAATTAATGAGTTTTGGCATTACGCAGCGTGTTGGCGAATCAGGTGTTTTTGGGCTTAGCGTCATGTCGATGAATTTTGGAGAAATTGACATTACTACCATTGAACTACCCGGAGGAGGTATTGGCAAGTTTTCGCCCCGGTATATGACCATTTCAATTGGCTATGGAAAAGCATTTTCAAGTGCTATTTATGGTGGATTAGCCTTGAAAATTGTTAACGAATCCATCGCCGATGCCAACGCACAAGGCGTTGCCATTGATGCAGGTATACAATATGTAACCGGTGTGCAGGAAAACATTAAGTTTGGCATCTCATTACGAAATATTGGGCCAAAAATGAAATATTCTGGTGATGGATTTTCTTTGTCAACTTTTGTTCCCGGAAACGATAATTCATTTACCACAACACAGCGTGGCCAGTCTTTCGAAATGCCGGCCCAGCTTAATATTGGGGCATCGTACGATTTTCTATTCGAACAAAAAACCAGATTCACCCTGGCAGGAAGTTTTGCTTCGAATTCATTTAAGAAGGATCAATTCATTTTTGGTGGTGAATTTTCATTCAGGGATTATGTATTGCTAAGGGCTGGATATGCTTACGAAGAAGGAATAAATAAACCCGTAACAGATCCGGAGAAATCAAATGTTAATTCAGGATTTAGTACAGGTTTAACAGTTCAAGTGCCAATGAGTAAAGGCAAAGGTTCTGTATTTGCTGTTGATTATTCATTCAGGCCCACGGATCATTTTCAAAATATACATTCAATATCTGCCCGGTTTACCCTGTAAACCAGACCGAAATAAAATAAAAAATATAATATAGATTGAAAGGACCCTTTCTCAAGGGTCTTTTCGCATTTTTTCAACTTTACTGAAAACGATAGAAATTTGAGTTATGGCGAAAGTAACTTATTATACAGAAGATGGCCTAAACCGGCTGAGAGATGAATTGGAATATCTTACCAGGGTGGAGCGACCCTCAATTTCCCAACAAATTGCCGATGCTAGAGATAAGGGAGATTTGTCAGAAAATGCTGAATATGCAGCAGCCAAAGAAGCACAGGGTTTGCTTGAAATGAAGATTTCAAAAATGCAGGATTTGGTAAATAATGCAAGGATCATTGACGAATCAAAAATGGATACAACAAAGGTGTTGATATTATGTACGGTAAAAATTAAAAACCTGAAAAACAATGCCGAAATGACTTATATGTTAGTACCAGAGCAAGAGTCGGATCTTAAAAAAGGAAAAATTTCCGTATCATCACCCATTGCCAAAGGATTATTGGGGAAAAAAGTAGGCGACAAAGTCGAAATTAAAGTCCCTGCTGGAATTATTCCTTTTGAGATTATTGAAATTTCGAGATAAATTCAAAAATCATGGCTACTATTTTTACAAAAATTATTCAGGGCGAAATTCCTTCTTACAAAATTGCAGAGGATGAGAATTATTTTGCCTTCCTCGACATTAACCCCTTATCGATAGGGCACACACTTGTTATACCCAAACAAGAGGTAGATTATATTTTTGATTTAAAGGATGAGATTTACCAGGGATTGTTATTATTTGCTAAGAAAGTTGGAAAAGCTATTGAAGCTACAATTGAATGTAAACGATTAGGGTTGGTTGTTTATGGGCTGGATGTCCCTCATGTCCATATCCATTTAATTCCGCTAAAGGGAATAGGGAACGAAATCAACTTTAGCAATCCAAAAGTAAAAATGGGAAAAGAGGAATTCATTGAATTGGCTGGAAAAATCTCAGAAAATTTCAGAAAATAAAGTCAATAAGCCCTTACGTTTCTGCCTTCGATATAATTAATAAAAGACCGGTTTACTACCTTATTGCCGCCCGGAGTGGGATAATTCCCAGTAAAATACCAATCTCCAGTATGCCCCGGTATTGCTTCATGTAGGTCTTCAATGGTTTGATAAATAATCTGTACATCCGTTTTGATCTCTCTTTCCTTTAACATAGAAGAAATTTTCGCGGAAATTTCCAATGCTGAAAACGGTTTGTAAATCTCTTTGACATAATTTACCATTTCGTTCATAGGCAGGTTTTCCTGTGCTTTACACTTTTTATAAACCTGGTTTATTATTTCCTGTTGATTGGTGTCTTTCAGGAGTTCAATTGTGGCCCGAAACGCAATAAAATCATTCAATTTTGCCATATCAATTCCATAACAATCAGGGAAGCGAATTTGGGGAGCCGATGAAGCGATGACTATTTTTTTTGGGCCAAGGCGGTCAAGTATCCTGATAATACTTCGTTTAAGTGTTGTTCCGCGAACAATGGAGTCATCAAGCACCACGAGGTTATCTTGTCCGGGTTTAAGAATACCATATGTAACATCGTAAACGTGACCTACCAGGTCGTCGCGCTGTGTATCCTGCGTAATAAACGTGCGAAGTTTTAAATCCTTCACGGCCACTTTCTCAATCCGAGGGCGTAAATCAAATATTTTACTGAGTTTTTCTTTTGTAATGTTGCCTTGCAATTCCAATATTTTGTCTTGTTTTACGGTATCGCAAAACCGCTCTAATTCTTCGGCCAATCCACGGAAAGCAACGGCAGCAGTGTTAGGAATATAAGAAAATACAGTATTTTCAAGGTCATAATTTACCTCCTTCAAAATGGCAGGGGCAAGTAGTTTACCAAGTTTTTTTCGTTCGAGGTAAATGTCTTTATCTGTTCCACGCGAAAAATAGATCCGTTCAAAAGAACAGGATTTTTTTTTCAGCGGTTTTTTAATTTCAACTTCCAGTGAACTCCCGTCCTTTTTAATAATTAGGGCATGCCCGGGAGTTAATTCTCGAATATTTTCCAGCGAAACATCAAACGCTGTTTGAATAGCCGGACGTTCGGAGGTAGCTACTATAATTTCATCATCCTTGTAATAAAATGCCGGTCTTATCCCTGCCGGATCGCGCAATACAAAAGCATCCCCATGGCCAATCATACCGGCAATGGCATAACCTCCATCCCAATGCTGGGCTGATTTGGACAAAATGCTTCGCAGATTCAATTTATTTGAAATTTCTACGGTGCTTTCGAGTTTGGTAAATCCCTGCTTCTTTAGATTCCTGTAAAGCAATTCGTTCTCTTCATCTAAAAAGTGGCCGATTTTTTCAAGAATGGTTATTGTATCTGAGGTCTCTACCGGATATTGGCCATAATCTACCAGTTTATTAAAAAGCTCATCCACGTTGGTCATATTAAAGTTCCCGGCCAAAACAACGTTCCGGGTTTTCCAATTATTTGCCCGGATAACAGGGTGGAGATTAACAAGTTCATTTTTACCAAATGTACCGTACCGAAGATGGCCTAAAAATAATTCACCGGTAAAATCAACATTTTCTTTTAACCAATTAACATCCCGAAGACGGTCAGGATAAGCTGAGCATGATTCGTTTACCTGGTCGTCAACGATACGAAAGATTTCTTTTATGGGAGATTCTGCATTCGAGCGAAGCCGGTTGATGTATTTTCTTCCCGGCGGGATATTGAGCTTTACACATGCAATCCCAGCTCCATCCTGTCCCCTGTTGTGTTGTTTCTGCATTAGCAAATGGAGTTTCTTCAGGCCATAAAAGCTGGTACCATATTTAGCCAGGTAGTACTCGAGGGGCTTTAAAAGCCGGATGAGAGCAATGCCACATTCGTGTTTTATCTGTTCGCTCATTAAATGATCATTAAAAATCTAATTGCATTTTTGCTACTTTCGCAATACGTTGCAAAAATAACATTAAATGAAAAAGAACATCGCTTTTGGTTTTATTTTGATTTGGTTTTCCCAAATCGCATGTGCACAATACATTTCTCCGGGAACAGGTGTGGTTTGGGATTTCGACGACCTCGTTGAACATGCCCAGGGGGCTTTTGTCTTTGATAGCTCCTACAAAATGGTGGATGACATTACCATTTCTGCAAACGACACCCTTCGTCATGCGGTTAATGCCATGATGGTTATTGAAGAGGCTATGTTAATGACAATTGAAGGAGTTCTGCAACTAACCCCACCTGATAGTATTGTTATTAGCCAGGCGAACCAGGAGCAATTTTTTAAAGGATTCCGGTTTGAAAACTCGGCTTCTTCAATAATGGATAAATGTATTATTCATCGAGGAGGAGGTATTAAGCTTGTATATTCCGATGTTCTATTTACAAATTGTAAATTTAGGGAAAACAGTACGTTAAACTGTACCGGCACAATTGATTTATTCCATTCGAGCCCGGATATTGTAAATTGTGAATTTATGAATAACCAGGGTCCGGCCGTTCTGAGTGCCGCCAACGGCGAAAGTTCACCTTATATTTACAACAATTTGATGTACAGGAACAATACCCTGAATACAAATATGCCCCAAATTAACCTGGGAACATCAGATGGGGTATTGCCAATCCGGATTATAAAGAATACTGTTGAAGGCTTTTATACAAACTCAGGAGGTATAGCCATTACAACCCTTGCGGGCGGTTCAGTGGAATGTATTATTGACAGCAACATGATTTTTAACAACCGGTATGGAATAACAGCTTATGGATTTGATATTAATTCCATAATATCCAACAATGAAATTTACGATAACAACATAGAAAACCTACCCATGCAGGGTGGGAGCGGGATTAATTATTGGGGAGGGACTTCAAATACCTCCATGGTATTTAAAAATAAAATTTATGGCAATCTTTGGGGAATAACCATTACGGGTGATGCTTTGCCAAACCTCGGGCAAATCGATCCTGACACGATAAATATTGGCCATAATAAGTTTTTTGATAATGGAAATAATGAAGAAATTTTCGCTCTTTATAATAATACGCCCAATGCGATTTATGCTGAAAATAATTACTGGGGATATTATGACCAGGATTCGGTTGAAAATGTAATTTTCCATTATCCTGATGATGAAACGTTAGGTTTCGTTGATTATCTACCGTATGTAGATACACTGCTGACATCTTACAGGGAGCTTATTCCAAAAAATATTTATGTTTTTCCAAACCCGGCCAATAATTATTTTATCATTGAAAGGCCTGAAGAATTTTCGAAAAATCAAGAGGTTGAACTTTTTATCTATAATTCTTTGGGGAAATTGGTTCATCGGCGCCGGACTTTTTCAACCCAAATTGAAATTGATATTAGTTCATTGCCCGCGGGGCTTTATCCGCTCAGACTTTCAGACGGTATATCCGTTTATTCAACACAGCTTATCAAAAATTAAAATTGTTGAATTTGTGGATTTATCAAACAAGGCAATCGATTATTCTGTAGATTTGTTACCAAGGTAAAAATAATATGGAAATTAGCGTAGCATTTCCCGAAGATATAGAAAGAATTGTTGAGTTTCAACAAAAAATGGCACAGGAAACCGAACAGATTTCCCTTGATAATTATACTGTTTCATTAGGAGTTCAGGCTGTTTTTTCAAACCCGGCTAAAGGAACTTATGTTGTGGCAAAGGACAGAAATACCCTTGTTGCTTCCATGCTACTTACCCCTGAATGGAGTGATTGGCGGAATGCCACCTTTTTATGGATACAATCGTTGTATGTTTTGCCCGAGTACCGTAAAAAGGGAATATTCAGGAAAATGTATGATTATGTTAAAAAGACGGTAAATGATTCGAATCATTATGCGGGAATAAAACTTTATGTGGCATCTGAAAATGAATTGGCTCAGGAAGTTTATAAAAATGTTGGAATGATTTCAAGTCATTATCGTTTATTTGAATGGAATAAATTAGAAATTAAAAAATAGGATTCGTTATGTTAAAAGTCAGCTATTTAGTTATTGCTTTAGGATTGATAATTGCAAACTCACTTGTCGCCCAGGTTGATAAATCAGACTGGGTAGGCGGTTTTCCGGATGGTTGCACCTCCATCACGGTTGGAAAGGGCGCCAGCGTTGATGGCTCCGTCATTACATCCCATACTGATGATAGCCACCGTACACGCTCCTGGATTGATATTCAACCGGCCAAAACGCATGAAAAGGTTGCCACCACAACCATGTATAAAAGAGTAGCAAGCGATTCTCTTGTTATGCCTACGTATGCTCATATTCCCATAGGAGAAATTCCACAGGTTGAAAACACCTATGGTTTTATTAACACCGCCTATCCCTGTATGAATGAAAAACAGCTGGCCATTGGCGAATCTACCTTTGGAGGCCGGGAAGAACTTCAATCGGACAAAGGCCTGATTGATTGTCAAAGGCTTTGCCAGCTTATGCTGGAACGTTGTACCACGGCCCGTGATGCCATAAGATTGGCTGACGAGCTAACTAAAAAATACGGTTGGAACGATGCGGGTGAATGTTTGACCATTGCCGATAAAAAAGAGGTCTGGCATTTTGAAATTCTTGGTTCTGGTAAAGACAAAGTGGGCGCAGTCTGGGCTGCCCAGCGTGTCCCGGATGATCATGTCGGTGTTAATGCTAATGCAAGCACCATCAAAGAAATTGACTTAAAGAATGCCGATTATTTTATGGCTTCTGAGAATATTTTTGATGTTGCTATTGAAAATGGCTATTGGAAAAGGGGCGAGAATTTTTCATTTTGTTATGTATATGCACCTCATAGCCGGGAGTCTGTTGCATCAAGACGCCGGGAGTGGCGGGTGTTTGATTTGCTTGCCCCATCACTGAATTTACACCCGGATGATAAGGATTATCCTTTTTCAGTTAAGCCCGACAAACAAGTCAGTCTTTCGGATCTGGTATCTGCTTTTAAAGATTATTACGAAGGTACTCCTTATGATATGACCCGACTGATAACCGATACGGATGAAGAAGGAAAAACTCAGATTTCCCCGCTGGCAAACCCGTTTTTGCCTTATGATCAATTGAACATTCAAAATGTAAATGGAGGATGGTATAGTGTAAATAAAGAAAGTGGTGAAATTCGTTTTCTTGGCGAACGAACAATTGCCCGATGGTATACGATGTATGCCACTATCATACAATGCCGCGACTGGCTGCCTGATGAGATAGGTGGTTTGGTTTGGCTTGCCATGGACAATGTGGCAACCTCCATCTATGTCCCTGTCTATTGTTCCGTTACAGATTTACCAGAACCATACAAAACACCTGGCCGGCCAAACGGGTATACCACCAAATCGGCCTGGTGGGCATTTAACCGTTTAGGAACATTAACTGCCCAGCGATGGGGTGATATGCGAAAAGATGTAAATGAAGTATTCAATCCGTGGCAAAAAGAATTATTCGATAATCAAAAAGCGTTTGAAGCCAAAATCCTTGAAATGTATACTGCCGAAAACCCAGGTGAAACCAGGCAGCATCTTACCAAATATACGTTTGAATGGGGAAATAAAGTAGTAAGTAAAGCATGGGAATTAGGAGATTATTTATGGACCAAATATGATGAGAAGTTTTAGGAAAATTTAATTTATTGAAATAAACAGGAAATCATTTCGTCGATAAGATTGTTATATGGTTCATTTTTAAAATTGATTCTCTATTATGCGCAATATCCAGTTTATTATTTTCTTTTCCATCGTATTCAGTATATTCTTTCTATTAAGTTATTATATCTATTCAAGGGGGATTCAGGCATTTCCATCGGGAACAAATGGAAGAACGTGGTTTAAATCTGTTTTTATTTTTCTTTCCCTCGCCTATCCTGCCGCCCGTTTTTTGGAAAGGCTTTGGATATCACCGGTGTCCGACTTATTGACATGGATAGGCTCATTCTGGCTGGCAGTATTTTTTTATTTTCTTCTTATTGTTTTGGTAATAGACTTGGTTCGACTTGCAAACTATATAATCCCATTTCTTCCTGAATATGTATCAACATTTGCTTTTAAAAGACAATTTTTTATCGTCGTAAGCAGTGCTGTAGGATTATTAATTTTAGTAGGGTTTATCAACAGCATTTCTCCCCGCATTAAAAAACTTGACCTTGAGATTGACAAACAGGTTAATGGAATGAAAGAACTTACCATTGCATTTGCTTCCGATATCCATCTTGGCACATTGATCGGGCCGCGACGTACGAATCAGATTGTCAAAAAAATAAACTCGCTGAACGCCGATTTGATATTGTTGGGCGGCGATATTGTGGATGAAGTCTTAGGCCCTGTCATCCGAAATAACCTTGGCGACTCTTTAAAGAAGCTTCACGCACCTTTAGGGGTCGTTGGTATCACTGGCAACCATGAATACATTGGGGGCGCTGAAGCGGCTGTAAAATACCTTACAGAGCATGGCATTAAAATGATCAGGGATTCTTTCTTGCTGATAGATGATAAATTTTACATCCTGGGCCGGGAAGACCGCGACAGGCCAAGATTTTCAGGCAACGGTCGAAAAAAAATCAGCGAATTAATGAAAGGTGTTGACACTTCAAAACCTATTATTTTGCTAGACCATCAACCTTTCGAATTAGATGAAAAAGAAAAACAGGGCATTGACCTGACTTTGTCCGGGCATACACATCATGGGCAATTGTGGCCGTTAAACTATATTACAAAGGCGATTTACGAAGTAAGCTGGGGATACAAACAAAAAGGGAAAACCAATGTGTACGTTTCCTCAGGGGTTGGTGGCTGGGGGCCACCGGTGAGAATTGGCAACCGGCCTGAAGTAGTTTATATCCGAATAAAATTCAAACAATAAACCATCCTGAAATTACTATTTTTGCGGATATAAAGAGCCTTCAATATGTTTAAGAAAATTCCGCATACTTACGTCATCATTTTTTGGGCAATTATTTTTGCAGCCATCCTTACATGGTTCATTCCGGGTGGTGAATATAACCGTGAATCGAAGATGGTAAATGGTGTTGAAAGGACAGTCATTGATAAAGATTCGTTTCATTACACCGAAAGCCATGCCCAGACCTGGCAGGTTTTTTCTGCCTTGTTCACCGGATTTGAGCGACAGGCCGGCATTATTGTCCTCATCCTGATGATCGGCGGGGGCTTCTGGATCATGAATGCCAGCAAATCAATTGATGTTGGAATTTTTGCCTTTTTAAAATTTACAAAACGGCTTGAACACATGAAATTTTTTAAAGTTCTGGGCGTAAACAATATGATCATTATTTTGGTGATGGTACTCTTTAGCCTTTTTGGAGCCGTTTTTGGCATGAGTGAAGAAACCATTGCTTTTGTCATTATCATTGTCCCCCTGGCCATTTCCATGGGATACGACTCCATTGTTGGGGTGAGTATGGTATATGTTGCGGCCCATCTTGGATTTGCGGCGGCTGTTTTAAATCCTTTTACCATTGGCATTGCCCAGGGAATCGCCAACCTTCCGCTTTTTTCCGGCCTTGAATACAGAATATTCTGCTGGTTTGTTCTCAATACGATTGGTATAGCCTGGGTTCTTTGGTATGCGAAAAGGGTGAAAGAAAAGCCCGAACATTCGCCCATGTATAAAATTGATGAATACTGGCGAAAAAGGGGAACTGCTGAGATAGAAAACATCGTATACGTTACTTCCAAAATGGCCTGGTTTATCTATGGATTTATCTTGATTGCCCTGGCGATATTTTCGTGGATTTATCCTCAGACGGAAATGAAAATCGGGAACTCTTCTACTATTTTTCCAGCTGTTCCCATTACAACAATTTTGTTTGGGCTAACAGGAATTCCTGCGTTGCTTAAATCGGGCCATTATTTTGTACTCAATTTATTAGCATTTACTATCGTTTTTCTGGTTATCGGAGTAATGGGCTATAGTTGGTATCTGATGGAAATTGCCTCACTCTTTTTTGCCATGGGCATATTTTCAGGTCTGGCCATGAATTACGGAGGCAACCATATTACAAAGTTATTTATCGAGGGAAGTAAAGATATCTTGTCTGCGGCCCTTGTGGTTGGCCTGGCGGGTGGAATATTAGTTGTGTTAGAAAACGGAAGGATCATAGACACCATTTTGTTCAGTGTTTCAAATTCGATGGAGGGTATGGGGAAAACCGGTTCAATTAGTATCATGTATGCCATTCAGACGTTAATCAATATCATCATTCCATCGGGTTCAGCTAAAGCTGCACTCACCATGCCGGTGATGGCCCCTTTTTCAGATCTGGTTGGGCTTTCAAGGCAAGCCACGGTCATGGCTTTTCAGTTTGGTGACGGTTTTACCAATATGATTACCCCAACCTCCGGTGTGTTGATCGGTGCTCTGGGAATTGCTAAAATCCCATATGATAAATGGGTAAAATGGATACTTCCGTTTATGGCCATTTTAATTATTATGGGATGGCTACTCCTGCTTCCCACTGTTTTCTTAGACTTGAACGGTTTTTAATAAGCGACATTTTTTTTTAGAGTTGAACCAATTCCTGATAGTTTGGTTTATAATGCATGTTTTTACACAACCGAATCAACAAAGAAGAGCTTAAACGGCAACTGATGGAAGAGCCTTTTAAGCGCAGGACAATTTCCTTCTATCGTTATGTGATCATCGAAAATCCTCATGAATTTCGGGACAGGCTTTATGAAGCCTGGTTTAAGCTGGATTGTTTTGGACGCATATACATTGCCCGTGAGGGAATTAATGCCCAAATGAGTATTCCTGAAAATCAGCTTGAAGATTTTTTGAAAGAGCTTGATCAAATCACCGAACTTAAAAACATGCCAATAAAATATGCCATTGAAGATGATGGGAAATCCTTTTATAAACTGACCATAAAAGTAAGGCCGAAAATTGTTGCTGATGGACTTGATGACAATACCTTTGATGTAACAGATGTCGGGAAACACCTTTCTGCCCTTGATTTTCATGAGCAGGTTCAAAAACCGGATACGATTGTCGTGGATATGCGTAACCATTACGAAAGTGAAATTGGGCACTTTGAAGGCGCTATTTGTCCGGATGCTGATACATTCAGGGATGAAATTCAAATGGTGGTAAAAGACCTTGAAGATAAAAAGGATCAAAAAATCCTTTTGTATTGTACAGGTGGTATCCGTTGTGAAAAAGCCAGTGCCTATTTACGGCATCACGGCTTTAAAGATGTATCCCAATTGCATGGCGGCATCATCGAATATGCCCAGCAAATCAAAAAGCTTGGGATAGAGTCAATATTTATTGGAAAAAACTTTGTGTTTGACGAACGCCTGGGAGAATCAGTAAACGGACAGGTAATAAGCCATTGTCATCAATGTGGAAAAACTTCCGATGCTCATACAAATTGTGCGAATGCGGCCTGTCATCTGCTTTTTATTCAATGTGAGGACTGTAGTAAAACTTACGATGGTTGTTGTTCCAGCGAATGTAAAGAAATTCTAACTTTGCCCATTGAAAAACAAAAGGAAATCAGGGTTCAGATGCAGGAAAAGTATGCTCAAAACAAAATATTCAAAAGCCGACTAAGGCCTGAGCTTAAAAATCAATTTCATGCATTGACCGGGATTTCAGAGGCAATAAATGGCAACTAGTTTCTGGCACAATTTTAATAAACCGGTATTTACATTAGCCCCCATGGAGGATGTAACGGATACCGTATTTCGTGAGATTGTACTTGGAATTTCTGATCCCGAATGTTTACACGTACTTTTTAGCGAATTTATGTCAACCCATGGATTTGTTCATGCTATTGGAGGTCCCCGGGTTAAACACCGGATACAGATCAATCCTTCTGAATTAGAATTACTAAAGAAGACCGGGGTGAAAATTGTCGCCCAGATCTGGGGGACAGATCCGGAAAAGTTCGCTCAGACAGCCAGCGAAATTTGTAATGATGGTCATTTTGATGGCATTGATATAAACATGGGATGCCCCGTTCGGAAAATCGTCAAACAAGGCGGTTGTTCTGCGCTCATTGGCCAACCTGAATTGGCTAAAGAAATAATTATTGCGACACAGGAAGCCTCCACTATTCCGGTAAGTATTAAAACAAGGGTAGGGCTTAAAAAAGTCATCACCGAAGAATGGATAAGCCATTTGCTGGAAACTGAACCTGTTCTTATTACAATCCATGGCCGCATACAAACCCAACAATCGGAAGGGTTGGCCGATTGGAATGAAGTGGCTAAAGCGGTGAAGCTTCGGGATCGGATGGGCTCAAAAACACTTATTCACGGCAATGGCGATGTTATGTCGTATGAGGAGGGCCTCAACAAAGCAGCTGAATTTGGTGCAGACGGAATAATGATTGGCCGGGGAATTTTTCAAGATCCCTGGTTCTTTAATAAAACAACCATTGAAAAAACACCCGAAGAACGGCTTCAATTATTATGGAAACATGCAACATTGTTTACCGAGACATGGCAGGATGAAAAAAGTTTTGCCATTTTAAAACGCTTCTTTAAAATATATACTTCGGGTTTTCATGGAGCAGCAAATATCCGTGCTAAACTCATGGAAACAAACTCTATGGATGAATTGAGAAATGTTTTAGAAGAATGTGATTTTTCTGTTTTCTAAAAAACTTTTCAAATCGGATAGTAGCCAAACGACAGTATCAGTAATATTTTAACTGATGAAAATACCGGCTTTAGCTTAATGCTAAGGTTAGTGTCCATACCAACCAATTCTTTATAACCTCAATCAACAAAATAATAACCAAAGGTAAAATCAAAAAGCAGCCTTAAAGCTGCTATGTTTTCTACGTGTAGTCGCTATTCAAACGCTACTTCTTCCCATCGTAAGCCCATTTAAGGTAAATAGAGCCCCACGTAAACCCGCCTCCAAAAGCGGCTAAAATTATATTATCCCCTTTTTTTAGCTTGTCCTCCCATTCGTATAGGCACATGGGGATTGTTCCATTGGTGGTATTTCCGTACCGTTGAATATTGATCATTACCTTATCTCGATCGAGCCCCATTCTGCGGGCTGTTGCATCAATAATCCGCAGGTTGGCCTGATGGGGAACGAGCCATGCAATGTCATCAGATCCCAGGTTATTTTTTTTCATGATCTCTACCGAAACATCTGCCATATTTGAAACTGCAAACTTAAACACGGCTTGTCCTTCCTGGTAAACATAATGCTCACGATTAGTCACCGTTTCGATGGATGCCGGCCTGACAGAGCCACCTGCTTTTTGGTGAAGATGAACACGTCCTGACCCATCTGAACGGGTAATTGAGTCTTGAATCCCCATACCATTTTCAGTCGGTTCAAGAAGAACGGCACCGGCTGCATCCCCAAAAATAACGCAAGTCTGGCGATCGGTATAATCAACAATGGATGACATTTTATCAGCGCCGACAACAATAATTTTGTTATAAGCTCCTGATTCAATATATTTAGATGCTGTAACCAGCGCATAAATAAACCCGGAACAAGCCGCATTCAAATCGAAACTAAAGGCATTTTTAATCCCGACTTTATCACTTATAATATTTGCTGTAGCAGGATACACCATATCAGGGGATACGGTGGCACAAATGACAAGTTCTATTTCTTCAGGTTTGGTATTTGTTTTTGCCAGCAAGCCTTTGACTGCTTCAACCGCCATGTCGGAGGTCCCCAATCCTTCACCTTTTTGAATATGTCTTTCTTTTATTCCAGTTCTGGTGGTAATCCACTCGTCAGTGGTGTCAACCATTTTCTCGAGTTCGATATTTGTTAGGACGTAAGGAGGAACATATCCGTGAATTCCGGTTATCGCTGCTTTTATCGTTGCCATTAAATCAAAATTGTAATTAACATCGTCAAAAATAACACTATTTATTTTGGGTATGTTTGTGCATAGCTCGTTTAATCTTTTTTGTTAACCGGGCTTCATGTATATCTTTTGATAGCAGGATCATATTCATGATGGCTGTTGCGTTTGAAATTCCATGGCCAATGACTACAGAACCGTTAACCCCAAGAATAGGGCTTCCTCCATAATTTTCATAATTGAATTTCCGAATATAGTCATCCAGAAGATTCCTTTTTACCAACAAACGGTACATGGCTTCAATCTGCTTTAATACAATATTTCCTGTAAAACCGTCGCAAACAATGACATCTGCTTTATCTTTAAATAAATCACGGCCTTCGATGTTGCCAAAAAAGTGGAAATCCTCAGAATCCTTCATCAAACGAAAGGCTGACTGGCATAATAAATTCCCCTTTTCCTCTTCTTCACCGATATTTAATAATCCAACTTTAGGGTTTTTAATATTTAAAACATTTTTTGAATAGATTGAACCAAGAATAGCAAACTGGTAAAGAATATCAGGTTTAATGTCAGGATTGGTTCCGATGTCAAGCAAAACGTTCATTCCTCCACTTTCTTTTGGAACAACAGTAAGTGTGCAAGGCCTTATAACGCCCTGGATATTGTTTACACTGTACATGGCCCCAACCATCGTGGCGCCTGAATTACCGGCACTGGAAAAGGAATCAATCTGTTTCGTTTTAAGAAATCGGAATCCTTTGGAAATACTTGAATCGGGTTTTTGGGTGTAGGCTTTAATGGGGCGTTCGCCCATGCCAATAATTTCCGGAGAATGAACAATTGTAAATAGTGACTTGTCGTATCCTTTTTCAGCAAGTTTATCTTCAATAATTTCCTGTGGCCCAAAAAGAAAAATCCTGTCATCAACTGACAATTTTTTTTGTGCAGACCATGCTCCCTCAATGGTGGCATCTGGAGCATAATCTCCACCCATTACATCAAGGCCAATTTTCATTAACAGAAATTAAGTTTCACTTAACGTATATTTGTGGTTTATTCAGCCTCTGTTTTTGAATATACTAGTTTTCCTTTGTAATACAGGTCCCCATCAACATAATAACCCCTGTGATAACGGTGTACTTCACCGGTAGTCTGGCATTTAGCCAGGGTAGGAGCTTCTGCTTTATAATGGGTTCTCCTTTTGTCTCTTCTGGTTTTTGATATTTTTCTCTTCGGATGAGCCATTGTTGTAATATTTAATTATTGTTATCTAATTTAAAATTTTTTAAAACTTCCCATCTGGGATCAATTTCCTTTTTTATAGTTGTTTGATGCAATATCGCTAATGTTTCTTTATCACATAATAAGTTTCCCTTTTCATCTTTCCCATGAACTTTTTTAATAGGCAAGGATAAAATAATGAAATCAAAAATCACTTCTGAAATATCAATTTCGAATTCATTTTCAGGAATAATAAGGATTTCTTCGGATTCTTCTTTTCTTTCATGGCCAAGTTTAATATAGTAGTGTTCATGAATATTTGCCGGAATGATCAAATTGCCGAGGCAACGATCGCATTCCACTTCCAAGGTTCCGGTGATATTGAATTCCAGTGCAAACATTCGTTCTGTTTTATCCATTTCTAAATGAATTTGAAGCTGACAATTCAAAATATCCTCATTTTCAAACAACTCAAAGAACCGTTTTGTAATTACCCATTCAAATTGGTGGCTACCCAAATTTAATCCTTTAAAAGGAATTTTAAACGCTTTCAAATCTTTCAACCTGTCTCCGTTTTAGGTAAACCAACAAGGTTTACAAAATTATATCCTGTGCTAATAACACAATGGATGTTAAATTAAACCCTTCTGATTCAACAAAGAATAAAGGGGTGCAAAGGTAAAAATATTTTTATGAATAGCAAACGAGCAAAATATTTTATAAATGGAGCAACCCGACATATAAATTTGGTGTTTTATCATAGCTAAACAACACATAATCAGTGACAATGAGTAAAAATCACCTTTTCAAATCAATTTAGAATTTCTTTGAATGTTTACAAGCGAATGTAAATGAGATTTAAATCTCAACAAGAAAATAGCAAAGAATGTTTGAAGGTTTTGATATATTGAAATTGTTGGCCGGTCCTGGAATTTTTATGTCTGAGATGTCTTTAATGGAAGAATCCAAAAAAAACTTTCAGGATGGGCTTTAAAATGCTTGAACAGGTTTTATAGCACCGGCAAAATTAAATCTATATTTTCTGGAATATTAACGACCTCTATTCTTCAGAGTAGTTTTGCGGTATCGTTAATGGTGCTTGTTTTTGTGGGGGCGGGCATCATGACAATGGAAAATGCCATTGGGGTTATACTTGGCTCTAATATCGGAACTACTGTTACTGCATGGATAGTGGCTACAATTTGTTTTAAGGTAAAAAT
Organism: Bacteroidales bacterium; assembly: GCA_041393275.1. Classification (GTDB taxonomy): domain Bacteria; phylum Bacteroidota; class Bacteroidia; order Bacteroidales; family JAADJA01; genus JAADJA01. Next base: position 97,213 of record JAWKKL010000001.1, read on the forward strand.
TGAAAGTTTTGCCCTGCCCTTTGTGGAACTCTCTTTCCATATCACAAGTCAAATGCATAGCTATAATGAGGCCAAATGCTTGGAGTTGGTTGATAACGAACTCGCAGTTAAAATACTTGAGAAAATGGATTTACATGATGTTGAATTAATTTTAAGACAGTGTAATGAGATTTTTAGCAACAATATGTTAAATGGCCTACCTGCGAAACCTGCAGCTTTATTAAAGGAAAAACTTTCTCATCCTGTTGATACTGTTGGTGCATTTATGACACCCATTTTATTAAGATTGCGAAAAGAAATTACCATTCAGGAAGCCATATCTACTAATATACGTGAAAAGGCAAACTTTTCTTCTCAGATTTTCCTGGTAGATGAAGAAGGGAAATTGGAGGGAGTTGTTAATATACACGACTTATTGAGCCACGAAAGCACCGCAACTTTATCTTCCATAATGATTGTTGATTTTCCAAAATTTTTCGCTGATACAGATATTGCTTCCGTTGCCAATCATCCGGGATGGTACGATTTTCACGATATTCCGATAATTGATAGTTCCGAAAGGTTAATCGGTGCCTTACATTTTAAATCAACCCGGAAAGACAAACAAATTATGGATGAAAAAGGAACAAATGAAATTATCGTTACCAGTAATGCACTGGGTGAATTGTACCGGATAGGCATGACTGGATTTTTACAAAGTGTAGGTAAATAGGTGAGTGAAAATTTTAAAAGCGAAAAAATGGATAAAATAAATACAATAGCTGAACAAAATCTTATCAATGAATTTCTTCTGCAGTTCCCAAGGGAGGCAGCCCTATCAATGGATTCATTTCCTTCAGAAAAAATATTGAAGTATTTGAAAAGTTTGCCTGTGGAAAAAATGGTTGAAATATTTTCTTTTTTGAATCCTGATGTGGCAGTTGAAGTCATTCAAATAATGGATGACCTTATATTTATTCAGATTTTCTCTAAAATCAACACGCAATTGGGTGCGCGTTTACTTTCCCGTTTTAGTAAAAAAAATATCCAGGGCAAATTGAGTTTACTTCCTGGCTTTATTGCCAGGGAAATACAAGACTTCCTCTCCTATCAACCTGATTCGGCTGGGTACCTGATGGAATCCATCGTCACAACATTCTATCCTGAAAACAAAGTGGAAGACGTATTGGCAAGGATTCGGAAACTTAGCGACCGAAGAATTACATTGATTTATATTATAAATGAAACCGGACTGCTCTTGGGGAAAATACCACTACAGGTTATTGCTATTTCCCAGCCTCATGAAAATTTGAAGGATTTAATGCAGGAGGCTCCGGCTGTCACAGCTCTGTCATCAACAGAAGATGTATTGCAGCTTCTCGATAATTGGAACCTGCTACAGATTCCAGTCACTGATATCAATGGAAAACTATTAGGAGTGATCATGAATAAATCTCTCCTCAGTGCTTCAAAACAGGAAATTACACAGGATGTTCAGGCCATGTTTGGCGCAGGCCGTGAAGAACATGCCTTATCGAAGGTATCGGTGGCCATAAAGTCGCGACTTCCCTGGTTACAGGTAAACCTTGCCACCGCTTTCCTGGCATCGTTGGTTGTTGGTTTATTTGAAGATACAATTGCCCAGATAACTATCCTGGCTGTATTTCTACCCGTAGTGGCCGGTCAATCGGGCAATACAGGCTCACAGGCCCTGGCCGTTACCATTCGTGGCCTTGCTTTGAGGGAGATAAGGATATCAGAGTGGTTTAGAGTAGCAAGAAAAGAAATCATGGTAGGATTGATAAATGGAATTGCTGTGGCATTAACCACGGGAATCATTGTTTATTTTTGGACATCCTCATTAGGTATAGGAATTGTGATTGCCATTTCAATGATAATTTCGATGGTAATTGCAGGTTTTTCAGGTGCAATAATTCCCATTGGTTTGAAAGCAATTGGCCAGGACCCTGCCACGTCATCATCCATAATATTGACTACAGTTACCGATATTTGTGGCTTTCTTAGCTTTTTAGGTTTGGCCACAGCACTTTCAACGGTACTTGGTTTTACCTAAACATTTCTCCCTTGTTTATTATCCAAATGTTATTCGCATTATTTCACAAAAGCCACTTTGATGGTCATGATTAATCTTTCAATATGGCTTTATCGTGTAAATGAGGGACCATACAGTTCCAGCCAAACCTATCTTTAATTTTAACTCGTAAAACATCTGATGCATGGGGCTCGCCATGGATGATAAATACCTTTTCCGGTTTATTTGTAATGTCTGACAACCAATCCAGAATTTCACCCTGGTCGGCGTGCGATGACATAGTATGAATATGTTCTACGGTTGCCCTGACTTGAAAATAGTGGCCATGAAGTTTTATCTCAGTCGTTCCTTCACTGATCATCCTCCCCCGTGTTCCTGCTGCCTGGTAGCCTGGGATAATTATCGTTGCATTTGGATCATCCATATGCGATTCAAGATAATGCAGAATCCGCCCGCCATTCATCATGCCACTTCCGGCAATGATAATTCGTGGGTGTGGGTTTTTGGCCAGTTTGCGCGTTTCTTCAATGGTGTGTACCATACGTGTACTTATAAAAACCTCCCTGAAAACATCAGGCGCCAGTTTAAGCCAGTCAGGATATTTTAGGAATAGCTTACTGACATCATTTCCCATGGGGCTGTCAAGATAAACCGGAATGTCGGGAATTTTATTTTCCTGTTTTAATTTCCAGATAACGTACATAAAATCCTGGGCGCGATCCACCGTAAAGCTTGGAACTATTAGTGGTCCGTGATTTTCAAAACTTTTATTGATAATCTTTAACAATACATCTTCTGTCGAATCGGATGGGTGGAGCCGGTCTCCATAGGTTGATTCTACAAATATATAATCCGCTTTTTCTGGTTTTTCAGGTGAAAGCAACATGGGGTCATTTGGCCGGCCAATATCTCCCGAAAAAACAAAACGTTTTCCGTTAATGTCCATTTCGATAAAGGATGCTCCTGGAATATGGGCATTTTTACGAAAACGAAAACGGATGTCATCGTTTATTGAAATAAATTCGTTGAGTGGTTCTGGTTTCAACAATGGCAACGTTTTCTTTACATCCTTCAACGTATACAGAGCCAAGGCCGGACTGTGTTTTGAATAACCGCGGGTGTTTGCTTGCTCTGCATCCTCCTCCTGGATTTTGGCGCTATCAGTCAAAATAATTTCAGCTAAATCCGCCGTTGGAAAAGTACAATAAATGGAACCTTTAAATCCCTGGTTCACCAACCTGGGCAGGTACCCTATATGATCCAGGTGGCCGTGGGTTAAAATTACATGGTCTATTTCTGCTGCCGGAAAAGGCAGGTCCATCCAGTTCAGTTCACGTAAATTCTTTAATCCCTGGAATAGGCCGCAATCAACCATCAGAGTTTGGTTATTGTATGAAATAAGGAATTTTGATCCGGTAACGGTTCCGGCAGCTCCCAGAAATTGAACCGATACAGTATTTGACTTTGCAAGCATGGATTGAAAGTTATTTGATTGAAAAGGTAAAGATAGTTTAAAAATTCCCTTCCTTAACGTGATAAATTAGTGTAACTTTGGAAAGTCTCCAATCTATAACTACAATCCACTATGGAAGAATTTGTAAACACCTGGATATATAATTCCACCATCGGTAAGCTGGTTGCCATCGTTATTGGCGTTGCCGTTATCTGGACCTTAATGAAAATTCTGAAACGAAGAATTGCTGGGCCTATTCAAAGTACTGACAACCGCTACAGAACAAAAAAACTTCTCGATTTTACCGGATATTTTCTGATGATCATAATGATCACTATTGTTTTCAGCGATAAACTTGGTGGATTAACAGTGGCTCTTGGTGTGGCCGGGGCCGGTATAGCTTTTGCCTTGCAAGAGGTGATTGCCAGTGTGGCCGGTTGGCTGGCCATTTTGTTTGCCGGCTTTTATAAAACGGGTAACAGGGTACAGCTTGGCGGTATTAAAGGGGATGTGATTGATATTAATGTTTTACGCACAACGCTCATGGAAACCGGCCAGTGGGTGGATGGTGATCTTTACAATGGCCGAATTGTGCGTATTGCCAACAGTTTTGTTTTTAAGGAGCCGGTTTTTAATTATTCTGGCGACTTTCCTTTCCTTTGGGATGAAATCAAAATTCCGGTCCAGTTTGGTTCTGACTACGATAAGGCAAGGGATCTTTTTCTAACCGTAACCCGCGAAGTAACTTCAAAAGAAACCGCAGAATCAGCGGAAACATGGAAACATATTGTCTCAAAATTTATGATTGAAAATGCCCGGACAGAACCCATGGTTTCCCTTATTGTCAATGATAACTGGGTGGAATTTACAATCCGCTATGTGGTAAATTTTAAGAAAAGGCGAATAACCAAGGATGAGTTGTTTACCAAAATCTTAAAAGCCGTTGAAACCGGAGGCAGCCGTATTAAATTTGCCTCCGCCACATTCCAATTGGTTGAAGCGCCAGATTTTAATGTTTCAATTAAGAGTGGAAAATAAAAACATTTGTATTTAATTTAACTATGAAAAAAACATACATTGTCATACTTTGCATGCTTATGCCTTTTCTGGTAATGTCGCAAAAATTCGACAACAGCCAGATTACAAGCATGGTGGTAAAATTTAGACAAGACCCAAAAGGGCCCTACAAGGATATTCGCTGGTTTTGTAAAGATGGAACTACCCGGCCGCCTCAGGAACGATGCCCCGAACCGGGTGTGCAACGGGCACGCTATAAAGATGAAGTTGTTTCACTGGCTAAAACCAACCATGTTTTTCTGGGTCAAATTCTCGCAACAACTGATTTCAGCGAGTTCTGGGATGAAACCAGCTATCATTCCCGGTTAAAACAATACCAGCTTGAAAAATATTTAATAAGAACAAATGATGGTTGGATTTTGCGAAAAGCACAATATTACCGGGGCGCATTTCAGGCGGAAGATGAAGAAAACTGGGGCGTTGAATTTTTTAACTGGTTGCTGGAAGATAACAACCGGTTGAAGCAAAATTTCTTCCTCATCCGCGAAGCCGCCAAAGATATCCCACACCAGGGTGATGATAGCAAAACCCAAATGGTTCGTGCTTTATCAAAAGAAATTTCGGATAGTGTCCAATCTTTTTTAAACATACGCATCAAAATTCATGGCCAGCCTGAAGCAACTGACATACAAACGGTAAAACAGTTCAGAGAAGCAAACAAAAACAAACTTTCGGCAACCCAGCTTAAAAAGGTGGACGAACTCATTGCTAATATGGAAATCGTTTATCAGCCGGCTAACCTGAATTCGTTGAAGAAATACCTGAAAAATATTCCTAAAGAATCCGAGGTGGCTAAATCCATCCAAACCTTAACAGACCAGTATAATACTAAATCCGGGAAGGATAAAATTATTGATCTGGCTAATAGGCTTCTACTAATCCGAGAACAAATTACAACCATCCCAAAAAGTTCCGGACGGCTTGCCTTGCTCGATATTTCATTAAAACTCGAAGAAATCCTGTTTAGGGAGATGAAATCATGGGATAGCAAAACATTGCAAGACCTGCTATCGAAAACCTATTACCTTGGCCTGGCTTCAGCCGGGTGCGGTTACATTGAAATGTGGGAATGGTCAACCATCAAATACCATTTTGAAAAGCCCATGTATGCATCAATCTCTCTTGCGGACTTGAATAATATCCTTGAGTCTTCAAGACAACTGGTCGAATGGAGTGCCGGAATGTCAAGGGGTGTTTACAAAGATGCCATTGACCTGTTCAATGGTTTTGAACCTTTAGTCTACGGTTTTACTGATGATAGGGTCAGGTCTTCATCCTTGCTCTATTTGGGAAACTGTGTAAGTGAATTAGGAGAATTTATTTCCCATGAAGCCGATCTTTCGAACAAAGTAATGGATATTTCGGGACAAAGCCACATCAGGGGAATCAATCCCGGTTTTGCCATGGGTGAATTGGTGGTGTTGAATGAAATAACTGAAAATACAATTATTTCCGGGGATAAAATTTATGTGTTTGACCATCCTCCCGCAGATTTAAAGCCAGTGGCCGGTATTGCCACGGTTACCGAAGGAAATATGGTTTCTCACGTTCAGCTTCTCGCCCGTAATCTTGGCATACCCAATGCAGTTGTATCGGCTGATAACCTGGAGCAACTGAAAAAATTCAACGGAAAGAAAGTGTTTTACGCTGTATCAAACAAAGGAACGGTTATTATGAAGCCGGCTGAACAGATGACTGCTGAGGAGAAAAAGCTGTTTGAAACAAAAAAGAGAAGTGAAGAAAAAATTACGATTCCGGTTGACCGGATGAATTTGAAACAAACCAACATGGTAAACCTACGTGATCTAAATACAAAACAATCAGGAATCCTTTGCGGGCCAAAAGCGGCCAATCTCGGCCAGTTAAAACTCATGTTCCCCGACCATGTGGTGGAAGGTTTTGTCATTCCGTTTGGCATTTTCAGGCAGCACATGGAACAAATCATTCCCGGCAAAAAATTATCCTATTGGGAATTCCTGAATGATATTTTTATAAAGGCAATGGACATGAGTAAGCAAGGCGAATCAGAAAATGATATTGACACCTATGTGCTTGGGGAGTTGGATGTGTTGCGAAAAGAAATAAAATCCATGAGTCTCACCCCGGAATTTATTGCAGACCTTGAAAAATCCTTTATTAACATTTTAGGAAAAAAAATTGGCGATATTCCGGTATTCCTTCGCAGCGATACAAATATGGAAGACCTGAAAGATTTTACCGGGGCAGGTTTAAATCTTACCTTATTCAATGTTGTTGATAGAGAAAAAATCCTCCAGGGAATCAAGGATGTGTGGGCATCACCTTATTCAGAGCGGAGCTATAAATGGCGTCAGCGTTATTTATTAAATCCTGAAAATGTATATCCTTCTATCCTGGTCATCCCGGCTGTGGATGTTGATTATTCGGGGGTCATGATCACCAAAGGTATTGTTACCAATAACGATGACGACCTGACCATCGCCTTTAGCCGCGGAGCAGGAGGTGCGGTCGAAGGACAAGCTGCTGAATCGTACCTGCTCAAATTTGATGGGGAGAATCTCCTGTTGTCGCCTGCGAGAGAGCCTTTTTATATCAAGCTTCCGGCCAAAGGGGGAACGGATAAAACCTTTGCCACGTTTGAGAAACCTATCCTCAGTGAAAATAACTTAATGCAATTGCGTGATTTTGCCTATAGGATTAAACGCGACATGGCTAAATTACCCGATTCAAAGTCAGAAGGCCCGTTTGATATTGAATTGGGATTTAAAGACAATAAAATCTGGTTATTTCAGATCAGACCGTTTGTTGAAAACAAGAATGCTTTAAAAACGGAGTATTTAACTTCCATAACACCGGTAATACCCGAATCGAAATTGATAAATTTAAACACAACACTTTAAATACATGAAAAAGCTAAAGTTTCTATTGCTTTCACTCCTAATTTTTGCTCTTCAGGGAGAATCTTTTGCCTATCCCTACGACGGTTACTATATCTCCGGTATACGGCGGTTGGTCCGGCTACAGTTAATTATGATGGGTGCAATCAAAGATACAAAACCTGTTTTGGGCGCTCAGAAATCCATTATGGACATTCATCTGAATCTGATGAACGAAAAAGGCGATAGCCTTGAAGCTTTTCCAGCGACCGATCCAGCCTTACAAAAATCAATAAACGCTCTTTTCCCATACATGCATGAAAGTTATTCGCTTTGTGTAATTGATATTACGTCGGGCAAACCTATCCGGTATGCACAGCGAAATGAAAAACGGGGCTATATGCCAGGCAGCGTAGCAAAACTTGCTGTGCTTGCAGGATTATTTAACGAACTTCAAAAGCTTTATCCCGATTCGTTTGAATTGAGGCAGCAAGCAATGAGAAACAGGTTGGTTAGGGCCGGTAAATGGGCCAACTATGATGAACATACCGTACCATTTTTTAATCCGGAAACACAAAAATTTTACAAAGCCGTTGTCAAAGAAGGAGACACTTGTTCGCTTTACGAATGGGCCGACCATATGATCTCCGTAAGTAACAATGCAGCTGCCAGCATAGTTTGGAAAGAAGCGCTGCTTATGCAGGCATTTGGGGCAAATTATCCACCAACAACTGAAGAAGAAGCTGAGTTTTTTAGTACCACGCCAAAATCAGAACTAACGGCAATGGCCGTGGCGGTTGTTGATGAACCGCTAAGAAATATGGGGATCACCAAGGAGGAGTTCAGGCTGGGAAGTATGTTTACTCGTGACGCCAAAAAAATCGTTCCGGGCGCCGGTGGTACCATCGCCAGCCCTTATGGATTGATGAAATACCTTGTAGCCATGGAAAGAGGAAAAATTGTTGACCCTGAATCAAGCCTTGAAATCAAACGGCTGATGTATGCCACCGACCGCCGGATACGGTATGCCGCCTCTACTGCCCTGACCGATGCCGCCGTTTATTTTAAATCGGGTAGTTTGTATAAATGCAAACCGGAAGAGGATTTTAAATGTGGAAAATATATGGGTAATGTAGAAAACTATATGAACTCGGTAGCGATTGTCGAACAACCCGACGGGACAACCTACATGGTCACCATGATGTCGAATGTCCTGAAAAAAAATTCAGCTAATGATCATTTTGCCCTGGCTTCTCAGATTGATAAAGTGGTAAGAAAAAAGTGATTATTTTTGGCTTAATTACTAATTTTTAGATGAGGCAGGACATTTTCATCGGTTTCTTTGATTTATTTATTTTTCTGGGCGTATTTCAGGGAATATTTCTAGCCTGGTTTTTTATCAAGAATGGCAAAAGTGAGCAACGCGCCAATTTATATCAGGGCCTGCTCTTGTTATTTTTAAGTCTTGGAATATTTGAGGAATTGCTTAACAATACAGGGTATATTGTTCAAATGTTGCCAATTTCAAACTTTACCGAACCCCTGGCTTTAGCTTTTGCTCCACTTGTCTACTTGTATATTATTAAATCTCTAAATCCTGACAAAAATGAAAAGGTTTGGCCACATTTTATACTTTCAGTATTCTGGTTGTTTTATATGTATTTTTATTGGGCTCAGGCTAATGATCTAAAGTATAATTCCTATATCGGCTCCAAACATCCTGATTGGGAATTCCTTGATGTTGTGCCAAAAATGGACGAGGATCCATTAGGGATAAGGTATTATTTCAATGAAATGCTGGCCGTCCAATTTATAATTTACATTAGAGTTTCAATGGTTAAGTTGTTACGAAAATTCAGATCACTGAACCAACAGTTGTTTAATACTAAAAATGAGTTATTAATCACGTTACGTAATACAATTATTCATTTTATTATCATCATTTCTGTATTTCTTATAACCAAACTTTATTTTGGAATGAGGAGTGATATTGGTGGTTATTGGATTGCAACCTATATTTCATTTATGATCTATGTAACAAGTTATCAGGTTTTAAACAGGTCTGAGTTTTTTAATCATCCAAGTTCTTTTATGGCTTTCCCTATGCCTAAATATCAAAAATCTTCTCTGTCGGAAGATAATAAGGAATTGATTTTATCCAAAATCAAAAAAGAGATGGAAAGTCGAACTTATTTTTCAAATAATTTAGCTTCACTTTCAGGGTTGGCAAAACAAATTAATGAGTCATCACATCATGTATCACAGGTAATAAATGAAAAACTAAACAAGAATTTTTTTGAATTGCTGGCCGAATACAGAGTGGAATACGCACAAAAGCTTATCAGGGAAGACAAAGAAATAAAACTGACCGTGGAAGAGCTGGCGGAAATGGTCGGATATAATTCAAAATCGTCTTTCAATACTGCATTTAAAAAAATAACTTCCTTAACACCCACCGAATATAGAAAATCAATATGTTGATCTTAGTAATTGATAATCTTTCTCTTAATCAAATTATAATGTTCTTCCCGATAAGGCCGTACATCGTTCCGATAGGCTAAGTCGTTGCAATTGGCCAAGTGATATTAGGTTTGCCAGAAATTCAAATCATAATATCATGACAACGGAAAAAATTCAGAAAACAGATCAGAAATCAGAACGTCAATATTACATTGATTGGTTACGTATACTTCTTATTTTTAGTGTATTTCTTTTCCATATTGGAATGATTTTTAATTCCTGGGGCTGGCACGTGAAAAATGATGTGACTGCAGGTTCAAAAGGAGTTTTATGGTACATTATGGTCTTTATGCACGAGTGGCGTATGCCATTGCTGATCCTGATATCTGGTGCCGGTACTTATTTTGCCTTGGGTAAACGAACATCCTGGCAATACCTCGGTGAACGATTTAAACGACTTTTCATACCCTTGTTAGTTGGTGTATTTACGTTAGTTCCTGTTCAGGTATACATTGAGAAATCGGCTCAATTTGGTTCTTTGATGGAATTTTATCCACATATGTTTGAAGGAATATACCCAAAGGGTAATTTCAGCTGGCATCACTTGTGGTTTATTGCTTATTTATTTTTCATTGCCCTGATCATTGCCCCATTTTTAAATTTTTTCAGAAGTGGACGATTTGACCTTTTTGTTGGCAGACTGGCCAGGATCGTATCCAAAAAGTTTGGTGCAAATATTTTTGTGGTCCCGATGCTTTTATCACAACTCCTTCTCCGTCCTTATTTTCCTGAAAATACACATGGTTTATTCGATGATTGGGCAGAAGTAATGTACTTTTTGATATTTTTCCTTTCGGGATTCATATTGCTTTCAAACAATAAGATAACTGAATCAATAAGGAAACAAAAATGGTTTTTTTTAGTGGAAGCATTAATCACAACCGTTGTACTGGTAACTGTTCCATATATGATAGGTGAAAAAGCCGGCAACCTGCTTTGGGATACCCTGGAACCCTTTGTTGCCTTTTCGTGCGGACTGACAGCCATCGGTTTTGCAAAACAATATTTGACCAAAAACAACAAACTTCGTAAACTTGCCAATGAAGCTATTTACCCGTTCTATTTATTGCATCAACCGTTGATCGTTGTGGTTGGTTATTATATGGTGCAATGGAATATATCTGTTTTTGCGAAAGTACTTTTTATCACCCTCACATCCTTTACCCTAACTGTTGCAATCTATTGGTATCTGATCAGACCGTATAATGCCTTGAGGATAATATTCGGGATGAAAATGAACAGGATAGAAAAGGGGGACGAAATACATGGTTTGTCTCCTTCCCCTGTATCCCTGCTGCAAAATAAAAACATAATCCTGAAAAAGTAATTATGTTTTCAACAGCTCAAACAAAGCTTGCTTTGCAAAATTTTCGATCTTGGGATTTTTATTATTTGTAAAATTAGCAACAAGTGGAATATACTTTTTATCTTTAATTTGAGCAATCAAATAAAGGGTCGCTAAATTTATTTTTACATCATGACCGGAAAGCAACATCGAAAGACACTGAAATTCATCCGGTATTTTCAGGTTCAGGTTTTTAATGGCCTCCTCCGAAAGTGTATCCAGCAGTGCTGTTTCAACAATGGGAACCAACACCCTCTTTAAATTGGTCTCTAACAGGTTGTCTAAAAACTCTACAGCATTTATGCGCATTTCCGGCTTTTTACTTTGTATTCCCTGGTAAATATTTAAAATATCATCAAAGGGATATTTTAATCCCAACAATCTAAAAATCCGTTCCAGGTTTCCATCCAGCCGACGTTCCAACAGTACGATCAAACTTTTTCGAGCCTCAAGTTCTTTTTCGTTTTGCTCCACACCGAAGTTTTTTTCCTCTATATCCTTTACTGTGGATTGGGTATAAAGTGCGGTTAATGTTTCAAGATACAAATGGGCTTCATCCAAAATCCGCCTGATCACATCCTTTTGATGGAAGCGAAGATTAGGGTGGTTAATTTTCAATGTATTCAACGAACGGAGAGCTTCCATGCGAAGGCCGATATCAGGATGATCGAGCAAAGAAAATAACAGTTCGACCGATTGCTGTGTCCCAATTTGTTCTAAAATGGAAGGAACATGATGCAATAGTTCAATGCCCCATAAATCTTTTTGGATGATTTCAGCAAAATTTTCAACAATGGCCGGACCATAATTTACAAGCGCCATTTTAGCCGATGTCCTGAATTCTTCCTGGATAAGAAAATCAGATAAACAATCGATGAATTCAGGACTTAAGGTATTTCCAGCTGATATGATAGCCTGATTTACGATGTCCGGGTCTTCATCCTTCATGAAGTTTTTGATCTCAATATAAAAAATAGCGATATTAGCTTGTGCAATCGCTTTTAGAATAATCTTTTTTCTGAATTTGATTTCCTCAGGATCTTTTAACCCAGCCAGGCTATTTATCCTTTTTTCGATGAGTTTTTCAAGGTCAAATTTATTCCTGAGATCAGGATTATTCCGTGATTCAAGGGCGAGGCTTACAAGGGCAGCACCCCGCACCCTGTAATCTTTATCATGAAGATATTTTGTCAAAAATTCTACCCGGTTTTCGGGAACATGAGCAATGAGGTATTCAAAAGCCGCTGATTTTACTTGTTGATTCGGGTCATTGATCAAAAGTAAGACGCTATCTACACTATGTTGATTTCTGAAAAAATACAAACATTGTAGTGCTTCCGCACGGATGTCAGCCGATGCATGGTCAAGCAATTTGCTCACATCATCAAATAATCTGTCATCAGGGAATTCTTTTATTTTGCGCAGGATGTATATAATTTGAGTCTCAGTTCCCTTCTGCAATACTTTCCGCAGTCCGCTCAGGACAGATTCTTTTGATAAATCCAGCGAGCCTTTTTTCTCATGGTTTCCTTTTGTTTGTTCAATTTTTAATTTAAACGACCGCACATACTCAAACCGGATTTTTCGTGAAAAATATATCCAAACAAAGAAAAGGGCAAGAATTATAAGGCTGATAAAGCGGGTGGAAAGATCAAGCCCGTTCACCACAAAAATAAGGATTATCCCGCTAATTCCTGTGGCCGCGCTATCAATAAAAACATCAATAAAACTTTTTGTTTGGTTTTTAATCTCAAGGGGTATCGGAAGGGCCATAAGCTCAATGGCTGATTTATTTACCGATTGTTTCAGGCTCCCATCTATAAGTTTTAAAATAATAACAGCCCAAAGTTCAGGAAAAATCAAAACGAGAAATGCCCCTAGCATGATGCCGAATGGAAGAAAAAAAAGCGATGTGCCTACGCCAAATACACCTACAATCCTTCGTGTTATAAAAAGCTGAATGATAAGTGAAATGAGGTTAAAGGTCGAAAACCAAAACCCAAAGAAGGCGGTCAAATCATCGGAGTTGGGAATTTTTAATGAAGCGATGGCACTGAACTGATAGTCGACAAGCTTTGCGACGATGACACTGATCCCAATTATGGTCGCCAGGTAAGTCAGGTGTTTCGATTTTCTGATGAGGGCGATGGGGTTAGAATCAAATCCCTTAATCCGTTTTTTGCGTTGAAATTTTGTTTGCGTTGGTAAAACCTCTTTTTTCCATATGGTTTGTGTAATCGGAATACAAAATGAAAGTAAGATTGCCGCCACAAAAGGGAGGGTTTCGCTACCGATTTGTTCGGCAATGAGCGATGTAAGGTAACCCCCGAATATGCCTCCTGCAATTGCCCCGGCTCCAATAAATCCGAAAAGACGTTTGGCTTCCCTGGCATTAAAAACAATGTTTGCAAGTACCCAAAATTGAGAAGCTGATAGTACCGCAAAAATGGCCACCCATATATAAAACAGGTATAAAACCCAGCCCTCAAGGAAATTAAGCCGTAACAATACCCCAAAAACAAAAAGACTCGTAACAGACCACAGCATGGTTCGTGTAATGATGATGTTAAGGGGCATACGTGATAATAACCTGGAATATAACAATGAAACCAAACCAGCAAAAACAGCAACAAGTAAAAAAGCATTGGGCAGGTTTTCGGCTCCCATTTTGGCAAGGAACAATCCGTTGACAGCGGGTTTGACTATGAGAAGTGTGGAAATGATCAGGAAGATGTTCAATTGCATCAATACTGCACGGCGGTACTCTCCCTCCCGAATATCAAATACATTCCTGAGCAAATGCTCTGCATATTTTTTGATGGTCTCCATTTACAGGCCTGACTTTGACTTGGCTAAGTTACGAAAAGAATACAGAGAATAAATTCCAGGAAAGGCAGCTTTTAATTCTTCAGCACCAGTTCGATTTTGGTGACCAGTTCGCGGCATATTTTTTCACCCTCCGCATCTTCGATGAGCGTAACCAGGATATACCTTCTTCCGTCAGGTCCCCAAACAAGAACCGAATCCGTATGAAAATTTTGCCAGGTTCCCGATTTCCTGAATATTTTTGCCCTTGGGGCCACCTTGTCAAGTGTATTTACAAATTTATGATGCAGCTCTGGATCAACCATCATATCAAGCATGATTTTCGACCGTTCAGGACTTACCAGTTTTCCGTAGGCAAGCATATAATAATACCTGCAAACCTGCGAAACAGTGGCTGCATGGCTAAGCCCTTTCATTGGCTCCGGATACCGTTCGCCATATTTGGCATAACGTTTTCCTACCCATAAACCACCGCCATAATCTTCGTCGTACAGGTCATATTTTGGGTCGGTTAAAACACTTTCAATCTTTTCGTATCCTAACCTGTCAATCATTCGGGTAGAGGCTGCATTATCAGATTTGCTGATCATTAATCGTAAATCATTTCTTATTTCATCGGATTCTTCCATTTCTCCTTTTTCAATGGCATCTTCAGCGGCCAATAAAACGGCAATTTTTGGCAGGCTGGCAGCATACATCATTACATTCCCATTTACTCTTGCATATTTTACATTTTCAGGATCGCGCAAGTCCACAAGGCCCACCGCCATTTTTTTTTGTTCAATCAATCGTTTCCACTTTTTATTTTTATTTAATTCAGTAATTAACTTTTCCTGAAAGGGTAAATCAACAAGATTCCTGAGGGGTTTGATATCGGAAATAGCGAGTGGAAGTGTATCAAAATTTGGTTTGATCTCATCACTTTTTTGTGTACAGCCTGTAGTTCCAAAAAGAATTAGCAAAACAATGGAAATCAGTAATTTGTTTTTCATGTGAGTTTTTTAAAAAATGTGCGCAAAAATCGTTAAAAAACGGATTCCCGTTACATTTTAGTCTAATTATTGAATAATATTTTACAAAAAAGAATCATGGTTTCAAAAAATGATCACCCAATAAAATATATTTAACAATGTGCATGTAATAGGCTAATTTTGAGAAGCGAGGAGTTTGATTTTATCCTGAATTTTAATTTGAATAATACAGGCTCAGCTTTTTTACCCTTAAATTTTATTAACTTTAGCAACCCTAAATTTTACATTTAAACAATAACGAATGAATCTACTTGATGGTGTTAAATCAGCTGAAATCAGAATAACAAAAGAAGTACAAGCCCTGAGTGATTTGGTGAAGGATACCACCCTGTCTGTAGTTGACCGGATTGAATCCTTTGAAGATATCATGAATATGGAAATCGGTGATACGTCTTTACACAGGGCCCGCAACCTTGAAAGAGAATTAAATATCCGCCAGTTGTATATAAAATATGAAGGTGAAAATCCTTCAGGCACGCAAAAGGACAGAATTGCCTTTGCTCAGGTTCACGATGCTTTCCGCAGAAATTATGAAATTATATCCCTGGCCACATGCGGAAACTACGGCGTAGCCGTTGCTTATGCCGCTCATCTGGCCGGATTGAAGTGCAAAATATTTATTCCTGAATCGTATCATACAGAGCGCATAAAAGAGATGGAACATTTTAATGCGGAAATCATTCGGCTGTCCGGTTCGTATGAAGACATAGTTACTGAATCAAGCCGGCTTGCTTACGCCAATGAATGGTACGATGCAAATCCGGGGGGGGCAAATACACCACTGCAAATTTCAGCCTATGCCGAAATTGCCAATGAAATTTATGACCAGTTGCGCGATGCCCCAAAATATATTGCAGCACCGGTTTCAAACGGAACCTTACTGGCTGGCGTTTATCGTGGGTTTGTGAGCCTTTATAAACGAGGAAAAACATCAAGGATACCAAAATTTATTGCGGGTTCGGCTGCTTTTAAAAATCCTATCATTACATCTTTTAAAGCAGGTCTTGAGGAATGTAAAGATATTGACCCAAAACAAATAAAAGAAACAGCCATTAACGAACCATTGATCAATTGGCATAGCTTTGATGGCGATGAGGCCCTTTACGCCATCCGACAATCAGATGGGGAAGCACACCACATTAGCGATAAGAAAATGCGTGAAATGAGTTCTTTTTTATTAAAAAAAGAAGGCTACAGAATATTACCGGCTTCCACTTCAGGCTTAATTGCCCTGCTTGAAATGCATGAAAAAAAAGAAATGATAAATGACAGATATGTGGCTATATTAACAGGAAGAAGATAAACATGGAAACAAAAAAAATAACAACAGTATATTGCGAGGGGGCATACAACACAACCAATGGCAAAACCGCGCATGGATTAGTTCGCTTAACAGAAAGATATGATATCCAGTCGGTAATAGATTCCCGTTATGCAGGCCAGGATGCGGGCATGGCACTGGATGGAAAAAATAATGGTATTCCCATTGTTGGCTCTTTAGAAGAAGCGATGAAAGTGAATGACAACAAAAAACCATCCCATTTTGTTGTGGGCCTGGCCCCCGATGGCGGGAGATTGGATAAGGCCGCAAGGCAGGATGTAAAAGCTGCCATCAAATTGGGCTTAAGCGTTGATTCGGGTTTACACGATTACCTGACCGATGACCCGGAAGTTATGAAATTGGCCACTGAGGCTAATGTTCATATACATGATATTAGAAAACCTGCGGCAGTTAAAGACCTCCACTTTTTTACAGGAAATATAGAAAAAGTTAAAGCTTTAAAAATAGCCGTTTTAGGAACTGATTCAGCCGTTGGTAAAAGAACCACTGCATGGCGGGTTGTATTCGGCTTCAGGGAGGCCGGTTACAAGGCTGAGTTGATTGGTACCGGCCAGACAGCCTGGCTTCAGGGAGCCAAATATAGCATGGTGATGGACTCAGTGGTCAATGATTTTGTTTCAGGCGAAATTGAACATGCCGTTTATTCATGCTGGGAAAATGAAAAACCCGACGTGATTGTGCTGGAAGGTCAGGGAAGTTTGATGAACCCGGCCTATCCCGGAGGATTTGAATTATTAGCCGCCGGCCGGCCAGATATAGTAATCCTTCAACATGCCCCGGCAAGGCTTGAATACGATGGATTTCCCGGTTACCCACTACATCCCATTGATCACCAGATCCGTGCTATTGAAGTCCTCTCGGGGAAAAAAGTAGTAGCCATTACGGTAAATCACGAAGACTTAAGAGCTGACCAGATTGATGAAGTCTGCCGGAGAATTGAAGCTGAAACCGGCCTCCCGACGACTGATGTCTTAGTTCATGGTCAGGAAAAACTTATAAAAGCATTACTCCCTTATTTAAAAATAAAACAGCATTAGAAGTATGAAAGAAATTGAATCCGATTATAACAGCGATTCGCTGGCCGTTCTTGAGGTCATTGATGAGTTGGTCGTCGGGCCGGTAGAACTTTTGCCAAATAAGCTCTCTATGCCCTATACAGTAGTGATTGGGAGTGAGAGATCAACATATAACCTTGAGTATAAATATGAAGAGGATGTATTTGAAGCGAATGATGGCGGGCATCAGAACCTGGCTTCGCTGGTGGGGGCACAAGTGGCCCTCAATTATGGCCTGTTTTGCAAAAAAATTCGGTTTATTGGCTTATTTGATAATACGGATAAACGCTTCATTGCTGATATGATGGAGAATACATCACGTGAGATCTATGTCGTGAAACTTCTGCACCCGAACCCTTTTCTTATAGGCGATGCCTTGAATCTACCCCTTATTAAGCAAAAAAAATATACCCGTGCACAATTAGAGTTTGAAGGAACTGGCTCAATAAATAAAGTGAAATGGCAGTTTTGGGAAACGGACAAGATCAAACATTGTATTTTATCCAGCGGAGGAAAAGATAGTTTACTGAGCTATGGCCTGATCAATGAAATTGGAAAAGAAACCCATCCTATTTTTGTTAATGAATCTGGTAGACATTGGTTTACAGCGCTAAACAGCTTTAGGCATTTTAAACAAAACGTGCCCAACACAGCCCGGGTATGGACCAACAGCGACCGTTTGTTCAACTGGATGTTAAGGCATTTGTCTTTCATTCGGAAGGATTTTAATACCATCCGTGCTGATGACTACCCCATTCGTCTCTGGACTGTTGCTGTTTTTTTATTTGGTGTTTTACCCATAATGAAAAAAAGGGGAATCAGTCGTTTACTGATCGGCGATGAATATGATTCTTCCCAAAAGAGAAGTTTCAACGGAATTACACATTATTCCGGCTACTACGATCAAAGCAAATATTTTGATGAAGCCATGAGCCGGTTTTATTTTAAAAAAGGGTGGGCCGTAAGCCAGTTTTCAATTTTGCGCCCAATTTCCGAATTGCTGATTCAAAAAATACTAACCAAACGCTATCCCGAAATCCAGCAACACCAGGTATCATGTCATGCAAGCCATCAAAAGGAAGAGCGGATTTATCCGTGTGGTAAATGCGAAAAATGCCGACGCATCGTAGGCATTTTAAAAGCGGTGGATGAAGATGCCACGCGCTGCGGTTTTTCAAAGGAACAGATAGAATATTGCCTGAAAGAATTAGAAAATAAAAATGTAAAACAAATCGGTGAAGACGCCCGGCAGCTTTATTTTATGCTCAATCAAAAAGGGCTTATCAAAAAGGAAGGTGTTTTAAAGGGTAATCCTGAAACTTTAATGCTCCGTTTCGATAATGAGCGTTCACCGATCAACGCCATACCCACGGACTTGCGTAAGAAAATTTACAACATTTTCCTTGCTTACTCCGATGGAGCGGTAATTAAAAAAGGAAGCAATTGGGAAGATTTTGATGTGTTGAATGATCCTGTAACAGAAATTTATTATCCTTTTGAACATGATCCGGCTGTGGCTGAAAAGTTTGCTACCGAAGGTATTCAGGAAATTCAGTCGAAATATTTATGGGCTGAACTAACCTGGCCCGAAGCCGAGGAAAAATTAAGCACTGTTGATGTAGCTATTTTACCGGTTGGTGCCATTGAACAACATGGCCCCCACTTACCACTGGATGTTGATTCGTTTGACGCAGACTATTTAGCCCGGCGTGTAGCCGAAGCTTGCAGCGATCCAAAACCGCTGGTTTTGCCTCTTATACCTTATGGCGTATCCTATCATCACAATGACTTTAAGGGTACGATCAGCATATCAAATGATGCACTAGCAAAGCTGGTATATGAAGTGGGTCTCAGTCTTGCCCGGAATGGCATTAAAAAGCTGCTTATCATCAATGGACATGGCGACAATAAACCGACCTTGCAATATGCTGCTCAAATGATTAACCAGGATGCGAGGATTTTTACTTGTGTGGATACGGGTGAAACCTCTGACTTTGATATTGATAAAATCACTGAAACGATCAATGATGTTCATGCAGGCGAAGTTGAAACAAGCACCAGCCTGGCAACTCGCTCACACCTGGTGAAAATGGATTTGGCCGTTTCCAGCATACCACAGTTTACGACAAGGTATTTGAATTTTTCATCGGTTCGTGGATTACCATGGTATGCATATACCAAAAAGTTTTCGGAAACAGGCGTCATGGGCGATCCCACCAAAGCAACAGCAGAAAAGGGGGAAAAAATATGGGAAATGATGATCGCTCACCTCGTGGTTTTAGTGGAGGATCTTAAAAGACTTTCATTGGAGGAAATATTTCAAAAAGGGTATTAATATGAAAATTACAGGGATTGAATTTTGGGAAGTCAGGATGAAACTGGCGGTGCCTTACACCATCGCTTACGAAACGTTTGACTCGGCCGTAAATGTCTTTTTAAGGTTAAAAACAAATTCAGGAATTACCGGTTTTGGTTGCGGGGCCCCGGCCCCTGAAGTTACGGGGGAAACAGAAAAAGATGTCCTTGAAAAAACAAATCGGGTGGTCGAACCATTTTTAAAAAATACTGATCCTCTTCGGCTTTCTTTTCTCATCGAAAAACTCAAACCTGAATTAAAAGGCTATCCGGCCACCCAGGCGATGGTTGATGCGGCTCTTTGGGATATCATGGCAAAAAAAGCAGATATTCCTTTATATAAACTGCTTGGTGGTTTCCGCGACCGCATGAAAACGAGCATCACCATTGGTATCATGCCTGTTTCAGAAACGGTGGTTAATGCGAACGATTTTATTAGACAGGGATTTAAAGTACTTAAAATAAAAGGAGGAATTGATGTTAATGAAGACATCGAACGCGTCGTTAAAACACGTGAGACTGTGGGAACCTCCATCGAAATCCGTTTTGATGCCAACCAGGGATATAGCCTGGAGGATACAATCCTGTTTGTGAATGAAACAAAAAAAGTAAAAGTTGAATTGCTCGAACAACCTACACCTTATGATGAACTTGAAAAAATGGCACAGGTAACCAGCAAAGTTTCAATTCCTATTATGGCAGATGAAAGCCTGCAAAACCTGCGGGATGTGTTCAACATAGCCAGACGTAACCAGGCCGATATGATCAACATCAAGATCATGAAAGTAGGGGGTATTTATGAAGCCATACACATCAATTCGGTTGCCCGATCTGCCGGCATCGAAGCAATGGTGGGTTGTATGGATGAATCGGCCCTGGGTATTTCTGCCGGGTTGGCATTTGCTCTCAGCCGACCCAATGTCCATTATGCCGATCTTGATGGCCACCTCGATTTAATTGGCGATCCGGCCCAAGGAGCTGTCATTTTAAAAGATGGAATTTTATATCCTTCGGCTAAACCGGGATTGGGAATTGAATTGTAATAATAAGTGAAAGATTGGTGTTTGCAACTTCATAATTATAAATTTGGCCATTTATTGCTAACAGAATTATTTTGTGCAAAAGTAGATTTCACCACTTGCTGAAGTCAATCCATTCAGAATAGCTTCTTCTTCACTCACAAATTCACTTACGGTAATGGTATCCACTTTGAATCCTGCTTCGCGAAGCCTGTCGACATAATCAGGGCCATATCTTCGAACATGATCTTCCTGCCCAAAAGCCCGTAGCCGATCCTGTGGCTTCACAATGGATGGATCTTCGTAAGTTACTTCACTGGTGATAGGAACCAATAATATTGCCCAGCCGTTATTATTCAATACGCGATAAAATTCCTTCATCGCTTTTCTATCGTCTTGAACATGCTCAAGTACATGACTGCAATAAATAACATCGAACGATTGGTCGGGGTATTTAATATCTGTAATATCCATATTTACCATTACCCGGGGGTCAATTATATCGGCTGTTATATAATCGTCTTTTAGTTTCTCCCTTAACCTTTGTTCAAAACAACGCTCGGGTGCTACATGCAGCATCTTTTTTGGAGAGCCATCGAACAGGTTTGTGTTCCTTAAGAAATAAAGCCACACAAAACGATGTCGTTCGAGTGAACTGCAATGTACACATTGGGCATCCTTTCGCTGAATAATGCCAAATGAGCGAAACAGACGTGATGAATTACCACACACCGGACAGATTCTTCCTTCACCTGAATATCGAAATTTCCTCAAATTATCCCGTATGGGTAAAAGGTAGTTTTTTGCCCAGTCGGGCAAATTTGAAGAATAAGGTATATTGTTCTTTTTCATTTAATTATTTGTTAAAAGGATATAACAGAAACTGTTTAATAGTAAAAAATCATGAACTTGCAATAATTTTATAATTAGTAATATTATTTTAAAGTTAAATAATTATAAGCTAGTAGCATCACTTTGATGATTTCCAAATATTACCTGTCCTAATTTTAAAAGGGAAGAAAATTATGTAGCAGTATGTGGTAAATTAAGTTGTTTAAGGGGATTGGAAGGAGCGCATTGAGTTATAAAGGTGTATGGTTTAAGTGCCTGGTAATCTATTGATTGGGTAAGTATTTTTAATTTGGAAACAAATCCTTTTTAAAATTTTATTTGGAATTGACAAAGTGTATAAAACATGTCAAAGAACTATATTTGATATGAATTAATGTATTGTAAGAATATACGTTCAAAAAAAGTTTGCAAATGTAATATAGTTTTCTTGATTATTCAAAAAAATATTTATTTAGAAAACATGTATTCTGAATCAATAATATTTTATCATTTTTTACTTAAGCCGTTTTTCTGATCGAATGAATTTAATTTTTGGCAAAACGATCCTTACCTCCCGTTCGTCTTCTTTGTCGTACCACCAAACAATAAAATTTATAGTTGCCCTGACCAATGTGTATCCCATATCTATCCATTTATTTAACGACTCTCTTGAATTTTTTGAAAATTTCAACACATACTTTTTATTCTGATTCAAAAGTCCATCACACATTGAGGTCATCAGATTCACGAATAATGGTGCCGGCTTTTTCAACATTTTTAACAAGAAAACTATCGGCAAAAAGACGGGGTACGTTTTGCGTTCTTTTTACAAAACCGGCTTCTTCTAATACTGCAATTGCAGTGGTTATCCTTGTTTCGAGGTCATGCATTTCGGTATCCCATCCGGAATATTTTGCAATTTCGAGAGCTGATTTTATAATTTTTCCTTTCCGGAATTTACTCAGGTATTTCAATCCTCTCCATACCTGGGCGATTTCTTTCAGGTTTAAGCGCGAAATATATAACAGTTTGAAATGTTCACTTATATCATTTTCGTCGTACAATACAGAACATTCTGCTTTTATGGATTGGTCTCTTCCTGCTCAGCCGGTCTCCCGGATATAGCTCTCAAGCGAAGCAGAAATATCATAATGGATGATGATTTTTATATCGTCTTTATCCACTCCCATCCCAAAGGCAGGTGTGGCAACAATAATACTGGCTTTTCCGGTCATGAACTTATGCTGAAAACGTCGAATCTTGATATAGAGTTATCCGCAAATACAAGCCCATCAAGAACAGCCCCGATTTTCTCAACCTTGTGGTTTTTTTGTTTATTTCAAGGTCGAAGAAAAGAATCCTGGGCATGTAGTTATATTTTCATCAAAATTATTGAAAAAATATGTTGGGAGAAAATGAATATATTAATCTGACGAACTTTAATTGAACACTAAACAATACAACTGATAACTTTTGGGATTAAATCCATTAAGGGGATCATGAATTGTTGATGGAGTTTAAGGAATTATCAATTCTCTCCAGCTATTAAATGCAATATAGGTTGTTTGGCTAAAATGTTCTTTCCGTAAATAAAGCATAACGAAGTTATAAAACCTTAGTTGGCATCTTTTGTAATTCGTTTACTTCGGAGCCTTTCATATTGTGATGTAAAAATGATCGAGTTTTCATAGGGAATTTTTAATAATTGGGATAATAATGAGGAGAATGCCCTTCAAGTTTAAGGTATGAAAAGTTTAATAGTTTTGTGTTTCTTCAATTGTTTTCGCTTAGTAACTATGCCCTATTCAAAATTACCAATGAGATATTCCAAAATCAATATTCATATGATAGCCTAAATTACTCAGGATTTGTATCCGTTCTTTTTTAATTCCTTAAAAATGTTTCGGTAACATTTTTGAATTTGGCATAGGCTTTTTCATCGGAATAAAATTGTTTGACTTGAAGAAAAATTAAAGCACAGGGTTTTCATAACAGGTAAACTAAATTCATCGTACCCTTGCCTTTTTCAAATCTTTCTGCGACACGATTTTCCATGTTGGCCACGCGTTTGGACCATTTTGCTGTACCATTACCAGGTAGTCTCCAAATGGAAGAGGTTTACTTAATTTGTATACTTGCTTATTATTTAATTTGGTATGTTTGATCACAGCAGGGTCTACTTGTAATAATTTCGCCCAGATAATTTCGTCAGTCGAGGTAAAGGTATTGTTATAACAAACGTCGTAATTCATTCCGCCGTGTTTAACCCAATAATGGCCTGAAAATTTGAAACACTTCAAATCAGAAAAAGAACTTGTTGCAGAAGTAAGCACATTTCATTCCATTTCGAATCGATAATTCGATCCAGGCATGGTAATAAATTGAGAAGGGTCACTACCATTTGAAAATCCTTGTAACCTAAACATTTTTCGGCAATCCATTTAAAATTATAGTTGAAAGAAGCACAAGCACATGCGCATTGCTGTTTCCTTTTCACTATCCACCATCTGCTACTATTCTTCCTGCACTTTGAACCCAGGACCAGTGCTGGCGGCCATATTCATAATAGCTTTTCATCAACTTTAAAAGTGCCTTTTGAACGGTATCGCCAAAAAGTAATCCTGATCCTGGTATAGGCGGAAGCAGCCTTGCGTTTGAAATAATTTCCCAGGCAGGCTTATTGATAGTTATACCAAGTTTTCCTATTTTTTCTTTAATTGCTGGTTGAATCGACATAATAAATCGGTTTTTTTATGCTGGCCGTTATAGTCAGCTGTTAGTATTATTTCCCTGTCAGTTTTTAGCTAATAATATTTTCAAGGGGTAGCTAGTCTTAAATCAGTGAATTCGGGTAATATAAACCATCATCAATAAATGGATAAGCGGTTTATTCGTTAGTTGGGCCTGGTTAGGAAACAATACAAAAAGGTATTTGTTCATGTCAGAGATACATTCAGCCGGATTCTGGATCTATTTATTTTCGTTCCTTTATTTATTAAATAAAAAGCAAGAATTAATGCCGAAGTGATAAAGGCTGGAATAAATGAAGATTTGGGTTCATATTGTTCGGGATACAGGGTTCCCAGGTAAAAAGACAAGGTTTACAACAAACCCTGCAATGACACTTAAAACAGCCACTCTGTATTTATAGACCTCTTGCGGAACAATGCCAGAAAAGTAATAGGAACAATATAACAATTGTAGCTAATCCAACCACCAATAGATCCACAATCCTGGGCAGCAATAAAGCCATCCCGAGGGCGATATCTGAAAAAATTACAGCCGCTGCCCTGATTTCTTTATGAATATGTTGTTTATCGGCTAGCGAATTTTGTTTTTGCCAACCGGCAAAATCACGAATAGCTGAGATTGCGATCAGGTTCAGATAACTATCTCCTGAGGACATCAATGCCGACATTAAACCAACCACAGAAAATCCAAGAATAAATTCAGTGCTGTGCCGTTCCAGGAAAAGATATGCGACGTATTTTGGCTCAATGCTTTCGGTAAGTGCAATTTTTATTGCCATGCCAACCAAAGGGAAAATGATATAAAAAGGCAACATACCCAAACCGGATATTATACTCACTCGTACAGCTACTTTTTCATTTTTAGCCGCTAGAATTCGTTGCCAGATATCCATCCGAATTAGAACCGATGGCGATAAAAATAATGGCAGACCAATTAAGAAAGCCCACCCATAAAATGTTCCGTTCAGGAAGCTGACTGGAAGTTCCGTAAGTTTGCTCAGATTGTTTGTATCAGATACGATTCCGGGAATAAATATGACAACGATCATGATGGTAAGAAAAATAAATTGTATCAGATCGGTGATGATTACCCCTGATAATCCTGCAAAAGCAGTGTAGGCAATAACAATAAGGCATGAGATGATGGCAGCCGTAAGAAATCCGATGTCGAAGGCAAATTTTAACAAGGAAGCCATGGCCACAAATTGTGCTGCCAAAAGGAAGAAGAAAATAAAGATATTCACCCCGCTAACGACAGATGAAAATAGCCTGGAAAAACCCTGATCATTTGGAGACGTAAACCTGGAATTGAGAAATTGAGGAAATGAATATATTTTTTCTTTCCTGCCAATCCGGTTCATCTTTGGAGCGAAATACGACAAAATAAGAAATCCGATTACATAGGCAATACCAATGCTCACCGCTGCAAGACCGGACTCGTAACCCATAGCCATCAATCCAATGGATGTACCACCACCAACAAATGTCGCCAGGGTTGTAGCAACCAATGGAAATGTTTTAGTTTTCCGGTTATTGACCAGGTAGTTTTCCAGGTCGCCCGTTTTTACATGACGGGTTGTAAAATACAGGATAAGTAGCAGATATAAAACAATCCAGAATATAAGCCAGGCCATCCTTTAGTCTTCGTAAAGTTTAAGATATTCATGTGAATTTCCGGAAAAAGAAAGAAATTTCTCAAAGTCCTCGAATGAAATTACCAGTGATGCAGTATTAATGCAAGGATGAAAACTTATGGTTGTTGATTTTTTCAGGTTTTCATCTAAAAACAAGTGTACATGGTTTTCTTTGTCGTTGATAAGTCCAAAAGGAGTTACCGAACCCGGCGTTACCCCCAAATATTTCATCATCCTTTTTGGTGAAGCAAAAGAAAGTTTACCCTGTTTTAATCGTTTTTCCAAATCGTGAATATCAAGGTCCTGTGTGTGTTCAAGAATCACCAGGTAATGCCGGTTCCCTTTGTGGTTTCTGAAAAAAATGTTTTTGCAATGGGTGGCCTTCAGGTCTTTCCAGTATTTTATGGCTTCTTCGATGGTTGGTGCCGGTGGGTGTTCGTAATATTCAAACGGGATGTTTAATTCTTCAAGTATTTTATATAATTCGGGTTGTCCGTTCATGAGGATTGTTTAAAATTCCTAGCCAAAAATAAGAAAAGTCCCGCACATGGCGGGACTTAAACTAATCTAAATCCAACCTGAATTGCTTCTACAGAGCACCTTCATCATACGCTTTTTCGCCATGAAGTGAGTCGTCAAGGCCCAATTCTTCTTCTGCCTCCGACACTTTAACCGGGGTTATGGCATTTATAATAATCAGCATTAAATAGGTAAACAAGAAAGCATAAGCTGCCGCTGCAACAACGGCAACCACTTCTTTCATAAAAAAGGCAACGTCTCCTTCGATTAAGCCAGTTTGGCCTCCAACAGCTTCGACAGCAAATACCCCCAGTAAAATCGTTCCAAGAACACCCCCAATGCCGTGTACTCCCCATACATCAAGTGCGTCGTCCCATCCAAGTTTATTTTTAAATTGAACGGCGATATAACAGATTGTACCTGCAGAAATACCAATAACGATGGCTGCCCAAAGTGGCACAAATCCAGCTGCCGGTGTAATAGTTGCCAGTCCTGCGACAGCTCCCGTCAATAATCCAACAAACTTAGGTTTACGATCCCTTGACCATTCGATCACCATCCAGGTTATAGCTGCAAAAGAGGCGGCCACATCGGTATTTAAAAAGGCAAGGGTAGTTATAGCATCTACATCAAGTTCGCTGCCTGCATTAAATCCGTACCATCCAAACCATAGCAAACCGGTTCCAATGGCTACCAGCGGAATGCTGTTTGGTGGGGAAGCCGTATCGCGACGTTTGCCAACATAAAATACGGAAGCGAGTGCTGCAAATCCGGCCGTTGCATGGACAACAATTCCTCCGGCAAAGTCTTTAACTCCCCATTCGGCGAGGAATCCACCGCCCCAAATCATATGCACGAAAGGATAATAAACAAAGAGTTGCCATACAACGAGGAAAATTAAGTATGCTTTGAATGTTACCCTGTTTACAAATGCACCCGTTATAAGTGCTGGGGTAATTATGGCAAACATCATTTGATACGCGACAAAAATATACATGGGATATTTTCCGTTATCAAATGCAGAATCGAACGGAATACCATTTAAAAAGGCCAGGTTGAGATTACCGATAATGCCACCTTCACCACCACTAAAACAAAGTGAGAACCCGACGGTTACCCACATGATTGTTGTTATACCTAAAGAAACAAAGGTTTGGATCATAATGCCCAAAATGTTTCTTTTTCCTGCCAAACCCCCATAGAAAAAGGCCAGACCGGGTGTCATTAGCATCACCAGGCTGGTTGACAGGATCATGAATGTTGTTGTTCCGCTATCGAACATAATTTTTATCTCCTATATTTAATTTGTACTATTCTAAAGTGAAATGCCAAAAACAAAAAATACATTCTCTTGCATGGGGTTGACGATGAATGACACGCTCACAGGTAATGAGAACTTTTCTGAGATGGGAATTTCCCTGCCGGCTGTGAGGCCAACGTTGACTATTCCCGCCTTTGGTCCATAATAACCAGATTCGCCTTTATCCTTATCCGGATTTGTGGGTGTTCCTCCAATAAAAACATCGAGACTTGTTTTTTGAACGTTCAATGAATACCCAAGTTCGATATAGGTTGAATACTGTAATTTATTTTCAAAGGTTCTGGCATCTGCACCGGCAAAATTGGTTGCGACCATTACCCACAATGGAACTTTTTCCGTTCCATTAAATTTTACCATTCCTTCAAAAATATGGCCTGTACTGTCGCTCTCATAATTCAAATAATCATTATTCGTCGCTCTGCCATCGGGGAAAAAATAATCAGTGACGGTTAATGTAAGCAGTTCCTTAAAAGTATAGGATGCATACAGGTCAATCTCCTGAAAATTGGCATCATTTGTTGAGAATGAACCCCAGGCGCCCAGGGCAAAGCCGCCGTAACCCATTTCCAGTGCTGGCTGAATTGCCGGTGAATTACCGAAATCTGTTCCGCGCCAAACATAACGGCTTACGAAATCACCACCCGGCTCAAGTGAAATTTTGTTTTGAGCAAAAAGCCCGTTCATGGATCCTGTCATGCACATAATTGTTAACAGGAATGCAATACGAATTGTAATTTGTCTCATTGTCTTTTAAATTTATAATTAACAAGACAAAGGTTTAAATAAGTCTATTGAAAACCAATGGTTTAAATTCGTAAAATGCGTAGGTATCGAACGTAATGTATTATACGTGTTTTACGTAAATAGGAAATTTAAATGGCTATATTTCAATGATATTGTTTTTAATAGCAAATTTAATAAGCTCAACAGTGGATTTCAGTTCAAGCTTTTGCATGATGTGGTTTTTATGCGATTCAACAGTGCGGCAACTTATAAAAAGTAAATCCGCAATTTCTTTGTTGCTTTTTCCTTCGGCGAAGAGTTTTAAAATTTCCAATTCGCGTTTTGAAAGGGCATTTTCTCTTAATTCATTTTCGTGATTGGATTTTGCTTTTTTGATATAGCTTTTAAGAATTATATTTGAGACAGGTTCGGTAAAATAGTCTTCTCCCTCAGCTACTTTTAGAATGGCTGTAATAAGCTCCTTCCTGTTGGTATTTTTTGGAAGGTAGGCCATGGCACCGGCTTTCACCGCATTAAAAATGAAATCTTCATTCAGGTGCATGGATAATATGATGACTTTTATTGCAGGAAATTCAGCCGATAGTTTTTTTGTTATTTCAATCCCCGAAATGTCAGGAAGGCTGATGTCGAGAATGGCGATGTCGGGTTGTTCTGTTTTTAACAAACAGAAAAACTCAGCAGCTGAAGATGCTTCGTTAATCACTTCAATTTCTTCTACACTGATCAGTGATTTTATCCCATCCCTGACAATGGCATGATCATCAACCAGGATTACTTTTATTTTAGTCATTTTTTAATGTATTAAGCGGAATCTCAATACTAATTTGAGTTCCGATTCCTGATTCGGAGAGAATTTCAATTTTACCATCAAGCAGCCTGATGCGCTCGCGCATATTTGGAATTCCATTTCCTGTATTTTTATGGGGACGATCGACATTCCATCCTTTGCCGTTATCAAAAATTTTCATCAGGACAAGGTGTTGTTGGCGGATCAAATGAATTTCAGCATCAGATGCCTTCGCATGCTTAACAATGTTATTTATCGCCTCCTGCATGATCCTAAAGAGATAGATGGTCAATTTTTTATCAAGATCATTAAACTTCCCTTCATAAGCAAAGCGCAGATCGATATTCGCGTTTTCAGAAATTTCTTCGCACATATTTTTTAATGCGGTCATCAGGCCAAATTCATCCAAAACAGCCGGCATCAAATCGTTTGAAATACGCCTGATTTCATTTATTGTTCCATCAACATTTGTTTTCACTTCTTTTATTGTTTTATTGATGGCACATACATCTTTACCATGAATGGTTTCCAACTTTAATTTTAACGCAATCAATGATTGCCCAAGTCCGTCATGCAATTCACGAGACAGGCGTTGCCTTTCCATTTCCTGCCCATCGATCATGGCTGTAATCCGTTTATTTCGTTCACTCTTAAGTTCATTTTCTTTATCCCTAAGGCTTTCGGCCATGCTATTAAAAGAAGTTGTTAACTGGCCGATTTCATCGTGTGCAATACGGGGAAGACGAACATTCAGGTTACCACTTTTAATATTCGCTGCGGCTTCGCTTAGATTCATCAACGGTGAGGTAATTCTCTTCGAGAAGATAAATGAAATTACAAATACGATAAAAGATACCAGAATGGTAAGAAACAAAATATTGTTCCGGATAAAATAGATTGATTTAATGGCTTCGTTATAGTCAATCTCCGCAAGAATAACCCAATCAAGTGCTGGCACATCTAGTTTACTATAGGAGCTTAAAACTTTGATCCCCCGGTAGTCATCAATGACAGAAGTTCCCGTAATATCATTATAGGCCTTTTCAACTCCGTCTGTTAAAACCTGTGTGTGCATGATAGAAACGGGTTGGAATCGTGAAACACTCCGCATGAATTTATCAGGACCCACAATGTACGATTCGCCTGACGTGCCCAGTCCGTCATTAGGGTTTTGTTCAAGCATGATGGCATTGATAGCATCAATGGAAATTTCGAGAGCGATTTTTTTTTTGATTGATTTTTCATTGTCGATTGAATAGCCTGAAATAAACATTCTGGGCTTATGTTTAATGGAATCAAACAGATAATCATGAATTATAAATGAATCATTGACTGAAACGCGATTAAAAATGGTAGAAATAAATTGCCGTTCTTTTTTTTCTAAGATGTAAAATCCGATGTTTCCCTGTTTTTCAAGGTTATAGCCGGCAATTATATCTTGTTCAACTTCAATAAACATCCTGTTGAAATATTTACCGTTGGCAAGGTGATTTAAAAGATTTTGTTTAAACGGTCCTGTTTGTTGCGTATTTGGTTCGTTGCTAGCTATGGCAATCCTTGAAATTTCGGCTGTGGTGCTAATCAGTTTAAATTCGCTGATCCGGTCATTAAAAAATTGTTCAACCTGGTTTTTTTTTACAACTCTTACCGAAGTTAGCTGATCAAACGTTCGTTGAAGAAGAGCATTTTTTGAAGTATAAAACGAATAGGTGCTAACAATGGCAATAGCAGTAACCCCAATTATTACAAAATATAAAACGATTTTATCTGAAAGCGACCTTATCCGCATTTTGTTTGAAAATGACCAAATGTATAAAGTTTTCTTTCACAGAAAAGGAAATAGGTAAATAATTATTTGGCTTCACTCAGATTTTCTGGATCTCATCTGATTCGAAAATTCGAATGGATTCATTCTTATTTATGGCCGTGTTTAGCATAGCCATAGCCACCTGTCGGGCTTGTATTCCTTTGTATTTTCTGAGTTTTCCTACAAATAGTGGATTGATTATTTTGTAAACAGCAACGGCGGTTTTTTCACCGGCCCTCTGTTCTTTTCGGTTTCCCATTAGTAAAGATGGCCTGAAAATAAAGAGATGTGGCAAACCAAGTTCTTTCAATGCGTTTTCTATTTCTCCTTTTACCCTGCTATAAAAAATGGCTGACGTTGCATTTGCTCCAAGCGAGCTAACCATTAGGAATTTTTCAGAATTCCACTCTTTCGCTTTGCGGCCAAGAGCCAGCACATAGTCATAATCAACTTTTCTGAAATTTTCTTTTGTTTTGGCTTTTTTTATGGTAGTACCAAGGGTGCAAAATACATGATCAATTTTTTCATTGATTTCAACACTTTCCAACTCATCAAAATTGATTTGATGGACAATGATTTTTTTGGATTTGACATCAATCGGATTTCTGACCAATACATGAATTTGTGAATACTCATTATCTTTCATCAATTGTTGAAGGAGCTCTGAACCAACCAATCCTGTTGCTCCTGCTATTAACGCTGTTTTCATTTTGAATAATTATTATTTGGAACACTGATACCGCTGATTTGGCACATAATCGCTGATAAATTAATTGGCGTAAATCAACAAAATCTGCGTTATCCGCGTTCTATTCATTTCCGCATAAAATTAATCATTAAATTTATTGCTCATTTCTCGATCGGAAATTATGAGTAAATTCAAACTGTTAATATTGCTTTCTTTAATCGTTATTGTCCCCATTGGATTTTTAACCAAGTTTTACACAGGTCCTGCACAGGACTGGGTGAATGATTCTCTGGGAGGATTGTTTTATGAAATATTCTGGTGCCTGGGTTTTGCTTTTTTATTCAGTAAAGTTAATCCTGTTAAAATTGCGATTTGGGTCTTCGCCGCTACTTGTATGCTTGAATTTCTTCAATTGTTTCACTGGCCAATTCTGGACATAATCCGTAGCCAATTTATCGGACGAACAATTTTAGGAAACTCCTTCAACTGGATGGATTTCCCTTACTATATCGCAGGAAGTGTAATTGGCTTTTTCTGGCTGATGGCCATCCGAAAATTAAGCATTGTAAATTAGCCTAAATCCATTAATTCAACAATGCTGCCCATTTCTTCTTCCGTAAGTTTGAAGTTTGCCCCTCTGACTTTATTTTTTAACATGGTATCGAGGATCAATTGTTTTTTATCAGACGAAATTCCGGCATCTGAAAGCCTTACAGGGCTGGCGATGGAGCTAAAAAAAGTTTCTAACGAATTGATTGTTTCATTTGCCGTATTCACGCCAAAAACAGCTTTACCCAATTGGGTAATCCGGTCGGGTATTTTGTCTTTTTGCACTTTCAACCAGGCAGGGTAAACAACAGAAAGGGTAGCTCCGTGGGCGGTATCAAATAAAACCGAAAGCACATGCCCGATGTCATGAACGCCCCAATCTCCTGACTCCCGCCCGTACGATGTCAATCCGTTCAGGGCCATGGTGGAGGCATACATGATTTTTGCACG
>JAWKKL010000002.1:0-109548 GCA_041393275.1 Bacteroidales bacterium
ATCGAAGGAATTAACCAGTTTGATGGATCGGATGCACAGTATTTTCATCCCGGTTCTCGGGGTGAACACCCTCAATGGGATTCAAAACTTTTCGATTATGGGAAAACGGAAGTATTGCGTTTTCTTCTTTCGAATTTAAAATACTGGCTTAAGGAATTTCATTTTGATGGGTTTCGTTTTGATGGAGTGGGTTCGATGATGTATTTTCATCATGGCGATGAAACGATCGACAGCCGCGATAAATATTTCAAACAAGGGGTTGAATTCGACGCATTAACTTATTTGCAGCTGGCTAATACTCTAATTCATAGTATAAATCCCAATGCCATTACAATTGCTGAAGATGTTACCGGGATGCCCGGCCTGGCTGCCAAAATTAAAGAAGGTGGATTAGGATTTAACTTTAGGTTGGGAATGGGAATTCCTGATTTCTGGATTAAATACCTGAAAGACTGCAAAGATGAAGACTGGAATATTTTTGAAATGTGGAATGTTTTAAATGATCGCTTACGATATGTTAAAACGGTTGCTTATGCTGAATCGCATGATCAGGCATTGGTGGGCGACAAAACAATTGCTTTCCGCTTGATGGATAAAGAAATGTACTGGCATATGCAAAAAGATGATCCCAGTATTATTATTGATCGTGGAATGGCTCTCCATAAAATGATAAGGCTATTTACGATTTCACTTGGCGGGGATGCCTATATGACCTTTATGGGGAATGAATTTGGCCATCCTGAATGGATTGATTTCCCGCGCGAGGGGAATAACTGGAGTTATAAATATTGCCAACGTAAATGGTCACTGGTTGACAATCCTGATCTTAAATATCAATACCTTGCGGCTTTCGACAAAAAAATGATACAGGTAATTAAGGAAAATAAGGTAATGAAAGCTAAATTTACCCAACAACTCAATATGGATGTATGGAATAAAACCATTGTTTTTGAACGCAATAATCTCATATTTGTGTTTAATTTCCATCCGTCACATTCAGTTCCCGATTATGAGTTCTGGATACCTGTTTCGGGTGAATATAAAATAATATTAAACTCCGACAGCAAAGAGTTTGGCGGCCACGGTCGGATTGATGATTCGCTGATATATAAAACATACCAAAAAGAAAACGATGCTGCCTTTTATTTAAAAATTTATAACACAAACCGGACAGCACTAATACTTAAAAGGTATAACTAAATAGACAGGCCTATCTTTGTGGATAATAGTTTATTTTGTATGACTCAATAAGACCTTCTCCCTGTTTTACCGGTTCAATTATTAACTAATTCTATAATTAAGAATTACTGGCATTGCTAAATTTACCTAATTTTACAAGTTCAAATAAAACATACCTCTTTGTTTAAAATTGGAGAGAAAACACGGTTTTTATTGGTTAACATGGTGAAAGGCCTTGCCTGGTTAGCTTTACTTGTATTCCTTTTTATTTTTGTTAAAAACAATTTAAATATAAATTTTGAAGACTGGCTTGGGCCGGTTTTTGACAACACCTTATTGGTCCTTAGTATTTACTCACTTTCTGAACTTATAATGGGGATTTTTCCACCTGAGCTTTTTACAGGCACTAGCGCCAGCAGCTTGAGCAAGAATATGCATTTTGTGCCTTTGCATTTTCGTTATATCCTCCATATAGCTGAGCTGGCTTACAATTGCCTGGAATTACCTGAATACGACCATCCTCTTTCGATATGTCCGAAAAGTCTACTTCTGGGAAAATATCATAGCTTAGCTACAAAAATCAGTGTATTCCTTGACTCGGTTGCAGCTCTCACTCCTGTTCTTTTCAGCCATTGCAGCAGCTTGTTGGATCCCTGCATTATCCCATAAAAGTGGAAGGCGTTTTAGCATTGTCCCGGCTTATCCGGATATCACGTTTGGCAGTTCATATTTTAAGCAGGATTGATATAATCAAATTGGGTTAAAATGCCTCTATAATTTAAAATTCTCCGGATCAATAGCCGCCGGTGACCAGTGTTTCAAAAATTCAAGCATTATTTTTTTCATCATACGACTTTTTCCGATAGAAAAAGCTGAATTTTGGGGGCATGTTCGTTTTTCGCTTCATCGGCGAATAAGAATCGAGGAAACCCACCGTTGCGGGCATTCCAGCTTCCACAGGATGATCCAGGTTTTTATTCTCTTTGCTGTGAACCAATAACTGGAAAACACAGTTTGCATTCATAACAGAATCGACTCTTGCATTTTCATGTATGATAATCATGAAACGGACACACCACACTCACCAATTACTGCCAACTTGCAATAATACATGTTTGTTCTCCGATTTAGGCCTTTCACGGCATTGGCACTTTGCTCAACGCTTCTCTCTGGAATGGTAAATTTTCGCTTTTCGGTCTGGTCCGAAATCGATAACATTAAAAGGCTTATAAAGGCACCTATAGAGCGAAAATTTGAGATGCTTCTTTTATTCTTGCTAATTTATTTTGATGTTAGTTTCAGTTTTTTTCTTCCAAACCGATAAATGATAAGCGTTTTCCTCGCGGCAAACTGGGTAAACCCATCCAGTATTCCAATTTACCGGAAAACCGGGACAAAAAGAGGGTAAACTCAGTTAGCTTCTTCGCCCAGCTTCCATTGTGCTGTATTATTGCAATTCTGACAATGCAACTGCCCAACAAAAGTAAACTCTTTCTTAGTCCAGGGAAGGCGTCCAAAATTAAGTGAAGCTGATGATGGTAAATCACAACGTTCAAAATCCATTAACTTTTTACAAGGCTTGCGCTGAAAGTGAAGTGGCGCAGTTCCGTGTAAGCAAAATCAGTATCTTTCGATTTACTTCCAGTATTAAACCTTTTTCCGATATATTTTGCTCTACGCTTCCAATTGCTCTTCAATTGAGCAGCTGCCAGATTTCGGCAACATGGCCGGAATGTAGCCAGGTGCAACCTGTTTTGACGCCCGGTATTTAACGCAACGGACAAATCAGCAATGAAGCATCTTCAGTTTCTTCCGGAACGTGACTGTTAAGTCAGAAGTATAGGCATTACGGCGTTGCAGCTTATAAAAGTATCGATTGTTTCTGTTAGTGTTCAACCTGGTTTACTTCTTACGAGAATTGAATTGGCAACACCCTCTTATCAATGCCTGTTGCAATCTTTTGGTATTATTACAGCGTAACAACCATCGCCCACCAATTCGATTTTATTTCCTCAGCTTAGTCATGTTTCAACCATCCCAGTCATCTTCAGCCATTCCGTCTTCGATAGTAACCCAGTGTATTTTTTACCTTCCAATCATCCAAAGTCGTCCATTTGGGCCGGGGCCATACTTATCAAATACTTAGACATTTAATGATATAACATTTTCCTTTTTCAAATATAATATCTGGATGCAGTTGATCATAAGACACAAATATCTCGGTTTGTAACCGGCTTCTTTTCAATGGCTTGCAAAACTACCTTTATGGCATTTCTTCGTTTGATTTAAGATTTGGGGGCAAAAACCACCTTCTGTCTCCAACATTGGCTGAATGCATGTTTTTTAGCACCGCTTTCAAATGATGAAAACCTCGGCCCCCATACGCAAGGCCTGACCTGAAATCTGAAGGCCCAACGGCATGATCATAAAACCTGGAAGTCGACGCTGTTATCGGCATGTGAACCACTGTTCAGATATTCATCATGGGAATTGAAGCATTGCATTTTAACCCCGTTCGCCAATACACCTTTAAATAGCACGCCCGATCTGATTCGATAATGCACAGCCTAGCTACCGCCAGGGAAACTCCCCAAAATTGCATTGGCTCCAGGATTGAAGCTTCACGTATCCCGTCAATCTCGACTGGCTTTGAGTAATTATTTCACGGCTCTTGTTGTAGTAATAAACCGTTTGACTCCCTCTGTTTAAAAATATTATTTACATTGTGTATTGCTTCTTCCGACACTTCTTCATAGTGATAGCTTTTATCACTATCCCTTAGTTCAACAGCTTCATGAATTCCTGTTGATGCAATCTTGATGTATCTGAGCCGCCCAAAGCAACAACCACCCGCTGGTTTCTGTCATTACATCTACTTCTACTGTAGGATTTCTCGTGAGTTTATACTTTGCTCAAAGTGAATACAAAATTTCGTAATTTCCATAATAATTAAAGGGTTTTTGAACAGTTGGCTTACTAATTCTTTTCTATAAATGTTGTTGATCATGCAGAGAAATCTCATCCTTTATTTATCATATATAAGAAATATTAATTATTATTCCTTTCTTTTTTTCTTTTTCTTCATCACCTTCGAATCTTTTCCTTTTTTCTTCCTTTGGTTCTTCTGTTTTTGCTTCAGCTGCGGCTGGCTCTTCTACGTTAGCAGTAGCATCGGTGGATTCTTCTCCTTTAACTTCCGCTTGAACCTCAGCATTCACTTCTTCCACTTTATCTTCGACAACTTCAGTGGCCTCTGCTTTGACTTCTTCGGCTACTTCCGCGCAACAACAGTTTCCGGAGTTACATCTTCCACTACTTTTTCAGTATCATCCGATGCTTTTGTATCCTCAACAATATCTCCAGCTATAGCAGCCGAAGCTACCCCGGTTGTTTCAGTTGCACTTTTTGCGCCAATTAAGCCTTTCCTTGCGCGATGGTTTAGCTGCCTTTACTGCCAGCATATTTTCATTAAAATCTACGAGTTCCATCATGCACATCTCGGCATTATCGCCTAAACGTGCCCCCCGTTTTAATAATCCGGGCCTCCGGGCCGGTCTGCCACTCTTTACTGATATATCCCTGAATAATTCAGTAACGGCTTCTTTGTTTTGTAAATAACCAAATACCATGCGCCTCGAATGTGTTGTATCTTCTTTCGATTGTGATCAAAGGCTCTATATACGAACGCAGCGCCTTTGCTTTTGCAAGGGTAGTGTTTATGCGTTTGTGTATTATCAAAGAGGTGGCCATATTCGAAAGCATTGCCTTCCTGTGAGCAGTCTTCCGTGATAAATGATTGATTTTTCTCCTGTGTCTCATCTCAATTATTCCTTATCTAATTTATACTTAGAGATATTCATTCCGAATTCAGGCCTTTGATTTAACCAGTTCTTCGAGTTCGGTTGACGATTTTTTACCAAAATTTCTGAACTTCAGCAAGTCGTTTTTGTTGAATTGAACCAGGTCGCCAAGTGTATCTACATCGGCCGCTTTTAAACAATTCAATGCCCTAACCGACAAATCAAGGTCAACAAGTTTGGTTTTAAGTAACTGACGGGTATGCAATGAACTTTCGTCAAATTCTTCAGCTACTGTTTTTTCTTCTGTGTCCAACGTAATCCTTTCATCAGAAAACAACATAAAGTGGTGGATAAGAATTTTAGCCGCCTCTTTCAGTGCTTCTTTTGGATGAATTGAACCATCTGTTGTTAATTCCAAAACCAACTTTTCGTAGTCGGTCTTTTGTTCTACGCGGTAGTTCTCGATTGTATACCGTGCATTTTTTATAGGTGTGTGAATGGAATCCAAAAAGATCGTACCTTCAGGTGCATTCAAGGATTTATTTTCCTCAGCAGGAACATATCCTCTGCCCTTTTCGATATTCAACTCTATGGAAAGTTTCACATTCGATTCCATGTTACAAATCTCAAGCTCGGGATTTAATACCTGGAAAACAGACAAAAATTTATTAATATCACCTGCTTTGAAAACTTCCTGATCGCCAATAACGATATGGACTTTTTCACTGTTTTCGCTATCAATCTGCCTTCTGAACCTAATTTTTTTAAAATTCAGGATCATTTCAGTAACATCTTCAACCACCCCTTTGATGGTTGAAAATTCCTGTTCGACACCTTCAATTTTAATAGAGGTTATGGCAAATCCTTCAAGTGAAGAAAGCAGGATACGTCTTAATGCGTTTCCGATGGTAATTCCAAAGCCAGGTTCGAGCGGACGAAATTCAAAGTTTCCCTGGAATTCATCGGCTTCGTTCATTATAACTTTGTCAGGTTTTTGAAATGCTAAAATCGACATTATCAGCTTTTTATATTTTGATTTCTTTACTAACTTATTTACTATTACTTAGAATACAATTCTACGATGAGCTGTTCCTTTATATTTTCGGGAATATCTTCCCTTTCAGGATAATTTAGAAATTTGCCTGTCATTGTATTATCATCCCACTCAATCCATGAAAAACTATGCGATTTTCCATGCAGGGAGTTGGCGATAACTTCCAGGCTTTTTGATTTTTCCCTCACACCAATTACATCACCCGGTTTTACCGAATAGGAAGGGATATTCACAATCTCGCCATTTACCGTAATGTGCCTGTGCGATACCAGTTGACGGGCGCCATCGCGGGTAGGGCCAATGCCCATACGAAATACAACATTATCAAGCCGGGCTTCGATCAATTGTAATAAGATTGTCCCGGTAATTCCTTTTTTGCGGGATGCTTTTTCAAAAACATTTCTAAACTGACGTTCAAAGATTCCGTAGGTATATTTAGCCTTTTGCTTCTCCATTAACTGAATAGCATATTCGGATTGTTTTCTCCGTCGTTTAGAATTTCCATGTTGTCCAGGAGGATAATTTTTACGTTCATAGTTTTTATCCGGGCCAAAGATGGGTTCTCTGAACTTTCTCGCAATTTTTGATTTGGGGCCAGTATATCTTGCCATTTTTGTATTTTTTCTTTCTAAAATTTACTACTAATAATTCTTAATCTTAAACCCTTCTTCTTTTGGGAGGCCGGCAGCCATTGTGAGGTAATGGTGTAATATCAACGATTTCCATCACTTCTATTCCAGCCGAATGGATGGTTCTGATTGCCGACTCACGTCCTGAGCCAGGCCCTTTAACATATACTTTTACTTTGCGTAATCCAAGGTCGTGCGCTACTTTAGCGCAATCTTCCGCGGCCATTTGTGCAGCATAGGGTGTTCTTTTTGAACCTCTGAATCCCATCTTCCTGCGGTTGCCCACGATATTACCTGCCCTGAATTATTGGTCAGTGTAATATTGATATTGTTAAATGAAGCACTGACATAAGCTCTGCCAATTGCTTCAACTTTAACAACCCTCTTCTTTGATGATTTTGTTTTTTTAGCTATATACTATTTAAATTTTCAACACTATTGATGT
This sequence comes from Bacteroidales bacterium, assembly GCA_041393275.1. GTDB lineage: Bacteria > Bacteroidota > Bacteroidia > Bacteroidales > JAADJA01 > JAADJA01. Next base: position 7,108 of record JAWKKL010000002.1, read on the forward strand.
AAAAAATTGATTAACCTGTTGGCGCTTTCTTTTTATTTGCAACGGTTTCTTTCTTCCTTTACGGGTGCGTGCATTATTTTTTGTAGCCTGTCCGCGCAAAGGTAATCCAATCCGGTGACGAATGCCACGGTAGGTTCCAATATCCTGCAACCGTTTTATATTCATCTGCACTTGTGAGCGCAGCTCACCTTCAACCTTAAAGTTTTCTGTAATAACGTTACGGATATTACCCTGTTCTTCATCGGTCCAGTCCTGAACTTTTTTATTCCAGTCAACACCGGCATCGGTTAATATTTTTTGGGCATTTGACCTGCCGATCCCGTAAATATAAGTAAGGGCTATTTCGCCTCTTTTATTTTTCGGAATGTCAATTCCAGCTATACGAGCCATATATTTGAAATTTTATAAATTATAAATTCGTTATTGTATTATCCCTGACGTTGTTTGTATTTCGGATTTTTTTTATTAATTATATACAAACGGCCTTTCCGACGAACAATCTTGCAATCCGGAGTCCTTTTCTTTATTGATGCCCTAACTTTCATCGTATTTAATTTTAAATTATTTATATCTGAATGTAATCCGTCCTTTTGTCAAATCATAGGGCGACATTTCAAGCTTGACCCTATCGCCAGGTAAAATCTTGATGTAATGCATACGCATTTTACCGGAGATATGAGCCGTAATGATGTGCCCGTTTTCGAGTTCAACCCGGAACATTGCGTTCCCTAGTGATTCGATAACAGTTCCATCTTGTTCTATTGAGGCTTGTTTTGCCATAAGTACGGAAAATTAATTCACCTTATTTTTTAATTGTTTAATACTTCTTCAATAAATTCAAATGTTGATAAAATCTCTGCTTTTCCTTTCCTGACCACTACATCGTGTTCGAAATGTGCGGATGGCAATTTGTCTGCTGTCCTGAATGTCCAGCCATCTTTTTCCATCACCACTTTACGGCCTCCCAGGTTTATCATCGGTTCGATGGCCAATACCATGCCCTCTTTCAAAATTGGGCCGTTTCCTTTTCTGCCGAAGTTTGGTACTTCCGGTTTTTCGTGAAGGTTTCTTCCTAAACCATGTCCAACCAAATCCCTTACAACCGAATAGCCAAATCCTTCTACATAATCCTGGATGGCGTTCCCAAGGTCTCCCATCCTGTTTCCGGCAACCGCTTTTTCAATTCCTTTGTACAACGATTCTTTCGTTCGTTGAAGCAGCAGTACAATTGGTTCTTCAACCTTTCCTACTGTAAACGTATAAGCCGAATCGCCATAAAAATCATTTTTTAGGGTACCACAATCAACCGATACAATGTCTCCTTCAACAAGTTCCCTATCAGATGGAAATCCATGAACAACATGATCGTTGATAGAGACACACAAGGTATATGGAAACCCATTGTAGCCTTTAAAACCGGGAACAGCACCATGATCACGGATAAACTCTTCAGCTACGCGATCAAGCGTGATTGTTTTTACCCCGGGCTTTATAAGTTTGGCCACTTCAGCCAGAGTCTTTCCAACAAGCAAAGAACTTTCTCTAATTAATTCAATTTCTTCTTCAGTTTTAACTAATTTCATTTTCACCAAATGCTTTTTCGATCATTAGCCGGTCATACTGAAAGAAGAGCGGCCTTTAATCCGGCCTGATTTTGTTAAACCATCATAATGCCTCATCAACAGATGGCTTTCAATCTGTTGTAATGTATCTAACACAACCCCAACCAGGATCAAGAGTGATGTTCCTCCATAAAACTGTGCAAAGGAAGTACTGACGCCAAAAATACTGACAATCGCAGGCATAATAGCCACGAATCCTAAAAATATTGATCCCGGTAATGTAATTCTTGACATTACATTATCAATAAAATCTGCCGTTTTTCGTCCGGGTTTCACACCTGGAATAAAACCTCCATTCTTCTTCATATCATCAGCCATTTGGTTTGGATTAACAGTAATGGCTGTATAAAAATATGTAAACAAAAGAATCATGATAAAGAATGTCAGGTTATACCAGAATCCATTTATGTCTGAAAATGTTGAAGCAAAACCGGTCATTGCGTCGGATGATGCAAAACCGGCAATGGTTAGCGGCAGAAACATAATTGCCTGGGCAAAGATAATTGGCATAACTCCTGCGGCATTCACTTTTAATGGTATATATTGACGAACGCCGCCATATTGTTTATTACCTACAATCCGTTTTGCATACTGAACAGGGATTCTTCGTGTTCCCTGCACCAATAAAATGGTAAGTAAAATAACAAATACAAGAATGGCTATTTCAAGCACAAAATATACAAGGCCACCGCCTCCTTTTTCCGAAATTCTTGAAAGGAATTCACCATAAAGTGAAAAAGGAAGACGGGCAATAATACCGATCATAATGATCAAGGATATGCCGTTACCAATTCCTTTATCTGTTATTTTCTCACCCAACCACATCACAAACATCGACCCGGCTGTAAGCGTAATAATTGATGAAATTCCAAAGAATGAAAGGATTGAAACCCCTGTAGTATTAGGATCAAATGGATAAATTCCTTCCGGTGGAAGCATCCTTACCAAATTACCTATATAAGCAGGAGATTGAAAAATCAGGATAATTACAGTCAAATACCGTGTAATCTGATTGATCTTTCGTCTTCCGCTTTCCCCCTCTTTCTGTAGTTTTTGAAAATATGGAATAGCCATTCCGAGCAACTGAACAACAATAGAAGCAGAGATATATGGCATGATTCCAAGGGCAAAGATACTGGCGTTTGAAAATGCACCGCCCGAAAACATATTTAAAAGACCCAGCAATCCGCTACTTGCTTGATTTTCTAAAGCAGTAAGCTGGTGCGGATCGACACCGGGAAGTACAACAAAAGACCCCAACCTGTAAATCAGAATAATACCGAGGGTATACAATATTCTGTTACGCAGATCCTCAATCTTCGAAATATTTCGTATTGTATCGATAAGTTTTTTCATTCAATATTAAATTTTTGTTGCAACACCACCTTGAGCTTCAATAGCTGCGATTGCTGATTTTGAAAAGCCATGGGCTTTAACTTCCAGTTTTAATGTCAACTCGCCCCTGCCCAAAATTTTAACAAGGTCTTTTTTGGAAGCCAATCCGTTATTTACGAGGGTTTCTACATCAATTGATGTTAATTTCTTCTCATCAGCTAATTTCTGAAGTGCATCGATATTAATGCCCCTGTATTCAACCCGGTTAATATTTTTAAATCCGAATTTAGGAACCCTTCTGTACAATGGCATCTGGCCGCCTTCAAACCCAGGTTTGCTTTTATATCCTGATCTTGATTTGGCTCCTTTATGGCCGCGTGTAGCTGTTCCGCCACTTCCTGCACCCTGCCCCCTTGCAATTCGTTTTCTTCTTTTAACTGAACCTTTTGCCGGTTTTAGCCTACTTAAATCCATCGTGAATTTGTTATAAATTTATTAAACTTCTTCTATTGTAATTAAATGCCTCACTTTTTCAATCATACCTAAAACCTGAGGACTTCCTTCTACTTCACGGGTTTGATTGAGTTTTTTTAATCCCAATGCTTCCAGTGTTGCTTTTTGGCGTTTTGGCCTTCCAATTTTACTTCTAACTTGTGTTATTTTATACTTTTTCATTTTCGTTTGAATTGGAAAATTAACCGTTAAATACTTTATCAAGTTCAACACCCCTCAGTTGGGCAATTGTGTACGGATCGCGCAATTGAATAAGGGCATTGATCGTAGCTTTTACCACACTATGGGGATTGGATGAACCTTTTGATTTTGCCAATACATCAGTAACACCAACGCTTTCCAAAACCGCGCGCATGGCCCCTCCGGCAATTACTCCGGTACCGGGTGCAGCCGGTTTAATAAAAACCCTGGCCCCACTGTATTTCCCATCTTGCTCATGCGGTAATGTTCCATTGAGGATAGGGACTTTTATGAGGTTTTTCTTGGCATCATCGATTCCTTTTGCGATAGCAGCTGTTACCTCTTTGGCTTTACCCAATCCGTAACCAACAACGCCTTTTTCATTACCAACGATTACAATGGCTGAAAAACTGAAGGTTCGTCCCCCTTTTGTAACTTTAGTTACACGTTGAATACTTACCAGTCGGTCTTTGAACTCGATATCGCTTGATTTAACTCTCTTAATGTTAACGTTTGACATAGTTTCTTAAAATTTAAGTCCTGCTTCTCTGGCGGATTCGGCCAATGCTTTTATCCGGCCATGATATAAATAACCATTACGATCAAAAACAACGCTCTCAATGCCTGCATCTTTTGCCTTTTGGGCAATCTGGCCACCAACTTTTTTTGCCTGTTCCATTTTTGATTCTTTATTTTTTTCATCAGCAATTGAAGAAGCAGCAACAAGGGTGTGGCCTGACAGGTCGTCGATGAGCTGAACATAAATTCCTTTATTGCTCCTGAAAACCGTCATGCGTGGCCTTTCAGCTGAACCTTGCACGGTTTTTCTGATCCGCATTTTAATCCGGTTCCTTCTATACAGTTTTTTATTCTTTATTGCCATTGTAACTAAATTTATCGATTAATTTTACTTCTCAGCTGCTGCTTTTCCGGCTTTCTTTCTAACCACTTCACCCTGGAATAAAACACCTTTGCCTTTATAAGGTTCGGGTTTTCTAAATGACCTGATTTTCGCAGCCACCTGACCCAATAACTGTTTATCTATGGATTTCATTGTTATTGATGGGCGTTTTCCTCTTTCGGTTACGGCTTCAATTGATACTTCGCGAGGTAATTCAAAAACAACATTGTGCGAAAAGCCAAGTGACAATTCCAAAACCTGTCCTTTTGTCTCTGCTTTATAACCCACCCCAACTAACTCCTGAACCACGGTAAATCCTTCGGTAACGCCTTTTACCATATTGGCAATCAACGACCGATAGAGTCCGTGCATGGATTTACTTTGCTTTTCTTCATTTGATCTTTCAAGAACAATGTTATTGTCTTCAGTTTTAACTTTTATGGTAGGGTTCACCTGTTGCTGAAGTTCTCCCAGTTTTCCTTTCACAGTTACCACATTGTCGTCGGAAATTTTTATTTCGACGCCGGCTGGTAATGGTATGGGTAATTTTCCTATTCGTGACATGTTATCTAAATCTTCAAATTAACTAATGTAACACAAAATTTCTCCGCCGATATTTAATTTTTTCGCCTCTTTATCGGTCATAAGACCTTGTGAAGTAGAAATAATGGCAATTCCCAGCCCATTCAAAACCCTGGGTAATTCAAAAGCTCCTTTGTAGGTACGAAGCCCTGGGGAACTTACACGGTCGAGTTTATTGATAGCTGAAAGTTTCGTTACCGGATGATATTTTAAAGCTATTTTAATATTTCCAGGTTTGGTTTCCTCATCAAATTTATAATTCAGAATATATCCTTTTTCAAACAATATTTTGGTTATTGCCTTTTTAATATTGGATGCAGGAATGTCAACCACCCTGTGTTTTGCCATTACAGCATTCCGAATCCTGGTAAGATAATCTGCAATTGGATCTGTATTCATCTCTGTTTCATTAAATGTTATTACCAACTAGCTTTTCTAATTCCGGGGATTAATCCCTTAAGGGCCATTTCCCTGAAATTGATACGCGATATACCAAACTGGCGCATATATCCTTTGGGCCTGCCTGAAAGGTTACACCTGTTATGTAAGCGAACGGTCGAAGAATTTTTTGGTAGTTTTTGTAAGCCGATAAAATCGCCTGCTTCTTTTAAAGCAGCCCTCTTTTCTGCATATCTTTCAACCATTTTGCGCCTTTTAACTTCGCGCGCTTTCATTGATTCTTTAGCCATATTAAATTTCTTTATTTTGATTTTTAAATGGTAATCCAAACTCTTTGAGCAATGCCATGCATTCCTTATCTGTTTTCGCAGTGGTAACAAATGTGACATCCATGCCATTTATATTTGTTACCTGATCAATGTCGATCTCCGGGAAAATGATTTGTTCGGGCACCCCAAACGAATAATTTCCACGGCCATCAAAACCTTTGTCGCTGATTCCCCTGAAATCACGGATACGTGGAATAGCCACAGAAACCAGGCGATCGAGAAATTCATACATGTTTTCGCCACGAAGGGTAACACGCACGCCAACCGGCATTCCTTTTCTCAATTTAAAGTTTGAAATATCTTTTTTTGATTTTGTCGGTACAGCTTTTTGGCCTGTAATCTGGGTCATTTCTTCAATGCCCTTATCGATTAATTTTTTGTCGGTAATAGCTGACCCTAATCCCTGGTTAACACTGATTTTTTTCAGTGCCGGAATTTGCATTGTACTGGTATAGCCAAATTGCTTCTTAAGAGCAGGGGCTATCTCTTCTTTGTACTTCGTTTTAAGCCTTGGTATGTATTCCATTATTTGATTACCTCCCCAGTCTTTTTAGAAAATCTAACTGTTTTATTTGTTTTTTCATCCACCCGTTTACCAATCCTTGTTGGTTTTCCTGAACCATCAATAATTTTTAGGTTGGAAACGTGAATGTAACCTTCTTTTTGGATTATTCCACCTTTCGGGTTATCAGCGTTGGGTTTGGTATGTTTTGATACCATGTTAACACTCTCAACAATGGCTTTTGATTTTTCAACGTCTACAAAAAGTACCTTTCCTTGCTGGCCTCTGTAGTTGCCGCTAATCACCATGACGATGTCACCCTTTTATATGCAATTTTTTTCGCATGATCTTATCCTTGTTTTACAGCACTTCTGGTGCTAATGAAACAATCTTCATATATTGTTTTTCTCTTAATTCCCTGGCTACCGGTCCGAATATCCGGGTACCGATCATTTCGCCACCGGCATTCAACAAAACAACAGCGTTGTCGTCGAACCTGATATATGTTCCATCGGGTCTTCTTCTTTCTTTTCGTGTTCTGACCACCACTGCTTTTGTAACAGTTCCTTTTTTTATGCTGCTCGATGGAATTGTATTTTTAACAGAGACGACAATTTTATCACCAATTGTAGCGTATCGTTTTTGTTCCACCCAAAACCCGGATGCAAAGTACCTCTTTTGCCCCGCTATTATCTGCAACAGCCAGCCTTGATTCTTGTTGTACCATTATTTAGCCCTTTCAATAATTTCAACTAATCTCCAACATTTATTTTTACTCAATGGTCTTGTTTCCATGATTCTGACTGTATCGCCTTCGTTGCAGTCATTTTTTCATCATGGGCAACAAACTTGGTTGTTTTCTTAACAAACTTCCCGTAAATGGGATGTTTTTCCTTTCTTTCAACCATCACCAAGATAGATTTTTCCATCTTGTTACTCACAACAAGTCCGACTCTTTCTTTCCTAATTTTTCTGGTTTCCATTTATTTAATACTTGTTTGTTTAAGTTCTTCAAGCTCTCTTTTGCGCAATTCTGTTTTCAGCCTTGCGATTGTTTTCCTGTAAGCTTTAATTTTATTTGGATTTTCTAACGGAGAAACTGCATGATTAATCTTAAGTTTAATCAGTTGTTTCGTTTCGTCGTCCAGTCTTTCTTTCAGGTCGGCTGTCGATAATTCTCGGATTACATCTTGTTCCATCGCTTACTGTTTTTTATTCTTCAACATAGTCTCGCTTTACAACGAATTTTGTTTTTACCGGAAGTTTCTGGGCGGCAAGCCTCATCGCTTCTTTGGCAACTTCAAGTGGTACCCCTCCCGATTCAAATAACATCCTTCCCGGATTTACCCTGGCAACAAACATTTCTGGCGCTCCTTTTCCTTTACCCATACGTACCTCAGCAGGTTTTTTTGTAATGGGTTTGTCGGGAAATATCCTGATCCACAACTGGCCTTCACGTTTCATGTGCCTGGTAACAGCCTGACGGGCAGCCTCAATCTGACGACCTGTTAGCCACGCGAACTCTAGTGATTTGATTCCAAAGGATCCAAATGCCAGCTCATGACCGCGGTTGGCATTCCCTTTCATTCTGCCTTTCTGCTGTTTCCTGTATTTCGTTTTCTTTGGCTGTAACATTGTATATTTACTTGTTAAATTATTCTATTATCTTCTTCTTCTGGCTTTTCCCCTACCAGCACCCGGCATAATTTTCTTTTTCTCCTGTGCAAAATGTGCTGTAAGATCGGGTTTTCCATAAATTTCGCCTTTACAAATCCACACTTTTACACCTATTCTACCATAGGTTGTATGGGCTTCTACAAGGGCATAATCGATATCTGCACGTAAAGTGTGTAAGGGAATACGGCCTTCTTTATAAATTTCACTGCGTGCCATTTCAGCACCACCAAGACGACCCGAGATAGAAACTTTAATGCCTTCTGCACCAATTCTCATGGTTGAAGCGATGGAAGTTTTGATGGCTCTTCTGTATGAAACCCTGCCTTCAATTTGTTTAGCAATTGTAGTAGCAACAATCACAGCATCAAGTTCAGGCCTTTTGATCTCCGAAATATTAATTTGGATTTCTTTGCCTGTAAGCTTTTTTAATTCCTCTTTTAACTTGTCAACTTCCTGTCCGCCTTTACCAATAATAATACCCGGACGTGCAGTAAAAATAGTTACCGTAACAAGTTTCAGCGTACGCTCGATTAAAATTTTTGAGATACCGGCTTTTGATAACCTGGCATTAAGATAACGCCTGATTTGATCGTCTTCAACAATCTTCAGAGCATATTTATTGCCACCGTACCAACTGGAATCCCATCCTTTGATGATTCCCAAACGTAAGCCTATCGGATTTGCTTTTTGTCCCATTGTATTCCTTATTCTTTATTGTCTAAAATTTCATTTTTATCATCCACAATAATTGTCACGTGGTTCGACCGTTTACGAATCCTGTATGCCCTTCCCTGAGGTGCCGTAGATATTCTTTTTAACATCCGGGCACTATCAACCGAAATTTCTTTTACATACAAGTTGGCATCTTCAATTCTAACACCTTCGTTTTTTGCCTGCCAGTTGGCTACTGCAGATAGTAATAATTTATGTAAGCGAGCTGATGCCTGCATGGGCGAATGCTTTAAAATATGCAAGGCTTTTTCAACTTCTACCCCACGCACCAAACCGGCTGATAATCTCATCTTCCGAGGTGAAGTTGGGCAATTATTTAACCTGGCAAAAGCAATGCTCTTTTTTGCCTTTTTTGCTGCTTCAGCTGATTGTCTTTTTCTGGATCCCATTTTTGTTTAATTCAAATAGTTTAAACAACTGTTATTTTTTTCCTTTATCTTTTTTCTGGCCGGCATGTCCACGAAATATACGTGTAGGAGCAAATTCTCCGAGTTTGTGTCCTACCATATTTTCAGTAATGTATACAGGGATAAATTTGTTCCCGTTATGGACAGCAATAGTTTGCCCGACAAAATCAGGTGAAATCATTGACGCCCTTGACCAGGTCTTGATCACAGTTTTCTTGTTGGATTCAATATTCTGATAAACACGCTTTTCAAGCTTGTAATGTATATATGGTCCTTTTTTTAACGAACGGCTCATAACCTATTATTTTTTCTTTCTGTCAATAATATATTTATTAGAAGCTTTCTTTTTCGACCGGGTTTTAAACCCTTTGGCCGGTAAGCCCTTTCTCGACCGCGGATGGCCACCAGATGATCTGCCTTCGCCACCGCCCATTGGATGATCAACCGGATTCATCACAACCCCTCTTGTCCTGGGCCTGCGTCCTAACCATCGGCTTCTTCCAGCTTTACCTGATGTTTCAAGGCTGTGATCTGGATTCGAAACCATACCTACGGTTGCTTTACAGGTTTGAAGAATCATGCGGGTTTCGCCTGAGGGAAGTTTAATGATAGCAAACTTTCCTTCGCGAGATACCAGTTGGGCATACGATCCTGCGCTACGTGCCATTTTCCCACCCTGGCCAGGACGTAATTCAATGTTGTGGATAATGGTTCCAAACGGAATTTCTTTTAAATACATCGAATTTCCGATATCCGGGGATACGCCATTTCCAGAACTTACTTCCTGTCCGACCTTTAAACCATGAGGGGCAATGATATAACTTTTCTCCCCATCCTGGTAAGTGATCAAGGCGATACGTGCTGTCCGGTTCGGATCATATTCAATGGTCTTAACCTTTGCCGTCATGCCTTCTTTATCACGTTTAAAGTCAACAATTCTGTATTTTTGTTTATGACCACCACCTATGTAACGCATGGTCATTTTTCCTTCGTTGTTTCTACCTCCCGACCTCTTCTTCGGTGCAATTAAACTCTTTTCCGGTGTGGAAGTAGTTATCTCATCAAACGCGCTAATTACTTTAAAGCGTTGACTGGATGTCGTCGGTTTGAATTTTTTTAAAGCCATTTATATTAGATATTGCTGTAAAAATCAATAGTTTCACCTTCGGCTAATGTTACAATCGCCTTTTTGTATGAATTTGTCCGTCCAGAAATAAGCCCACCCTTTGTCGATCTGGACTTTTCTTTCCCTGAGAAATTCATAGTATTGACGGCTAATACATCAACACCGTAAAAATCCTCAACTGCATTTTTAATCTGGATTTTATTCGCTTTTTTATCCACAATAAATCCAAAGCGGTTGAGTTTTTCACCCATCTCCGTCATTTTTTCGGTTATTACTGGTTTAATTATGACATTCATTTTTCAGTATGTTTAATTTGCTGAATAAATCTTTTCAATTTCCTTTACTGAACTTTCCAATACCACAAGGTTAGTTGCATTCAAAATATCATAAGTGTTCAACGCATTGGCACTCACTATTTTTGTTTTTTGTAAATTCCTTGATGCCAGGTAAAGGTTCTCATCGTTTTGATTCAGGACAATTAGTATTTTTTTATCCTGAAGCTCAAGATTTTTTAACATTTCAACAAACCCTTTTGTTTTGGGAGAATCGAATGTAAAGTCTTCCAAAACAACAATGCCGTTGTCTTTTGCTTTGTAAGTCAAAGCAGATAACCTGGCCAGTTTTTTAAGTTTTTTATTTAATTTGAAATGATAATCTCTTGGCTTGGGTCCAAAAATGCGTCCGCCCCCTCTGAATAAAGGGTTATTAATTCCACCAAAACGAGCTGTTCCCGTTCCTTTTTGCCTTTTGATTTTTCGGGTGCTTCCGGCAATTTCATTTCTTTCTTTGGCCTTGTGTGTTCCCTGGCGCCTGTTTGCCATGTGTTGCTTCACATCAAGATAAATGGCATGATCATTCGGTTCAATGCCAAATACATTATCATCCAGTTTTACTTTTTTGCTGGTCTTCTGGCCGCTGATATTATAGATTTCTAACTCCATCTTTCTAAAATTACATATGAACCATTAGGACCTGGTACAGCCCCTTTAACAACAACCAAATTTTGTTCTGGAAGGATTTTCATCACCTTAAGGTTGATAATTTTAACCCTTGAGTTTCCGGTTTGGCCGGCCATGCGCATTCCTTTGAATACACGTGATGGCCAGGAAGAAGCACCAATAGATCCGGGCGCCCTTAAACGGTTATGCTGACCGTGCGTTGCATCGTTCACACCTCTAAAATTATGACGTTTTACAACTCCCTGAAAACCTTTTCCTTTTGTTGTTCCCACTATATCAATATATTCCCCTTCAAAGAAAATGTCAGCTTTGATTTCATCGCCAAATTTCTTTGAGTGTTCTTTTTCGAACCTCGTAAATTCCCTAACAATTCTTTTAGGGGAAACACCTGCTTTTGCGTAATGACCTTTTTCTGCTTTTGTTGTATGCTTATCCTTTTTATCATCAAAAGCAATTTGGATAGCCTCGTACCCGTCTTTTTCTTTGGTCTTTACCTGGGTAACGTAACAAGGCCCGGCTTCAATGACAGTACATGGTATATTTTTACCATCCTGGTCAAAGATGCTGGTCATCCCTATTTTTTTTCCGATTATTCCTGACATGTATTTATCGTTTTATCGTGTACTCAAAAATATTCAACTTACAATTACACCTTAATTTCTACCTCAACACCACTCGGAAGCTCAAGCTTCATAAGGGCATCAATAGTTTTTGTTGTGGAGCTGTATATGTCGAGCAACCGTTTGTAAGAGCACAATTGAAATTGTTCGCGCGATTTTTTATTCACAAAAGTTGAACGGTTTACGGTAAAAATCCTTTTGTTTGTCGGTAAAGGAATCGGACCACTAACTACAGCACCGGAGGCCTTAATTGTTTTAACGATCTTTTCGGCTGATTTATCAACCAGGTTATGATCGTATGACTTGAGTTTTATTCGTATTCTCTGACTCACTTTAAATAAATTTATTTAAACAGTAACCAAATATCCTTTTATTTTATACATTACACTTTCCATCACTTCTTTTGGAGCAACTGCATGATGTGAAAATTCTAAACTATAATTTGCCCTACCCGAACTCATGGTTCTCAAGGAAGTAATGTAGCCAAACATTTCGCCCAATGGCACTTTGGCCCTAACATTCTGACGGCCGGCTTTAGATTCAACGTCTTCAACCTGGCCTCTGCGTTTATTTAAATCGCTTGTAATATCCCCAACATATTCATCTGGTGTAACAACTTCTAATTTCATTACAGGTTCTAGCAAAACCGGTCCGGCAAGTTTACACGCTTCCCTGAAGGCTTGAGCGGCAGCAGCTTTAAATGAAATCTCATCACTATCTACATTATGATATGAACCATCAAGCAATCTCACCTTTAAGTTAAATAATGGAAAGCCTAATAAAACACCATTCGACATAGCTGATTCAAATCCCTTTTGCACAGCAGGTATATATTCTTTCGGGATGTTTCCACCCTTTACATCATTAATAAATTCGAGTCCTTTTACACCATCATCAGCCGGACCAACTTCCACAACAATCTCAGCATATTTGCCTTTACCTCCGCTTTGTTTTTTATAAACAACTCTGTGGTTGATGGTAGTGGCAATGGCTTCTTTGTAGGCAACCGAAGGTGTGCCCCGGTTACAGGCAATATTAAATTCGCGATACAGTCTGTCAAGGATTACATCAAGATGAAGTTCACCCATACCACTTATAATGGTCTGCCCTGAATCAGGGTCGAGATTTACGGTAAACGTTGGATCTTCTTCGGCCATTTTTTCTAATGAAACCTGAAGTTTTTCCACATCATCCTGGGTTTTTGGTTCCACGGCCATTTTAATAACGGGCTCAGGGAAACTCATGGTTTCAAGCACGATAGGGTGTTGAGGCGAACAAAGTGTATCTCCGGTCCGTATTTGTTTAAATCCAACGGCTGCGCCAATATCACCGGCATGGATAGTTTTAATGGATTTTTGCTTGTTTGCATGAACCTGCATCAACTTCATGATCCGCTCCTTTTTATCGGTGTTGGCATTTAGAATTTGCTGCCCTGCATCCATTGTACCCGAGTAAACCCTGAAATAAGCCACTCTTCCAACAAAAGGATCGGTGGTAATTTTAAATGCCAAAGCGGCAAACGGATCATTTTCATCAGGATGCCGTTCTTCTTCTTTTTGTGTAAACGGGTTGATTCCTTTGATTGCAGGAACATCCACAGGGCATGGCAGATAATCAACCACTGCATCCAGCAAAAGCTGAACGCCCTTATTTTTAAAAGATGACCCGCACAATACGGGCATTGCCCTTAATTCAAGCGTTGCTTTGCGAAGGGATAAAATAATATCTTCAGATGAAACGGACTCTGGATTTTCGATATATTTCGAGAATAATTCTTCGCTATCCTCTGCTGCGCCTTCAATTAATTTCTTTCTGTATAGCTCAACCTGATCTTTGATATCCGAAGGTATCGGAATTTCAAAATAATTCATTCCCAGAGTGGAATCATCCCAACTGTATGCTTTGTTGGCAATTAAGTCAACAATTCCTTCAAAATCATCTTCAGCCCCAATTGGAAGTTGAATAGGAATAGGGTTTGCTCCGAGTTTTTCTCTTATTTCTGTAATGACCTTAAAAAAGTCAGCCCCGGCTCTGTCCATTTTATTAACGTAACAAATCCTGGGAACATGATACCTGTCGGCCTGTGTCCAAACGGTTTCGGATTGAGGTTCAACACCACCCACTGCACAAAAAATAGCAATGGAGCCATCAAGAACCCTTAATGATCTTTCTACTTCAACAGTAAAATCAACATGGCCGGGAGTATCAATAATATTAATCCTGTAATTATCTCCTTTCTGTTTCCAGAAAACCGTTGTGGCTGCAGAGGTAATTGTGATTCCTCGTTCCTGTTCCTGAACCATCCAATCCATAGTGGCTGCGCCATCATGGACTTCACCAATGCGGTGATTTATTCCTGTATAATACAAAATCCGCTCTGTCGTCGTGGTTTTACCCGCGTCGATGTGAGCCATGATGCCGATGTTTCGCGTATATGTTAAATAGTCGGACATGAATTTCGTATTCTTTATTCTATAGTATTATATATTAAAATCTAAAATGAGAGAACGCTTTGTTAGCTTCTGCCATTCTGTGAGTATCTTCTTTTCTTTTAAACGCATTTCCTTCATCTTTAACCGCGGCCAGAATTTCGCCGGCAAGTTTTTGGGCCATTGATTTTTCGTGACGTTTACGCGAAAAGCCAATAAGGTTTTTCATCCCGATTGACATTTTGCGGCTGGGCCTGATCTCTGATGGTATCTGGAAAGTTGCTCCTCCAATACGGCGGCTTCTAACTTCAACTGCCGGAGTAACATTTGCCAATCCTTTTTTCCAAACTTCTACCGGGTCTTCACCTGATTTCTCAGCAACGATATCCATGGCATCATAAAATATATTGTATGCAATGCTTTTTTTGCCCTGATACATAAGGTTATTTACGAATTTAGTAACCAATGTATCATTGAACTTTGGGTCGGGAAGTATGATCCGTTTTTTTGGCTTCGATTTCCTCATTTTATCGTATAATTAATTCCTTAATATCGTTATTATTTCTTTGGTCTTTTGGTTCCATATTTTGAACGTCTTTGGGTTCTGCCCTCAACACCGGAAGTATCCAATGCGCCTCTGATAATATGGTATCTTACGCCGGGAAGGTCTTTAACCCTGCCACCCCTGATCAATACGATAGAGTGCTCCTGGAGATTGTGGCCTTCGCCCGGAATATAAGCATTCACCTCTTTTTGGTTTGTCAACCTTACCCTTGCAACCTTACGCATTGCTGAATTAGGCTTCTTTGGGGTTGTGGTGTAAACCCTAACGCAAACACCCCTGCGCTGCGGACATGAATCCAGTGCCGGGGATTTACTTTTGTCAGTAAGTTTTTTTCTACCTTTTCTAACTAATTGTTGTATTGTAGGCATATTATAAAAGTTAATTCATTCAAACCTCAAACGAGGAGAAATTTATTCAAAACTGATCAATGTATTGTTAAAATGAATTTCGGGAATACTAATAAGGCGAGCCTTTCTGAAGACGAACCTGATATCTTATGTCGCTGAACGATTTCGTTTTTTGACTCAGGTCGGAACCTTTTACCGTCTTATTTTGTCAGGATTCCGAAATTCTACTTAAAATCAATAAATTATAAACTGAACGTCGCTTAAAGCGGGTGCAAAAGTAAGAATAATTTATTAAAAACAAACTTTTTATTCATTTTTTATTAATTATTTTAGATCATCTCTTTTAAATGCTAAAAAGCCCCCTCATTATTAAATGAAAGGACTCTTTATTTCATTGATTTTATAACCCCTTTTATCTTTTAATGAACTTATGTCGTCTTATTATATTTTTATCATCACTTATTTCAAGGATGTAAACTCCCGGAATTAACTTTGAAGTATTTACGCTTAGTGAAGTTTTATTCAAACCCTCACCAAATATTAATGAACTACCATGAAGCGAAAAGATTCGGTAAGCCTTAATTGGTGAATAAGATTTTATTTGGAAAGTATTTATTACCGGATTCGGGAAGATAGATAATCCAACTACTTTCTCTGAAATGATTGATGTGGATGTATATATTGGAACAACGAAATCAATGCAACCACCCGTCAAATCAAAATCTTTGGCTTCTCCCAATGTCCAGCCTCCTCCGTTAAAAACACAATTAATTGCATTCACCACCGAACCTGCAGGAAATCCGTAAAAATCAACAGGCGTAAAAGTTATGGACCAGGTTGAATCGCCATTGTTTATCAATTTCGGCACCTGCCCGTTCATTGCGCTTCCATCGAAGCTAACCGTGTATTGCCAGGCTTCTCCAGCAATTGTAACCCCAGAGTGCATCATCACCGAATCGGGGTCAAACAATCCGCCATTGGGACAGGAAAGTTTTGTATCAAGGGTTAGTGTTAACTCATCGTAAGCCGTTGCATAAGGAGGTTCAATAGTGATTGCCTGGGGAAGGATCAAAGCCGTATCTTCTACGGTAAATCCATCTTGTAGTGTTAAAAGGTTATCTTCATCATTTTCAACTTTTACATCCCAGATGCCTATATTTGCCTCTGCAGGTATGGATAGTATCGCCGAAATTAATGTATCATTAACGGCAAAAACAGAAGTGAATTCAATCACCTCTGCCCCATTCTCAATCCAGCCGCTTGTGGGCGAACTTTGAAAATGGGTATTCAGGCCGAAAACCTGGACACTCACATCATCACCTATATCGCCATGATCTGGAACAATGGAATGCAAAAATGGATCGCCCGGCGGTGAACCTGGATTTATGGGGATAAAAAAGTCGGCGCAATTTGTGCCACCTGATTGAAAATCCCTGGCATCTTGTGTCCAGTTAGTTCCGTTATTAAAAACGGCACATATCTGAGTTACTGTTTCATTTGGCATTATTCCATAAAAATCTGCCGGAATATAGGTGATGGCATAAACACCCTCCGAAACAAAATTCAGGACAGGCGACTGCCCATTGGCGCCGGTTCCGTTAAAATCAACAACTTTTTGCCAAGCGTTACCATTGACGGTTATACCCGAATGAATGGCGACATAAGCTGCGCCCAACAAACTACCGTTTTCATAACAAGCCTCATCAAGAGTTAGGGTCAGGGTAATTTCGTCATAAACCGTTGCATTTACCGGTTGAATTTCAATGGCGGCAGGCATTTGGGCAATCAATGCAGAGTTTCCGAGAACCAATAAAAGTGCAAATAAAATTGAAAAATGTATTCGTTTTTTCATATTGAATAATGTTAATCAGTTATTTTGATAAGTAAACTCTATATTCCCAAGGCTGGAGGGAAACAGTTGTCTTTCCATCCCATGTTATTTCCTCTCCACTAAAATATTCTTGATATGAACCAAAATGATCCCCCCCTGAAAATGTTGTCTCAATTATATCATCCGATAAATTTACAATAGTAAAAATCTGATCAATCCCTTCCCCTCTTATAAAAGCGAAAACATCTTCATCGTTGGTTGTTTTTATCCTTATCATTGGCGAACCATATTCACCATTCCATAAGGCTTTTTGATTATTCTTTAATTGATTAAGTTTTGAATAAAATAAGATCAATGGAGAACTATCATCCCAATCAATTTGGTCTTTTTCAAAAAATTCGAGCCGTTTGTTCAACCCTACTTCCTGGCCACTGTAAATCAAAGGCATTCCCGGCAGTGTATAAGTCAACACCGTAAAGGCTTCCCCTCCCTCGCCCATTCGCTCCGTAACTGTTCCATTCCATGAATTTTCATCATGATTCGTAATAAAGGCCATCCGATACGCGTGCAAAGGGTAAGCTGTATCATTTTTATAAAAATACGCTTCGAGATCGTTGGCATTTTTTTCACCTTTAGCTATCTTATTAAATATATGGTGTAGTTCCCAGGCGTACGACATATCAAATGATTTTTCGTGATGGGCAACTTCCTCTGCTTCGGCCAGCATAAAAACCGGTTTTATCTGATCAAGTTCGTACCGTGCTTTTTCCCAAAACTCCAGGGGGACCATTCCTGCTACATCACATCTATATCCATCAACATCGGCTTCTGTAACCCAAAACTTCAAGGCATCGATCTGGGCATCCCACAACGATTTTTCATCGTAATTCAAATCGGCTACATCCGACCAGTCAAATGGCGATACCATATTTCCCAGCGAATCTTTTGAATACCATTCAGGATGGTTATAAATCCATTGATTATCCCAGGCGGTGTGATTGGCCACCCAATCAAGAATTACTTTAAAACCCATTTCATGCGCTTTTTTTACAAGGGATTTAAAATCTTCCAACGTTCCAAATTCAGGATTCACCGCCTTGTAATCTTTTACTGCATAATAACTTCCGAGGGATCCTTTGCGGTTTTTTTCTCCGATGGGGTAAATGGGCATCAGCCACAAAATTTTGACTCCCATATTTTGCAATCTGGGCAAATGTGATTCAAATGCCCTAAAGGTTCCTTCTTTGGTATATTGCCTTATATTCACTTCATATATGTTGGCATTTTTGCTCCATTCGGGTGTGCTAAAGACATATGGTTGTTTTTCTGATACAATTTCTTCTGTTGAATTAGCCGGTTGATTGCATGAAAACATTATGGCCGCCAGAAACAAAATAATTCCCTGAAGTTTTAAATTTATCAGTAGTGTTGAATTCATCAGTGTCATTAAGAATAATTTTAGTTGGCGAAATTAAAGAAGATTTTCGAGTATTAAAATATTCGTCCGAGTAAAATTGCAAATGGTATATTTAACGTGTGGACTTTCATATATCTGTGTTTGGAAATTAGAGCTTTCAGATTCACGACTATTTTTTTGGTGTTATGAAATCTTGTCACCTCATATTCTATTGTGATTCAATATCAACATCAAGGATCGCACTAAACTGTTTTTGCATATTTTAAAAATTGAGCTGGTAAATTTAAATAATCCATACATTTGTCAGGACGATAAAAAATGAAAAAGATTACCCTTGAATTTGTGGTTTTTGTTTGCGGTGCGGTTGTCATGGCTTATGAAATAATTGGTTCAAGGATGCTGGCCCTTTGTGGGGTACATCCATCTCGCCCGGGACAAGCATCATTGGCATTATCCTGTTAAGTCTAAGCGCTGGGTATTATTTTGGGGAAGCTGGCTGATAAAAAACCGTTTTATTCCATATTAGCTTTGGCCATTGGAATATCTGGTATCTTGATTTTAATATCTACGCTGTTAAAAGATATCTTATTAAGTTGGATGTTAGACACAATTGAAAACTTAGAAGTTATTTCCGTTCTTGCTTCCATCCTGTTGTTTTCGCTTCCTGCTTTTTTCCTGGGAATGGTTTCTCCTTATGCGGTCAAACTAAAAATCAAAGATGTAAAAACCTCGGGGGCTACGGCGGGTTATCTTTATGCAATATCTACTGCGGGCAGTATTACAGGCACTTTTTTGGCCGGGTTTTACCTTATCCCCTCATTTCGCATTTCGGTTATCCTTTATATATTTACCCTTGTTTTGCTGTCAATATCAATTGGATTATTTTTAATTTTCAAAAATTCAGGAAATAAATCAATAAACTAATTTATTATTATGATAATAAAAAGCCATTTACCCGCTCTCCTCATTGCTTTCATAGTTTTATTAACAGCTTCATGTTCCCTCACGCCCAAACAACCCGACCCTGTCAGGCTGGCTATTTCAAAAGCCATACCACAGGACAAGTATATAAATTACGTCAACTGGATACATTTTGCTGATACAAGTATCGTTTGCGTGGATATGTACGGGCATGGAATTGATTCCGCCCTCGCCATTCTCGAAACCTGTGATGGATTGTTGCTAACAGGCGGCGAAGATATAAATCCCGATTTGTATAACCGGGTTTTCGATTCCTTGCGGTGTGATACCCCGAACGATTACCGCGACAGCCTTGAAATGGCCCTGATTGGGAAAGCCTTAAAACTTCAACTGCCTATCATGGGAATTTGCCGGGGCCACCAAATGCTAAATGTATATTTTGGTGGTTCATTGATTTTTGACATTCCGATGGATTACGACACCACAGTTAAACACCGTTATCCCGAATATACCCCTTCAGAACATAAAGTTACCTTGCTGCCCGGTACGTTGCTCGCCGAAATTGCCGGTGTTACGGAAGGAAATGTGTACAGCAACCACCACCAGGGAATTGATGATTTGGCTGATGGTTTAAGCGGCCTGGGCTTTAGCGATGACGGTTTGATAGAATCCATTCAGCGAAGTAATTTTACAAAATATCCATTTTTATTGGGTGTACAATGGCATCCTGAAAAAATGGATTATCAAAATCCCTTGTCAGGAAAAATTGCCGAACGGTTTGTGATGGAAATGAAAAAATTTACTAAAAAACCATAAACATGAAATTTCTGTATTGGGTTGTAGCTTTCATTCTAATTCTAATTTATGGCTGTCAAAATCCAGAAAACAAACCAAAAACAGAAGAGGCAAAAATGCACATTCACAAAGAAATCTTCGGGAAGGTATACAACCAGGATATATATCAATATCAATTGACCAACCCATCAGGTATGAAAGTCAAGATCATTAATTTTGGGGCCATTGTAACTTCCATTATTGTACCTGATAAGGAAGGAAATTTTAATGATGTAGTTTTGGGCTTTGATAAACTGGACGATTACCTTATAAATGAACCTTTTTTCGGACCTGTTGTCGGGCGTTATGCCAACCGCATTGCAAATGGGAAATTTTTACTTGAGGGAAAGGAATATGATTTAGCCACTAACAATGGCCCAAACCATTTGCATGGCGGAATAATAAATTTCAGCAAAGTGATTTGGGATGCCGAAGAAATACAAGGTGACAAGTTTGTTGGAATTGAGTTGCAATACCTTTCGAAGGATGGTGAGGAAGAATATCCCGGGAATCTTGATGTAACTGTAGTGTATACACTTACTGATAAAAACGAATTAATAATTGAATACACTGCAAAAACCGATCAAGCCACCCCGATAAATCTTACGCATCATAGTTATTTTAACCTGGCCGGTACGTCAGGGAAAAATATTCTTGATCATGAATTATTTATTGATGCGGATAAATTCGTTGTTGTTGATGAAACACTAATTCCAACAGGCGAATTGAGGGATGTCGCAGGAACATCCATGGATTTTAGGAAACCAGCAACTGTCGGGAGCCGGATAGCAGAAGTTGAAGGTGGTTACGATCATTGTTATGTCCTTAAAAACAATTCAGAAATAAAACACATTGCTTTCCTTTTTGATCCTTTTTCCATGAGAAAAATGGATGTATATACAACCGAACCAGGTGTCCAATTTTATTCAGGCAACTTTCTGGATGGCAGCCTTGCCGGGAAAAACGGAATTAAATACACGAAAAACTTTGGATTGTGCCTCGAA
This sequence comes from Bacteroidales bacterium, assembly GCA_041393275.1. Classification (GTDB taxonomy): domain Bacteria; phylum Bacteroidota; class Bacteroidia; order Bacteroidales; family JAADJA01; genus JAADJA01. Next base: position 28,340 of record JAWKKL010000002.1, read on the forward strand.
ACTCAGCATTTCCCTGATTCGCCTAATCAACCGTCTTTTCCGAATACAATTCTGAGGCCGGGAGAAAAATATGAGCAAACAACGATATATTCATTTTCTATAAATCAGGATTAAAAGTATTAGAATTGGTTAATCCGGTACCTGAGATCCTTTTCCAAGGTTAGGAAGTAAATAATCATTTTTATCTTTATTGTCAACCTGTCCATCAAGGTTACCATCTGCGTTCAGATATCCATTGAAGGCCGCATTGGATTTCCAAAATAAAAAATCTGTTGAATCGATCATCCCTTCCGAATAAAAATCACCGCTGATCATGCCCCAAACACCGGGTGCCAGTTCTTTGTGTCCGCTGATACCGCCATACACCCGGTCTACTCCATCAGTAAAATTATAATGATAAACACCTCCGATTTTTAACAAGGCCTCATTAGAAATCACAGCAAGATGATCCCTGTGAAAGATCACAACAAACAAATTTTGCAAAATGGTGGCATCAAATATTAGGAACGAGGGTTCCATCCAATCCGACAATATTACCGCTGTTTAGCAGAAACTCCTACCTGCCTGGACACAATTGTTCCCGCTCCAGCCAGTTCCACCGTGGCTGCATCCCTGATTTCAACCAGGATCCAATCGGTAATATTAATACCCTGAAGCGAAGGAACTGATTGCCCGCCATAATAAAACCATGGAAATTTGTTATAGGGCTGGCTTAGTGGTAAAATCCCTGCGTCGCTTAAATCCGTGTTCATATCACCTTCCTCGTAGGGCCCTTCGAGGAGAACTGTAATATCGACAGGGATAAATGGAATAATTTCAATATCATCGATGTAAACGGATTCGTATCCATAATCGTATTCCGGTTTAAAAGCAATAAATCCATTGGGATTCAGATTGCAACTTAGATCAATAACATATTCCTGATACTCTGGCGATAAATTCAAACATGTATCTACCATATAGGTGGATGCATCAAATGGATCGGTTATTGTTCCAACAGACAATTTTTCGGCATTCCCATATGCATAAAACCGAATTCCATGGCATACATTGGAAACAGGCGGTGAGATCAACAATTGAATGGCATTTAGATCGGACGCGTTTCTAATTTCAAGACATTGGGGCCAGCTATGCGTATTGTAATACACTATATTTATGTTGGCCAGGGCATCTGCCGATTCAATAATTACACGCCAGCAGTCAGGTAATTCATAGATCGGGGAGCTATCAAAATTTTCAATGATAGATTCTTCAGTCGGTACGCAGAGCGTGCCGAAAAATAAAGGTCCGTTCCACCAGCTTACATCTCCTCCACCGCAAACACCCTGAATATACACATCATACTCTGTATCCGGTAATAGGCCACTGAGATGAAAAGGACTATCATTTGCAATAGCATTTGGTATACCAGTTGGAACAAATTCATGTTCTCCGTATTCAAGATTCCATTGGTTGGCATCTCCTGGATCTATCCATTGGAGAAACGCTGATGAATCGTTTGCAGATAATACCTGAAGATTTTCTGGCATCAAGCAGGTTGGGGCTATATCCACGGTAATATCATCAATATAAAGATTGAATATGTTTGGTTTGGCCTTCACATACCACCCGAAAAAATAAGTGCCGTCTGCAGGGGGTTCAACATAACAAACAGCGTGTTCGTAGGTAGGTTGAGTGATCATACTGTCCTGAAAAATCGGAACATCTGGCATGGCCGAGGACATGGCATCCGTTCCGATATATACCTCCAGTTTTTCAATATATCCAGAATAAGTTGACATATAGTAAAAGTCCACAACATAGTTTTCACCGGTATAAAGGTTTAGCGGAGCCGAAAAGAACCAGTCGTTGGTGGTGTCGTGCGAACTGTAGGATATGCTGAAATGAGTGGATCCGGAATGCGGAAGATTGCCACTCGTTTCCCAATGATAATTGTCGTCATTTGTATTTTCAATGGAAATACATAATGGGATTTCAGGCGGCGTTACTCCTTCGAAACCTTCAAAATAAGGCACGTCCTGGATCATACAATGCGTTTGGAAACCTTTTGGACCTACCCAATAACTTTGGTCACCGGCACCACAATCAGCCTGCACGTAAAAATCGTAGGCAGTAGCTACTTCAAGGCCGATAAGTGTGGTCGGGTTCGAGTAAGCCACATGATTAGCTATTCCTAACGGATCAAATCCCTCATAACCATATTCCACATTCCATGTAGTGGCTGTGCCATTTTCCATCCACCCGATTTCTGCCGTTGTCTGCATTAGCGATCCTTTGTATAGATCACCCGGCTTCAGGCAGGTCGGCATATCATCAATTAGGATGTTATCGATGATCAAACTTTCGTAATTGTTGTAAGCAATGGCTTTCAGGGCCAGAAATTCATCATTGCCCGTGTAATCCGCAAAATAAACCTCGAACTCCTGGTAGTCCTCGTCATATCCAGGTACATCCAGGAAAGTAAATTCACTGAATGAATTTGTATCATTTGGATCCGACATGGTTCCGACCGACAGATCGCACCATCCCATAGCATACAGATCGAGGTATTTCATGGCCACTCCTCCGGGTAATTTCGGCGAAATAAAATACACTTCACCGTTGATTCCATTGGTCCACATCCGCAAACAATTCATACCGTTATATGCATTATCGTAAATATGTATACCTCCTCCCGATCCGGATCGGTTTACCGACCAGCAAAACGGTATTTCCGGGTAGTAAACAGCCTCAAAATCCTCAAAAACGGACATTTCCTGTATGTTACATGCGGTATTGAATGACCATAACCGACCCGGGGTTTGTATAGTCGACAGGTCATTCCTTGAAACCACCTTCCAGTAATAGGTTTTTCCATATTTCATTGCTCCCGGATCATAAAAGCCGGTCGTTCCGGCCGGGGCATTGTCCACAACCTTTTCGAGGTAGGGTAGGTCATAGCCGAAATAAAGATCATACCAGTCCGTATTTTCGCCGAAAGTCCAGGTCAGGTCGTCATTGATCTCCACATAAGTATCCACGCGTTCCGGAAACGGGTAATAAGCCTGTTGCGGGGCTTCGGGGGGTAAACTAAACTCAACTTTCAACCAGGGTGGCCGCTCTTCATTCCAGCCGTTTGCTCCCATTTTAAAATTGGGCAGATACCTGTATTCAACAAATGAAAATCCGAACCAGCCATCAGCGAGGCTATTTTGCAAACCGGCCACACCTTCTGGCCAAAACTGAATTGTGGCCCATCCGGGCTCGTGAAAATCTCCTTCCCACCAAACATATTCAATTCCATTCAGGCAATCAATGTACACAGAGGAAGGAGTACCAAGTAGGGGGTCATTTTCCAATGACTTATTCATCCATTTTGCAAAATTATTTTCAATAATAAATAAATTCAATTCCACACTCTGAATGATTGCTTCAACAGGTATGGCTGAAATATTGAACCTGGCCCATGCCACCTCCGCATCCTCCGATTTTATATGTATCAGACTGTTATCAGTAAAAATAGTCCCATTGGTCGCTCCTGTATTATAATTTCCTGTATCAGGAAAACAATAAACCAAGGCCTGGCTAAATACTATGGAAAAACTAAAAAGATTTAAAACAAATATTAAAATTTGGATTTTCATGGCTTTTGGGGTTTTTTTCGATATTTATTTTAAGTTGTATTTGATTTTTACAAACCTCAAATATACAAAATAAAAGCCTCAAAAGCAAGAATTTAGCTGTTCAATTATTGCCTTAAAAAGTTTAAAATATGTGAAATAGAAAAGGGGTAAGCATTCAGCCACCCCTTTCATCCGATCATTTAATCTTATTATTTGATGATAACCTTTTCGATATGATTGATCTTATCCGAATAAATGTAAAGATAATAAAGGCCTTTAGCAAAATTGCTCAGATCTATTATATCCGAAAAATCTTTGTGAAGAGAAATATTCCTCTTGACAAAAACCTCTTTCCCAAAATTATTTACCACTTTTATGTTTACCTTTTCAACATCAACCGAATTTATTGCTAGTGTAAATTGCCCATCGTTAGGATTTGGCAAAATTGAAACGTTGAGTTCACCAGAATTTTCGTTTATTCCAATACCTAAATCCACAAGGATGGTTTCTTCGGCAAAATTTTCGCATAAATTGGCATCGGTATAGGTATAGGTTATTGTGTGTGTTCCTGGACCTGCAATGCCAGGATCAAACCATCCATTGTCCACCCCAGGGCCGGAATATTCGCCCCCGGCAGGGGCACCACCCGTTAATTCAAATGCCGGCCAATTTGGATTAACTGCAGAAAATGGTTCAAGGGTTACGTTAGGTAAATACCGGATAATTAACAAGGGATTTGATGCAGGCCCTTCACAGCCATTATTTAATCCGGTAACCACAAGATTCACATTGCCAGTAAATCCAATTGTCCAGTTAACTGTAACAGAAGTACCAGTACCAGAAACCGTACCGGCTGCAACTGGGTCTAATGCCCAACTATATGTATTTGCTCCCGACGCACCGCTTGTACTGTAAGTGGATGTCGGATAATTTGCACATAAGTATGAGACTCCGAGAGGTGGACCAGGAGTGCCCGGCAGGTCATAAACAATCACTGTAACACTGTCGAACATAGAAATTAATCCATCGTTGACTTCAAGAAAATATTCGGTTGTTTCAGTAGGTGATACCGTTGGATTTTGCAGGGTTGAATTAAATCCCGGAGGCTCGGATGTCCAGGTGTAGTTGAAGTTTCCTGAACCGCCAACGGCTGTGGCATTCAACTGTGTACCTTCTCCATCACAAATTTCTTCGGGCGTTGCAGTCGCACTTATCACCAAACTATTATCCCATTCAATAAAAATATCATCAATATAAATATCCCATTGCCCTGGGATGCTGTATCCATGCCAGCCAACAAAATATATTCCGCTTTCCTCAGGGCTGAACGATGTACTAGCTTCCTGATAAATATTATTATATGCAAACATTTCATCCGTAAATATCGGATCGCTGGTCATTGAATCGGAAACCGCAGCCGAACCGAATTTAACTTCAAGGTTTTCATAATAATTGGCTGAATTTGTAGTGTAATGAAACACCACATTATAGGTTTGGCCACCTAACAAATCCAGGGGAGGTGAAAAGAACCAGTCATCCATCGGATTATTATAGGTATAACTTATAGCAAGGTGATACATTCCACTGTTTGGTGTGTTCATGGAAGTCATCCATTGCAGGTTATCGCCATTCGTATTTTCAACTGCAATACAAGGCGGCACAAGTGGGACAAAGACGTCTTCAAAACCTTCTTCATAGGGCAAAGCAGCAGGATAACATAAGGTTTTAAAAGTATATGGTCCAACCCAATAGCTCAGGTCACCGGCTCCACAATCAGCCTGAACATAATAATCGTAAAATGTGCCATCATTCAAGCTGGTAAGATTATAAGGATTAGTATTGGCTACTGCGGTAGGAACACCGGTTGGTGTAAATCCCATTTCTCCGTATTCAATGTTCCATTGAGTGGCCGTACCATTTTCTGTCCAACCTAAAGTTGCTGTTGTTTGGGTCATTCCTCCTGCGGTCAGGTTTGAAGGCTTAGGGCATGTCGGTGGGTGGTCAATCGTGATATCATCTATATAAATATCCTGGTACATACCCGTAAATACCCCTTTAATTGCCATAAACTGATCGGGACCGGTATAGTTCGTAAAAAACACTTCATACTCTTGATAGAATGTAGATAAAGTAAGTGTTGTAATTTCATTATAGGTATTTGGATCATAAGGATCAGCCATTGTTCCAACCGAAATTTGAGGTGCATAACCCAAGGCAAAAAAGTTAAGGTATTTTCCGCTCGCCCCATCGGAAATAGGAGCAGATATAAAATACAAATCTGCATTTGCGTCATCGCTGTTGTTAATTGTCAAACAATTCGGCCCGCTATAAAAATTATAATTTACTGTTGCTACATCGGCGAATCCACTTACTGATTCAGATATTTTCATCCAACAGTCGGGAAGGTCAGGAATTGACACTCCATCAAAATCTTCAAAAACAGGGACAGCAGCTGCCTCACACAAGGTAGTAAAGGTTTTTGGGGAAGACCACCAACTAACATCACCTCCGCCACAATCGGCCTGAAGATAATAGTCGTATGTTGTTCCAGGCTCAAGCCCTGTTAATTCGAATGGATTTGAATCGGCCGTTGCATTTGCACTCCCTGTCGGTACGAAACCAGTATACCCGTATTCAATATTCCATTGTGTTGCTGTCCCATTTTCCGTCCATGTTAACAAGGCTGAAGAACTACTCACCGTAATAACATCCAGCCAGGATGGTTTTAAACAGCTTGGGGCCACATCAATCAAAATTTCATCAACATACAAATTATATTGATCAGGAACGCTATATCCATGCCATCCGACATAATAAACGCCATCTGTTGTGGGTGTAAAATACCCCACACCTTCGTACCATGTAAAGGCATAATTTATGTTTTCATCCGAAAAAATCGGCCCATTTACCATCGCTGAGGAATTTGGAAAACTACCCCACAAAACCTCCATCTTTTCGACATAGCTTGAACTATTGCTGGTATAATAAAATTGAACAATGTAGGTTTCTCCTCCTGTTAAATCGAGTGGGGCAGAAAAAAACCAGTCATTCATGGCCAGGCTTCCATTGTAGTTTACCCGAATGCTGTTTGATCCGGCATAAGCTGCATCATTTGTTGCGTACCACGAATTGAAATCCCCATTTGTATTTTCCACAATAATGCATGGGGGCACATCTGGAATGATGGCTGATTCAAAACCTTCTGTATACGGAACCGAAGTGGCTTCACATGCGGTTTTAAAACTAACCGGCCCAACCCAATAACTTACATCTCCTTCGCCACAATCGGCCTGTACATAGTAATCATAAGCCGTGGCGTCATCAAGTCCGGTTAAGGTATATGGATTAGCATCAGCGATTGCATTAGGCACACCACCTGGTAAAAAATCTTTTAAACCATATTCAATATTCCACTGGGTAGCCGATCCATTCTCTGTCCATTCAAGAACTGCAGATGTGGTTGTAAAATTATAAGCCAACGCATCGGTAGGTTTAGGACATGTCGGGGGGTGATCAATGATAATATTATCAATAAATACACCCTGGTAGCTAAATTGATATACCGCTTTGAATGCTATATACTGGTCAGTTCCTGAATACGTGCTAAAATCAATCTCAAACTCCTGAAAATCATTTGTTAAATCAACGGTTGTAAACTCTGTAAATGTTGCAGCAACCAGGGGATCCGACATTGTACCAACAATTACCTGTGGTGAATATCCCAGTGAAAAGAAATTTACCCACAGACTATTTACCGGTTCGTTCAATTGAGGGGAAATAAACAGCGTTGTAGCAGTTCCATCATCACTATTAGTCAAATAAACAGAATTGGGTTCGGTATAAAAATTATAATTAACAGTTATCACATCTGCCCAGATGGATGTGGACTCAACCAGGCCTGACCAGCATAAAGGTAATTCCGGAGGATCCATGAGATCAAAATCTTCAATTACAGGCACATTTGCCAATTCACATTCGGTATTAAATTCGTAAGGTCCTGACCAATAGCTCACATCCCCTGCACCACAATCGGCCTGAACATAAAATTCGTATACAGTGGAAGGCATCAATCCAGTTATTTCATGAGGATTTTGGCTTGTCGAAAATGTAGGAACACCAGTAGGAGTAAATCCCTTTGGACCATATTCAACATTCCACATAGTGGCACTGCCGTTTTCAACCCAACCTATAAATGCCGTTGTCGAAGAATATTCGCCTGCATAAAGGTCGGTTGGTTTCGGGCATGTCGGGGCATAATCAATAAGAATTTCATCAATAAAAATAGTCTCATAAAAATTCCCAACCGGATGCTTAAATGCAATAAAGTTATCTGTTCCGGTATAATTGGTAAAATACACCTGGAATTCCTGATAATCCTGATAATTTCCTGAAAGGTTAACGATGCTGATTTCATTATAAGTTGCCGGGTCATTAGGATCCGAAATTGTTCCAACAGATAATTGGGGGGAATAACCCCAGGCAAAGAAATTAACGAATTTACTGCTAACACCCCCATCAATGAGAGGAGAAATAAACAGTAATTCAGCCGTTAAATCATCAGCATTTTCCATCGAAACGCAATAGGAATCGCCTATTCCATTGTAAGGTTGGGTTTGCACATACGCCCATTGCGAAAAAGTATTTTCAACCTTGTACCAGCATTCCGGTAAAACAGGGGGTAACGTGTTTTCAAAATCTTCGAAAACAGCCACTTCATAAGCATCGCATGCGGTCCTGAAAGACCAGACAGGCCCAGGGGTTTCCAGTAATTTTGAACTGTTCCTCGAAACTACCTGCCAGAAATAATCGGTATTAAAAAGTAAGGTTCCCGGATCCCAGCTACCGTTTACCCCGGATATCGCATTGTCAACAACTTTTGTCATCGGGGGAAAATCGGTTCCAAAAAACAAATCATAGTTTTCAGTATTTGCTCCAAATGTCCATTCTACATCTGCCTCCACATCAACGGCAACAGACTCATCCTGAGGTATTGGAGCGTATGCAGGGAGAGGGGCACCGGCTACCAGGTACGAAACAGCCAAATAGGGTTGGTTTGTTTCATTCCAACCATCACAGGTAATAGCGTAGCCTGTAAATGTCTCCCATTCCCAAATACTGATAGCAAACCATCCATCATCCATCTGCGCCTGTGCAGTAATAACTGCATCTGTACCTAAATCAGCAATAAACCAACCAGGCTCTGGGAAATTGGCCCCCTGCCACTCGGCATACATCGTGCCGTCAGTGCAGTCGGTAAATACATCTGCTGCGGTTCCTGAAAGCGGATCATATTCCATTGACATTACCCGCCAATAGGCATTGTTGTCAACGGCCACATAAAGGTTAAGTTCCAGCGTTTGGATAGTTGCCCCAGCTGGAATAGTTGAAATATCAAAGCGGGCCCAACCAGCCTCAATTCCTGCTGACTCAGTCTTAATCAAACTCGTTTGTGTAAAGCTTGTTCCATTTGTTGATCCGGTATTGTAATCACCTGATCCTGGAAAACAGTTAATCGTCCCCTGTCCGAAGAGGAAAATTGTCAAAAAAAGGAATGACAATAGTAAAAATTGTTTTTTCATAATGATAGATTTATATTATTTACTCAACCAAAAAATTGTTTCGAATTTGATATTTAGATTCATAAATAATTTAATTTATGGAAATAACTACCTGCATTTCAAGGCTCATTAGCCTCAAGACCTTATTAAAATTCACCCGATGTTTTCGACCCTATAAATGTAATAAATTAAATGTTAATATATCTCGGGCACAAAAGTTTGTTCCGACATGGGTGGCCTGACATATCCTTTTTGACGTTCTCGAACAGGTAAATCAATATCTTTCGATGGTATATAATCATAGGGAATCATGGAAAGCATATGCGATATACAGTTCAGGCGGGCCCGTTTTTTATCGTCGGCTTCCACTACATACCAGGGCGATTGTTTCGTATCAGTATAGGAAAACATCTCATCTTTGGCCTTTGAGTACTCTTCCCATTTAGTGAAAGATTTTAAATCCACATCACTGAATTTCCAGCGTTTTGTTGGGTCTGTCAGGCGTGAACGGAATCGTTTTTCCTGTTCTTTATCACTTACTGAAAACCAGTATTTTATTAAAATGATCCCAGACCGGATCAACATTCTTTCAAAATTAGGGCACGACCGTAAAAACTCCCAATATTCTTCATCGCTGCAAAAACCCATGACCCGCTCCACCACAGGCCGGTTGTACCAGCTTCTGTCAAACAACACGATCTCACCAGCCGCCGGCAAATGCGGAACATATCGTTGAAAATACCATTGTGTTTTTTCCCGTTCGGTGGGTTTGGCCAAAGCAACAATACGGCTCATCCGGGGGTTTAATTTTTCAGTGATCCTTTTTATGGTACCCCCTTTTCCTGCAGCATCCCTTCCTTCGAAGATAACGACCACTTTAAGTCCTTTATCACGAACCCATTCCTGCAGTTTCACCAATTCAATCTGAAGGCTTACCAATTCCTTCAAATACATTTTATCGCTTATTTTTGGCCGTTTTGCCGCTTTCTTTTTTTCCGTCATGTGTTTTACAAATTATGACTCAAAGATAAAAATAATCAAATATCAATTTTCCTGATCCCTAAACCAGTTTCGGCTTCGTAAAAATCGGCCGTTCTGTTTGTACTTTCAAAATATTTTTTACCCACATGCACCTTAAACATTTCCACCTGTTCTTTTGGCAACAAGCTGATTGAGCAACCTCCAAAGCCGGCCCCGGTCATTCGTGAGCCCAGGACACCCGGCACGTTTAGTGCCTCCTCAACAAGAATATCAAGTTCGATGCATGAAACTTCATAATCGTCGCGCAACGAATTGTGTGAACTTATCATTAGTTTCCCGAATCCAGTAAGGTTATTTTCGGATAATGCCCGGATGGCTTTCCTTACCCTGAAATTTTCATAAACCACATGCTGAGTTCTTTTTTGTATTATTTTATCTTTAATTAAATTTTTCTTGTTTTCAAATTGCTCAACGCTTAAATCGGACAAATGGGAAATGGACAACTCTCTTTTAAGAACAAGTAAAGCCGACTCACATTCTTGTCTGCGTTCATTGTATTTCGAATCGGCAAGCCCACGTTTTTTATTTGTATTTGTAATAATAATCACATAATCCTTCAAATCAAATAGGACAAGCTCATAATCCAGGGAATCACAATTTAAAAAGACAGCCCGGTCTTTTTTTCCTATTCCTACAGCAAATTGATCCATGATGCCACAATTCATCCCAACAAATTCGTTTTCTGCTTTTTGCGACATTTTAATCAGGTCAATCCTTGATAATTTCAAATCAAATAATTCATTCAATGCAAATGCCATCACCATTTCAATGGAAGCCGACGATGATAAACCCGCTTCATTGGGAATATCCCCAAAGAAAAGCATTTCCAATCCTGCATTTAAGGGTTTCATTTTTTCAAGTTGTGAAATAACCCCAAGCGGATAATTTACCCACTCCCGGCCAAGCGGCTTAATTTCATCTTTCAGCAAAATTTCAGCAGAATACGGGAAATTTATCGATTTAAATTTCAGGGTTTTATTTTTTGTTTTTCGTACCGCGAGGTAAGTTCCGAATTGCAGTGCAAAGGGCAGTACAAGTCCGCCATTGTAATCGGTGTGTTCACCGATCAGGTTCACTCGACCCGGGGCAAAAAAAAGATGAATTTCTTCCGCATTACCTTTGTAGATTCGGATAAACTCTTTTTTAAGACTGATAATATCTAATGCCATTGGATTAGTAATTATCTATCCAAAAATCCCTTTTACCGCCCCGCCATCAACACTTATTGTCTGTCCGGTAATATACCCTGAATGTTCAGATAATAACCAGGCTGCCAGCATCCCGAATGTTGATGTATCGCCCATATGGCCAACCCTAATTTGATTTTCATATTTCTTTTTTGCCTCTTCGAAGGTTATATTTTCGACTTGGCTGCGTTTCGTGAACAGACGCTGGGCAGCCGGTGTATCGTGGAAACCGGGGGCAAGGATATTTAATGTGATCCCTTCGCGTGCGATCTCTTGTGAAAGTGTTTTTACAAAACCCACCACAGCCAGCCGCAATGAATTGCTCAACACCAGGTTTTCAACAGGCTGTTTAACCGATTCGCTTTCGATATAGACAAACCGGCCGTAGCGTTGCGCCCGGAAAACGGGTAATAATTTTTTTGTAAAATTCACTTTCCATCGTACAATGGTTTGATAGGCATTGTCCCAGTCTTCCATTTGTGTTTCGAGGAATGATTTGGCCGGTGGCCCGCCGGCATTGATCAATACGCCACTTAAAAACCTGCTGTTTATTTTTTCCAGGATTTCATTCTGAACGGAATCAGATGTAATATCCCCTGAAATAATTTCGACCTGATCCGGAAAGTCTTTGAAAGTTGGTGGAGTTTATCTATATCCCTGGCGACTGCAATAATTTTAGCCCCATCATTCAATAATCCGAGGGCAACGCCTTTTCCTAAACCGCTGGTTGCGCCGCATACCACAAATAATTTTCCTTTTATCTTTAAATCCATAGTTTATTAATCTTTAATTTTTACTCAAAACTTTTCATTCATCGGCTAAGCGGTTTAAATCCGCTAAGCCGATTTATCCCCTATCAAAGCCCCCTTTGCCATTCTTCCCGCAGAATGCCAGAGCGGGGATTTGCAATGGCATAATCAAGCTGGCTTTGCAATTTTTGATTATCCCGCCCCAAAATTCCTTTTAACGAAACATAATTCGATGCATGATCGCTTCTGAAAATCGTATTGGATAAGGATGTTTCCGATAAGAAAAACAGAAGCTCCTGCATCAGTTCAATGTTGTTCATTTCTTCGAATTCTCCTAAAAACTTTTGTTTGTAGTGATCGACCCCAAAAGGAAAACTCAGTACAAGGGTGGATAAAAAGTCAGGCTGGATTACAGAAACTATCTTCGCAGAATTCAACGCGTGTTGTTTTGAATATTTTTTCCCGCCGAGACCATTTAAAATCATCACGGAAGTTTTAATTCCTGCATGCTGCGCTTTCAATAGGTTTCGCTCAATTGAATTAACCGTCTCCCCCTTATTGACCAGGGCCAATAATTCTTCGTCTCCGGTTTCAATTCCCACGTAGATAAGTTTTAATCCGGCATTTCTTAATTCCAAAAGTTCTTTTTCCGACTTGTTTTCCAGGTCGCTGCAACTTGCATAAGTCGATACCCGTGTTAATTTTGGAAAACTATGCTGAAGCTGGTTTAATATGTTCAGCAATCGTTTTGTGCTCAATACCATGGCGTTTCCATCGGCCAGGAAAACCTTGCGGACATCAGCATAGTAATTCGATGCCACTTCAATTTCTTCTATTACCGCGTCTTCACTTTTTACTTTAAATGTTTTGGAGGTGTACATTTCGCAAAAGGCGCAACGGTTCCACGAACATCCTGTCGTTACCTGAAAAATGAAGGAGTAGGCCTCGCTGGGAGGACGGAACAGGGGTTCGTCATACTTAACCGGAGAAAAAATCATGGTTGTTCTATTTGAAACTTATTTTAATTTAGCCAAATGTTACGCAAAATTAACAATCGTATTTAATTATTTACATTTATAATCCTTAAAATGAAAAGTACACAACATCTTCTCCCCTCTTTTTTCCTGATTATTTTTTTATCACTTTTAACTTTCAGTGGTTTTTGTCAACTACAAAATGTCAACAACTTGCCGGATATTTCATTCAATGGAAAATTTATTATCACTCCGCAGAATAGCGGTTTCAGAGCCATTTCGGAAAACGGGCTGTACAATGTTAAATATGAAATAGCTGAAGTTTCGGACGAAAACAGGAAACTGACCCATGTTCAACTTTACAAAAATGAACAGCGTTTGTACTCGCTTCCTTCTGTTCCGGGGGCTGATGTTTATGTTTCGAATAGCGGATGTATGGCGGTACTGGATATGAACCTCCATTTTATGCAAAAACTGACCATCCACTTTTTTGATAATAAGGGAGAATCGCTGTTTTCGGAAGCTTTCGAGTATGCTTCATTGTTTGGTTTCAGTCCTTCGGGGAAACGGTTTGTGGTTGGGACCGATAAAAACCTGCACGTGATTTTGATTGAAGAAAACAAAATTATTAAGCTTAAACCGGCCAGCGAGTTTGCGTTTTCGGAGGACGAAACTTATTTGGCAACGGCCAGGGAATCGGACCTTACCATTTATAAAAACGGGAAAGAAATTAATTCAATTAATACGGGTTTGTTTTACCCGAGAGGATTAGCTGTGGATGCCGGAAATAATAAGGTTTGGATAATTGGAAAACAAAAAATAAAAGCTTATCAAATTGAAAACGGCAGCTTATTCTATGAAGATGAACTTTCAGAGGATTTCTCTTTCAGGGATTTGATAATTAAGAATGATATGATTTATTCCGGGATTCATTATAAATACAACGGCATTTCAAAAGGAATTATCAGAACATATAATAGCTCAGGCCAGATCATCACCGAAGAAGTGAAAGCAACGAAATCATTCCAGCAATTTGAGAAAAAACCGGCTTCCAGTAAATCATCAAAATACAACGCCATTCCCTGGCCTTTTGTCCCGTTCGATGAGGTGCATAAAGTATGGAACCATTACGAACAACATATGGGAGATGGTTCGGGCGACTGGGCCTATTTGCACCAGGGCCTCGATCTTGAAGTGCCGATTAATGAACCGACGTATGCCGTTGAGGAAGGATGGGTAAAGTTGGTCCTTACCATAGGCGGTGCCTCCTATTGGCGGCTTGCCATCAGTCCTGAGCAAACATCAGGCTATTCCGATGGCTGGTTGTATGCCCACCTTGTCGAAAGCAGCATTATGGTTGATGTGGGGGATTATGTTGAGGTGCATGATTACCTGGGCGATATCATTTACTGGTCCGACGACTGGGGGCATATTCATTTTGTCAACATTCACGACCAGGGAAATATCTGGTATTATGATGATGATGAATGGGGCATAAATTTTAATCCTCTGCTGGCGTTAGATCCAATAACTGATGAAGTTGCGCCTGTCATCGAAAACTTTTCATCATCATCAAAATTTGGTATCTGCATAAATGAATCATCAACTTTTTTAAATCCCGGGAATGTGTATGGAGATATTGATATCATTGCAAAGATCAGCGACTTTCATGGCGATTCTGAATGGGAACAACCGGCCTTTAAAACCTATTATTGGCTTACCAAACTTCCGGCAAATGATACGGTTTTTCCGAAAACCCTGGGGCAAATATTAAATCATTCGTACGAAATGTACAACAGCACGTTTTTTACGTATTATGCCCCGGTACTTTATTACAAAGACTACCTCCACCCTTCTCCGCCCTGGATGAACACCAGCCGCGACTATTACCAGATACTTACAAACAATAATGGAGACTCGATTATAGAGATTTCAGAAAGTGCCCTCGCATTTGAAACGACAAATTACACCGATGGCGACTACCGTCTTTTTGTTGAAGCCTGGGACGAATTTGGTAACATGGATGTGGACAGCATGACGGTGACGTTTAATAATGGAATTTATACAAACACTCAGTCAATTGTTGTAAGCAAAAAGGCTGGATTGTATCCAAATCCATGCCATGATGTTGTGGTAATTGAGGCATCATTTGTTGGGGATCAAAAGATATCACTATCAATTTATAACCTGGAAATGCAAGAATTTTTCAATAAAGAAATAAACCCGGACAGCTTTAAAAATGGGAATTATACAATTAATACGAATTTCCTGAAATCCGGCATATACTTAATTGAGCTTTCTAACGATGAAAATTTTTACAGCAATAAATTGGTTAAACTGTAAGGCAAAGAATTAATTACTAACCCTTTGTTTACCAACTGGCGCGAGTCTGAGATAAAGCCTCAGGGCTAATTTTGCGCCCTAAAATATAACGCATGCAAGAAACCATCCTGATCCTGATTTTGGCTCACAATATACCCAATTGATCGCCCGCCGTGAGAATTAAATGTTTATTGCGAGATCCATCCTTTCAATGATTTTCCTGAAATCAACGATCATATTAAAGGGGTTATCCTGTCAGGGAGCCCGTTTTCGGTAAACGATGCGGATGCACCGGTTCCCAACCTTGATAAAATACGTAAAATCCCCTTGTTAGGGGTTTGCCAGGGCCCAGTTTCTGGGCAAAGGATTCAGGGGGTAAAGTTGAGCCTTCTTCCACCAGGGAATATGGCCGGGCCAATTTATCCTTCATCCATTTCCGAATATTTTGATGGCATGCCAGGTTGCATAGGTGCGGATGTCGCATGGCGATAACATACTTCTGAGGTGCTGTTTTTGAAATCATTACCGAAAATTCACGATGAAATTGCAGGCTACAAAATTAAAAATGAAAAGACCTTTGGCATACAGTTTCATCCCGAAGTGTATCATACCACAGAAGGAAAAACGTCAGCTTCATAATTTTGTGATAAACATTTGCGGGTGCACACAGGACTGGACCCTTGAATCGTTTATCGAAACCACCATTGATGCCCTGAAGAAAAAACTTAAAACGACAAAGTGGTGCTGGGCCTTCGGGCGGGGTTGACTCTTCTGTTACAGCTGTTTTGCTTAACAAAGCCATTGGCGATAACTTAACATGCATCTTTGTGGATAACGGCCTGTTAAGGAAATATGAATTTGAATCGGTTATTGATTCTTATAAGCATATGGGGTTAAATGTTATTGGAGTGGATGTTAACAGTTTTATAAAAACCTCAAAGGGGCGGTTGATCCGGAAAAGAAGAGAAAATCATCGGGAATACTTTCATCGAAGTGTTTGATGCGGAAGCCCATAAAATACAGGATGTAAAATGGCTCGCACAAGGTACTATTTATCCTGATGTGATCGAGTCAAAATCGGTGAAAGGGCCAAGCGCTACCATTAAATCGCATCACAATGTTGGCGGCCTGCCCGACTTTATGAAACTTAAAGTAGTGGAACCACTTAATTCCTTATTTAAAGACGAAGTACGAAAATTGGATTAACCCTGAAAATGGACAAAGTCTGATAGGTAGGCATCCTTTTTCCTGGCCCGGATTAGGGGATTCGAATACTGGGAGATGTAACGCCTGAAAGTTAGGGTTCTTCAGGATGCTGACTATATTTTTATTGAAGGCCTGAAAAAGTTTGGACTTTAATAGGATAAAGTATGGCAGGCGGGGGTTATGTTATTGCCGGTATGATCAGGCGCCATGGGCGATGAACGGACTTATGAAAATTGAGAGTTGCTCCTGCGGGCTGTCGGTTCCACTGATGGCAATGACCGACTGGTCGCACTGTTCCCATGATTTCCTCGCTAAAGTATCGAATGAGATCATCATCAACCAGGTTAAGGGTGTCAACCGGGTTGGTTATGATATTAGCTCAAAACCACCGGCTACGATTGAGTGGGAATAATAAAATAAGATAAATGTTGTTATCAATCATGATATTTTGAATTAGCATGAGAAACTCCCTGGATTTTTATTTTTTCATTTTACTGTCACAGTTGGCATTGTCAGTTCAGGCGCAACATGGCCAGCCAGCAACCAGGTCAGAGATCATTGAAGAAAAACCACATGGAAAGATTTTTATATCCATTTTGTAAAAAAAGGAGAAACGTTATTTACCATTGCCCGTGCATATGGAATTACGGTGGATGACATATTTAAAACTAACCTCCATCGGCAACGGAAGGTATTTATGAAGGAAAAATTTTAAAATACCTGTTAAAAGTAAAAACCGGCCAGGCTGTTGAAAAGAAGGAAAAAAATGAAAAAGATTTTTTCACCATATCGTGCAAAAAACAGGAAACCTTGTATGGCATTTCAAAGAAATATGGAATTGGTGAGCAATTGACAAAATTAAAGCCATAAATCCGGGGTTAAGTGATAATATTAGTGGAAGGGCTAACTTTGAAAATTCCGGTTCGGCAGGAATATGAAGATTTATTGCGCCCGAATGGGATGGCTTAAACAAACAACATACTGTAAATAAAAAGGTGAAACACTTTATGGTATAGCCCGCCAGTACAATGTTACTATTGGTGAAATAAAATGTAAACCCGGACTATCTGATAATCTTAATGTCGGTGAAAAGGTCGCTATTCCTAACCAGGAAACAGGAATGGACAGGAGGGGTAACGGCAATTGCCATTGATGAAGATGGAAATATTGTTGAATTGCCCAAACAGAAAAAACATACAGTTGTCAAAGGCGAAACCTTATACAGTATAGCCCGCGATAATGCCACCAGTGTTGATAGCCTGAAAAAATACAACCCCTGGTTAAGCTCGTACCTGAGCGTCGGGCAGGTAATTATCTTACCTCCATTCCAAAATACAAATGAATATATTGTTCACAAACCTGACGCAAAAAAATCGCTTGAGGAAATCGCCAATCTTTATGACGTGGATTACAACAAGGTTGCTGAATTAAATCCACATATTGCAAAAAGCCAGTAAGCCGTGGCTTAACACAACAAAACATTACCTGTTGAAATAAAGGATGATGTTATCGAATCTGAAAATTCAATCCCCGAAGAAAAATAACGGTATTGGGTTGCGAAGATCAGGAAACCAATCATTTGGAAACCGCAATATTACTTAATGCTTCCTCTTTTTCCTTGAACAGCTCGATAGCATCAATGCAAAAGAGAAAGTGGATTTTGGCACCCTTTACCAAACTCTCCTCTTTCGTTTCTTTCGATTTTTATGGAGGTTTTAAATTGGCTGTTGATTCAATGCAAGCACTGGGGATGAACATTAATTTGTTTGTATACGATGTGGATAACGACCCGGAAAAGACCACACATGTACTTAATTCATATCCGAACTCGGATCAATGGACTTAATTGTCGGGCCGCTTTATCAGAATATTGAACAAATGGCACGCATTTTGCAAAAGAGTATCAAATACCAATCATTAATCCGCTTTCAAACCGAGAAGAAGTCATTTATGGAAACCCTTATGTTTTTAAATTAATCCCTTCCGAAAGCCATCAGGTTGAAATTTTAACCGATTACATCCTTCGCACATACCCTGATAAAAACATTGTTTTTAATAAAGTACAATAAGTATAAATACCAAAACGAAATTTCATTTATCCGAAACACACTAAATAGTGAAAGGCCCGTAAAGGTAAATATATCAAATAAAAATATTTGTATCATTAGCAAGGCAAAATAATAAATCAACCCTGCTAACTGAAAATAAATTGCTGAATGCACGACTTAAATGAAACCAAACGACAGTGCATCGTTTACCAATCTTGTTCAATAGAAGTAATTTATGTTTCCGACAGCGTAAACGGATTAAAAATGAGTTTATCGAAAGTGAGGGATAATGTGTGTCATTGCCATTAGCGATATTGTTTTTTCTGAAAGAAGTGTTATCGAAGCTGAATAAACTTAGCCTTCAACATAACATTGTCCTTTTTGGGCTTCCGTTGTGGAATGATTACATCGATTTGGAAACCTCTCAATTGCTAAACCTGAATTTTCACTTCTTTTCGACATCTCTGGTTAATTATAAAAGTGAAAAGACAAAACACTGGATAAAAAAATTCAGGGAAAATTATAAAACCGAACCTTCGGTCAATAATTATGCGTTTGATGGGTTTGATGCCGGATGGTATTTTCTGAACGGATTATACAGGTTTGGCCCTGATTTTATCAACTGCCTTGAATATATGGATTTCCGGCCCATGCATACCAGGTACAAATTTATTCAGTCGCAAGGCAATGGCTACCAAAACAGTTTTTGGAACATAGGGAAGTACGAATCATATAATGTAATTAAAGTAAATTGATAGGTGTTGGTTGTCATATATACCGAATTTACCAAAGCCTAAAATTTAATAAATGCAATACGTCGCCTATCCAATGATCGTTGAATTACAGCGCAATCCTTGTTTTCTATGGCACTATTACAAATCCCAAAAGGCAATAATAAGCTTTATTAAAATCAACACAAATTTGTATAGAAATCTATTTCCTTTATATTTGCGCAAAATTCTTTGAAATATATGCTCAGCAGAAGGCACCTCAGAATTAAAGCACTCCAGCTATTGTATGCTTTTATTCAATCGAATAACGACAATCTTGTAACGGGAGAGAAAGACTTATTGAAAAGCCTCAATAAAATCTATGAACTGTTTATATACCAGTTTTCGCTCCTGATTGAGATAACTGAATTTGCATATAAAAGGTCAGAAGAAAACAAGCAGAAATATTTTCCAACCGAAGAAGACCTTCATCCAAATACCCGCTTTATTAATAACCGCATTATCAAAATGATTTCCAACAATCGCGATTACCAGCGCTATTATGATGTTTACAAAATAAACTGGGCCGAAGAAGAAGAAATGATCAGGAAATTATACAAAGGGATCATTGCAAGCGAAGAATACAAAGCATACATGGATGCCAAAATTGCAACACTAAATGCTGACAAGGAAATTTTGATCAAAATCATAAAAAAACACCTTTCCCGCTCGGAGCTGTTGCAATCGTTTTACGAAGAAAAAAACATTCACTGGTCCGATGACTTTCATACGGCAAACCTTCTGCTTATAAAAGCAATCAAAGGACTAAAAGAGGGTTTTGGTGAAAATGTGAAAAACTACCTACACTGCTTAAAAACGATTTGTCGATGATCCCGATGAAGACATTGAATTCAAAAATCTTATTCAGGAAACGATAATCAACAACCAGCAATATCTTGATTTAATTGAAAATGCTGTGCGCAAAACTGGGAAATGGAACGCATTGCTATTATAGATAATATCCTTGCGTTGAAAATGGCCATTGTCGAGCTGCTTTGAATTTCCATCAGTCCTCGACTGTTAGCATTGAACGAATACATCGAACTGGCAAAGCTCTACAGTACACCCGCAAGTAAAATATTCGTTAACGGTATTCTTGATAAACCCATTGTAGATTTAAAAGCTGACAATAAAATAAAAAAATTGGCCGGCCTGCCTGAAAGTTATTAAGTTTTGTCTATCCAATTGCTGAATATTAAATTCTTTTTGCAATTTTCAATTTTAATTAGATTTTTAGAATTTTGCACGTAGTAATAAAAAAAGATGATGAAAGCTAAGGTATATTTTTATGGATTAACCGTTGTTTTTTTAAGTTTTATGTTTGTCCAATGCGACCCGCCTCTAAAAAAGACGGTAAACGGAACAAGCGAAATCAGAACAAACAAAGCCAGCCATTCCCGAGAAAAGCAAACAAAGGGAAGAACCGGTAATCACCAAAGATGACAGGGGGAATATCATTGAACGGCAGTCGTATTCGTACAAAAAATCGGATAACAGCATTCGATCGAAAGAAAGTTATTATTATGAATACGATGATAGCAACAATCTGATAAAAGATGTTAAAGAATCATATGACCTGATGGCTCTCGAAATATAAAAATATTAATTATCATACATATAATAAAAAAATGAATTGGTCAAAAACCATTTTTGAATCGTACGACGACCACAATAACTCAGCGAAAAGCCCACAACGAATTTATTTATAATGAAAAGGGGCATAAAATAAAAGAACTAAACTTTTATGAAAATGGCTCATTACGTGGAGAGATCATCCTCGACCCTGATGTAAACGGTGCTCTTCGTTCGGAAGAATTCATCAATTATAATCCTGACGGATCTAAAAAAGACCACAAAAAATATTATTACAACCAATACGGCCTTGAGAAAACGGTGGATTTGATGGAGAAAGGAAAAGGGTAATGGTCCTCCTTCACTTATCTCCTTCGCAAAAAGCATCAGAGTTGGAGCAGGCTTCGGAGGACAAGTGGGAATAGATAAACTTTGCGTTCTTTGCGAAAACCTTATGCGGCCATTGTGTGAAATTCATATCTTTAATGTTTATATCTAAAATATGCCCGAGTCAAATTCAATTTTTGTTCAAATTGCGCGGCTTACCATAAAGCACCATCTTGAACATGGCCATCTAAACGACCTGAAATTTCAGGATGCACCGGAAATCCTTACCGGTGAAAGAAGGGGTTGTTTTGTTTCGCTTCATTTAAAGGACGGTTCGCTGCGGGGCTGTATTGGCACTATTGAACCTGTTGAAAAAAACCTGTTGAATGAAATTAAACGGAATGCCTTATCGGCTGCCTTCCGCGATTCACGTTTTGAACCACTCCGCGAAGATGAATTTGGAGACCTGGAAATTTCGGTTGACGTATTATCCGTACCTGAACAAATTGAAAGCCCCAACGACCTTGACCCGGCTATTTACGGCGTGATCGTTTCTGATGGCTCTTACCACCGGGCTGTTTTGCTTCCCTTCATTGAAGGTATTGATACGGTTGAAAAACAATTAAACGTTGTAAAGCGGAAAGCCGGACTGGAACGTAAAAGTTGGGACGAATTGACGATATTCCGGTTTACAACGAAGAGGTACCATTAGCATTTATTTTCAAATTTACAATTTTCCATCACCAAACATCCTATTTCCTTTGTATTAGATTTATCATTTTACTACCCTTTATTTCATACCTTTGCCCGAAACTTACAAAAAAAAAGTACTATGGCTCAAAATGAAATCAACCCAAGAAAATTAATCCCCATAGCAATCATCGTAATTGCTGCAATTTTTCTTATCATCTCCTGGAACAGCATAACCATCACCATCGATGCCGGGCATGCCGGTGTTTTGTTCAGACGGTTTGGCGGCGGCCTTGAACTCGACAAAACCTATGGGGAAGGATTTCATATTCTTGCCCCCTGGAATAAAATGTATATCTATGAAGTAAGGCAGCAAGAGACAGCCGAAGACATGAACGTGCTTTCAAGCAACGGACTGGAAATTCAGGTCGATGTTTCAGCATGGTATCAACCCGAACACGAAAACCTGGGAAGATTACACTCTGAGATTGGAATTAATTATTTGCAGCGGGTTATTATACCCAGCTTAAGATCATCGGCCCGAAGCGTTGTAGGGCGTTACACCCCTGAGCAGATTTATTCTACAAAACGCGACGCTATCCAGGATGAAATTTTTGAAGAAACCAAAAAACTGCTGGATGAAAAATATGTCCAGCTCAACCAGATATTAATTCGATCCATTAAACTGCCTCCTACCATTAAAGAAGCTATTGAAAGTAAATTACAACAAGAACAGCTGGCTCTTGAATACGAATTTAAAATTGAAAGGGCTAGTAAGGAAGCCGAACGCCAGAAAATTGAAGCCGAAGGGAAAGCGATGGCCAATAATATTATCAACGCCAGTTTAACCGACAAGATACTTAGGGAAAAAGGGATCCTGGCAACACTTCAGTTAGCTGAATCAAGCAATACAAAAGTAGTCGTAATTGGCAATACAAAAGATGGCTTGCCGCTGATCCTTGGCGATTCGAAATAGCAATCTGAAAAATTTTGCTTTGTAGTTTTTGATATCATGGCAAAACGGATAACTAATGGGCAGTAAATTTTCGGAAATGCGGCTTTTTATCCTGGTTTTCTTTCTGTTTAATTTATTTATCAGTTCGTATTACATTGATGTCTGGCAAAACTCGAACTCCACTTCCAGGGCATTGCCCATCATTGCCTGGTTTGAAGAAGGAACATTTAAGATTGATAAATACCAGGAGATAACCGTAGATAAAGCGTATGTAAATGGCCATTATTATACGGATAAAGCCCCTTTGCCAACCTACGTTGTAATACCTTTTTTCGGAGTCATAAAAAGCCTTGGCATTATTCAAACCGATGCAGATGGAAGCCTTTTTGGCAAACACGTTTATGTCATCGGTGGATTGTTGGTGGGAAGTTTGCCTTTTGTAGTATTTATTCTGATCATCTTTCTGGAAATAAAAAAACTAAATCCCCCATTAGGCCCGGTTTTACTTTCAATGCTGCCACTTTATTTCTCATTCTTTTATATTTTTTCAGGAACCTTTTTTGCCCACCTCTTTGCAGGAATACTCTTGTTGGGGGGATATATCTTTCTAATAAAAGAGAAATTTTTGTTGGCCGGTTTCTTATCAGGATTGGCTTTTATAAGCGAATACAACCTGGCCGTCATTATATTTCTATGGGGAATAATGATTTTAATCCGAACAAGAAAGTTCAAACCATTTGTAAGATTTTCCATAGGTGTGCTTCCGGCTTTGCAATTTATGCTTTATTACAATTATTTGTTTTCCTCCTCCCCTTTTGAATTTTTATATAAACATCACAATTTTACAGAGATCAATAAAAATTACGGATTTCTTCTGCCGGGTTTTGAATCGATATGGGGATTGGCTTTATCGTTTTACCGCGGGATATTTTGGTATGTCCCTGTTTTATTTTTGGTGGCAGGTTTAGCTATTGTCAATTGGAAACATCTTAATTGGAAAAAAGCAATCGTCAGCTACATTTTTATCCCCGGCCTCATCTATTATGTTTTTATCGCTTCCTATTTTGCCTGGTGGGGTGGCTGGACTTATGGGCCAAGGCTTTTATTCGGATTGGCTTTTTTACTTATTTACGAAGGAATTGTATTTCTTTCAAAACAAAATTTTCATCCTGCATTTTTCTGGCTTTTCATGGTGTTAGGTTTGATCTGGATATTTCCTGCCAAAGCCACCATTGTGTATTCAGCGCCCACAGGGGTGTACAACCCATTCATCAAGCTTGTATTGCCGGCTTTTCTTTCCGGAAACCTCAACAACAACAACCTGGCAGGAATTCTCTTTGGGGGCCATGCTGTTGTTTCGTTTACTGTTTTTATGATTGTTTTTATTCTAGGAACGATACTCTTAAACATATGGTACAAAAGAATCATCGCAAAGTAAAGATACTGGAAACTTACCGGGATGCCCTGCAAAGTATTCCCGGCTTTATCCCTACGGATAAAAAAGTCCAGGCAATCAATACTTTGCTTGAGGTCAATTTCGATATCCTTGATGTTGGGAGTTTCGTTTCTGAAAAATTTGTTCCCCAGTTTAAGGATATGGATGCGGTACTGAATCAAATCCAGAAAGGGAACTCAATAACTGAAATATTTGTTTTGACAGCTACACCAGAAGGTGCAAATAAAGCAGCACAACATAAGATCATTGATATTATAGGTTATCCCTTTTCTACCTCTCCCACTTTTCTAAACAAGAATATAAACAGAAATTTTGATGAAGCATGGGTTGATATTGTAAAGATTCAGGATATTTGTCAAAAATACAATAAAGACCTAATGCTTTACCTCGCTATGGCTTTTGGCAATCCGTATGGCGATCCGGTGGAAATTAAGGATATTTTTTCCTGGGTTCAAAAATTTTCTTCAATTGGTATCACTTATATCAGCCTGTCTGATATTATTGGTGTTGCCTCTCCCCAATTTATTGCCGATGCATATCAGACTTTTACTACAAATTTCCCTGATATTGAATTTGGGCTTCATTTACATACCAAACCAAATGACTGGGAACAAAAAATCGAAGCCGCCTACACGAACGGATGCACTATTTTCGACGGGGTGATCTCTGGCCTGGGTGGATGCCCGATGACGGGTTACGAAATGCTTGGGAATTTGCCAACCGCAAAACTGGTTGATTTTTTCCTGAAAAAAGGGATCCCTTTGCAACCTGGAAAGGACAAATTTGAAAAAGCCCTCACAATGTCAAACGATTATATTCAGCCTGGTAAGCAATAATTGGCAACTGGGTTTTTAATCCTAAAAAAACCATTAGACTTTTTAGGGGTAAATTTATATCCATTTTAAACAATGCAAAAACTTATTGTTTTTCAGCAACTTACCCCCTCCCCCGACAAACACCCAAGCCAACTATCTTCAGAAAATAAGTTTGGATATCCCTGCGTATTACCTTTATATGAAACGTAGGGTAAAAATTGCTCAATGGATTAAAGGATCAGTAACGCATGTTGTTCCCATTTAATTTGGATGATGGATATATTAATTTTACCAAAGGCTTCCCTTATGTAAAATAGTAATAATTCCATTTTTGAATAAGTGTAATTAATATAAGAAAATAAAAGCTAACCTGAAATAGCAAAGAGATGAAAAAAATTTTAATTGTTATAATAGCCATTTTTTTTACAGGAAACAGCCCGCCAAATACCAAAAGCCAATACACCATTCCGGTGGGCAATGTACCGCCTGCACATCGGATATTGGACAATGACATGGGCCTTGATGTTATAACCGGTCATAGTGTTGGATGGGGATATACCAATAAATCTATATCGGTTATGGAAAATATAAACAATGGTGTGTTTTTTTAGTAACAGATACATCCAAGTCTTTGTGGGAACCAAAAGAATATATTTACCATACAGGTAAACAACGACACATTTCCCGACCTGGCGGTTTTTTATTCTTGATTTCCACCTCTGCTACACAAAGGTATATAAGGGTATTTTATAATGAACAGGGTGAGTTTAACAATTTTAGCGATTTCAGCCTCGAAAGCGACGCCACATTTTCAGGGATCAATCACGGTAAAGTTAATGATGATGATTATGACGATATTGTGGTCATATCAAACAATGGGCATTTTTGGGGTATCCTTTACAATGATGGGAATAGTGGGTTTACTTCGCCAGAATATTTTAATCTTGACGGACCTCCATCTGATATTGCCTGTAGTGATTTAAATAAAGACGGACGTGACGATGTTGTTGTTGTTGGAAACAAGTTAAACGTATACTACAGTTATGACACAAGCTTGTAAAGGATCTCAATTGGGTTCCAGCAATTTTTAGTTCAATTGGCAGACATGGATATGGATAATGACATGGACCTGGTTTGTTTAAGTGGCTATTTTTCAACAACAATTGCCACCATCATTGAAAACATTGGGGATGGCAATTTCTACACACATGAGCCTTTCCCATACAATCCCTACTGCTGGCGATTTCTTGTATCTGACCTTAACAACGATTCATTGCCTGACATCATTTCATCAAGTGTCAACAATGGTGTATATATTTTGTACAATGAAGGAAATTACCAGCTTTCCGGCCCAGTTTTTATACCGGTGCCATTGGTAGGTTACGATTTTGTGAATGCCCATTGTGCCGACCTCGACAACAATGGGTTCAATGATCTAATTATAACACAAACCAATGCCCATTTCATCAACTTGTTATTTAATGACGGCAATGGCAACTTTGTTGAAGATCCTCTCACCTATTCTAAAGAAAGTATACATGAAAGAGAAATTTATCTGAATTGTAGTCCAAATCCATTTTCAGGTACAACAAAAATTTGGTACAAGCTTGAAAGTGAATCATCTGTTCAATTGAATGTTTACAATTTTACCGGACAATTGATCAAATCATATGATGAAGGGTCAAAAATGAAAGGAAACCATTTTGTTGAATTTGATGCAACAGGGCTAAAGAGTGGGATTTATTTCTATTCGATCGGTATAAATGGACAAATATCGGATTCAAAGAAGATGACTATTTTAAAGTAGCCCCAAATTAATTTATGTAAATCATTATTTAGGTTTTAAATTTCTAAAAAGCTGTCCCTGTAATACGGGGCATTTTTTATTTCAATGGCCACTTTATTGCATTTATTTGCCATGATTGACATTGAGGTAAAACTGGAATATTGGGAAATTTCAAACAATTATTTTTATCACTCTTACAATATTCTATCATTCCAGAATGGGAAGGCTGAAGTAAGCTCGGTTTATAAATCATTTACCCTATTGCATTTATCATAATTAGGTTAATTTATTTCGCTAAAATAGTGGTCTATTTATAAAACATCTACAAAACTACATTATTCAATCCTTCCAATTTTACTGTATTTACTTAATTAACAGTCCATAGTTTATAATCCTTCTAAATTTCTAATCCTCATTGCTAGTCAAATAAATAAATATATTTTTGTGCTGTTAATTAATTAACAATTGAATTTAATCATTTATAAAATAACATAATATGAGTTCACAAGTCCAAAGTATTGTTGAGAAATACAGTAAAGATGCAACCCGTCTTATGGATATCCTTATCGATATAAAAGATGAAAATGGGTGTGTTGGCAGTGACGAAATTGCCGAAATAGCTGATCAACTGAATATTTCGCATGTTGATGTTGAACAAACACTTTCATTTTATCACTTTTTCAATAAAAAATCACGCGGGAAATACACCATCTATTTAAACGATAGCCTTGTGGCCAACATGATGGGCAGGGATGAAATTGCAGATGCCTTTGAAAAAGCCACAAAAACAAAATTTGGTTCGGTATCGAATGATGGAATGTTTGGCCTCTTCAACACATCATGTATTGGTATGAACGACCAGGAGCCGGCAGCCATCATAAATGGGGTTGTATTTCCTAAAATTACGACCTACAGGGTAAGGGAACTGATCAAAGAGTTCAGGACAGGCAAAACAGCCCAGGATATGATCAACAGTTTTGGCGGTGGCCAAAATCAATCCGACCTCATCCGTTCCATGGTAACAAACAATCTTAACCGCAGGGGAAAAGTTATTTTCGCCGACTACCATGCCGGGGATATGTTGAAAAAATTGCCTTCGATGAAACCTGTGGAAGTCATCGAAGAAGTGAAAAACTCAAACCTCCGTGGCCGCGGTGGTGCAGGTTTCCCAACCGGATTAAAATGGGATTTTTGCACAAAGTCTCCAGGCAACGAAAGGTATTTGCTTTGCAATGCAGATGAAGGAGAACCCGGGACATTTAAAGACAGGGTTATCCTCACAGAAATTCCTTACTTGTTGTTTGAAGGAATGATCGCCGCCGGTTATGCCATCAGCGCAAAAGAAGGAATATTATACCTCCGAATGGAATATAAATACCTGGAAAACACCTTGATGCCGTAATAGATAACTTCCAGGAAAACGGTTGGCTTGGTAAAATGCCTGTGGAATTGAAGGATTCAATTATGATATAAGAATTCAGTTTGAGCCGGTGCTTTATGTATGCGGTGAAGAATCGGCCCTGATTGAATCATATGAGGGAAAACGTGGTGAACCAAGAAACCGCCCACCTTTTCCTGTTCAGGTTGGATACCTCGACAAACCAACTGTGGAGTTAATAATGTTGAAACTTTACCGACAATGTTAAAAATTTGATGAATGGTGCCGAATGGTATAACCGTCGGGGACCAAAAGAAACATCAGGTACAAAACTATTAAGCATTCTCAGGAGATGAAATTTCCGGGTGTTTTTGAAATCGAATGGGGCATGACGGTTCGTGGAATGTCGAATGTCGTGGAGCCTCCATGACACAAAAGCGGTTCAAATAGGAGGCCCATCAGGACGTTTAATTGCAGAAAATGAATTCGGACTTTGAAATTTGTTATGAAGACCTGCCAACCGGTGGAGCCATGATCGTTTTGACAAATCTCGCAACATCCTTGATATCGTTAAAAACTTCACCGACTTTTTCATTGATGAATTTTGTGGTTCATGTGCACTTTGCCGCTATTCGACTGTTATCTTACGTAATAAATACAGAAGATACTGAATGGGCGTAGTAAGCGATATTGAAGAAATGATCCATTGCGGAAAACAAATGAAAAATGCCAACCGTTGCGGCTTGGACAAACGGCTGCAAACCCCATTCTTACATATTGAAAATTTCCAGGGCGACTATGAAGCCAAAATTGAAAAAGGAAAAGTGTTTGATACAAAATTCAACCTTGATGAAGCCATTCAGGAATCATGTCGTGTTGTCGGCAGGTTCCCGCAGGCATAATTTATACAACAATTAGAAATTTTTTTCAAGTAATATTTTTGGCAAAACTATTTAAATCAGGAAACGGCAATCACCAAATTGTTGCTGATACTGAAATAAATCATGAAAAATCAAAAATATCAACTGTTATGAGTGAAAAAGTAAAATTTTCAATTGACGGTAAACAATGTACAGCAGACAAAGGCATTAACCTGGTTGAGGCCGCCAAAGAAAATGGCGTCTACATCCCTACCCTATGCCACCTTGAAGGCATTAAAGCTGCCGGCTCGTGCAGGATCTGTAACGTTAAAATTAACGGCAGGTTCATGACGGCTTGTACAACAAATGTTGCCGATGGCATGGTCATCGAAAACGTAACACCCGAAATTCAGGAATTAAGAAAAATTATTGTTGAAACGCTTTTCGTATCTGGCAACCATTATTGCCCGGCCTGCGAAAAAAGCGGGAACTGTGAACTCCAGGCATTAGGATACAAATACCAAATGCTTGTTCCACGCTTCCCCTATGAATTTGAAGAAAAAGAAGTAGACGCCAAAGCAACCAAATTTTATATCGACAGGAATAGGTGCATTCTTTGCAAACGTTGTGTTAGAAGTATAAAAACCAAAGACGGCAAAAGTATATTTGCCATTCTTGGAAGAGGCCATAAAGCCATGATCAATATTGACCACGAACTGGCTAATAATATGACCGACGACGAAGCGGCAACATACAATGACACATGCCCCGTGGGAAGCATCCTGAGAAAAGAGAGAGGCTATGTCGATCCAATAGGAAGCCGGAAGTACGACAAACCTATTGGAAGCGAAATTGAACAAAGTGTAACTAACTAATAGGAGGAAATAACAACAGTAAACCAATTGTAGCTACCACATCTTTAGCCGGTTGAAGCTGGATGTCATATGTCAATCCTTGACATTGACGAAAGAATACTGGAACTTATTGAACTGGTCGATTTTAATAAATCTCCCATTGATGATATCAAAGAATTTACCACGATGTGTGATATAGGTATCATTGAAGGAGGTCGTGCAACAGCGAAAACGTTCATGTTTTGAAAGATTTCAGGAAAAATTGTAACGGATTTCCCTTGGAGAATGTGCCATCATGGGTGACTCGGCCATGCGAAATAATATTCCTATCAGGGAGTGTTTGAGGAAGGTATTTGAACGGGCCATCCTACAAAAACGCCAATCCGGGCTGTAATTACTCCCAACAATGAGGAACTACCACCATTCTCGATAAAGTATATCCCTGTCATGAAGTTGTAAAAATTCGACTATTACCTCCCGGGCTGCCCACCGCGCCGATTTGAATTTGAATGCACTGGTTGCTCTGGTAACAGGTTATTTGAAGAAATGAAACTTCCCTACGAAGTTGTTAAATTTGATTAACTCTGGTAAAGCTTAAGAAAATGGAAAAAAAGATAACAATAGAACCTGTAACCCGAGTGGAAGGCCACGGTAAGGTTACAATTCAGATAGACAAAGAAGGCAACGTATCACAAAGCCGCCTGCATATCGTTGAGTTCAGGGGATTTGAGCGTTTTGTACAAGGCCGCCCCTACTGGGAAGCCCCCGTTTTGGTACAACGCCTTTGCGGAATTTGCCCAGTTAGCCATCACCTGGCTGCAGCTAAAGCACTTGATGTAATTGTTGGTGCGGGAACGGGAGATGGTCTTACACCCACCGGTGAAAAAATGAGAAGGCTGATGCACTACGGACAAATGTTCCAGTCACATGCCCTGCACTTCTTCCACCTTGTTTCTCCTGATCTTCTTTTTGGTGTGGATGGTGACCCGACAATCAGAAATGTTATTGGTGTTGCTAAAAAACATCCTGATCTTGCAGTGCAAGGTGTAATGATGCGTAAATTCGGACAGGAAGTTATTAAAGCAACTGCCGGTAAAAAAATTCACGGCACGGGCGCTATCCCTGGTGGAATTAATAAACATCTGACCCAGGCAGAAAAAGATAGTTTCCTGAACGGACCCGACCCATTGAACATTGATAAAATGATTTCATTGGCCCAGGATGCAGTTAATTTCCTGAAAGCTTATCATAAAGAAAATAAAGCATTCATTGACGGATTTGCCGCTTTCCCTTCAAGTCATTTAAGCCTTGTTAGGAAAGATGGTGCGCTTGACCTTTATCATGGTGTATTACGGGCCATTGATAAAGACGGAAACAAAATCCTTCACGATGTTGATTACCAGAACTACCTGGATTATATAAACGAAGAAGTGAGGGACTGGAGTTATATGAAATTCCCCTTCCTTACCGAATATGGTAAAAAAGAGGGTTGGTACCGGGTTGGGCCATTGGCCAGGTTAAATACCTGCGATTTTATTCCAAGTCCGATGGCACAAAAAGAATTTGAAGAATTCCGGGCTTATACCAATGGGAAACCAAACCACATGTCGATGCATATGCATTGGGCCCGTTTGATTGAGTTGCTTCACTCTGCTGAGATGATGAAAGAATTGTTGAATGATCCTGATCTGATGAAGGGAGAATTGATAACTAAAGGTGAAAAACGCAGTGAAGGTGTTGGTTTAATTGAAGCCCCGCGTGGTACGCTGTTTCATCATTACAGGATAAATGAACATGATCAGATTGCTATGGCCAACCTTATTGTAAGTACTACAAACAATAATGAACCTATGAATGTTGCTGTAAATCATGCTGCAAAACAATTCATGAATGGCCAGGAAAAAATCACCGAAGGTATGATGAATGCTGTTGAAGTGGCAATCAGGGCATACGATCCTTGTTTAAGTTGTGCAACCCACGCTGTTGGACAAATGCCGCTTGAAATGGTGTTGATCGATCAATACAATAAAGTAATCGACCGGAAAAGAAGGTAAACATTCGTGTCAAGTTATAAAATTCTAATCTATGGATATGGGAACCCGGGTCGCCAGGATGACGGTCTGGGAAATTCCTTTGTTAATCTATTTGAGAAATGGATTAAAGAAGAAAACATGCATGGATTTGAATTTGACAGTAATTATCAATTAAACATAGAAGATGCAGATGCCATCGCTGGAAAAGACCTGGTAATTTTTGTGGATGCTTCCACGGAAGAAATCGAAGACTTTATACTAACACCGGTAGATGCGGACACCAATGTGGCATTTACTTCGCATGCTGCGTCTCCTGGTTATATTGTTAGTTTATGCAAGGATATTTATAATAAAATTCCCCCAACCTATCTTTTACATATAAAAGGATACGAATGGGCATTTAAGGAAGGGTTATCAGATAAAGCAAAAAAAAACCTTGAGCTTGCTTTTAGGCATATGAAGGATATTTGCCTGGAACCAAAAAAATTAATTGACCGTTTCGAGAATTTCTTATAAAAGAAAATAATTTAATCACAATCACATAAAATTAAAAAACATGGACCTATCAACAGAATACATGGGATTAAAACTAAAAAATCCCATCATCGTGAGCAGTTCAAAACTTACAGGTGATATAAATAACATAAAAAAATGTGCTGATTTTGGTGCGGGTGCCATTGTTCTGAAGTCATTATTTGAAGAGCAATTAATCGCCGATTCAAATGCTTTGATGGATCAGGACATGAAATATTTCTGGTTTCCTGAGGCCATCGAACATATCAACAAACATTCAAAGGAATACGGTGTTAAACAAACCCTCGAACTTATAAAAGGGGCTAAAGCATATACTGATATTCCAATTATTGCCAGTATAAATTGTGTTTCATCGCATGAATGGCCACAATTCGCAAAACAACTTGAAGATGCCGGAGCAGATGGGATTGAACTGAACATTGCTATTTTCCCTTTTGATAAATACATGGCTTGTGGCGAAATCTGTGATCAGTATGTGGAAATTGTAAAAAAAGTTAAAGAATTCGTTACAATTCCTATTGCTGTAAAAATGGGCAACTATTTTACAAACCTCGTTCAAATGACACACAGGTTAGAAGAAGCCGGAGCGAATGGACTTGTACTTTTTAACCGCTACTACCGTCCTGATATTGACATTGAAAAAGAGGCCATTGTCAGGGATAACATTTTAAGTGCACCACAAGAAGTAACAAAATCACTACGCTGGGTAGCATTGCTCTCACCACAATTGAATTGTGATATTGCTGCTGCTACCGGAATCCATGATTATAACGGGGTGGTGAAACAACTACTGGCAGGCGCCGAAGCCACACAAATTTGTTCTACCCTTTTTAATAATGGGCTAAGTTATATTGATACTATTTTGTTCGATTTACAAAAATGGATGCAAAAGCATAATTATAAATCAGTTGCTGAGTTTAAAGGAAAAGTAGCAAACAAAGAAGGAAGTACTCAGAAATTTGAGCGGATGCAGTTTCTTAGAAAGAAATTTAGCCAATGAAAAAATAGTTTGCTGAAACCCGGTCCAATGGCCGGGTTTTTTTGCCCAAATCTGGCCCAACACCCGCTATGCACTTTCAATATGCTAAGGGGTTCTAAGCCACCGAAGAAATCCCATACTCGCCCACAATTATACCTTTTGAATTCTTACCTGTACAGAGTATATTTTTCCCTTCGCAAGCAGATAAACCCTGCCATTTACAATTTATATTTTTACAATGGCTCAGGCCATTTATTTGAATTCCCCAGCATTCGTCATGAGAAAGTAAAGATGTGTCAACTCGTTTCATTACATTGATAAAAATTATATATATCAGGTTGTCAAATGTAAAAATGCTTTTTTAAATCCACAATAAAAAAGATGAAAATTATCATTTTTCTTTAGATGAATTTGTATTTTAGCAGTTCTATGAAAAAAATATCATATGAGAGTTTTATTTAATAAGAAATTCCTTAACCATAATATTGACAGCCTCGCGGAAGGACATTACCGCATTGCAAATTTTCCAGGGTTTTACGAAGATGAAAACGCCGACGGGGAAAGATTCATGAGTCTTATTCACCCCCAATCATATATTGATTCCATCAAAGAAGCCTGTTTCAACGGCGATATGTTAGCCGAAGTTACCCTCACCCCCGCGAGTTGGGAAGCTGCAAAATCAGCTGTTGGGCTTACTGTCATGGCAAGTTTGCAGGGCGACTTTGCTGCAGTTCGGCCTCCGGGCCATCATGCAAAAGCCGATTGTGCCTCAGGTTTTTGTTTCTTCAACAATATAGCTATTGCCACCCAAAACCTTGTCAATCGAGGCAAAAAGGTTATGATCATTGATATTGATGCACATCATGGCGATGGGACACAAGCTATTTTTTATTCTTCAGGCAATGTTTTTTATTCCTCCGTTCATCAGGCATTTTCGTTTCCATTTACAGGCAATGCCAGTGAAACAGGCGAAGGTGAAGGCAAAGGATATACGTTAAATATTCCCATAATGCCGGGAAGTAAAGACGAACATTTTTTAAAAGCCCTTGATACAATTATTTCCGCCGGCCATCTATTTAATCCAGATGTTGTAGGTATTTCTGCTGGTTTCGACGCATATGAAAATGACCGGATGTTAGACTTAAAAGTTACTCAAAAAGGATTTTATGAATGCGGATTTAGGTTGAGAAGGGCCTTTAATAATATTTTTGCCGTTCTTGAGGGGGGTTATCACTTCGAAATAAAGGAATGCATGGAAGCCTTTATCAGTGGTATTAATGTTGGTTCACGTCCAATAAAAAATTCCTTCGACCACGAAATGTCGATTGGATAAATCGGTTGAGTATAAAAAAGTATTTATTGATAAACTAACTTATATATTCAAGTTGGTAAAAGGAGGTAATTATGAATTTAAAAGTTTTACTGGTATTATTAACAATATTTGTAATCAACACACCCTTTGGATATTGGAGAGCCAATGTCAAAAAATACTCATTACAGTGGATACTGGCTATTCATATTCCGGTAATTGTTGGTATTTTTGAGCGAATAGTAAGTCATATAAGCTTTTCCTGGGTAGGTTTTCCAATATTCATTGCCGTATTCTTCCTGGGCCAGTTTACAGGTGGTCGAATTTACAATTATATGAAAGAGATTAAACATTATCCCGTCTCATCCTGCTTATTAGTTGATTGTTATAAAGGTTTTCTCAGATAATTGATACTACCTATTTACAAACCCAATACGATAGCCACTCCACTCAACAAAACAATAGCCCCCGCCAGCGCATGAGTATACCTTTCCAATCTGCCAAGTTTTACAAAATTAAAACCAAAGGTGGCAATCAGCACGACGGCAAGCATGGTGATAATCGTAACTACTGAAAATATAATGGCGATGAATATCATTCCGCTAGTACTTGTTTCAGCCGCAGGGTACATCAAAACAGGGATTAATGGCTCACATGGCCCCAACACAAAAATGGTAAACAGTATCCAGGGTGTGATATTTTTCTTATAAATATGATCATGATCATTGGCATGGTTATGTTCGTGCAAATGTATCGTACCGTCATTATGAATATGTTTATGTTTATGTGGTT
This sequence comes from Bacteroidales bacterium, assembly GCA_041393275.1. Taxonomy (GTDB): domain Bacteria; phylum Bacteroidota; class Bacteroidia; order Bacteroidales; family JAADJA01; genus JAADJA01. The sequence continues at coordinate 64,137 of JAWKKL010000002.1, forward strand.
TATTTAAAATAGCCCGCCTGACTCCCCAAATAAAATATACCAGGCCAAAAAGGATAAAGGCGTAAGCCGCTAAATCACCTCGAAACCCTTCAAATGCTTCGAGTTTAAATAAGGCAATTCCAAAAGAATATCCAATGACTCCTAACAAAACTGAACTTCCTACATGGCCAATTCCACATGCAATAGTTACAAGGGTGGTTTTCATCAATGACCATTTGCGGGCTTTTGCCATAAAAATAAAGGGAAGGTAATGATCAGGACCAAGCAGGGTGTGAAAAAACCCAATAGATGCCGCAGTTACAGCTAATAACAATACTTCCTGACTGAAATCAAACATTTTTAAGCTACAATCAATAAATTAAACCTGAGAATAAAACTCAGATATAGTGCTACTAAAATTTATTTTCGTGCCACAAAAATATTCAATATAAGTTCAGTGAGTATAAAAAGATCGAGAAGATGATTATTTATTTTGATTATGAATAAGAAAAAAAAAGTCCCGGAATATTCCGGGACTTTAAATTCTTAAAAAGCATTGTTTTGCTTATGCCAGTCTTACTTCAACAGCATTAAGGCCTTTTTTGCCCTCTTTAAGTTCAAAAGTAACTTCATCATTTTCCTGAACTTTATCAATAAGTCCGGAAATATGTACAAAGTATTCCTTTTTTGTGTCATTGTCAACAATGAATCCATACCCTTTGGATTCATTAAAAAATTTCACTGTTCCGTTTTTCATTGTAATGTAAAATAAAATTAATTGAGATGCAATTGACAAATTGGTAGCAAAAATCAGGTTTATTTACCAAATCAAAAAATTACATCGAAATAAAAAATTAACGCATGCAAAAATAAATAATTTAAATTAAATCAAAACAAAATATTTATAATCCCATTAAACACTCTTCTATTCGATTAAAGGTCCGTTCAATATCATTGTCAAGGCCTACCGAAAACCTAACTAACCCTTCCGACATACCCATCTTTTTTTGTAATTCTTCCGGGACTTCCGAAGATGTACTTTTTCCAGAACAACTAAAGAGGGTTTTAAAATATCCCAGACTTACAGCCAGGTAGCCCACGCCAGCCATTTCCATTTTCTCCATAAAAGTGTTGGCTTTTTCACTTGTTTTCATATCAATGGCAAGCATTCCTCCAAATCCAAACTTTTCATTCATTATCTTCTTCATTAAAAGATGACCTGGATTATCGGGCAATCCAGGGTAAACTACATCCAATCCGATTTCTTTAAACTTCTCTGCCAGGTACATGGCATTACAGGAATGTTGTTTCATTCGAATATGAAGAGTATGAAGGTTTTTCAAAATCTGGGCTGATCGCAAAGGATCCAATACCGGCCCTAGCAGCATGGATGTCCCGTTATTGACATCAATAAGCGAATCAATAAAATCAACAGAACCACAAATAGCACCTGCTACACAATCATTTTTTCCGTTAACAAACTTGGTCAGACTGTAGACTGTTATGTCTGCGCCTAACTTTGTTGGATTAATGATCATGGGTGTAAAGGTGTTATCAATCATCAGCTTGATGTTATATCTATGGGCTATTTCGGCTAAAGCCGGAATATCAGATACAACAAGCAAGGGATTTGTCAATGATTCGGTATAAATTATTTTGGTATTGGGTTTTATGGCCTGTTCAACCGAATTCAAATCAGTAATGTCCAGAAATGATGTTTGTATGTCAAACCTGGGTAAATAATTCGAAAACAAGGCGTAAGTACCTCCATAGGTTGTGCGGCTTGAAATGATGTGATCGCCTGACTTGCAAATTTGCATAACTGCATTGCTAATAGCCGCCATACCTGACGCTGTAACCCAGGCCGCTTCAGTGCCTTCCATTGCTGCCATAGCATCAGCTAAAAATTTATTCGTTGGGTTCCAATGCCTTGAATAAAGGAAACACCCTTTGGCTTCCCCTTTGAATGTTTCCAACATGGTGTTGGCTTGCATAAATGTATAGGTTGCCGAATCGGTAATGCTTGGGTTTACATCACCAAACTCTCCGAATTGGAGAATATCCTGAATATTACTTGCCGGATCAAATTTCATAATATTGTTACTTTGAATTAATGCTTCAAAATTACAAATCAAGTTAATTATGTAAGTAAATTTTATAACAATTTAAAATATTGTAATGAAATGTTCAGTATTTTTGCAAATATGTAAATTTATAAATAAAATTATGGCAAATAACTTTCACCTTGATAGTTTGGATAAAAGGATCCTTACAATTTTGTCAAAAAACGCCCGCATCCCTTTTCTTGAAGTTGCCAGAAAATGTGGTGTTTCAGGAGCGGCTATCCATCAACGGGTGCAAAAAATGGTAGAAGAAAAAGTGATCGGCGGATCACAATTTATTATCAATCCGGTTGGAGCCGGATTTATTACCTGTGCATTTGTTGGTGTCCAGGTTAATCTTACAAAAGAGACAACCCACCAGGAAGTATTTCAACAGATTCAGGAAATTCCTGAAATAGTAGAATGCCACCATATTACAGGCAAACATTCACTTTTACTAAAAATCCATACCCGCAACAATGAACATTTAAAACAGATTTTGGTTGAAAAAATTCAATCCATCCGCGAAATTATTAGTACAGAAACATTAATTTCGCTTGAAGAAGGGTTTACTCGTCAGTTGCCCATTGAGAATTTTAATAAATAATCATCTAATAAAACATAAATGAAATATCTGCGGCTTCATTTTCTACTCCTGTTAATTTCTGCAGGATTCATATTTTCTTCTGTCAACGCCCAAAACGATAGGGATTACAACGAACTGAAAGAGTATCTTCAGAAAGCCAACGAGCAATTTGAGATGCCGGGTATGGCGGTGGGAATTATAAAAGATGGCCAGGTTGTTTTTAATGAAGCGTTCGGGAAGCGAAATACAAAAACCGGGGAAAAAACCAATACGGAAACCATTTTTGGGATTGCCTCATGCACGAAGGCCTTCACCGCTGCTTGTATGGCCATTCTGGTGGATGAAGGAAAATTAGACTGGACCGACAAAGTGATTGATCATTACCCTGATTTTAAGCTTCACGATCCATACATCACACGCGAAATGGAAGTTCAGGATTTGCTCTGCCATCGCTCAGGTTTACAAACCTTTGATGGAGATTTATTATGGTACGGTACCGATTATACCAGGAAAGAGGTTGTAGAACGTATACAATTCCGGGAAAATGCTTACAGTTTCAGGAGCCGTTTTGGTTATCAAAATGTGATGTACATTGCTGCAGGACAACTCATCGAAAAAGTATCGGGAAAATCATGGGATGAATTTATGAAAGAAAAAATATTTATTCCCCTGGGAATGAACGCCACAACAACTTCCAATGGTGGATTTAATGAAAGTATGAACCTGGCATATCCACACATTGATGGTGAGCCCATGGAATTCATTAATTACGATAATTGCGGGCCAGCCGCGTCGATCAATACATCATCGGACGATTTGTTAAAATGGGTTGAACTGTTTTTAAATAAAGGGACCTTAAACGGACAGACAATTTTCTCTGAAAAACAATATTACAAGCTGACAAGCCTTCTTACTCCTCTTAATCCTGGTCCAGGCGAAACCATTGGTGAAACCCATTTCTTTGGATATGGGTTAGGGTGGTTTGTCCTTGATTATGAAGGACGTAAAGTAATTCAGCATGGTGGTGGATTGCCCGGATTTCATAGCAAGGTTGCTTTAATACCCGAGGAAAAGGTTGGATTTATTATTCTGGCAAATCAACTTTCCGGACTTGTAGAAGCAACCTATAAAAGGATTATTGACATCTATACAAAAAATGAACAAAAAGACTGGGCACAACTTTATTATGAAAATGAACAAAACCAGGAATCCAGGAATCTTAAAAAGAAGGAAGAAAAAGAAATAGCAAGAGTGAAGGGGACAACTCCTTCCCTATCGATTGAAAAATATATTGGGATGTATGAAGATAAAATGTATGGTAAAGCAGAAATAAGCCTGAAGGAAAATCGGCTTCACATTGAATTGCTACCGTCAAACACATTATTTACGGCAGAAATGGAACATTGGCATTATGATACTTTCAAGTTTCAATTCAATGACCCCTTTTTACCGGAAGGATATGCAACCTTTGTTCTCAACGGGCAGGGAAATCCTGATTACTTTACCATTGACCTCGAAAACCCTGACTTTCACTTTTTTAAATTAAAATTCGAAAAAATCAATGAAAACTAATTTTAAAATATTTCATGTACTTTAGTATGGCCATTGCTAATAATATCTTTACTTTTATAAAAATTATAAACCCATGAAAACACAAATCACATTCCTCAGCCTTATCGCAATAATGCTATTTTCTTTTTCATTAAAAGCGCAAGATGTCATAACTAAAAGGAATAACGAGGTCATCAATTGTAAAGTGAAGGAAATTGGTGTTGATGTTGTCAAGTACACCTTACCGGATTATCCGGAGGATGTGTTGTTTAGCGTCGAAAATGATAAAATATTAAAGATTGTCTTTGAAAACGGCAAAGAAAAAATGTTTGAAATCGAAATGGAAAATCCTGAGAATTACCTTGAAAACAGGAAAAATGCAATTAAAATTGATTTTCTCTCCCCACTAACCGGAAATACTACATTCGGGTATGAGCGAAGCTTAAAACCTGGCCAAAGCTTTGAAGCAGCCCTGGGTATCATTGGCCTTGGCTCTGATCCGAACGATGTAAATCCTACCGGATTTTTCGTTAAATTTGGCTATAAATTTATTAAAAGCCCGGATTTTTACATGCGGGGCATGCGATACGCCCATATACTTAAAGGAGGGTATATAAAGCCCGAAATTATCATTGGTAATTATTCCAAAGATTTTGATTATTATGACTATTCCGGTTATCCATATTATAACTCTACCTATTCCTCCGAAAGAAAAAATATTACATCCGGCGGTATTATGCTAAACCTGGGCAAGCAATGGGTTTACAGCAACGCATTTCTGGTTGATTTTTACGTTGGCGTAGGGTATGGTTTTGATTCCGATGATTATGAAGACAATTACCATTATGGTTTTGTCACGGTGGCAGAAGATGTTCCACTGGCCTTTACTGCCGGCTTGAAAATCGGATTTTTATTTAAATAGTGAAATGAAATAAACTATCTGAGAGAGGGCCTGGCCCTCTTTTTTTTATGTCCGCAAATAGGAGGCTCCATTGATATCAATGATACAACCCGTCATATATTCGGTGCCTTCAGCAGCCAGAAATAAAACAGCATTAGCAATTTCTTCCGGCTTTGCTACCCTGTTTAATGGGCTTTGACTTTTTAACTCAGCCGAGCGTTCGCCATGCACCGCAAAAGCGGCCATATCCGTATCCACAAACCCGGGGGCTATGGTATAAACAAAAATATTATGGCTGGCAAAGGCTTTCGCAAATGATTGGCTAAAGGAATTCAATCCGGCTTTGCTGGCACCGTAGGCCGGGGCATTGGGTTCGCCTCGAAAAGCTCCCCGCGAAGAAATGTTGATGATTTTACAGCCACCCTTGTTTTTCATTTCTTTGGCAACTAAAAACGATAAATTGGCAACTCCCGTCAGGTTTGTTTCTATGGTTTTTTTCCAGCTTGCTTGCCATTTTTTGTAATCCAGGTCAAGGACTTCAAACTCTTCATAAACACCGGCATTGTTGACCAGAATATCAATCTTTCCATAGGAATTGATACACTGGCTTCGACAAGCCAACATGTTCAGGATTTGAAATATCTGCCTGAAAAATCGAATGATCACGAGAAGGGAGCCCTTTACCACAAATTCAGCGCTGGACACATATCATTTACATAATGAACGATGACTTTTGCCCCTGCTTCGGCAAACATAATCGCTGTAGCCCTACCAATTCCCCGGGAAGAACCTGTTACAAGGACAACCTTATCCTTGAAATTGTATTTTGTTGATTGTTTCATACGATCTTTTATTCAATAATCTGAACGCCGGTATTAGAAGTAAAGGTCTTTATCACCTTTACAAAGTTCGGATTGTCAGAAAACTGTTTTTCCATAAATGCAGCAATCTCTTCCTGTTTGTCCTGTGTGCAAAAAGCAATAACTGACGAACCTCCACCACTGATCGTGCAACCATAAGCCCCCATTTCAATAGCCTGATTTTTAAGCCCCAATATCCTGAATGACTGCTCCCCTGACAGGTTCGTGAATGTAATCAACACTGATGGCTTTTCCGAACTCAACCATATCGTTTGCATAAATGGCGTGAATTACACGCGAACAACGAGCCATTTGAGATTTTAGTTTTTCCTGCCCGATTTCGTAAGTAATGAATCCCCGTGTTGTCCGCTGACTCTTTTTTATGGCTGCCAGGACAACAGGGACATTTGGCAGGTTGAGTTTTAAAACATCAATTGGGTTGTAATCTTTCACCAGAACAAATCCACCCAAAATGGCGGCAGCCACATTATCAGCATGGGGTGACCCGCCTGAAGCGACCTCCCCCTCCGGGCAAAATCAATTAATTCGTTATTGGAAAGGCCAAGTGAAAAAAGTTTATCCAGACCAAAAATTGTGGCTCCGGCTGATGCCCCGGTAGTTCCCATTCCACCACCCGAACTCATATTTTTTATTATGTTTATATGAATGCCGGTGTTTAATTTTTTTGCATTTAATAAAGCCATGGCGGCCAAACCCGCTGTATTATCATTGGGATTAGTAGGAATGTTTTGAACATTATGATCAATCTGGATTGTAATTTGCCCAGAATCATTCAGGCTTAATTCAATTATATCATAGGGTTTTCTAAGGCAAGGCAAAAATATCGTATCCGGGACCTAAGGTTGGCACTGGTTGCAGGGCTTAATCCTGATGCTGTTCATATCAATCCCCTTTCGCCAAGGATTTTTCAAGGATTTTGGTTTTCCCTTCGCTTAAAGTTGTTAATGGATGGCGTAATGAACCATTGATTACACCCATCAATTCAAGGGCTTTTTTCGCGGCCATAGGATTAGACTCAAATCGCAGGGCTTCAAAAAGAGGATAATATTCAATATGCAGTTCATTGGCTTCTTTTAATTTTCCCTCCAGGGCAAAGTTGATCATTTTGCCCATAACATCGGGGATTACATTACCTGAAACACTGAAGGATCCGGCACCTCCAAAGGCAACAGTTGGATAGGCCGTTGTATCTTTTCCTGTAAATACCAGAAAATCATCATCGCGGGTTAAATAAATTAGTTTAGCCAAATGGTCCAATTCCTTCTTTCCGTCTTTTGTAGCGGCAATGTTAGGATGTTTGGCCAGTTCGGCGGTCATTTCAGGGCTTAGCTCAACTCCCGTTCTACTTTTGGAACTATGCAATATTACCGGCAAAGGTGATGCATCGGCAAGTTGGGTATAATATTCCATCAATCCGACCGCTGTTGGTAATACCAGGTAGGGTGTAAAGGCCACCACATAATCAGCACCCAAATCGGCATACATTTTTGCCCTTTCGATGCTTTCATTTGTTCCCATCAAAACAATATCGGGTAAAACAAGTTTTTTACCCCCTGCCTCATCAACAATGATTTGAACTACCCTTTTCACTTCTTCATTGGACATGAGGGTGTTTTCGCCGGTAACTCCCAGTGGGGCAATTCCTGCAACATCTGATTCAACCTGCATCCGCACAAGTTTTCTCAATGCTTCTTCGTCTAAAGAAAAGTCCTTCTTAAAAGGGGTAATGATCAATGTATAAGCGCCTTTTTTCATAATGATTTATTTTTTTGCAAAGATGGTAATTTAGGTTTACAGAATCAACACAAAATGATTGAATTAATTGTTTTGAACATGGTAACCTCAGATTTCACTATTTATTTTAAAAAAACAGATTATATTTGATGAATATTTAAATCACCCGAATTATATATATAACTATGAAATTCAGACGCATTGTTTTGTTGCTGATAGTATGCCCGTTGGTGTTTTCATGCCAGGATACCCACCGGCTGTTAAATGAAAACTTTGAGAAAATCATTGTTCAACTTCCGGGATTATGGAAAATTGACAATGCAGATTATTACGAAGAATGGGAAAAAGCAGAACAAATATATGAAGGGCGCAGTTATTCCATCAAAGGCAATGATACTGTTGTGCTGGAATTAATCAGAATTTATCATGAAACCGGAAATATAATTTACGAACCAACGGTATTTGGTCAAAATGATGGCAATCCTATAAAATTTGAACTTATTTCCGCAGACTCCGCCTCATTTACATTTGAAAATAAATTGCACGATTTTCCTCAACAAATTTCATATTCGTTTTTGTCTGAAAATAAATTGGCTGCAAAAATCAGTGGAATTGTTGATGGCAAAGAAGAACAAATCTCATTTAATTTTACAAAACAATAAATTGACTAAGTTTTGCTTAAATCGAGTAAAAATGCCATTGTATCAATGCCATCGGCATAATCCCAAAGTTCGGGTTTTTGAGCAGATCCAAAACCGACTACGCCCATGCTAAACGTTGCGTTTGAAACCACACATTGAATTTGTTCTTCGTCAGCTTTTAAGCGATCCTCAACTTCGTTAAAATTATCATACTCTTCGAAAAATATTACCGAAGGGGGTGAAGAATAGCCAGCATCTTTTTTCACCATTAAAAATCCATTGTCGAGGTGTTCAATGCTATTTACGAGGTATATGGACCGGTAATAGTCGTAATTATTTCTATATTTATGGTGCTCGCCGACGAAACTGAACTTTTCAACGGCTTTAAAGAACAAATTGAAATTGTAATTTTTGGGGACAAACAATTTAGATACATTTCTGCACCCTAAACCAAAGTACATAAAAATATCCTGGCCCAGGCCCTCCAACTCCTGTTTGGATTCATTTCCACTCAAAACAGCCACCCCATTTCTGTTCTTCCGGATGATATGCGGATATTTTCCAAAATAATATTCAAAATACCGGGAGGTATTATTGCTTCCGGTTGCAATAACAGCATCAAATCCTTCCAGTTTTCCTTCTGTAAATTCAATAAATTCAGAAAGTCCAGGTTCAATCCTAACCAATTGCTCAGCCACGGCGGGAATTAATTTGCTGTCGTCTGAAGATAATTTTCCTAAAAATTTATTTCCAGACAGAATTACACAAATAAAATCATGGAATCCTACTATAGGAATATTCCCGGCCATAACCACACCAATTGTTTTTGGTCTATTATTTTCAGCCATTTTTTCTTCATATGGTTCTATCCATTTCCTTATGTTATCTATTGTCAGCGAGCTGCCAATACTTTGCAAAGCGAATTCTACATTTTTTGCAATAAACCATGGGTTAAGAATGCTGGACTTATTAATGGCTTCCAAAATTTCAGGATATTCAGATACACTGGAAATATAATTCTCCTCCTTTCGAAGGATTTTCCCTAATTTGGTAAAAGTTTGTATTAAGTTTTCTGTTTTCATTTATCGCAGCAAGAATTTACAGAATTAAAATAGAAAAATATTTCTTCAATTTGGTTCAGCGAAATTACACCTATTTTATAAAATACAGGCATTTGTGTAAACCAGGCAATGTTTCTCATTCTGTTTTGTTTCATCGAAAAAAAAGATTTAAAAATTTATTAATGCCTTTTGTGATCCTTACTTTAGAAACTTTATAAATTAGGCACTTTTTGAAAATTATAACTGAATTGTTATTTATTTCACAAGAATATTTTACTTTTGCTCCCTTCATGTAATACTGTAATAGAGTAGATTTAATTAAATATTAACAACTATGAAGAAACATAATTTTTATGCCGGCCCATCAATTTTACCGGAATATACTATTGAAAACACTGCAAAAGCAATTAAAGACTTCGCCGGAACCGGTTTGAGCATCATGGAAGTTTCGCACCGAAGCAAAGAATTCATCGCTGTCATGGACGAAGCTATCGCACTTTTTAAAGAATTGCTGAACATCCCCGAAGGGTATTCGGTCATCTTCCTGGGTGGCGGGGCAAGTACTCAATTTGCCATGATCCCTTATAATTTATTGAATAAGAAAGCAGCTTACCTAAACACCGGAACCTGGGCAAAAAAAGCGATTAAAGAGGCAAAATTATTTGGTGAAGTGGATGTGGTTGGATCGTCGGAAGAACAGCAGTACAGGTTCATTCCGAAAGGTTATACCATCCCTAAAGAGGCTGATTATTTCCATATTACTACCAACAATACCATTTATGGGACACAAATCCACAAGGATATTGATTGCCCCGTGCCACTGGTAGCCGACATGTCATCAGACATTTTCAGCCGGCCGGTTGATATTTCAAAATATGCGCTTATATATGGCGGTGCACAAAAAAACCTGGCTCCTGCAGGTGTTACTTTTGTTATTGTAAAAAATGACATATTGGGCAAAGTTGATCGCATTATTCCTACTATGTTCAACTATCAAACGCATATTGAAAAAGAATCCATGTTTAATACACCTCCAGTACTGCCAATTTTTGCTGCGTTACAAACACTAAAATGGCTCAAAAACAATGGTGGAATTGCAGCAATGGAAAAGAAAAACATTGAAAAAGCGAAGTTGCTTTATGATGAAATTGACCGGAACAAACTATTTGTCGGAACCGTGGCAAAAGAAGACAGATCGCTGATGAATATTTGTTTTATTATGAATCCTGAATACCAGGAACTTGAAAAGGAATTTGTTGATTTTGCTACCACTCGCGGAATGATTGGGATTAAAGGGCACAGGTCAGCCGGTGGATTCAGGGCTTCGACCTACAATGCACTGCCAAAAGAAAGTGTGGAAGCACTAATAGCGGTTATGAAGGAATTTGAATCAATGAAATAGAAATAAGCAGGTTGTAAACCATCTAAAATTATTTTACCCATGACTAAAGTACTTGTTGCCACTGAAAAACCATTCGCTCCTGAAGCAGTTAATGGTATCAGAAATATTTGCGAAAAAGCAGGTTATCAATTGGTTTTACTTGAAAAATATGCCGGCCCTTCGGATTTAATCAAAGCGGTGGCGGATGCAGACGCATTGATCATTCGCAGTGATAAAGCTACCCGTGAAGTTATAGATGCTGGTAAAAAATTGAGGATCATCGTCCGTGCCGGAGCTGGATACGACAATATTGACCTGAACGCTGCCACTGAACATAAGGTAGTTGCGATGAACACCCCTGGACAAAACTCCAATGCGGTTGCAGAACTTGCTCTGGGCATGATGGTTTTTATGGCAAGGAACAAATTCAACGGAACATCAGGAACTGAACTTCGTGGAAAAAAACTTGGCATTCACGCCTTTGGCCATGTCGGCCAGTTAGTTGGCCAAATTGCTAAAGGCTTTGGTATGGAAATATATGCCTTTGATCCGTTCATCTCCGATGAAAAAATCAAGGACCTTGGAGCAATACCTGTTTCAAGTGTAGAGAAGTTATATTCAACTTGCCAGTATATTTCTTTGCATATTCCGGCAAATGATCAAACCAGGAAGTCAATAAATTTTGATCTTTTATCGAAAATGCCAATCGGAGCAACCCTTGTTAACACGGCAAGGAAAGAGGTTATTGATGAAGAAGGACTGATTTCAATGTTTGAAAAAAGAGCTGATTTTATTTACCTTTCGGATATTGCCCCCGATAATAAGGAATTAATCGAAAGAAAATTTGAAGACAGGAGTTTTTTTACACCTAAAAAAATGGGCGCTCAAACGGAAGAGGCAAACATTAATGCCGGACTTGCCGCAGCTAACCAAATTGTAAATTTCCTAAAAAATGGTGATACTACTTTTAAAGTAAATTAAACGTATTAAAGCTTACAATCGAACATTCCACCGTGCATGCGGTTCCTTTTGGTTTGAATGTTCACTAATTTATATCTAACTGAGGTTATTAACTTAAAGAAATTATCATGGACAACGATGCTACTCAAAACGTTTCTTTTTTCAGATTTGAAGACTTAAGGGTCTACCATAAATCACTGGATTACACTGATTGGGTTTACAATGCAGTAAAAAAATTTCCAGAAACACAACCATCAAGATTAGCCGATAAATTTATTAACTCAGCACAGGCTATTTCTTTTTACATTGCTGAAGGTTCATCACGGAACAAAAGCCAGTTTGTTCATTATTTAAAATTGGCAAAAAGTTCTATCCGCGAATGTGTTATCCTTACTACCATTTGCGAAAAACAAAATTTATTTGATATGATTGCAATTGATGAATCGAGAAATGAATTGATGGAATTAACAAAAATGACCGGGGCATTGATAGGCTCTTTGCAAAAAACAAATGGCAGGGCAAAAAATAAACATTATCAGAAAGACAAAAATTTTGATGATTACAATTATGATGCTGATTCTGATGAGTTGATCACGGTTGACACGACCGATTATAATAAATATTAAAAAATTAGCATGGCAATATTAAAAGCATTCAAAGGGGTAAGGCCACCTGAAAAATTGGCAAAAGATGTAGCCTCAAGGCCTTATGACGTGTTAAACTCAGAAGAAGCCCGGGAAGAGGCAAAAGGAAATGAACGTTCTCTTCTTCACATCATAAAACCTGAAATTGACCTGGATCCGGATATCGATGTACATTCTGAACAAGTCTATAATAAAGCGAGAGAAAACTTTGAACTGTTCCAGTCAAAAGGCTGGCTAAAGCAGGATGAAGATGAATATTTATACATCTACGGACAAACCATGTGGGGAAAAACCCAGTATGGTTTGGTGGGATGTGCTTCGGTTGATGACTACATGAATAACATTATTAAAAAACATGAATTGACCCGGCCCGACAAAGAAGAAGACCGGATGAAACATGTGAGGATCAACAATGCCAACCTCGAACCTGTTTTTTTCTCCTATCCTGCTCATGCCGAGCTTGATGGAATAATTAAGGATTTTGTAAAAACAAACATTCCTGTATATGATTTCGTGGCTGATGATGGAATTGGCCATCATTTCTGGGTGATAAGGGAAAAGAACAAAATTGGAAAAATCATCGAACTTTTTGCAACCATACCTGCTACTTATGTCGCTGATGGACATCATAGAACTGCTGCTGCCGCACTGGTTGGAAAAGAAAAGCGTGATAACAACCCTAACCACACAGGAAATGAAGAATATAACTTCTTTTTGGCAGTACATTTCCCTGATGATCAATTAACAATTATTGACTACAACCGGGTTGTGAAAGATTTAAATGGATTTTCGACAGAAGATTTTATTCATTATCTTAAGAAAGGATTTGAGGTTGAACAAAAAGGGGCTGCTATTTATAAACCTGAATCGCTGCACAATTTCAGCATGTACCTCGAAGGCCAATGGTATTCGTTGACGGCCAAAGAAGGCACCTATGACGATAACGACCCCATTGGCGTACTGGATGTTACTATTCTTTCCAATCAGGTATTAGAACCCATTTTAGGCATTGAAGATCTTCGACGTTCGACACGGATTGATTTTGTTGGAGGAATTCGGGACTTGGCGAACTTAAAAACGGGTAGATTCAGGCGAAATGAAAGTGGCCTTTGCCCTCTATCCTGTTTCTATGAAACAATTGATTGATATTGCCGATACCGGAAATATTATGCCGCCTAAAACCACCTGGTTTGAACCCAAATTAAGAAGCGGACTGGTTATACATAAGCTTGATTAGGATTTTTTTAAACGAATTTAAGGCCATGGTTCCATTTGGATCATGGCTTTTTTTATTGATGTTGGCCCAATACCATTATTTTCTGATTGGCAAATTTTCTGACTTCAGGTTTTTCAAGATAAAATTCCAGGCCTGACTTATAATATTCTAAAGCTTTATCCGTAAGGCCTTCACCTTCATACCATGTGGCCCGTAAAATATGTAGTGAGCCATAAAAATCACTCACTGTCCGAACAAGCAAAGGATCATCTTCTGATAAACCGCGGAATTCATTAAGCTTTAATTCTTCTTCTTTTACAAAAGTAAAGGTGTTTCCTTTGTTTAATTTATAGGCTCCCAAAACCGACTCAAGCGCATAATTCCTTAGAATTTCTTTTTGAGGCAGATAAGTGAAGAAAACATCACGGCCATTGGCAATCGTTTGGTCAATAAAGGAATTAATCATTCCAATATAGCATGATTCAATGTAGTTGCCATCATAAGGTTTTCGGGCCTCAAAGGGTGCAACCGCTTTTAAAAATTTTTCGACAGCCGGTTTTGATTCATTAATAAATTCTTTATTATGCTCCTTAAGCATATCAATATACCAGGTTCTTTTTAACAAAGGTTGGTCAAGAACAGTAACATCGGTTCGATTTCCTTCCACAACCTGGTAATACATGGCAGGAAAATAAAAATAATCAATCTGGGTTAATACCAGGGCATCTTTAGTAACAACATTAAACAGGTTATTTAAATAGGTCGTGGGGTAGGTAAACTTGCTCATATCAACCGTTTTGTAGTTCATGGTTAAAACAATAAATGGCAATATCATAAAAACACCAAGCATCCCGAACTTTTGATTTGTGTTTTTCAATAATCCAATAACATAAAAAATGCCTATCCCCATCAAAACAGAAATCATCAAATAAGATGGAATATAAAATACCGTTACAAGCAGGCGGTTCAAATTAAAATAAAATCCCTTTCCTACGACCTCAAAATCGGTAAGATAGGTGGTTACAGGGACATAAAAAAGAAGAAACAACAAACTGAAGTATAGAATTTTCCGGTTGTGTTTGTACAAGTCAATAGAAGCGGGGATTAATAGTAATAAAAGGAAAGAGAACCATTGATCCAAAAGTAACTTTCCAAAGTAAAATTGTAAGCCATTTAAAAATTTCTCTGATGTTTGGGCTAATTCGGTATATTGATGACGGCTTATTGTGCGGATAAAATTGGTAAAAGTTTCCGGGTTTCCCCAGTCCAATACAGGGTCACGTAATGATGCCAGCGGCAAGTATAACAAAGGAAGTAAGCCCAGAACACCTGCCAAAATACCACGCCCTATCCGCTTCAGGTTCAACAGAAACGTATAATCAACAATAAGCACATAAAGTACAAAAACCGGAATGAATAATAAGGCCGTGGAATGATTTGTCAGGGATAAACCTGTGCTAAAAGCAATCGTGTAAAAATATTTTTCTTTTTCCAACATTGTAAGCTTCTGGCTCCACAATACAACCAGCATCACAAAAAGGCCTACAAAGAACATATGCAAACCATATACCTCTGTTATGACTGACTGCTCCCAGTTTTCGAAGGAAAAAGCAAAAACTAGAGCAGCGAATAATCCGATACAATATTTTATAATTCGAATTTGTAATGAATCTAAATCATTACGGGATAAACTTTCAATAATCAATATCGTTGAACGGCAAACTAAAATAGCGGCAAGGGAAGAGAAAAAGGCAGACATCAGGTTTAACCGATAGGCCATATCGCCTACTGGCAACCACGAAAAGAGTTTTCCCAGCATGGTATAAAGGGGATATCCTGGTTCGTGTGGTACTCCGAGATGTACTGCGGCGGTAATCAATTCGCCACTATCTTCAAAAGTCACTGATGGGGCAAGAGTCAAAACATAAACAACAAAACTTATCAAAAAAGACAAACCCAATGTCAGATAAAAAAAGATATTTCTATTATCAGGATATTGAAAATTATCCTCCTTCCTGATTTTGCCATCCTTACTTTTACGCTTTTTGCTCATGATCAATTTTTCAATAGAGCACAAAAATAAGGCATAAAAATTTCTTCATCCAACATTCCTTTTTAAACTTTTTCTAGGCTAAATCCCCGTAAGAAAATCCCATTAAAAACTCCAAATAAAATTAATTTGTCGGTTAATTATTTTAATAAATACACATTTTTCAAGAAAAATAGATTAATTACATTTGTAAACTTTCCGTCGGAATAAAAAAACAATATATAAGGTATATTTTACTGATAACATGATATTTATAATTATTATGGTAATCTTTTCAAATAAAAAAGCTAAAGACAACAATTCAGGCTATAAACGGGTAATTCATCCACTCCATCAGAGGTATCAATAATTGCCAATTAATTCAACCTATATACCTGTTTACCAGTTGCTAATTGAATATATTTAAAGTTATAATCCAGGTACACTATCAATCAGTTAAATGGTCGATGCAGTTATGCAAATTTATAACTAAATTTTTGATATTCTGTTATTTATATAAATTCTAATTTTAAGAACAGACATAATCAAAACTTGTTTACAACTGTAACTTTTTTAGACAATAAAAACAATTAACTTTTGTAAACTATTTTGCAATTATTTGTTACATTTGTATTCACAACATCAATAAATATAGAATGGAAAATGATTGAGCGAATTTATAAAATATTACAAATTAAGAAACTTTCGCCCTCTCAATTTGCCGATGAAATTCAGGTTCAGCGGTCGGGTGTTTCGCACATTTTATCCGGGCGAAATAAACCCAGCCTCGACTTCATTTTAAAAGTGCTTACCTCCTACCCCGATATAGATGCTGACTGGTTACTTTTTGGAAAAGGGAAAATGATACAGAAGAGTGAAAAAATCCCGAACGAAGATAAATTACCGAAAAATTTGCTAAATGCAACCTCTGCTCAATCCTCAAACCAATACCAGGCGGTTGATGAGCCATCAAATTTAACCGACGAATTGAAAATCAAAAAAAGCGAACGTAAACCGGACAAAAACAAATCAATTGAAAAAATTGTTGTTTTTAACAGTGATAATACATTTAAAGAATATTTTCCGGAAAATTAGAATTGCTCGGTTTTCGCAAAAAAGAACGAACCTTCAATTTGTGCATTCTCATCACTATCCGAACCGTGAACCGCATTCATCCCTAAATCGGTTCCATATAGTTTACGAATGCTACCCTCAGCAGCTTCTGCCGGGTTTGTAGCCCCGATATAATCGCGATAAGCCTGTACTGCATTTTCTTTTTCGAGGATAGCCGCTACGATTGGGCCCGAAGACATAAACTTCGTTAATTCCTCATAAAAAGGACGCTCCTTATGTACTTCGTAAAATTTCTGTGCTTGCTCAAGGCTTAGTTTTGTATATTTCATTGCTACAATCCGAAAGCCACCTTTGGCGATTTTTGCTAATATTGGACCTATGAAACCCTTTTTTACAGCCATAGGTTTTATCATTGTTAATGTAATTTTTCCAGCCATTCTGCTACGATTTAATTAAAACCGGCAAAATTAAAGATATTTTATAATTTTGCAGGCCTAATCTAAAATCTTTTCTTTTTTGGATACATTTAATTTTTCTGAAGTAAAAAAACTGCTGAGTCCCGGCAAAAAAATCCTGTTGACGTCTCATGCCAATCCAGATGGTGATGCAGTAGGTTCTATCCTTGCTATGTTGCATTTTTTAAATCAAATGAATTTGCCGACGGTTGCCTTGCTCCCAAACAGATTTCCAGAATTTCTTCATTGGATGCCGGGACAGGAAAAAATAAAATATATCGATGGAAATGAAAAGGAAGCGGAAAACTTATTTCTTGATTCAGATATTATTTTCTCTTTAGATTATAACGCACCTTCCAGATTAGATAACGCAGGGAAGTTTCTGATAAAATCGAAAGCGGTAAAAATTTTGATCGACCATCATATCAAACCTGAAATTCAATATTTCGACCATATATTATCCGAAATAGCCATCAGTTCTACGTCAGAACTGGTTTATCAGTTTATTTCAGAAATTAATCCTGAACTTATCAACCGGGCAGTTGCTGAATGTATTTATGTTGGCATTTTAACTGATACAGGTTCGTTTAGCTACAATTGCAATTTTAGTAAAACCTTTATTACCGTTAGCAAATTGATTGAAAAAGGAATTGATACGGCGGCCATCAATCGTTATGTTTATGATACCAATACAGAAGACCGGTTGCGTTTATTAGGTTATTCGCTCAGTGAAAAAATGGAGGTTATCAAAGAATACAATACGGCCATTATTTCCCTATCGCAGGAGGAACTTAAGAGATACAATAACAAAATCGGCGATACCGAAGGCCTGGTGAATTATGCTTTGAGTGTTAAAGGTATTCGATTTGCGGCGTTTTTCAGGGAAACAAAAAATAAAGTGAGGATATCATTCCGCTCCATTGGTGAATTTTCGGTGAATGAATTTGCCCGAAGCCATTTTGAAGGGGGCGGCCATAAAAATGCAGCCGGGGGCGATTCCTATGTATCAATGGAAAAAACAATCGAAAAATTTAAACGTTTATTGCCTGAATATAAAAATCAGTTGTCGTGAATCGCATTGACATAGCTACTTCTGCGTTTATTGCTTTTATTTTAATGATTGTAATATTTCTCGTATCCTGTTCAAACCATAAAAATCAAACCCACGACCAAAATTCTTCAAATCCGAAAGAAACTTTACTGAACATTAATAAAAATCTTGTAAAAACGGAAGATCAACAAATTGAAGACTTTGTAGCCAGGTATAACTGGAAGATGAAAAATTCCCGTACGGGTTTGAGGTATTTGATTTATGAAGAGGGAAATGGACCCAGCGCAAAATTAAATAATATAGCAACGATTGAATATAGCGTAAGTTTATTATCGGGCGATACATGTTATTCATCAGCAGAACTCGGCCCGAAGGTTTTCAAGATAGGAAAAGGTGTCGTTGAAAGCGGACTGGAAGAAGGAATTTTATTGTTAAAAGTAGGCGACAGAGCAAAATTTATTTTACCTTCGCGCCTTGCTTTTGGATTAATTGGAGATGGCGATAAAATACCTGCCAGGGCAACCCTAATTTATGATGTTAAATTAATAGAACTTAAATAAAAAAATGAAAACAATGAAAATCAGAAAATTTTTAACAGGATTATCGGTAGTTATCACAGTAGCCATATTGGTTTCCTGCGAACAACAAAGTGGTTCAACAACTGACGTAACGATGACCACAGAATTGGACAGTGTTAGCTATGCCATTGGTATCGATATTGCTACAAATCTTGAAAAAAGCGGATTTGATAAAATTAATGCCCATGCTTTAACAAAAGGATTTACGGATGTTTTTGACAGTGTTGAAGGCAGAATGGAATCAAAAGATGCAAATGCTTACGTGATGAATTATTTTAACAAAGAGAGGGCACGTAAGGGGGAAAATAACATGAAAGAAGCCAATGAATTCTTAGCAGAAAACAAAACGAAAGAAGGTGTTATTACCACCGAAAGCGGCTTACAATACAGAATTATTGCCGAAGGCAACGGACCAATCCCCACCGAAACAAGCCAGGTTAAAGTTAATTACAGAGGAACATTAATTGATGGGCGTGAATTTGATGCCACTACAGAAGGCAATCCGGCCCAGTTCAGGGTAAACGGTGTTATTAAAGGATGGACTGAAGCGCTACTGTTAATGCCTGTCGGATCGAAATGGGAACTTTATATTCATCCTGATCTTGCATACGGAGCAAATCCGCGCCAGGGAGGAATTATTGAAGCCAATCATGCGCTTATTTTTGAAATTGAACTTTTAGAGATTGTACAATAATAAAATACATGATCAATGAACCTACATGAATATCAGGGAAAAATATTGCTGCGAAATTACGGTGTTCCGGTACCGGAAGGTATTGTCGCCTTTTCACCGGATGAAGCCTTAGATGCAGCAAAAAAACTGAAAGCCCAAACCGCTACTAAACGGTGGGCTGTTAAAGCCCAGATCCATGCAGGAGGCCGTGGCAAAGGAGGGGGCGTTAAAATTGCAAAAACAGTTGATGAAGTATTGGAATTTGCCGATAAGATCATTGGTATGCAACTGATTACCCCTCAAACAGGCCCCGAAGGGAAAAAAGTAAGAAAGGTTTTAATTGAACAAAACATTTATTATCCGGGCCCCTCTGAAGTTCTGGAGTTTTATCTTTCCATATTACTGAACAGGGAAACAGGCCGTAACATGATCGTTTATTCGCAGCGTGGTGGAATGGATATTGAGAAAGTGGCAGAAGAAACACCCGAAGAAATATTTACCGAAGAAATTGATCCGAAAGTCGGTTTGCAAGGTTTTCAGGCGAGAAGGATTGCATTTAACCTGGGCTTAAGTGGTAAACCATTTAAAGAAATGATCAAGTTTACCCATTTAATTTACAATGCTTATGTCGGGACAGATGCTTCATTATTTGAAATAAACCCGGTAATAAAAGCGGCTGATGACAGGATCTTTGCGGCCGATGCAAAAGTTGTCATTGATAACAATGCATTATTCAGGCATCCTGATATTGTTGAATTTCGTGATTTCCTCGAAGAAGATCCCATGGAAGTGGATGCCAGCAGATATAACCTTAGTTATGTTAAACTAACCGGGAATGTTGGATGTATGGTAAATGGGGCCGGCCTTGCCATGGCTACCATGGACATTATCAAACAATCGGGTGGCGATCCGGCCAACTTCCTTGATGTTGGTGGTGCAGCCGATTCAAAACGGGTAGAAGAAGCATTCAGGATCATCCTCAGAGATCCGAATGTACAAGCCATTCTGGTGAATATTTTTGGTGGAATTGTTAGGTGCGACAGTGTCGCCAGGGGCGTTGTTGATGCATATAAGCGCATTGGCAAAATCAATGTCCCTATTATTGTGAGACTGCAAGGAACCAATGCCGAAGAAGGAAAAAGGATCATTGACGAATCAGGCCTTGAAGTTCATTCCGCTATTCGATTGCACGAGGCTGCAGAAAAAGTAAAAGAAGTGCTTTCCTGATAATAAAAAATAAGTCATTTTACAGGTTGTAACAAGTACAGTCAGGGGAACATTTTTCGTCTGGCTTAACAATGTTGCTGCATTGATTTTAGCTCTGATAGGGCAAGAAACCAAATTAGCTGTTTTCAGAAATTTAGGCCCTGGCGGTCTCAGTATAACGCCTGCTATGATGGTCCCTGCCTTTTACTATTGCATCAATGGTTTGATCGATATAGGTCGGCCCTGCCGAAATGAATACCTACCTATAATATTCTTGTGATCGAGTGATGGAAGTATCAAGAAAATCATTTGCACTAAGTTATTTTCTCCCCAATGATCATCATGAATGAGATGACCTTTGACAACTTTTCTTTTAATGTTTTTTTTTAGTTTTTGACAGGTGAACCGGTGGGCTTAATCTCTTTCTGTAACTGTGTGGGCTGGGCCCTTAAAAATTCCTATTGACCTAGATTAAATAAAATTTAGTATCAAATTTTCTAATAAATTTACGGCTATTAAACATCAAATAAAAGATTTGGTTCTAATATAAAATACTTAAAAAATTTGATAAAGTGAAAATTATTTTGCATAATTTTATTGATTGAAACTCAACAACACAATGAACAAGGCCATAAATTTTATTTTTTGCCTTCTTTATAAGGATTTTTTTAATAATCCTAATATTAACATACTTTTATCAATATACCCTGTTTTTTGGATTGCGGGAAAGAAGGAAATTGTGTGTGTGTGTGTGTGTGTGTGTGTGTAAGCTCCACCACAAACACCACCCTTGCGTTTCAAAATCCATTTTCTTGTTATGCAAGAATAAGTTCATTTTAGGTTGCCGGCATTAGCATAAAGCCCGGAATTATTTACGCTTTTATAAATTCAGATAATTGAATTTAATTTACTTGAAGTTTAAATAGTAACAATCTAAATATTATGAAATTATGAAAACAATTTACAAATTATCGATTAATATTCAATCCTTATATTGCTGGCGTTGTAGGGATGACAAGAGGTCAAAGGTTTGAACCTGAATTAATTGAAAATATTACAATTGGAACCGACGAAATCACGATTCATTGGGGGACGATTATCTAATAAAGAATTCCTGCATGAAAGCGAATAAAGCAATCAATAAACAAAACAACTCACCAGGTAATGATCGGAATAGTTTGGTTGTACCGGGTAAACCCGGATACTGAAAATTATTCATCAACCAGGATATAGTCGATACCACGAAACGCAGGTAGATGTTCGCCACCATAGGTTACCCCAAATCCCCTCCCAGTTCTACAAATGCATCATTCAGCCCGGTTGATACTCTGCGATAGGTATAGGACGAGGGAGTATCGTTAAAATCGCCTGAACAATGACAGGGAAAGGCGAGCCCGAAATAACGTGGTCTGAAACAATATTTGCCTGTCGTGCCCTTTTTTGAAATGCTTTATTCATTTTATCCAGGATATTCCGAGTACCTAATTTAATTTCTTCCTGATCTTGTTGCTGGCCAATTCCCGTCCAGAAATCAATATCTTCCTTCCGGAAATGAATAGACGCCAAATGCAGGTTATAAACCCTGAGTGTGTCGGGGCCTTTGATTACATCAACAAAAATCCCGATTGTTTTATCATCAAACTGAATATGGCCTTTGTCAATGATTTTGTATTTAGTAAAAACAGCTACCGCATCTACAATCTTTTTAGATTTTGAATAATAGTTTTCAAAATAATAGTGAGGGCAATCCAGTTCAGAACTCATCCTCCTTATGAATTCGCTGTTGGAAATACGGTCGTTCAGCATCTCCTGGATACAATAAATATCTGCCTTCTGGTTTTGTAAAAATTCAACAATTAGGTTTTGGTTGGTAAAATCGGTAATGTACTTTGTATTGGTTGTATTTACTTTGATAAAGTTTTGGGCATTATAAGAAACAAGCTTCATTTTATTATCCGGCAACGGATTGCTATTTCCGCCCGGAAATTGATAAACCCTAAACATCTGGTTCCAACCCAACAGGATAAACAACACAGAAAACAGGGCAAACTTTATACGGACAAAAATCCAAATCACAACAAAAATAAGGTTAAGCAATAAAATGTACGGGTAAGCCAGTCCGGCAAAGGCTATATACGAAAAAGTATTTGGGTTGATGTAAGAGGCCAGATAAGAAAACAACAATAAAAGAATGGACAAAACATTGCCAAAGAGCAATAGAATCTGGATTATCCCAATTCTTTTTTTTGGAGATGCCACAGCCCTTAGTCCTTTTTGTTACTTGTCCGAAACAACAATTCCTTTTCTTCCTTCGTAAGGCTTTCATATCCTGACTTAGAAATTTTTTCGAGGATACGGTCAATCCGCTCCTGGTTCTTTTTTTTCTGAAGGTTGTAATCTTCATCCGAAACGGTTCGGGCATTTGTATATACATTTTTGAATCCCGACCTTTTTGCTTTCTTTTTTATGGTTGGAGATTTTATTTTTGGGATCATATTCAGAAGGCTGCTATAGTCGGTCCCTTTGCGAAGCATGTATATATAATAAAAGCCCCAGATAGCGCCTCCTAGATGGGCCAAATGTCCACCCGAATTTCCAGACCGTATCATTAAAACATCTAGAATAATAGACAGGACTGCAATATAATAGATTTTTACCGGCCCAAAAAACAACAAATTAATTCTATAGTTCGGAACATAAAATGAAATAGCAACGACTATGGCCATAACTGAAGCCGAAGCACCAAGGGCCAAAGACATCAAATAAGCATCCTGAAATTTCGGAAAAATATTGAAGGATAAAATATAAAAAACGGCGCCTGCCAATCCACCAAACAAATACGTGGCAAGTAACTGGCGTTCGTTCAGGTATTCCAGGAAAATCCTTCCAAACCAATACAACCAGAGCATATTAAAAAGAATATGCCAAAAATCATAATGCAAAAACATATAAGTGAGCAGTGTCCAGGGACGTACGAGCAATTTACTCAGGCTTGCAGGAACAGCCAGCCATTGAAGAAGGCCATTCGTTACATCGGCATTAAAGAGATCGAAAATAACACCCGTAAACATGATAACAAGCCAAACCAACACATTAATGACAATCAGCTTGACAAGCATATTATTATTTCTGAAAAATTCCTTGAAATTTTCCAGGGGGTTCTGTGAAGAACTGTAGTTTCTGCTAAAATTATTCATGTTCATCCCGTTCATATCACCTCTTTTTCCAGTAAATGATCATAAAATAGCCAAAGATCATCCCTCCCAGATGGGCAAAATGGGCAATGTTATCACCGGCATTGTTAGAAAAACCAAGAAACAATTCCAAAGCGCCATACCCCATTACAAAATACTTTGCTTTAATGGGTATAGCGAAATAGAGGTAAATCATAACATTAGGGAACAACATTCCAAATCCGAGTAAAAGCCCAAATACGGCACCCGATGCGCCTACAGTCGGCGTGTTATACAAAAGGTTAAGTTTACCGAGCAAAGGATCGGCAAAATTCTTTCCCTCAAGTAAAATGCTGTAGCCTGTATCTTTAACTTGTGCAATCAAGTCAAATGTTAATTTGGCTTCAACGCTCGAAACCTGAATATAGATAACCAATAAATGAAGCAAGCCTGCCCCTATACCCGTTACCATATAATAAATTAAAAACCGTTTTGGCCCCCAAACATTTTCCAGGGCATTTCCAAACATCCACAGGGCAAACATATTAAATATTATATGCCCGAAACTACCATGCATAAACATGTAGGTAACCAACTGATGGGGTTTAAACAATGGAGAAACCGGATAATGCATTCCAAGATAATCGGTAAGGTTTATTGTTGATGACAAAGCAAGGGTTGCTAAAAAAAACAACCCGTTTATGATCAATAAATTCTTAACAACCGGGGGCAATATCTGAAAGCCCGAAGGCCTGTAATTATTCATAAATTTTTTAAAATTTTTGATCTATTTCTTCAAACGACATGATCTTTACAATTGGCTTGCCATTGGGTGTTACTTCCGGGACTTTTGTTGCAAAAAGCCTGTTTATCAACGATTTTATTTCTTCTTTTTCCAATTTCCCTTTATGACGAAATGCCATATTCACTGCCAGTTGTTTTGCAATAACCGATTTTCTGTCGATCTTTACTTCATCCTGGCTTTTTTTAACATTATCAATGATACTATCCAAAACGTCTTTAGTATCCGGGTTGTTCAATTCGGCCGGAGTACCATGCACAATAAACGAATTATTTCCAAAATATTCTATTTCGAAACCCAGCTTTTTCAAATCTTTTTCAATGAATTTCAAAATCTCACTCTCCTGAGATGAATAATGTAACGTTAACGGAAAAAGCGTTTGTTGCGAATTTCCCCTACCCGCTTCCATGGTACTAAGGAATTGCTCAAAGTAGATACGCTCCATGGCCCGTTGCCGGTCAATAAGCATTAACCCTGAATGGACACGGGCAACAACATAGTGATCGCGAAGCAAAAAAGCCCCTTCCATAGTATCTGTCTCGATAATTTCCTTTTCATCGCGGGTATCAAGGTCAAACTTTTGTTCAGGTGCTTTTTGTTTACTAATTTGGTTGGAAGGGTAAAGTGATTCCCAGTTTTTTGCTGATGGTTTTGAAAATCCTGCACCCGCTCCTTCTGTTTGCCTTTTAGCCTTTTCGAATGGATTGTATTCAGTATTAACGGCAATGGATGGAGGCAAAATGACTTTGTCCTTCGCTGGCATGCTGATTTCAAAAGACGATTCCGAGCCAAAATCAATGGAAGGGGAAATATTGAATTTTCCAAGTGCTTGTTTCACTGTTGAGCTTAACATAGCATAAATCACCTGGTTATTTTGAAAATTGACTTCCGTTTTGGTGGGGTGGATATTAATATCTATCTCTTTCGGATCAATTTTAAAATAGATGAAATAAGATGGAAAAGCGTCGTTGGGGATGAGTTCCCTGAATGCCCCATCCACCGCATGATTGAGGTAATGATGTTTAATAAACCGGCCGTTTACAAAAAAATATTGTTCTCCGCGGGTTTTACGTGCAAACTCAGGTTTTCCAATAAAACCAGAAATTGTTACCACGTCTGATTCTTGTTCAAGAGGGATAAGTTTGTTGTTATAAGTTGGCCCAAAAAGGGCTACGATACGTTGTTTTAAATTTCCTTTTGGCAATAAAAACAACTGGCGATTATCGTTATGAAACGTAAATTTAATTCCAGGCCTAACCAGCACAACTCGCTGAAATTCTTCAATGATATGACGGAGTTCTGTTGAATTGGATTTCAAAAATTTCCTTCGGGCCGGAATATTATAAAACAAGTTTTTTACAGAGATAGAGGTTCCTTTAGTTCCGGCAAAAACATCCTGGCTTACCACCTTTGAACCTTCGATGATAATGTGAGTGCCCGTTTCGTCCTCCACCCGTTGTGTTTTTAATTCAACCTGGGCAATGGAAGCAATGGAAGCGAGTGCTTCACCCCGAAAACCCAGGGTATGAATAGCAAACAAATCATCCGCTGACTTGATTTTCGAAGTTGCATGACGCTCAAAACACATCCGTGCATCGGTTACCGACATGGCACACCCATTATCAATTACCTGCACCAGCACTTTTCCAGCGTCTTTGATCACCAGTGTGATTTCATCGGCGCCTGAATCCACTGCATTTTCAAGCAATTCCTTGACCACCGATGCTGGCCGTTGAATCACTTCACCGGCGGCTATTTGGTTAGCAACTGAATCGGTTAGCAAGTGGATAATATCGGGCATTTTTTTCTTGAAATATAATTAGGTAAAGAAAACGAAATAAATAAGAACGGCGGCAATAAAAAGGTAAATCAGAACACTCAATTCCGCCTTTTTTTTCCGGTTCCGGTCGGTTTTTCGAAAGCGGCTCCAGTTGGCCGTAACCCGCGATTGAAAATCGATCTTTTCGTTCGACAGGCCAAGTTCCTTCTTGCGTTGCTCCCTCCGCTCCTTTTCCTCGTCGTAATAACGCGGTGGATATTTGAATTGTTTGGGCTTCGGTGTCCTGAAAAATACAATCTTCATCGTCTTTCAATTTACGGCAAAATTACAGAATTTTGACTGATTCTTAGTGTCAATATTCTAACGGTTTTGTTTGAATTAAATTTTTTAATTGTTTTCGGAACACAGGAAATTATGAATTCGATCTTTTGACATGGTGCCAGGAATTATTTCCAAAACCGTAGCACGATCACTTCGGCCAGTAAAAAGCAAAGGGCAGCAAATACAAAATATTTCCACAACTGAACCCCCCGGCTTAAATCAGTAAGTGTCTGGATGAAGGGTTTATCGCTAATACCAAGCAGTTGAACCCTTTTGATCTTTCTTTCGGCAAGATAATTTTCCAATTCGGTATTAGTAAAAAAAATCATCTCCGATTCGGTACGATCGTAATTAAACGACAAACCCGTAATAGCCTGGCCCTGGTTTTTAAGAAAATAATTCCCGGCTGTTGTAACCTGATTATGTGGGAAAATTTCGAGGCCAGTGCCCACATGCCTGATCTCGGGGATGAATTCAAAATTCCCTTCTCCATTACGTATGGTCAATACCTGATCAGGCCCAAGGTTGTTTTGCCTTATTTTAATCACTTCATTTTTGCCAAGAACCTGGTATAAATTTTCTTCGATGTTGCTCGATAGAGCAATTTTATATAAGGTAGGGACAAAGATGGCATGTTTCGGAAAACTGCTAAAATTTGCCTTAAAAGGAACAGCAAATAAATACACCTTCCCTTTCCCAAAAGGTTGGACATTCAGAAAAATACCGCCATTTTGCAGGGTCAGGAGCTTATCCTGAATCATACGGGAAGTCACTTCAATCTTAAAATTCTTAGAAACAAATGGAAGGTCAATATTTTCGGGGATTTCATCAAAAACATCTGCATAAATCGGATGCGCGATATTTAGTTGGGTAATTTTTTGGCCGGTGGAATCAATAAATGAATACCTTCCTGCACTCATTCTTTCGAGCATAGCATTCACCGAAGGCAAATCAGGGTTTGCCGCCGGAATAAAAACGAGGCTTCCACCGCTTTCTACAAAGCGAGTCAATTCATCAGCCAAACCCGATGATATTTCAGAAAGTTCATTCAATAGAATCAGGTTATACTCAGGCAATGAAGAATAATTGATCATTCTACTCGAAACATTTGCAAACCGAAACGTTGAATCATTTGAAAACAGGGCGTTTAAATAACTATTTTCTGCTGTACCGTTTATGCATAAAATGCTGATTTCAGCATAAACGAAATATGAAAAATAAAACCGGTCGTCAAATATTACCGGGTGGTCGTTGATTTCCAGTTCACCTGATTGTATTCCTGGGCTATGATTAGTAAATGAAAGAACAACCAGGGCTTCTCCAATTGCCTCAAGGTCGAAGCTGGCCACGGCTTTCTGATTTCCATTAATGGAAAGCTTGAGCGGAATTTTTTCATAGGTGTTTTCCGAACTGTTTTTTATCCGTACACAAAGCTTCACCTGTTGTTTTATCTGTTGAACCGGCGCATCGAACCAACAGGAATCAATATATATATTATCGTTGTTAAACGCCTGTAATGGAATTAAAAAGGTATTTAACAGGGAGTCGTTGGGTTCGTCCATTTCGCCAACAAAATTCTTTTGAAAATCAGAAATAATATACGCTGTTTTCATTTTGGAAATTTCCTGCTTCTGGAGTTCTTCCTGCCTAATCATAACCTGCGACAAACCCAAGCTTACGGGTGAAACATTAATTTCATCAACCAGGTTTAAAAATTCCTCTTTTGATACAAATCGTTGGTGTCTTCCCTCCATGTCATTGGTTAAAAGCTGAAACCGGTCGGATGGTTTATACACCGAAGCAATTTCAAGGGCCTTTTCTTTCGCCGATTCCACCAAGGTTCCCTTATCAGATTCGGCCTGCATACTGAAAGAATTATCAATATAAACACTTACATTGTTTGTTTCCTGTGGCCTGATAAGGTTATCCTTTGCCGGAATAAAAGGCCTGGCAAAGGCAAGTACCAGGGCAATGATGGCCAGTATTCGCAGGAGCAATACCAACAGATGTTTCAAACGGTTTTGCTTTTGGGTTTCCTGCTTTAATTCACGAATAAAAGCAACGTTGGTAAAATATACCTTTTTAAACCGCCTGAAATTAAACAGGTGGATAATAATGGGTATGGAAACGGCAAGCAATCCATAAAGAAATCCGGGATTAACAAAATCCATTGGGTAAAGCTTCGTAAGTTAAGTGCGCAAAATTAAAAATTAATAAAGACTAACGGAGGAAGTAATGGAAAATTATAAAAAAACCCCGCTGCTGGCGGGGTTGAAAAATTCATTTTTTCTAACCTAAATTTATGTATGAAACTTTTAAATCAATTTAAATCACGCCCTGATCAAGCATAGCATTAGCAACTTTCAAAAACCCAGCCACGTTTGCCCCTTTTACATAATTTGTATATCCATTCTCTTCGGTACCGTATTTCTTGCAAGTATCATGAATACTTATCATAATGTGGTGGAGTCTTTCATCTACTTCTTCGCGGCGCCAGTTTAATTTCATGGCATTTTGCGACATTTCCAACCCTGAAGTGGCTACACCGCCTGCATTTACTGCTTTACCAGGCCCAAATAAAATATGGTTATCATGGAAAATCTCGACAGCTTCGGGGGTAGATGGCATATTGGCACCTTCTGCCACACAATAACATCCATTTGCAATTAGTGTTTTTGCATCCTTTTCATCCAATTCATTTTGTGTTGCACAAGGTAAAGCCACATCACATATAACTTCCCATGGACGTTTTCCTGCATTAAATTTAGCTTCGGGATATTCCAGTGCATAAGGCTGAACAATATCCTGATTTGAAGCCCTTAATTCGAGCATGTATTCGATCTTATCTCCCGTTATTCCTAGTGGGTCATATATATAGCCATCAGGCCCTGAAAGGGTAACAACTTTTCCACCTAATTCCGTAACTTTCAATGCAGCGCCCCAGGCAACATTTCCAAATCCTGATATGGCAACTGTTTTGCCTTCAAATGTCTCACCTTTGGTAGCCAACATTTCTTTTGCAAAATAAACAGCACCAAAACCCGTGGCTTCAGGGCGAATTAAACTTCCTCCCCAATTTAAGCCTTTGCCTGTTAACACACCGTGATGTTCGCCACGAAGTTTTTTATACATGCCATATAAATATCCAATCTCTTTTCCTCCAACGCCAATATCTCCGGCAGGTACATCCATCTCCGGACCAATAATTTTCCAAAGTTCCAGCATAAAACCCTGACAAAAACGCATGATCTCAGCATTCGATTTTCCTTTGGGGTTAAAATCAGATCCCCCTTTACCACCACCAATTGGCAGCGTTGTTAAGCTGTTTTTAAAAATTTGTTCAAAACCAAGAAATTTAAGAATACTTAGATTTACACTTGGGTGAAAACGCAAACCACCTTTATATGGGCCTAAAGCATTGTTAAATTGAACACGATATCCGAGGTTTACATGAACATTTCCTTCATCATCCATCCACGGAATTTTAAAGGTTAATATACGGTCGGGTTCGATAAGACGTTCAATGATTCCGGCAGATTCGAATTGCGGGTTATCATTGACTACTTCTTCAATTGATTCGAGAACTTCACGAACGGCCTGAAGATATTCTACTTCACCGGGATGTTTTTTCTCGAGATTATTCATCATTTTTTCTAAATCCATAGCTTTACTTTTTTTATTGCCTAGGGGCAAAGTATTTAATTTTTAAAAACTTACAACTGTTAACAAAATAACAACACATCAAATCGGGCGCAAAAATCTACCTTATAAATGAATTATCCAAATATTTTTGATAAATATTTTGCTAAAGTACAATATCCTTAACTTAAAGCTCGATAAGTTTCTGTTAATATAGAATTGATGGTATCTTTGTGGCCTAAAAAAAGCGTTTTGAACACAGAAGAATTAATATACGGCATCAATCCGGTAATTGAAGTTTTATTATCGGGGAAAGAAATTGAAAAAATATTTTTGCAGAAAACACTGCACCCTTCAAAAACCGATAAAATACGAATGTTGGCTACCGAACGAAAGGTACCTTTTCAGTTTGTTCCCAAAGAAAAACTCTTTAGGATAACACCCAAAAATCACCAGGGGTAATCGCCATTATCTCGCCATTGATTTACAGCAATATTGAGCATGTGATCCCCGAATTATTTGAGCATGGCAAAACCCCATTTTTTATTATCCTCGACCAGGTTACAGATGTAAGGAATGTGGGCTCTATTGCCCGTTCGGCAGAATGTGCGGGTGTTGATGCCATGATCATTCCTGATAAAGGGAATGCCATGCTCAATGCTGATGCTGTTAAAACTTCAGCCGGTGCATTGACGAGAATAAAAGTTTGCCGGGTAAGCAGTTTAAAAAACAGCCTTAAATTTATTAAAGATAGTGGAATTAAAATCATTGGTGCTTCTGAAGGTTCTGACAAATTATATTAT
The DNA here is from genome assembly GCA_041393275.1 of Bacteroidales bacterium. Classification (GTDB taxonomy): domain Bacteria; phylum Bacteroidota; class Bacteroidia; order Bacteroidales; family JAADJA01; genus JAADJA01. The sequence goes on from JAWKKL010000002.1 coordinate 95,358, forward strand.
CAAACTGAATATAAATCTCCGATTGCACTTTTAATGGGTTCGGAGGAAAAAGGGATTGGCCCGGAATTAATTCCTCTTTGCGACGACCTGGTAAAAATCCCGATGCAAGGCGAAATTAATTCACTCAATGTTTCTGTTGCCACCGGAATTCTGCTATTCGAGGCATTAAAACAACGAATGGAACAATAATACTGGTTCCTGAATCATTTAGATATGTGGATATCATCTGTTAGTAAATCAATGAGAAGTAACTTTTCAAATAAATATTTCATCTATTTTCTACCCTTAGTAGTTTTATTTTGGGGATGCAGCCAGGTTGAAAAAGGATATTATGAAAACGGAGAATTAAAATATGAGATACCAAAAAAGGGTGGATATTACAATGGAACAGCAACCTGGTATTATGCCAATGGGAAAAAACAGCACGAATGTAATTATGTAAATGACTCCCTGCAGGGAACATCAACCCGATGGTATGTGAACGGGAAAATCCACTCCATTGAAAACTACAAAAACAATCGCCTGGATGGTAAAGTAGAATCTTTCGATATGAATGGTAAAAAAACTGCGGAAGATAATTATCGGATGAACACCCTTCATGGGCCCAGCCTGCAATTTTATCCGTCAGGACAAATCAGCATTCAGGGACAATATAACAAAGGGATGTTTGATGGGCGATGGATTTATTACGCCGATGACGGAACCATTATGGGTATGGGCGAATTTAACATGGGTTCAGGGAAACAAAAGGCATGGTACAGAAATGGTTCCGTAAACCGTGAAATATCTTATGTTGATAACGAAAAGCATGGCAAAGAGATTTTCTACGACCCGGATGGCAATATTACGAGGATTGTTACTTATGAATACGGTGATGTAGTTTCAACGGAGGAATTTTAACTAAAACGATGAGGATTTACCTGGTTGGATATATGGGAAGCGGGAAAACCACCCTTGGGAAAAAACTTGCCAATGAATTCAAGTACAAACATGTCGATCTGGACAAGAACATTGAAAATAAATATCACATTACCATCCCCGACATTTTCCATCGCTTTGATGAAAAAACCTTTCGAAAGCTGGAACATGAATCATTAAAAGAAACCCTGACATCTGACAACATTGTAATCTCCACAGGAGGCGGGACACCTTGTTTTTATGATAATATGGAGATCATTAACAAGCATGGCGTTTCGGTTTATATAAAAATGACACCTGATTCCTTATTGAAACGCCTGTTGAAAGCAAAGAAAAAAAGGCCGTTGATACAGAAAAAATCACCGGAAGAAATAAAAGAGTTTATTGAACAGCAATTGGATTTGAGAGAACCGTTTTACAATCAGGCACATTACACCATTCAAGGAGAAGCACCCGATGTGCTGGATATTGTAAATTTATTGAGGCTGAAATAAAGATTATTATTCTCCGATAATTTTAACCAATACCCTTTTTCTCCGTTTTCCATCAAACTCGCCATAGAAAATTTGCTCCCACGGGCCAAAATCCAACCTGCCATCAGTGACGGCAACTACCACTTCCCTGCCCATGATGGTGCGCTTTAAATGGGCGTCGGCATTGTCTTCATAACTGTTATGTTTGTATTGAGAATAAGGTTTTTCGGGGGCCAGTTTTTCTAACCAAACCTCATAATCGTGGTGAAGGCCGCTTTCATCGTCGTTAATGAAAACACTGGCCGTTATGTGCATGGCGGATACCAGGATAAGGCCTTCCATGATGCCGCTTTCGTGGAGGCAGCTTGCAACTTCGGGGGTTATGTTAATAAGTTGTCGCCGTTGGGTGGTGTTAAACCAAAGTTCTTTTCTGTATGATTTCATAGGGTAGATATTTTTTATAACGTGTTACTTTATCATCATGGATATTACTTATCTTTTGTCAATTAAATGGATGATCAAAGATAGGAAAAGAAGCTTACATGATGGGAGGAAGGTTTTATGGGTAGGTAGAAGATGATGGTATACAATCAAATGCGGCATTTCATGCTATAAAATCTCAATTAAGGCAAAATATTATTTAATTCGGGTAAATTATTATTGATTTTAGGTAAATAGATGTTGAATTTGGGTAAATTAATGTTTATTTCAGGTAAATATGTATTTAATTTGGATCAATTGGTGTTTAATTTAGTCAAATAGGTGTTGATATTTGGCAAATTATTGTTGTCTTTTTGTGGTTAAATGCCATCTTCGGGTGGATAAATGAGGTTTTAGGATGGATTAATGGGAAGTTCTTAAAAGGTCCAAGTCACGCTAACGCACGAGGCCTGGATTGAAGACTTGAACCAGTTGGGGCGTGCTCCCTCCCAAAAAGGAAAAGAAAAATTTAATTTTGAAGATTTTATGGCCCAGGCTCAATAAGGCCTAAAATATAGAAATGTCATTAACCTATTTACTATTCAAACTATTAACCTTTCTTCTCTAACAACATCACATTCTCTACGTGGTGGGTATGTGGGAACATATCAACGGGCTGGACTTTCAGTACGTTGTACTTTTCGCTTAAAATGGTGACATCGCGGGCCTGGGTAGCGGGGTTGCAACTCACATAAACGATTCGTCGGGGTTCCATTTTCAGGATTTGTTTGTTAACGTCGGAGTGCATGCCGGCGCGGGGCGGGTCGGTGATGATGACATCGGGTTTTCCATTGGCTTCAACAAAATTATCATCCAGAATTTTGGCTATATCCCCTGCAAAAAAATACGTGTTTTCAATTCCATTAAGCGCTGAATTTTCGTTGGCATCTTTTATGGCTGCATCGATGTATTCAATGCCAACTACTTTTTTGGATTGCCTGGCAACAAAGTTTGCAATGGTGCCCGTTCCGGTGTATAAGTCGTAAACAATTTCGCTCCCGGTTAAAGCCGAAAAGGACCTTACAATCTTATACAGTTCATAAGCCTGCAATGAATTTGTCTGGTAAAATGAAACGGGGCCAATTTTAAATTTCAGGTCTTCCATCTTTTCAAAAATGTATGGGTTGCCTTTGTAGAGTTTAATTTTAAGATCGGTAATGACGGAATTGTGTTTGTCATTTACAACGTACATCAGTGAGGTAATTTTGGGGAAAGTGTCGGCCAGAAAATCCAGGATATGTTCGAGGGTTTCATTAAGGTATGAACGAACGACAAGGATCACCATCAAATCGCCGGTAGTGGAAGTGCGGATGAGCACATTGCGCAAAAAGCCCGACCAGTTTTTAATATCGTAATATTCGTAGTTGTGTTTTCGGGTAAACTCTTTCAGCGCAAGCCTGATGGCATTGGAGGGTTCATCCTGTAAATAACAATTGGCGATATCCAACACGCGGTCGAACATACCCGGCATGTGAAACCCGAGGGCATTCATGTCGCGCTCTTCAAAATTCATATCTTTTGAATATTCAGTCAGCCATCGTTTGTTCGAAAATGTGTATTCCAACTTGTTGCGGTAGAAATAAATTTTTTGAGAAGGAAGAATGGGGGAAATTTCGGGCATATTAAACTTCCCAAGTCGGGTAAGGTTATCAACCACCTGTTTTTGTTTATAAAACAGCTGTTCTTCGTATTTCATGTTTTGCCATTTGCAACCGCCGCATATGCCGAAATGCTCACATTTGGGCTCGGTGCGCTTATCTGAAAAGGAGTGGATTTTTTCGGCCCGGCCCTTCATGTAGGATTTCTTTTTTTGTACGATTTTGATATCCACCACGTCACCCGGAATTACATGAGGCACGAAAACCACTTTGTCGTTGATCCGCGCTATGGACTTTCCTTCCGCACCGGCATCGATGATGGGTACATTTTCATAAAGGGGGAATTCCTTATTTTTTCTGGCCATTATTCAACATTTGTTGCAAAAGTAATATTTACAATTAAAGACCTTCCGAAATATCTGGAACAAGCAATGTTTTTATTGTTACATAAAGTTTGGAAAATCAGTATTTTTACAGGATGGAAGCTTTGATCGAATGGCTTGAGGCACATCAAATGCCGTGTTATTATAAACAATTCCTGGGCATCGAATGCCTTGGATGCGGTATACAAACCGCCCTGATTATGTTGTTAAAGGGAGAGCTAATCGAAAGCATCAAGACGTTTCCAGCCCTTTTACCAATGATATTTATGGCTGTTTTCCTTATTTTTCATTTAATTTTCAAATTCAGAAAAGGGGCTTTTATGTTAAAAATTTCCTTTATTTTTACGGTAACGATTCAGGTTTTATCGTACATTTATAAACTGATTTACCATTAAGCCCTTTCATCATGAGTGATCCGAACGTTAATACCCCTTCTCATCAAATTCCTCTCCCCAATGCAACAGCGGTGCTGGTACTTGGTATTTCATCCATTGTTTTGTGTTGTTGCTACGGAATAATCGGGCTGGTTATAGCCATCATTGGCCTGGTGCTGGCTAACCGCGACCTGGCCCTTTATTATGCCAATCCCGAAGGATATAAGCAGGGTTCGGTAAGTAATGTAAAAAATGGGAGGACGATGGCTATTATCGGGCTGGTTCTTGCGGCCGTATTTATATTTATGTTGTTTTTAAGTTTCCTTTTCATCGGCTTAAATTTTGCCATGTTCCCTTACGAATTGCTCGAAGAATTCAGTTATTAATCCTTTAAAATATTTAGCTATGAATAATGATGTGAATACCAATGAGAATGTGCAGACACCGGCTCCGTTTGCCGGATTCTGGTGGAGGCTGCTGGCCTACCTGATTGACAATGTAATCGTTTCGATGGCAAGCTGGATTATCATTTTGCCTGTGTTGGGCGTATTCGGAATTTCGATTTGGAGCTTGTCCGAATCGGGTTACGATATTGATGACCCCCGTGTAATTTTAGGCCCCATATTTATACTTTACGGGGTTATTATTTCTGTGACGATCGTCATTAACTGGCTTTATTTTGCTCTGATGGAATCGTCGAAGACACAAGGAACTGTTGGTAAGCTGGTGCTGAAAATCAAAGTGACCGATTATGATTACAACCGGATTTCATTTGCCAGGGCATCGGGCAGGTATTTCGGAAAGATCATTTCAAGTTTTATTTTTATGATCGGTTATATAATGATCGCCTTTACCGAAAAAAAACAGGGGCTGCATGATCTTATGGCCAATTGTTACGTAATAAAAGAATAAAATATTAGATTCAAACCGACACCGGACTGATTTATTTGGTTCGGTGTTTTTGTTTTATTGTTTAAGGTTTATGAAAAAAATTAGGTTCCTTACTATTTTTATTTTCATTTCCATAATAGGTACATCGCAGGATAGCATTATGCCTATTCTTAATCAAATGTTTCCCGCCTTTGAATTAAAATCCGACCTGGCTTTTATTAAAAATAAGGCGATGTATAAAAATTACAATTATGACGGGTTGATGTTTGTTGGGAAAAATCGATTCAATCAATTGTATGATAGCATACAACAAGTGATTGATGAAAAAGGGGAAATGAGCAGGGTTGATTTTTATCTATTAACTGTGCCATTGATTCAGGCATTGCAGGATGATCAATCGTTTTATAGTCTTGTTGGGAAATATGGATTTGAAGCTGACGACAAAACGGTTAAATCATTCGCTGAAAAAATCATAATTCCATATACGATTCAAATATTTCACGATTCTGTATTTATAACTGATATAGAATCGGACTTGTATAAGTCAAGAATTATAAGTATTAATAATATTCCTGCGGAAAAAGTTATTCCAGAAATATATAGAGCTTCAACCTTTAATAGATATAGATACTATCTAAAATATCAATATGGCGAATGTAACTTATCTTATTCAAGTGTCATTTCTCATATTTTATTTGGATTTCAAAATGCGGTTGACATAGCTTATACGCCATACAATAGCCATATCATACTGCATAAACAGGTAGAACTATTACCTTTTTCCGATTTATCTTATAAGAAGCTGGCAGAAGAACAAGTGAAAGAAAAATTAAACTGGTATTCATCATATTTTGATGGGGATAAGGGCGTTTTCAAAATAAATTCATTCCCATACGGCAAAATTGAAATAGATACTTTAAATTATATTTTTGATCAAATACAAAGGCAGCAATCAAAAAGTCTGATAATTGATATTTCTGAATGCGGCTGGAGTTCTAATACTTTTTGGATAATCTTTTTAAACTACTTGTACAAGGGCGATCTTTGGATCTATGGCTATCATAAAGAGAAAAAGAATCTTTCTCAATACACGAAAAAATCAATAAAGGATAATAAGTTTATTCTTGGAAGATATCGGGATATATCAACTGAACTTAAATTCGAAGGACATATATATTTAATTATTGGCCCCAAAACAAAATTGTCAGGGATTAATTTTGCGGACATTTTAAGATATAATAAAATATCAACAAAGATTTACGGCAGTGAATCACTTTCCAAAAATACTCAATTCACAAGCTCCCAACTCAACTATCTGCCTGTAACAAAAATCAGATTAGGATTATCCTTTAGCATGTCCGAAGCATTAGATAAAAACAGGAATACTCACGGTTTTTTACCTGATGAAGAAGTAAAGCCAAACACAATTGAAGAGTTTTGGGATAATGGTTCGAATCGGCTTGTCATTAATAAAGTGATAGACCTTATTGAAAAAGAAAACTTAGAAAATGAAAATACTACCCATAAATAAAATACAGGAAGCTGATGTTTATACCATAAAACATGAACCCATTGCCGACATTGACCTCATGGAACGGGCGGCCACCGAATTGTTTGATTGGATTGTGGCCAACTCCAAACCGGATCGCAAATTCAACATATTTTGCGGATTGGGAAATAATGCAGGCGATGGATTTGCCCTGGGGAGAATGCTTGCCAATGCCGGGATTGAAGTTTCGATAAATACGTTTTGGTATGCGGATAAAATGTCGCCAAGCTGTAAGATAAATTATGAAAGGGCAAAAAAAATCCCCGGTTTAAGCATGCTGGATATTAAAGAAGGTGCGGAGCTTCCTCAAATCAATGAAAAAGAAGTCGTGATTGATGCTCTTTTTGGATCAGGATTGACGAGGCCGGTAAAAGGCTTTTTAGGTAAAGTTGTGAACCATATCAATAACAGCAAAGCCGTTGTTATTGCCATTGATGCGCCTTCCGGTTTTTTCTGTGATGAGAGCAATACTACAAATGATGGTGCTATAATAAAAGCTGACTATACACTCACTTTTCAGTTTCCAAAGTTTGGTTTTTTATTTCCCGAAAATGATCAGTATGTTGGCCATTGGGAAGTACTGAACATTGGGCTTCACCCCCAATATATCAATGCAGTGGATGTTAACAATTATTTTGTTCTTGGTGAAGATGTAAGGCCTGTGGTAAAAAAAAGGGGAAAGTTTTCGCATAAGGGTAACTATGGCCATGGATTGCTTATTGCCGGAAGTTATGGCAAAATGGGCGCTGCCGTGCTGGCTTCTAAAGCCGGTTTAAAAGCCGGAGCCGGATTAATAACAACGCATGTCCCTTCCATAGGTTATCCTATATTACAAGCGGCCACCCCTGAAGTTATGGTTAGTATTGATGAGGATAAAATGGTATTTTCTAATCATCCCGAACTGGCAGGTTATACCGCCATAGCCATTGGTCCGGGGATTGGAACCGACAAAAAAACTGGATCGGCCCTCAAATTGCTGATCCAAAACAGCGCACTCCCATTGATTTTTGATGCAGATGCTATCAACATTCTGGCTAACAATAAAACCTGGATACCCTTCATCACAAAAGCAAGAATTTTTACCCCGCATCCAAAATATTTGGAACGACTGGTTGGTGGATCGAAAGATGACTTTGACAGGAATAAAAAACAACTGGATTTTTCTATTCAATATGGGATGTATGTTATTTTAAAAGGGGCACACACAGCCATCACCTGCCCTGATGGCTCTTGTTATTTCAACTCAACCGGAAACCCAGGCATGGCAACCGGCGGAAGCGGAGATGTATTGACTGGTATTTTGCTCGGCCTTGCTGCTCAGGGTTATTCACCAAAGGAGACATGTATTCTGGGTGTTTACCTGCATGGGCTTGCCGCAGACTTGGCATCAGAAAAATGGGGTTATGAAGCACTCATGGCCGGGAATATTACACACAATTTGGGGAAGGCTTACAAAAAGCTCACTTCGCATATTAAATTTAATAATTAAATCCTGCGAGGGTTTGAAACCGCTGCAGGGTGTATTTACGCTACCTGTGCTTCATTCAGCACATCATCCTCAACCCTTAAATTATCGATGATAAAAAACTGACGTTCGGGTGTATTTTTTCCCATATAAAACGACATGATTTCTTTTAATGACGTATCGCGTTGCAGCAGCACAGGGTCAAGACGAATTGAGGAACCGATAAAATGTTTGAATTCTCCCGGTGATATCTCACCTAATCCTTTAAAGCGTGTAATTTCAGGTTTGCCCTTTAAATTATTAATGGCTTCTGCTTTTTCCTCTTCGTTGTAACAATAAATGGTATCCTTTTTATCCCTCACCCTGAATAGGGGTGTTTGCAAAATATACAAATGGCCGGCTTTAACCAGATCGGGATAAAATTGCAGGAAAAAAGTCAATAAGAGAAGCCTGATGTGCATGCCATCCACATCGGCATCGGTAGCGATGATAATATTATTATACCGAAGATTATCCAGGTCATCATCAATATTTAAAGCTGATTGCAACAAGTTAAACTCTTCGTTTTGATACACAATTTTTTTACTCAGCCCAAAACAGTTCAGGGGTTTTCCCTTTAAACTAAAAACAGCCTGGGTTGCCACATCACGCGATTTTGTAATGGAACCGCTTGCCGAATCACCCTCGGTGATAAATATGGACGAATCGAGACGCAATTCATGATTCGAATTATAATGCACCTTACAATCGCGCAATTTTTTATTATGCAAGCTTGCTTTTTTAATGCTTTCGCGGGCCAGTTTTTTTATCCCATCCAGTTCTTTTCGTTCTTTCTGCGACTGAAGAATCTTCCGGTATAATTCTTCGGTTGATTCGGGATTTATATGAAGGTAATTATCCAGGTTCCGTTTGACAATATCATGAATGTAATTCCTAACAGTTTGACCGCCCGGCTCCATGTGTTGCGATCCAAGTTTTGTTTTCGTCTGTGATTCAAATACCGGTTCCTGTACTTTTATACTAATGGCTGCCACAATTGACTGCCTGATGTCGTTGGTGTCAAAGTCTTTCCCGAAAAACTCACGAATTGTTTTTACAATGGCCTCTTTGAACGCTGCCTGATGGGTTCCCCCTTGCGTTGTGTGCTGCCCGTTTACGAAGGAATAATATTCTTCGCCGTATTGTTTGGTACTGTGTGTAAAAGCAAACTCTAAGTCAGCCTCTTCGATATGTATAATTGGATAAATGATGGGGCCATTGCCATTTATATTTCGTTCGAGAAGATCTTTTAATCCATTTTTTGCATGATACCGTTCACCATTGTATTTGATGATCAAGCCTTTGTTTAGGAAAACATAATTCCAAAGTAGTTTTTCGACGTATTCGTTTATGAAATGATAATTTCCGAAAATCTCCTTATCGGGTTCAAAAGTTACAATGGTACCGTTTTTTTCTTCCGAAGGAATTATTTTATGGTCATTAATTAAAACACCCTGTGAAAATTCTACTACTTTACTTTTTCCTTCTCTTACAGATTCTGTTTTAAAATAAGAAGAAAGGGCATTTACCGCTTTTGAACCAACGCCGTTCAGTCCAACGGCTTTTTTAAATACTTTTGAATCATATTTTGCCCCGGTATTTATTTTTGACACACAATCAACCACTTTTCCGAGGGGTATTCCACGGCCAAAATCGCGGATGGTTACCCGCCTGTCATCAATGGAAATATCAATATTCCGTCCGTTGCCCATCACAAATTCATCGATCGCATTGTCAACAATCTCTTTGATAAGCACATAAATACCATCATCCTGCGAGGCTCCGTCTCCCAGTTTACCAATATACATACCGGGCCTCAGCCGGATATGTTCACTCCATTCCAACGACCGTATGTTATCTTCTGTATATTGTTCGGACATGCTACACCTAATTTGAAGCAAAATTAATTAAAGAAACCTTTACCATTAAAGGGATTCAGTAAAAGTTATCAAGATGTTCGCTGTTAATATCTAATTGAATTGGTGATTTCAATTTATCGTGAAATTCATTCTGCCATGAAAGGGCTACCTCATATCAATAACATCTGCATCGGGAAAATCTGAAGCTTTAAAAGAAAATATGTCAGGGTTAACATCGACATTAGGGAGAAACTTATTAATAATATACGAATATGTGCTTCCGTTTTTATCAAATATAGTAATTTCGAGCAATTGGTCTTTTTCTTTATCAATTACCAGCCTTACTTTATAATACGATTTGCCTTCAACAGGTGTAAGGTCAATCACATTTACAGGGGTGCCATATTGAAATCCTTCTTTAATAAATTTTGAACGAAAGCTTTCATTATACGACGACAACAGTTTATTGGGTGTAATGGCTTCTTCAGAATCTTCCACTGTATTAATCTGGACTTCGCCGGCGTCCTCAATATAGGTCCAGGAAGTTTCTCCATCGCTAATAACATCCTGACCGGCAATATTAAGGCGGTATTTATTGCCCATGACTAATAATTTCCCTGCTGTGGATTCATTTATATTGGCTTCCTCATTAATCATTTTATAGGTAAATTCAACCTGGATTGTTTTGTGGGCCTCGGTTTTAAGGGTTAACCTGTCGAGTAATTCTATGGATTTTTTATCTCCCTTTTCAATGCTCTCTATATCCTGGCTAAATCCAGAACAGGCATACAACATTACAAATACCGTAATCAATATATTTTTCATGCTTATTATTTTTGGTCCAAATCCTTCAAATATTGTTCCAGAGCTACTTCATTCGCAACTTTTACGTCGCGGGCTTTGCTACCCTCGAATGGGCCAACGATTCCGGCAGCTTCTAACTGGTCAATGATCCGGCCCGCCCTGTTGTACCCTAATTTTAGTTTTCGTTGCAAAAGTGATGTGCTGCCCTGCTGGGTTTGTACAATAATTCGGGCGGCATCTTCAAATAATTCATCCCGTTCTGACGGATCGAAATCTTCTATTCCTTTGCTGTCTTCGTCCTGAAAATCTGGCAAATGATAGGCATCAGCGTAAGCACGCTGCGAACCGATATATTCGGTTATTCTGTCAATTTCAGGTGTATCAATAAAGGCACACTGCAAACGCAATAAATCATTTCCGGTAGAAAGCAACATATCTCCCCGTCCAATCAACTGATCGGCCCCTCCGGTATCAAGAATAGTACGTGAATCAATTTTAGAAATAACACGAAAAGCAACACGCGCCGGGAAGTTTGCCTTAATAGAACCCGTAATGATATTTACCGAAGGCCTTTGTGTAGCAATAATTAAATGGATGCCTACTGCCCTGGCCAATTGTGCCAACCGTGTGATAGGGACTTCAATTTCTTTACCGGCGGTCATGATCAGATCGGCGAACTCGTCTATGACGAGGACAATGTAAGGCAAAAACCGATGCCCATGCAATGGGTTTAGTTTACGGTTTTTGAACTTTACATTATATTCCTTGATATTTCGTACCTGGGCATCTTTAAGCAATTCATAGCGGTTATCCATTTCTATCCCCAGCGAATTCAGAGTCCTGACTACTTTTCGTGTGTCTGTTATGATCGCTTCTTCCGAATCGGGCAATTTTGCCAAAAAGTGTCTTTCAATTTTTGAATATAAAGTTAATTCTACTTTTTTCGGGTCAACCATCACAAACTTCAGTTCGGCCGGATGTTTGCGATATAACAGGGAGGATATGATGGCATTTAACCCAACTGATTTCCCCTGTCCGGTTGCCCCTGCCATAAGCAAATGGGGCATTTTAGTAAGGTCGGCCACAAAACTTTCGTTGCTGATGGTTTTCCCCATACCAAATGGAAGCTCGTATTTTGTATGCTGGAATTTATCGGACGATAACACCGAACGCATCGAAACGATATCGGGGTTCTGGTTTGGCACTTCAATTCCTATGGTACCTTTGCCCGGGATTGGTGCAATAATTCGTATCCCGAAAGCAGCGAGGCTAAGTGCAATGTCGTCTTCAAGGTTTTTAATTTTTGAAATACGTATGCCCGGTGCCGGAATGATTTCATATAATGTTACTGTCGGGCCAATGGTCGCCTTTATTTTCTGGATTTGAATGGAATAATTATCCAGGGTTTCAACAATCCTGTTTTTGTTCCTTTCCAACTCATCCTTTTCCACTTTCACTTCATCACTTCCATGAAGTTCCAGCATATCCAGGGGCGGTAGCTTGTAATGGGGCAAATCCAGGGTAGGGTCAAATGGTTCATCAATGGTATGGTGATCCATTTCACCACCATTTTCAACTCCGTTTTCATCCAGCAATGTTTCTCCTGAAGGCTGCTCTATGGTAAGTTCAATGTCCGATTCTTTTTTTTCTTTATCGTCTGCATTTTCTTCTTTCTCTGCGCCGGGTTCAACAACAATCATCTGGTTTGGCCTGTCTTCTTCACTTTCATTATCAAGATCCGGCGGAGAATTTTCCTGTTCCGAATCTTCATCATCATCAACTGAATATTCGACCGTATTATATAAATCTTCTTTTGGTGTGCTCTTTAAATTGTTTTCTTTCTTAACCCCTTTTTTTTTTGGCAGGTGGATTGAATTAAGAAATCCAAAAGAGAGGTTGTAGTTAATGATAAGGTACGTCAGGAATATAAACAATAGCAACAAACCGGCACCAATTTTACCTAATATACCCGATAACATTTCAGCATAATAAGCACCAAACCCACCACCTAATATAGAAAAAGTATCGCTGTTGCCCCATATAAATCCTAAAGAAAGAGACAACCAAATCATCCCAAGCAAAGTGATGCGGGTTGATTTCCAAAGGGGGAAAAGGCTTGTTTTTATCAAAAGTTTAATGCCATAAATGAATATAAGGAAAACAAAACCGTAAGCAGCAATGCCAAACCATTGCTTGATAAACTGTTCCGACATAGCTCTGCCTATGGTTCCAATCCAGTTGCGTGCCTGATCGCCTGGCTTCAGGGAATCATCGCTTTGCCAGGTAAAAAAGTAAGACGTAAAGGCGAAAAACAACACTACGGAAAACAATACCATAAACAAGCCCAGGGTTTTATGGAAGCGTTCATCTTTCAAAAAACTTTTGACAGATGAACCGAAGGACTTTCCCTTTTTCCCGCCCGTCGTTGATTTGGCCGACTTTGTACCGCTATTCTTAAAGCTGTTTGCTTTTTTCGCCATGAAGATTACAAATTGAGGTGCAAAAGTAATAAAACAAAACCACGGGCTAAAACAAAAAATCCCCTTATAAAGGGGACTTTTCCACAATTATATTTTAATAAAAAATTAATGTCCGCCAAACATATTCTCAAAATCCGATTTCGACATAATATTATATCCTTCCGGAATTTCGAAATCGGCATCCGAAAGTTTCTTTTTTTCAACACTTATCGCGCTTAACTTCATCGTCATGCCATCTTCCACCATTTTATAGTCGAGCATAATCCCGTTAATATCTTTGTACATCGGGTCGATTTTGTTTACCATTCCAGAGCCAAGCTCATCGGTGAAATAAACGATATGTTCCGAATCTTTCATATCCCCATCCAAAATTTTAACAGTCGCCTTTTTACACATATACCCGGCCACTTCCATTGTTTCATCGGTAGTTATAACTTCCACTTCCGGCCCGTTTGCTATTTCTTTATTAAAATCATTGGAGGTCATTTTCATGGCATATTTCTGGCCCATCATATCCATAAAAGTAAGGCCGGTATTTGTTTCGGCATCGTACACGGTAACAGTTTTGCCCATTCCCATGCTGATTTCGGTAAGAACTTTTTCACCTTTGATTTTTATTTTCAGGGTTTTGGGCATCATGGCCAGCATCTGGGGGTCTAAATCTGAATTTTCGTAGGTTATATTGTAAATAATAATGCCTGAAAATTCTTTATCACCGGCTGTTGCACTGCTAAACAACACACCCGATAATAAAATAAGGGTAGTAAGTTTTATTAAGTTTTTCATAATATAAAAATTAATTTTCAAGAATAATAATTTTCTGGATCACATCACCCTGCCGAATTTGGTCAATAACCTCCAACCCGTTAACCACCTTG
>JAWKKL010000003.1:0-96250 GCA_041393275.1 Bacteroidales bacterium
TTTTATAAAAAGGATAAAGATGTTGATCCAGCCTGCCGGGATTAAACGAATCCCAGGGGTTGACTTCGGTGATCACGCCCACATGAACAAACCAGTAATATTGTATCGCTTCCCAGAAATTTCGCGGGGCATAAGCAGGGACATGTTTGCATATTTTCGCCATCTGAATTAATTCTTCCTTTCGAATTAGTTCAATTTCATCTTTTGCGATTTCTTCAAGCTTAATAGCATGTCGCTCAGCAAAAAGGATAATGGCTTCTGCAGCAATCCTCATGGCTTGAAGTTGTTCTGTTTTTCCGGCAACTTCTGATAAAGGATCGTCGAAGTGATTCAGTTCAAGGTCAATGTCATTTATAAATTCCAGCATCCCTTTTTTATAGATTTTATCATCAAGCACCGTATGTCCTGGTGGGCGTTGCTCCATAAACTCAGTAAATACACCGGCGGCATACGCTTCTTTCCATTCCTGAGGCAATTCTTCAAACATTTTATCACGGATTGTTTGGCCTTTCCAGAATGGTATAATTTCATTTGTATAAATTGCCTTTGTCTCTTCGTCTGACAGAAAAGGAATTTTTACCCTGGAATTTAAAACATCAAGATCGTTAGTTGAATGAAGACAGATTTCAGGATATGTCGGGGTTGCCTGAGGAGCCGGGCCTCGTTCACCAACAATTAATTCTCCTGGGTTTATGCATATCTTTTTATTGGCCAAAATGTATTGAAAAGCTTTAGCCCGTTGAACCGGTACACTTAAATTTTCCCCATCAATGCTTTTATAAAATTCTGTTATCAGTTTCGCTCTTTCTGTAGATATTGACGGTTGGGTTTGGGTACTTTGTTTTCTTAAATTTTTGATTCTCTCGTTCATATATTTCGTTTTTGCCTTTTGTTAATAAAGTTTACCCAATGCTTACTTCAAAACCAAATTTTTTGATCAGGGCTAAAACATCAGCAATTTCTGATTCAGGTAATTCACTGGCACCGGCCATGCGGTTTGTAAAACCATTTTTTAAATATTTCCCTTCAGCAATACGATGAAAAGGTAAAATATTTACTTCCGGTTTAGTTTCAGTCTTTTTAAGATAATTGATCACTTTGTCTATATTTTGAGTGGTCATCGTTATTCCTGGGATCAAGGGAAAACGAACAATGACTCTTTTAGCCTTTTTAAGCACAAATTCAAAGTTGCTCAGAATGATATGATTTTCCACATCGGTAAACTTTTTATGCTTTGTATTATCGATTATTTTTAAATCAAAAAGAACCAGGTCGGTAAACGGAATTATTTTTTCAAAACTTTCTTTTGATGAATATCCCGATGTATCCACCGCAGTTTTTATCCCATCATGTTTACAACGTTTCAAAACTTCGAATAAGAAATCCGTTTGCGATAAAGGCTCACCGCCCGAAAAGGTAACTCCCCCACCCGATTCATCATAAAAAATCCTGTCTTTTTCAAGAATGACCATTACTTCATCCACTGAATATTCTTTACCAACAGAATTTCCATTTTTATTATCCAAACCAACGTAACGCCCTTCTGGGTTATGGCACCACCAGCAATCAAGCGGGCAACCTTTCAGAAAGACAGTTGTACGGATACCCGGGCCATCGTGCACCGAAAACCGTTGAATATTAAATATTATACCTTTTACGGACATTCAAATTAAATTTAAAAAATGGGAATTGTACTGAAAAGAAAAGGCCTGGGACTACCTGATCCAGCATTCGAAAAGCTTCCGCCCGGAATAATTATATATTTTTATTTCAATAAACCGGTAGAACATAAAATGCAAATTGATCATGCAAATGTATAATAAAGTATTGAAAACTAAAAAAATAAATAAAATTATTTAGGCTCATTGAGTTATTTTTCGTTGATCAAAAATTTGACGTAAATAAGTGCTACTGATACTAATTTCTACAATCAAAAATTATTATTTATCTGGAAGAACTTTTTGTTTCGTAAATGTTCAACAATGCTTTCTATATCCTCAGGGTGAAACCACTCCACCGTATCATCCCTCTTAAACCACGTCAACTGCCGTTTTGCATACCGTCGGGTATTGGTTTTTATTTTCTCTATTGCCAAATCCAACGACCATTCATTGTCAAGGTAATTGAAGATTTCTTTATAACCGACTGTATTCAATGAATTAAAATTTTTACATTCTTTTAGTCCTTCAACTTCTTTAATTAGTCCGGTTTCAATCATCTGGTCGACGCGATTATGGATGATTTGAAACAATTCATTCCGGGGCCGGTTTAAGCCAATTTTAAGGATTTCAAAACCGCGTTTTTTCGATTGGTTATTTCGTAAAGAGGTATATGTCTTTCCTGTCGTCAAACAAACCTCTAATGCGCGTAATATACGATTTGGATTTTTCCTGTCAACAATATTAAAATAGTCCGGGTCAAGCTCCTTCAATCTAAGTAATGAGGCTTCAATACCCTCGTTGTTCATTTTTCGTTTTAAGGTTTTTCTCAGCTCATTATCCGGATCGGGAAGTTCGTCAATTCCTTTACAAACAGCATCAATATAAAGGCCTGAACCGCCTACCATAACAGCAACCTGTTTCTTTTTGTAATAAGTATTTAAAAATTCAATTACCTCGTTTTCAAATTTAGAAACATTGTAATGATCTGAAATTGAAATATGGCCGATAAAATGATGCCTGGCTTGACATAACTCCTCCTCAGTCGGAGCCGCTACCCCTATTCTTAATTCTTTATAAAATTGGCGTGAATCGGCTGAAATGATTTCTGCGTCAAAAGTTTTTGCTAATTGAATTGCTACTGTAGTTTTTCCAATAGCCGTTGGTCCTGTCACTACAATAAGAAGGTTTTTCAATTGAAGTTAATTGATAGTTCGAGAGCTATATATCTTTTTCAGGATTTGTTTCGGTGTATTCTTCAAGGGTATCGCCCAACAGTTCATCAAAATCTTCGAGAAGTTCATTGCGGACATCTTCATCATCTTCCAGGATTTCTTCGGGTAAAATAACTTCTTCAAATGGTTCTCCACGGCTCAAAACGCAACGAGGATAAGGGTCGTCATCTTTTTGTTTATAAACGCTCATTAATTCGATGAAAAAAGTTCTTAAATTAACGAGGTCGTATTCATACAATAATCGCTGGTGCGGTTCATTGATAAAGTCACTAATTTTTGACTCATGCATAATGTGTGTTTCCTCAACGATTCGCTCTTTTTCGTCATCGCTTTCCCTTCAAGCATATCAATCAAGGTAATTTCAGTATTCTTGTTCCACTTTTGATCGCATATATGAAAGGAGGCCAGTTCATTGCCTTTCATTACAATACAATCATTGATAATATCATGAAAATGTTTGAAAGTTTGCGATGCCTGGATTTCAATATCCCTGACAAAATCATCATTTTCCCCGCTTAACATCCTGAATTTATATATATGCATAGGTTCAAATTTTAAAAACCAAATTCAAAGTTAATAAAATACCTTTTAACTAATATACCAAAAACAAAAATTCTATTTTTTCTTTTCCAATCCTAGCTCCAGGCCTTTTTTTAACATTAACTCAAATGCGGCATCAAACTCATTTGGAATATCGCCCTCAAGAATGGCCTCACGAATAGCTGTTTTTATATCGCCAATGATCTTACCAGGTTTTAAATTAAATGTTTGCATAATAATTTCACCCGTTACCGGAGGCTGCCAGTTTCTTATTTTATCTTTTTCTTCGATGTCGATCAATTTTTCCCTGACAATTTTAAAGTTCTCAAGAAAACGATTTACCTTGTTCTTATCTTTTGATGTAATATCTGCCTCACATAACATCATCAGGTCATCCACGTCATCCCCGGCATCAAACAATAATCTTCGCACGGCTGAATCTGTTACAAAACTTTCGGCTAATACAATAGGCCGCAAATGAAGCCTGACTAACTTCTGAACATATTTCATTTTTTCATTCATCGGAAGTTTTAACATCCTGAAAATGGATGGTACCATTTTAGCCCCCAGGAATTCATGCCCGTGAAACGTCCAACCCGCCTTTGGATCATAGCGTTTTGTGGCAGGCTTGGCGATATCATGCAAAATTGCTGCCCAACGCAACCATAAATTATTTGTGTTCAGTGCCAAATTATCCAGGACTTTTAAGGTGTGGTAAAAATTGTCTTTATGTCCTTTTCCTTTGATAAATTCAGCCCCTTTTAATTCCTGCATCTGCGGAAAAATAATTTGCAATAATCCACATTCTTCCAGCATTTTAAAGCCTATGGATGGAACCGGGGCAAGAATTATTTTATTTATTTCCTCAATTATTCGTTCTTTCGAAACTATTTTAATCCTTCCTGCATTTCGACCAATGGCGTCGTAAGTTTTAAGTTCAATAGAAAAATTAAGCTGTGTGGCAAAACGGATGGCACGCAACATTCTCAATGGGTCATCCGAAAACGTAATATCAGGATTAAGTGGCGTGCGAATAATTCCTTCTTCAAGATCTTTGATGCCATTAAAAGGATCCAACAATTCTCCGTAGTTATTTTCCTGCAAGCTAATGGCAAGGGCATTTATTGTAAAATCCCGTCTGTTTTGATCATCGACAAGGGTACCGTTTTCCACAATGGGTTTCCGCGAATCCTGGCGGTATGATTCTTTCCTGGCCCCGACAAATTCAATTTCCCACGGAGTATCGCCCTGCCAGTTAACCATTGCGGTGCCAAAGTTTTTAAAGACGTTTACATAAACATCCGGCCCTAACAAGCTGGCAAATTTTTTAGCCAGTTCAATGCCACTGCCAACGGCAACAATATCAATATCGGTACATTCACGACCAAGTATTTGGTCGCGAACATAACCACCAACAACATAAGCCGGAACATTAAGTACTTTGGCCGCTTTCGAAATTTTTAAAAATACCGGTTTATTTACAGATTCAAGCACGAAGAAATTTTCGGCAAAATTAGGAATAATTGATAATAATGTTCACTAATGGCCAACCTTTTCCGATAGAAATACAACCACAGCATAAATTTGCGTGAAATTATCCAATATCTATTTTTTTCATTGGCACGCTTCCGGATAGATGATCATTAAGCTGGATGCGGCAATTGTTCTTTTCGATCCATAATAAGAAATTTAAAGAGGAATCCTTTGTTCGAAAAATTGCCTTTGTTTTAGGAAATAATCCGGCAAATAAATATTAATTGAAGTAATATCAGTGAATGTTGGCCCGAACTTAGAGATGACATATTTTTCCAAAAAAAAACCTTACAAATATTATTTATTTATATTTGCGTGGGAAATTAATAACAAAATTATTCGAAAAGCATGGAAGAGTTAGAAAACAAATATCAGGAGAAAGAAGCATCAGATGTTCACTCAGAGAGCGACAGACAGGAGATTTTTTCAAGAACGGTAAGAGCGGGTAAAAGAACCTATTTTTTTGATGTAAAATCAACGCGGGCAGGCGAATATTATCTAACCATTACTGAAAGCAAACGAAGATTTAGCAACGAACAGGGCAAATTTTTTTATGAAAAACATAAATTGTTCCTTTACAAGGAAGATTTTGAAAAGTTCATTGACGGGTTAAACTCAACAATCGATTTTATTCAAACCGGAAAGATGCCTGAAGAGCCGGAAGTTAAAGTGCCGGTTAAAAATATCAATCCACACACCGATGTTGCCTTTGAAGACCTGGGATCGGAAACTGTCAATGCGGACGAATCAACTGAAACGAACGATTCGACAGAGGAAACAGACGAATCGAATAAAGAGGAATAACCTTTCGATTTTCATTCCCACTTTCGGCCATAATTTTTCCCCATTTTTTGGTTTATCTTACCAGAATGCAGCCTGATATTAACACTTCGAGCACAATTGTTAATATTTTAATTACCCAAACAAGGCCTTTAGTTGTATTTTTGTGCATAATCATTTAATAACAATTTTACTTTAAATAAAAGGGATTGTATGGGCAAAGTTATTGCGTTGGCAAATCAAAAAGGAGGTGTTGGAAAAACAACTTCGGCTATTAACCTGGCGGCAGGATTAGCCATTCTCGAATACAAAACCCTCCTTATAGATGCCGATCCCCAGGCAAATGCCACTTCCGGCGTTGGTTTTGATCCAAAAATATTAAAACCAGTATTTATGAATGTATTATCGATGAAGTAGAACCCTCAAATATCATATTAAATACGGATACTCCGTTTCTCGATCTGATTCCTGCCCATATTGATCTCGTTGGTGCTGAAATTGAAATGATAAACATGCCCAACCGCGAAAAAATGATGCGAAAAGTTATTGCCAAAGTAAAGACAATTACGACTTTGTCATTATCGATTGTTCGCCATCCTCGGATTAATAACAGTCAATGCCCTGTCTGCCGCAGACTCTGTGATCATTCCAGTACAGTGCGAATATTTTGCCCTTGAGGGATTAGGTAAACTCCTTAATACGATAAAAATTGTTCAATCAAGATTGAATCCAGATCTGGATATTGAAGGGATTTTGTTGACCATGTACGATCAAAGATTGAGGCTGGCAAAACAAGTGGTTGATGAAGTAAAAACGCATTTCCAGCAAATGGTTTTCGACACGATTATTCACAGGAATACAAAATTGGGTGAAGCACCAAGCTTTGGCGAAACCATTATCGTACATGATGTAAATAGTACCGGGGCAATAAATTATCTAAACCTTGCCCGTGAAGTTCTTCAGAAAAACGGATTAACAAATATTCCTCAAAAGGATAAACAAATCCAAACAATAAATGAAAACTAAAAAGTCGGCATTGGGAAGAGGCTTAAGCGCTATCCTTGAAAGTCCTGAGACGGATATTACCTCATCGGATATTTCAGGGAATTATGTCGTTGGGGCCATTGCAAATTTAGCCCTCGAAAAAATTGAAGCAAACCCTTTCCAGCCCCGCGACCGATTTGAAGAAGTATCATTGAAAGAACTTGCCAGATCAATCAAAGAACAAGGAATAATTCAGCCGGTAACCATCCGAAAACTGGGGTATGATAAATACCAGTTAATTTCGGGCGAACGCCGTTTTAAAGCGGCAAAATTAGCCGGACTTAAAGAAATCCCCTGTTATATCAGGGTTGCCAACGATCAGCAAATGCTTGAATTGGCTTTGATTGAAAATATTCACAGAAAAGACCTGAACCCCATTGAAATTGCCATAAGCTACCGGCGCCTGATGGAAGAATGCCAGATAACGCAGGAGGTACTGAGCGAGCGTATTGGCAAAGACCGCTCAACCATTACAAATTATATCAGATTATTAAAATTACCCCCGGCCATTCAAATTGCCCTCCAGGAAGAAAAAATCTCCATGGGTCATGCCAGGGCAATCATTACCCTTGATAATGAAGGGGTACAAATTGAAATCCTTCGCCGGATAATATCCAAAGGTCTTTCTGTAAGGGATGTCGAAAACCTTGTAAAATTATATGTAAAAGGGAAAATTAACCCCACAATAAAAACAAATGTATTTACTGAAAAACAAGAATTTGCCAGGAAACAACTGGAAAGTGTACTTGAAACCCAGGTAAATATCCGAAGAAATAATAATGGCAAAGGAAGTATCGTTATCACCTTCAAATCGGATAAGGAGTTTGACAGGATTATGTCAATCCTTGAAAATGAGAATGATTAAAATAATCAATTTGTTATCGAACTTTACTTTTTATTCGCCGGCATCAATCAGGTTTCTTACATTGGTAATGGTGCTTTTTTTTGAAGGCTCATTAATATTCGCTCAAAACGAATCAACTGCTGATTCGATTGCCGGACAACTCAATGACCTTGAAATTGATCAGGTTTCCTCTCCGACAAAAGAACATTCACCACACAAAGCAACTATTTACTCTATGCTATTACCGGGTCTGGGGCAGGCGTACAATAAAAAATACTGGAAAATTCCAATTGTTTATGCAGGGCTTGGCGTATTTTACTACCTGATCCGTTTTAATAATGATGAATACCAGCAATGGAGCGAAGCCTACTATTTTGTACAGGCAAATCCCGGAGAAGATCTACCTGGAAATGAATACGTAGAAAAATATGGGGATGATCCAGACTTTTTAAAATCCAACAAAGATTACTACCGGCGAAATCGCGACCTGAACTATATACTTATGGCTGTTTGGTATTTGCTGAATATAGTTGATGCAACGGTTGATGCTCATCTCTATTCCTGGGAAGTTGATGATAATTTATCACTTCGGCTCGAACCTGAAATTTATAATGGACTTTCCAATTTAAAATATAAACCGGCCGCTGGTTTAAAGCTATCATTGCGGTTTTGATCATTATTATTCCTTATCTGAAATAAGAATTACCAGGCTTGCAAATAAAAGTTATTCTTGCTCATCTACCGATTTATGGATAGAATAGTTTCTCCACTTTTCGAGAAGATGGCTAAAATCATCGGGGAGTTCAGAAGTAAAAGACATTTTTTCATTCGTCATGGGATGAATGAAACCGAGGGTTAGAGCATGTAATGCATGACGGGGACAGGTTTTAAAACAATTCATTACAAATTGTTTGTATTTGGTAAATGTTGTTCCCCTTAAAATTTTGGATCCCCCATAATTTTCATCATTGAATAACGGGTGGCCAATATGCCTAAGGTGTACACGTATTTGATGTGTCCGGCCGGTTTCCAAAACACATTCAATTTTCGTAACGTAACTAAAACGCTCTAATACTTTGTAATGTGTAACAGCATGTTTACCTTTCATACCTTCTTCAAACACCCTGAACACCTTACGGTTTGTGAGGCTTCTTCCGATATTGCCCACAATTGTTCCCGTATCTTCTTTCACATCTCCCCACACCAAAGCAATGTATTTACGTTCAATGGTATGCATGGCAAATTGTCGTTGTAAACGTGCCTGTGCAAGTTCATTTTTGGCCGACATCATCAACCCCGAAGTATTTTTATCGATGCGATGTACAAGAAAAGGTCTTGCATTCATTCCGGTTTTCTCACTTTTTTTTTCCAGAAAATGATAGATCAATGCATTGACCAGGGTCCCTGAATAATTTCCATAAGCCGGATGGGCGACCATGCCAGGTGGTTTATTTACCAAAATGATATCTTCGTCTTCGTATGCTATTTCGAGCGGGATATTTTGTGCTATTAATTCAATTTCCCTTACTGGTTCTTCCATCAATACAGAGATGATGTCACCAGGCTTTACTTTGTACGAAGGTTTTACAGCTTCCTCATTTACCAGGATATTCCCGGCATTTGCCGCCGCCTGTATTTTGCTCCTTGATGCATTTTCGATGCGATGCATCAGAAATTTATCAATCCTTAGCAATCCCTGGCCTTTGTCAACAATAAACCGAAAGTGCTCGTATAATTCCTGGTCTTCGTCCTGATTGATATTGGTAGATTCTTCCATATAGCCACAAGGCCTATTTTGAAATGAGAAGCTTAGCTGAATGATGAATAGAATACGAATTATTATATAAGCTTAAAATATATAATCCTGGCCTGAATTGCGACGTATTTATTTTTTCAGCATATGGCATATGTAACATTGTTTTTCCATACATGTCGCTGATGTTTACAAATATATCTTTAAGTGTTTCCTGAGTATAGTTGGATTCATTAATTTTAATATTCACATGATCACCCGATCTAACAGGATTAGGGTATACAATAAGCTTTCCTTTCTCTATTGCATGCCTCGCGGTATTTAAAGGAATAGGTTTTCCGACAACGGGCCTAATCATTATTGATCCTTCAAAACTTGAATTAACCCAGGTTCCATTTGTATTGTAAAAATTTTTACTCTTTGAGTTGGTATTCCTGTCAAAGCCAATATTCAGGTTATGGTTAGTGGTTTGCTCCCATCCAATATAATATTGATTGATCCCCAATTTGAATGGCTCAGGAAAAATGTAGGTGTAAAACTTATTTAAACTATCAGTAAACTCAGGCCTTACACTTTCGTATTGAAATAATTCTTCTCCAGGAATACCATTATTATCATTCCAAACCGTAATATGAAATAAATAATTATTGTTTTCATTAAAGGTTTTGTTAAAAAACATTTGGACTCCGCGTAACGAATCAACCAATTCTGATTTAAACCGGATGGCAAGCTTTGATCCTCCGGGCGAAAGCCCATATCCGGCCTCAGCAGAACCATCATCGTATGAAAAATAGTTTCTGAATTTCTGTTTATAAATCAGGGTATCGCCAATGCTTAGGTCTTCTGAATTGTAAACCACATGCGATATCCTGAAATTAGCGGTATCGTCACTTGGAGAAATAAAATAATACTTAATGGGGGGTTTTGTAAACGGTGGATAATAATCTACATCCTGGCTAAAATATGGGCTGAGAAATTGATAAGTATCTGCTATCAAATAGTTAGGAAGTGTATCTCCCAATTCATTTTGGACATAATAATTATACCGGAAAGTGTGATCGATGGAGTCAAGATTGTTAACAAATACTTCCATTGAGTCTTTTCTGTAAAATACAGGGTCGCCGGCATAATGCCCATAGGGCATGGAGGTATAATCAGTAACAAAACTTTGCCCGTCCCTTATAAAGCTTACCTCATTTGAAAATTTATCCTCCCTGGTCCGGCCCCAATTCAAATAAATATTATCGAGATGCCAGTGATCGGTATTGCTTTGCCAACTATTGATATTCGAAATACTGGCATAATTCTTAAACCGAAACTGAAAATCGTTACGCAACCATTTAACACTGTCCATTGGAATAACAACGTATTCGAAAAAAACATTTTTCTCGTCAAGAAATACTTCAAGGGTATCACCTTCTGCGTGCCACACCGATTCCCAATCAACGCCCAGCGTAAAAACTGAATCGCAAGGAATTAACAATGAATCATAAATATAAAAAGTATCCTGTAATACAGTTGGAATAGAATCACAATATTCATAAGGTAAAATAACATAATCAGGGGGTAACCATTCTCCGCCGAAAAGCTGCATGGCCTCGGCATACTGATATCCATAAACCAACACATAATCAAAATGGGAAAAAACCGTGTCTTCGTTGTAATAGCCAAACTCCAAAACTAAAGAATCCTGCAAAAGGGGAACATCACCCAGGCCTTGCGGCTGGTAATAAAAACTAAAATAAATTGAATCGGCCAGTGTAAGTGGCCTGATAGAATCACCATTTGCGTTAAACTCGGCATCCAAACGAATTGGTTTTGAGGTGAACTTATCTGCCTGAAATGTGTAAGGGGTAGCATTTGAATATACATTGCCATCGGCATCAATGGCATCCAACGTGGCCACTCCATAATTTGGCGGAAAGTAAGCAAAAGTAGAATTTATAAAGGCTTCATTATCCACCCAACGGGATGTATCAGGGTAAATAGTGATTTTTGAAAAATCATCGTAAAAAGGGAGCAATAATGGCTCAGCCAAATAAAAACTCGATTTTGATAAAGGTGATTGTTTATGGTACTTCTGAAATCCCTGAAGAATGGAATTACCGTTTATGGCAGATAAATATTCCTGCCCAAAAAAAGGCAACGGAATCAGGAAAATGATCAGATATAAAATTAATTTTTTCATTTAAAACTCAACTATTGAATCAATTTGCAGACTATCTGTTTGTAACGAATCGGGCAAAAATAATTTCAGGTAAGGCTCAAAGTCAAAGGCAGTGTCTGATTTATACCAAATATGTATCGAGTCGCCCGGATAATAAGGCAAGTCTGTGTCCCATAAAGGTTCCTGCATATATACACGGGCAAACTCATCCTGAATGCTATCCATATAAAATTCATTTCCCAGGTTAAACGAAGCTATATTTAATTCATAAATAGCCTTTTCCCTGGTGAGTCCAATCAGGAATGGTACCGGAATTTTATAATTTCGATCACCCGAGCCAACAACCAGGTCGATAATAGAACCCTTCTGCAGGGTATCACCGGCAAAAATTGTGTCTTCCTGAAAAAATTGTTCGAGTATAGCATTTTTGTCAAAACTCGGCGAATAAATCAACCTACCGGTTTGCAATTGGCTTGCTTCCAAAATATTGATCGCCTGCCTCAGGGTTAAGTCCTTCAAGTCAGGCATGATAACCATTTCGGGCGATGAGGCCACTATGGTAAAGTATACATTGCGCCCTTTTTTAACTTTCGATCCGGGAGTCGGGTCCTGAATTACAATGGCGCCTTTTCTGTTATTATCGTCATACATGGAGTCAATCACAAAAAAATCATAATTATCCGAAAAACCGAGTGAATCGATTTCTGAGAGGGTATATCCATAAAAATTTGGCAGGGTTAGTTCATTGCCATGTTTAGTGAAATGTTTTAAATAACTTATCAATACAAAAAACAAAATGATGAGAATTAATACAGCCAGCGCCAGTTGAATAAAAAACTTTTTACTCACTAAAAACTTTATAAACCCTGATTTAGGTGATTGCGAATCCTGCATGTCCTTTAATGTCCTTCTGGAAAATATCTAAATAACTATCCAAAAGTGGTTTTATTGCTTTTTTTTGCAAAGATAGCAAAAGTTAAAGCTTTGAATAGTGTGAATTTTTGTCAATTTATTGACATTCATTTTTTACTATTTTTGCGGCAAAGCAGATATGCATGAAAAAAAATATAGCTATCGTCAGTGGTGGCGATTCGGGCGAATTTGATATATCCATTCAAAGTGGCCGGGTGGTTGAAAAATTCCTTGACAAATCGAAATACGATGTGTACCAGATTATCCTAAAAGGCACGGAATGGAAACATTATTGTTCGCATGATAACGATTATGATATTGACAAGAATGATTTTTCATTGCCCATGATCGCTGAAAAAATTACCTTCGATTGTGTTTTTATTGCCATTCACGGTACACCAGGCGAAGACGGAAAATTACAGGGTTATTTTGATATGATGGGGATTCCGTATACCGGTTGCGATCATATTGTTTCGGCGCTGACCTTCAACAAACACCTTTGTAAACAAGTTGTTCAGAATTTAGGTATTAAAACGGCCCGCTCGCAAAGGGTTAATGTTCACTCATTACCTGTTCCAGTTGAAATCCTTAACACCTTATCCTTACCTCTTTTCGTAAAACCCAACAACGGCGGCTCCAGTGTAGGCATGTCGAAAGTAAACCGGGCAGATGAACTACAAGCAGCCCTGGACAAAGCATTTAAGGAAGATGACGAACTTCTGGTGGAAGAATTCATTAAAGGGCGCGAAATTACCTGTGGGGTATTAAAACACAACAACGAGGTCATTACCCTGCCTGTTACCGAAATTGTTTCAAAAAAAGAATGGTTCGATTATGAAGCCAAATATAATTCTATTTTAGCCGACGAAATTGTGCCGGCACAAATTCCTGAAAGCATTTACAAGCAGTGCCAGGAAATTTCATCCGATCTTTACATTAAGTTAAACTGTCGTGGTATAGTCCGTTTCGATTATATTTTTAATGAGCATGGTATTTTCTTTTTGGAAGTAAATACTGTTCCCGGAATGACAGAAACCAGCATTGTACCGAAAATGGCGAAAAGTTATGGCCTTCCGCTTGAGGATCTTTTTGGAATATTAGTAGAAGAGGCAATACATTCGAATATTACAAATAAAGGTTGATCCAATCCGATCAACCTGTTAAACGTTTATCCGGTTTCCAATAATAAATTGAATCCGGGCGTTTTTCAAAAAACCCAAAATAATCTATTATCAGGAACTTCAACTGACAACTTAAGAAGGGTTTTGAAACAATAACATATTCATTTCCAAAACCCGATTCGTCAAGGTAAAAATTCGTTATGACTTTTGTTTTGCCCGGTTTTATAGGAACATCAAAAATCCAGGTGTTTTTTAAATACTTAAATACGTGAGGGTCGGTCATTTCAATAATGAACGGATCAAAATCCTCCTCGTCTTCCCTCCCGTCGTATCGTTGCTGAAAAGCCATGGCCGAAACATTCAGCATAAACGCTGAAAAAAAGATAATGACCGTTATGGAGAATTTTCTTTTCATTGAATCAATGTTCAAAAGTAGTAAAATTAAATCAATGGCGCAAACGTCCACTTGTGCCTAAATCCACTGCATTATTTAATAAATTAAAGCACAAGCGAATGCATCGTCATGGCAGGGCCCTTAAGGGTTAGGGGCAAAGAAGGAAAAGAGAAAAACTTTGGACTACGTGCAATTTGTCGTACACCAAAATTCCACATTCACATCTCAATGCCCAACTAAATTTTATATTTTTGCCCCTTTTGCTGATTCAGGATTGAAGAATCTGAAGCAAATTCCAATATTTCATTATTATGACGAGGAGTAAAAGGACTAAACAAAAAAAGGAAACGGGACGGATAAAAAAAAGTTTTTATTTAACCATAACATTCCAGGTTTCTTTTTTATCATTGTTGGTTTTTATTCTTTACGGAAACACCCTGTTTAATGGATATTCGCTTGACGACAGCCTGGTTGTCCAAAACAATAAAGTCGTTGAAAGGGGATTTAAAGCCATTCCTGAAATATTTTCCACACGTTATATTGAAACGGACCTGGATAGTAAAATATCTACAGGCTACAGGCCCATCGTAACATCCACCTTTGCTCTTGAATACGAATTATTTGGTTATGCCCCTGGGATCAGTCATTTTTTAAATGTGGTTTTATATGCGTTAGCCTGTATTATGCTTTTTTTGATCCTAAAACGGATATTTAACGATTATCATTTTCTGTTTCCACTAGTTATAACCACCTTGTTTATAGCTCATCCGATGCATACCGAAGTTGTTGCCAGCCTGAAAAACAGGGACGAAATTATCGTCCTTCTCAGTGCGCTGCTTTCGATGTTTTTATTTTTAAAATATGCCGACCGCAATAAAATAAAATTTTTGTTTGCAGGGGCATTCTTTTTCCTTTTTGCCGTTTTTTCAAAACCCACAGCACTGCCCTACTTAGCATTGATACCTTTGGTCCTGTATTTTTTCACTAATTTAAAATTCAGTAAAATACTTCTGGTTACGCTTAGTTTAATAGCCGTTTATCTGGTTGTGAGGTACGTGCCCCAACTTTATTTACCAAAAGGGTTTCGGCCCCGTTTGTTTTATGAGAACAATATCCGTTTTGAAGATTTATTAACCCGCATAACGACAGGCCTGTACATCCTCTTATTTTATTTAAAAAAACTGGCCATCCCCTTTCCGTTGCTCTATTATTATGGATACAATACGATACCGGTTGTTGGAATTGGTAACATTTGGGTTATTATTTCCCTATTATTCCACCTGGTTATTTTAGGATTTGCTATTTATAAAATAAAGGAAAAACACATTTTTTCTTTTATCATTTTGTTTTACCTTATTTCCATTGCTCCATTTACTAATGTTGTCAGGCCCATTATGGGCATTGTAGCTGAACGCTTTTTACTTACGCCAACCATTGCATTCAGTATTTTTCTGGGGCTTGCTCTTTTTCTTATTTTTAAAATAAACCCTGCTCAAAAAAAACCTGTTTATCCAAACATGTATAAAATAGTCGTTGTTGTAGTTATTATTCTGATACCTTATTCGGCTATAACAGTAAACCGTAATACACAATGGGAAAACCATTTGACCCTTTACGAAAACGACATTCAATACCTTGAGAATTCGGTTAAGGCTAATGAATTGTATGCAACCCGCTTATTAATGGAACTTGAATCGGGGAATATTCCTCAAACGGAGCGCGAAGAAACCATAAAAAAGATCATTACCCATTATTCACAGGCTTTAAAACTTTATCCCGAATATGATAAGATTTGGAACAATTTGGCAATCCTTTATTCCAAATTGAACAAACCGAAAGAATCAATACAATATCATAAAAAAGCCATTGAATTAAAACCAGAGAATAATTTATACCGCCTGAATTTAGGAGCACGATATCATCAAATAAAAAATTATAATGAAGCCATTAAATGCTGGAAAACTTGTTTAGAAAACGATTCAACCTACAATGAAGCCCGATTGTTTCTTTCGATCGTTTATGTAGAAAAAGAACAATATGATCTGGCAAAAAAAATAAACAAAGAGATTATCAGGTTCGACTCCCTTTCGGATAAGCCCTATGAAAACCTGGGATTTATTTATCTTCAGACAGGAGATACAACCCTGGCCATTCAAAATTGGGAGACCGCCGTATTAAAAAATCAACATAATGAAAATGTTTGCAATATGTTGCATCGCTACTTCAGCGAAACAAATAATCCATCAAAAGCTGCCTATTACAGGAATCTTGCTTTGAAATCAAAAGAAAATAAAAAAGTAAGGTAATGAATGGTAAGGTAAAAAAATGATCATTGAGCGTTTTTTACCTTACCATTTTATCATACAACTTATTGTACCATCAGCTTTTTTTATTTCAGTTTTTCCGTTAACTGTTATCTTGATTATATACAAACCTTTTGGATATGAGGACATATCCATTAAAATGTTTTGTTGCTCTGGTTTCAAAACGATTGATAAGATTGCCGGTTACAGAATTTATTTCAATGGCTTTTAAATCCTTTTGAAGCCGGTCCGAACACAGAAAGGTCCACTTCTCCTTTAGTCGGATTTGGAGCTATCGAAGTATAAAACTGATTTACGGGTTCATCAATACTTGAAATTAAAGGCATTTGGGCAAATGAAACCAGATTACATGCAACGATCAAATGAGGCTGAATCCGGCGCTGCAGTCGGAGCAGGTCACACCCGTAACACAATCGGGATGGTTAGGATGACAAAAATCAACATAGTTCGGATAAAATACATAACCCAATTCGATGTCGCCTGTGCTGATGAAAGGGAGTTAGGTCATAATCGAACCACTGAGCAATAGCACCAGGGCACCAACCTGCACGGTTATGAAACCATGTTCCGTTTTGAGGCTGACAGCCGTCAGGATTTGGGATTGCAAATATACCAGTTGTGTTGATCAAAGTTTGTGTACCGTTTACCCAAATCGTATGGGTAGCATTATAGAACTCTGCTGCATTCTGGCTGTTAAGGTCGCCCCACTCATGACCTGTTGATACCAGTTTTAAGGTGGAGGCTACCGCATCATCGGGAAATGAAAAATAAAAATTATCCACTGGCTGCAAGTTTGCATAATCACCAAACTGGTATGTATCAAACCAGATAGAATGGATTTTACTATAAGGATAACTAGGTGATCCAGCATGATAATTCAGGGTCAGGAAATATTTATATCCGTTGTCAAGAGTGGCATTATTCACCCGAAAACTAACTTTTCCCTGAAGAATTGACATGTAATCTGTTAAATCGATTTCGTGAGAACAAGGAACACCATAAGGGGTGATGTAGCGGATTATCTCAAACCACTCTCCATCGTGGCCTTTGCAATCAACACTTGCTACACGGTCCCATTCGCCACATCCTCCTGGAGGACACTGTACTTCAAGGGTTGCATTGATCTGATCGAATGCGCCCATATAGGATGGCAATTCTGCATCCACGGTGATGGATGGTTCTCCTGTTGTTGGCCAAATTTCTTCGAAAGCCGATACCGTCATATCTGAGGCCGATTGCACAATGTTTATACTTATTGATTCGGTAATGAGTGCACCAAAGTTATTGGTTGCATTGATAATAATCGAATAAGCCCCCGGAGCAGGCGGGGTCCACCAGGCATCGTAATGGTCGTTATAATATTTTGTTGTACTGATCGTCTCTCCGTTTATTTCAAAAGTCACATTTTGAACATAGAACAATTCAGGGTAGGCGATTGATGCAATGGTTGCAAGCTGAATGGGGCCCAATACCGGTACATAAACATCGCCTGCTAACGGACTCCTGGCATCAATATCTGGAAAATGCAGCATGGGATCCAAAACCATAAAAGTATTTATAACGGGTTCGGCAGGATCAAAGGTGCCATTACCGGGTTGGGTCGCTTCTACAACCACTTGTCCAGCTCCAGTCAGGGTTATGATATTACCTTCAATGGTAGCCGGTCCTGAAATTATTTCAAAAAATACTTCAAGTCCGGATGTTGCAGTTGCTGTGATCTCAAAAGGTTCGTCTGTAGTTAGTTTATTTGGAATTTGAGGGAACGAAATGGCCTGGTATCCAGGGTTAAGCTCTCCGTTAAAGTTAGAAGTTTCACCTTCCAGGGCAAAATTCATCAGTTCTGCATCACGCTCGCCGTTGCCTATTTCACAAATTAAATGAGTGATGGCAGTGTTGTTTCCTCCTGGCTCGCCCTGGTTAAATTTGTAATACAATTGTAGATTCGCTTCGCTACCAGTTAGTTCATTATCCATGATGTCCTCAATTTCTTCTAGTGTAAGTGCTTTATCCCATACGGAAACTTCATCCATCCTGCCCCCGTACACAAAATTGTAGCCTCCGAGCAGGCTTTTGCCGATACCAAAGGGTACGGTAGCGCTTGAGAATGTCCCACTTGCAGCCATGCCGCCTTTATAAATCCCATTCACGTATAATTTAAGATTGCTCCCATCGTACACCCATGCCCAGTGTTGCCAGACCTGTGGTACAATTGTATTAGCAGGTGTTTCATAGGTGAATAGTTGAACGGTAGATTTTAGCCGGCATTCCATTTTCCCTTCATTTAACTGTATTAAATAAAACTCACCGTTCCCGCTGCCTATTCTAAATCCCATATACCCCTGTCCGTAAGACAGCTCGTCGCAATAAAACCATCCGGTCATAGAAATTTCGGAAGTACCATCCACATACTGGCCTGCTCCTTCCAAAATGGCAAAATCATCTACCTTATCAAAGTGTAGGTATTGATTGGACTGTGAAATCAGAAATGTTGGCCATAGCAATAAAGCAGATGCCAGCAAAATAATTAATTTGGTGTCGATTTGTTTCATGGTATTTTATTTTAAGATTTATAATAATTGTTTTCGAATTTAAAGTAAACAAATATACGAAATTTAGCATTTTGCAACGCATCAGGGAATCCACCAGATTTTAGTTTCAGGCGAGTCACCACCCTGCCGGGCAATGGCCGCATCTCAATTATTGGTGTTCAGTTCGGCTTCTGATTGCGGGTAGGGCATCCTGAAATGGTTTATCGGATCGCCTTCTGGGAGTTAATCCGGTTCGTCGTGTCAGGGCATAAGCTTCGGAGTGGTTGCCAAAAAGCATCCAGCCATCGCTGGGTATATAAATATTTAAGTTTTTCTTCATCGGAACTTGCATTCCACCAGCCAAAATATATTTGAACAGTTGACCCATTTAAATTATCGGGTATCGGATTATAATCGGGGAACAATAATTCTGAATTGGAAAGCTGAAATGCGTTGGAGTTTACCATCCACCATTCAACTGATGACAAAAATCCCGTTCAAATATTCCGTTTCAGCGAGGGTAGGATCTGCGGCAACTCCAATTCCTCTGAAATAACATTCCGATTTAATAAAATGGACTTCAGCTCCTGTCATTAAAATTATCGGAACCATCTGTCCTCCGCGAACCAGGAAATAGTTGTATGGCGAATATATATTATCAACTCCTTTCAAATAATAATTTTCCGGGCTGTCTTTCGAATCACGATGGTCAGCATAGGGTGTTCCTCCGGAAGGCGGAGTGTTTGTTTCCGGTAATTGAGGATAGGCTACCCAATTGCCATCGTAATTCGGTTCAAAGAAAATAAAAGCCCGTGGATCAAAAATACCACTTCCATCAAGGCTGTCATGAACCGAAAACTGTTTCCAGATCGTCGAACCCAACCGCAGGTTTTTTTGCTCTCGGAAGGCCCAGCTTGTGCTGTAAAAATCGAATCCTACGAGGTTGGGCCACATGCAGCCGCTTTCGAGATAAGAAGTTAAAAAATCGTATCCCTGGAAGACGGGGCGATCGTTTTCGATGACATCAAGAATTATTTCCCCGGCCTGTTCCGGTTCCGCTTCCGACATCCTTAGAGCATACCTCAACCTCATGGAATTGGCCAGTTTTTGCCATTGGTGTATATCTCCAAAAAACAATTTATCAAACGAACTGAACGTTCGATATGGTTCTTCAGAAACGGCTGTGTCACTGATGTTTTCGTCTGCCCATTTCAAATCATTAAGTAAATAAAGGTAAATATCCCTTTGAGAATCAAATTCGGGATGGAGGGCATCCAGGTCAGTGTATCCATAGCCAGCATCAAAGAAAGGAATATCACCAAATACATCAGTGAGTTTAAAAGTTTTATAAGCTGTAAGAATTTTAAGCATCGCTTTCATATTGTCCAGTTCAGCCGAAGGCGGCAATTCAGAAAATCGTTTTTCAAGTTCGCGGATTTCTCCCAAAACTCCATAGTACGAAGTCCACATTGCTTCAGTCCCAAGTGAATAATTCCCCCACGCCGATCGGGTGAGGGCGCCTTGCTGGGTTTGTTTGTATATGATCTCGTTAACGACATACATTTGCTCTTCACCACTCGGAACAAGTGATTCTATCACCCCATTAAAGAGCGATCCTGTGCTCGCCGTAGTAAATCCCAATGGGTTTGTATTGATTTCCTCAAAGTCTTTCGTGCATGCAAAAAGAAAAAAGGTTCCAAGAATGATGATGATAAACCGACTATTTATTGTTTTCATGAGTTTAGCAATTTATTGTTAAAAATTTGCACTGATACTGAATGTAAACGACCGAGTGCCGGGGTATGAAGCCCATTCGAACCCTTGTGCATTCCCTGACCCCAATATCCCTTCCGGATTAATTTTATCGGGCAGAGTGGTATAAAAATAAAACAGGTCGCGCCCAACGATCGACAGCCTGAGGTTTTGAAACACCATGGTTTTTTTGAGCAGATTTTGGGGTATCGTATACGATAAAGCCATTTCCCTCATTTTGATCCAGGTATTTTCAATGATCCCGGGTGTTGAAAGGTATGGACCCCAGCCTCCTGCATTGGGCAGGTATTTATAATAATAATGCACGATCTTATCATTGGGAGTGCCGTCTTCATAAACACCTGGTAATATCACACCAATATTGCTTGTATTTCCCTCCGGGTCAGTGTATGGAAGCCCACCCCCTTCTCGTTCGACCAGCGTCGATGGGCTGGTACCTGTTTGTTGGGCAATAACACTTGAACCACAATATATCTCGCCTCCCCATTTTGTATCAACCAGGGTTGAAAGTGAAATTCCTTTATAATTAAATTCCATGTACCAGCCTGCCAGGAATTCGGGCGAAGCATTTCCTATGGGTACCCGGGTATCGGTAATTTTATAATGAGTGCCGTCGTCGTTCAGGATCGGTTGGCCGTTTTCGTGGTAAACATAGTCGTATCCGCTGATGGTCCCGTAATCATCGCCTTCCTGCAAGATCATTGCCGGGCCGTTCAAACCCCAGATATTACCAATTTCCAGCGGTGCTCCCGTAGTCCCCAAACTTACAACTTTGTTCCTGTTGTGTGTATAATTCAACCCGGTCCGGAAGAAAAAATTTCGTGTTTGAACCGGTACCGTATTTATCGAAATTTCAACACCCTGGTTAGTTAACACCCCTTCATTGATCTGCACATAACCGGCGCCTGACGATAAGGGTATAGGCAAGGCAAGCAGTTGGTCGAAAGAATAGAAATAATAATAGGTAAAATCAAAATCTATTTTATTATCAAGAAACCCCATATTTATTCCTGCTTCGTAGGCGTTTACACGCTGTGGTTTCAAACTTACGGGAGGAATTGTATTGTCGAGAAATGAAGTCTGCTCGCCCCCAAACCTTCCCACCGTATAATAGGCATCCGATTGATAAGGTTCCATGTCAGAAGCTGTTTGAGAAACACCTCCACGTATTTTCATAAAGTTGATCCATCGGGCATGATCCTGGATATGAAACGCCTCCGAGGCAATAAAACTCAGGGAGATGGAAGGATAAAAATAGGAGTTTGCATAACTTGGCAATGTCGAAGTCCAGTCGTTTCGTCCGGTTAAATCAAGGTATAAATATTTATCATAGCTCAACGACAGAAATGAATACAGCGAATTGGTTCTACGTTGCGAAATCACTTCACTTGCCACTACAGAGCCGGCAGTGTTCCCAAATTCATCAACAACCGTATATTTATCCGGGCCAACTACCAGTTCGCTATAGGTATTTTCGGTATAGTTTCCAAACGTATAATAATTCGGGTAATACCATTCTCCCGACCGGCCAGACATCCCATAGTCGGTGATATTAAGTGCCGCTCCGCCAAATGTAAATTTAACACTGATTTTGGAATTAAAAATATTTTCTTCGGTGGCAATCACCATCCAGTCATAATTGCCCGAAACATGTCTGTTCAGGCTGTTGGAGTAATACCCTTCATCCAGCCCGACAACATCTACCGGTTTATTGCGTTTTTCGAACTGGGTAAGATTAAAATCCCTGCCGGCCCTAAAAAACAGATCAAGCCAGTTTGTTACGCTGTAAGTCAACGAAATCGATCCGGTATAAATGTCCCTGCTCATGGTTGTATTTTGGTTGTAAAAATTCCACCATAAATACGGACTGACATAAAGATAAGGAAATCCATCCTGGGGGTTACGAGCTCCGGATGGTAGTGCATAATTTTCTTTGTCTACACCTTTGTAACTTCTGTCCCATTCATACAGGAAACCTTTGTTAAAGGAATTCTGGTCTTCCCCAACAATGGGGCTGTTCAGGCGGTTATAGTTTATGTAGGTCATGGCAACATCGGCCTTCACCCGTTTTGAAATGTTTACGGATGAGCCAAAATTGACGGTGGTTTGGTCGTAATTGCTGTTTTCGATGATTGAAGTATGGTCGAGCCTGGTGATGGAAACCCTGAAAGTACCTTTTTCGCCGCCGCCCATAGCGGCAATGTTATTAGTCATGGTGTAACCGTTACTATAGGGAATTTTGTAATTGTCGGGCTGGGGTGACCAGGGGCGCATCTCCCCGTCCCACCATTTTATCATTTGGCCTTCCATTTTAGGCCCCCATGAGACAGCAGAACCATAATACCCAAATTGTTCGGCGCTGGTGGATGTTTCTCCTTCCTGGTTTAACACAAGGTTTTCGGTTCCATACTGGTATACATCTGTATATAGTATGGTGTCACCCTCTTCTGCAGTTGGAAATACAACCGGTGTAAGTGAGACAGGGCCGCCATGCCCGTAAATATTCTGCACCTCCCTGTAGCGATAAGGCTGGGTAATTTTGTATGAGAAATTATATTGTACCCCGATGCCGTTTTGTTTCATCCCGCGTTTCGTACGAATTTCAATAACACCGTTTGCCCCTCTTGATCCATAGGGCGCTGAGGCCGGCCCCCCTTTGATAATGGTATAATCCTCAATGTCGAAAGCATTGATGTTGTTAATGGCACTTCCCCAGTCCACACCCCGTCCAATGTCTGTCATACCTGGGATGTTATCCATGGGTACACCGTCCACAACGATCAATGGCTGGTTGTTTCCAAAAAGGTTGTTGTTACCCCGGATGACAATTCGTGTTGTCCCCCCTTCTATCCCATCGCCTTCGGTTACATTTACCCCGGTTGCGCGGCCTTTAATGGCACCCAGGACATTTGCAGTGCTGGATTGAACAATAATATCCCCTTCCAGTTTTTCGGTGGAATAACCCAGTTCTCTTTTTTGCCGTTTTATCCCCAAAGCGGTAACAACGAGTTCTTCAAGTTCGGTGGCATCGGGTAGCATAACCACAGAGATCGATTTGTTCACTCCCACTTTGATTTCCTGTTTTTCAAATCCGACAAATGAAAAAACAATAACATCTTCAGAGTTTACGCCTTTAAGCGTATACTGGCCATAGGCATCGGTAACCGTCCCTGATGTGGTGCCTTTTATCAGAACAGACACACCGGGAAGGCCCAGGTCATCTTCGGCAGATAATACGGTCCCTGTTAGGGTAAACTCCTGGGCTAATAAAACCGGAAAATAAATTAACTGGAATAATAAAAAAATGTAAACTTTTTTCATACGCATTTATGCTAATTGAACCCATCCGTAAATTTAGAAAAATTTAACAAAGTCCATAAAAATTTAGAGATTTTATTGAATTTTTGGATTACCCATTCAACCAGGATTCCAAAACTCAGAGAATCATGAAATTAGATATAGTTGTATATTTGAGATTTGAAATTATCCTAGCTTTAGCTTTAATCAATTTTCATAAAAATGCATCTCACGGATATATTCCCAAACGCTGGCGGGAAGCATATACCGCATATCTTTTCCCTTAGATATAGATTTCCGGATGAAAGTAGACGAAATTTCCATTTGTGGCGTATCAAACAATTTCACCGATTCATGTTCATCCCAGTCGCTACCTTTGTAACCCGGTCGTTTGTAAACATACAGTTGATAAAGTTCCAAAATCCGGTCGGGGTTTTTCCATTTATCAAAGGTTGGAAGCTGATCGGAGCCGGCAAGAATGACATATTTTTTTTCCGGGTATTTTTCTTCTAGGTAGGTGAGTGTATCAATGGTATAGGATGGCTGGGGCATTTTAAACTCGATATCGGTTGCCCAAAAGCGGGGATCGTCTTCAATGGAGGTTCGAACAAGCGAAAGGCGGTGATGATCGGCCAACAGGGATTTCTTTTCTTTAAATGGGTTTTGCGGTGAAACCACAAACCACACTTTTTCAAGGTCGGTGTATTCCACAAACCAATTGGCAATAACCATGTGCCCAATGTGGATGGGATTGAAGGAACCGAAGAAAAGGCCAACTTTATTTTTCATTCACCTATATTTTGATCGCGAATTTAAATAAAAAAACCCGGAACTACCGGGTCTTTTCATAATTAGGAAATGAGGGATGTTTGAAGCACTTTCTATTTTAGTTTCACCTGGCTTGTGCCGAGGTACGTTCCGTTATTGTATACATCAATCCTGTATATACCTGGCGATAATTTCTCAAGCGGCTGGTACACCATATTTACTTTTCTCGTTTTGATGGGTGCAACCGGCAAGGGTGAATTACTGGCATACATTTCATCTGTCCCGACACTGACTGTATTCAGTGAAATGGTTTTATCTGTTTTTGAATCTACCACTGTTCCATCTGGCAATTTTATTTTAAAATTCAGCATTTCGGTAATATTCACAGGAATCTCAAAATCAGCTTTAAT
Source organism: Bacteroidales bacterium (assembly GCA_041393275.1). Taxonomy (GTDB): domain Bacteria; phylum Bacteroidota; class Bacteroidia; order Bacteroidales; family JAADJA01; genus JAADJA01. Next base: position 25,082 of record JAWKKL010000003.1, read on the forward strand.
TTTCTTCGTTTTGCTGGCCGATACCGTTAATTTTTCCTTTTTGCCTTTTAACGCTTCGATAAGGAAATTGTTGGCGGCAATGATCTGCATGTTGTCAGTCAATTGTTGATTTTCGGCTTTTAACTTATCAATGGCGTTGTTCAATGCCATTTTTTCTTTGTCCAATGCATCTTTTTCTTTATTCAACGCATTTACCTGATTGGCCAATTGGTCTTTCAGTTCCTTTAATTCAGCATATATTGCTTTGATTTGATTGGCATCTTTATTCTCTTTAATCAGTTGATTAATCTCCGCTTGTTTGGCGCTAATCTTCTCATTCAGTTTTGCAATGGAATTGCCCAGGTCATTATTTTTGGCCTTCATGGCGGTTAAATCACTTTTCACTTTATTAATGTCCTTGGTAAGGGCCATTTTTTCAGATAACAGGTTTTCAGAATTTAGGCGTTCCATTTCTGCCTTTTCTTTCAAGGTACCGTTCAGCGAATAATAACTCAGTGCAAAGAATATTGCAACGAGGAAAGCTACACCCAGGCCAACGGCCAAAATTTTCGATTTTTCAATGTTTGTTTTCATATTTTTAAATATTAAAGGTTATACCATTTTGAATTACGGTTCAAAATTACTACCCCCATATTAAGGGCGAATTAAAGCGGGATTAAAAAAGGATTAAAATTTTGGGGTCAGAGGGATCAACATGCGAAATAATGACCCCTTTTGAGTTTCTGTTTCAACTTCGATGCGGCCTTTGTGTAATTTAACAATCCGGTCAACAAGGGAAAGTCCTATTCCATGGCCTTTAAACGTTATGGCGTTTGAACTACGGTAAAAAGGTTCAAAATATGGTTCAAATTGCTCCGATGGGATTCCAATCCCACGATCCTGAAATTCGAGAGCAAGAAAATCTTTTTTATTATCCACCAGTGTAACGTCACTTCGTGTGGCTCCGAATATTGATATAGCCATTGTCCATCAGGATTGATGATGGCCGTTTTAATCAGTTGCTCGTTGCAATTAACAATAAGACTATTTTCATCGTCAATGGAAGGGTCAAAAACCACGTCAATCTTATAGCTGGGATTTCTTTTCATGAATTCCCCTCTTGCCTGCCACACAACATCGTCAATTCTGACGGGCGTGAGGGACGCAGCTGGCAGCGACGGTAAACTCATTTTCCTTGTGTCAACAGCAACTATCTGAAATGCGGTTAAGGTTTTAATATCGTCAAGCACCGATTCGATGGTCTCTTTGTGTCTCTGTTTATTTCGGTTTTTTAGCAGGATAACTTCCAGTTGACCGGTAATGGCTGTCAATGGCGTGCGCAATTCATGAGAAGCATTGGCGATAAAATTTTGCATTTTAAATGCGATTTCCAACCGGTCGAGCATATTATTAAAGGTCATGTTCAGCAGTGCAATTTCGTCTTTCCCATTCCCCTTCATCCAGCCTCAGGTTGAGGCTCAATTCGGTAATGTTGTCAACCTGTTTTACTACCCTGGAAATTGGGGAAATGGCTCTGCCCGAGAAAACCAACCTCCGATACTTACCAGAACAATGCTACCAATAAATCCAATGATAAGGATTAGACGAAGGTTTTGCAATTTCCGCATGCCATATTTATCAATAGCGGCACTAACGGCGACAAAGCGGTCGTATTTCCCGACAAATAAAATCCCGATAATCTCATAATCTTGCTGCGTAAATTTTACTCGTTCATTCAACCGGATGTCATTAATCATACCCAGAGTTATCCTTATTTCTTCTTTATCATCGGTGCTAAAGACTATTTTGTTATGGAAATCAATGATCACGATTTTTTCCGATGTGAGGTTTTCAGGGGTGCTTTTTTCAATGATTTGAAGGAGGTTGGCGTCTACTTCATCCACATCGGCCAAAAGACTGCATGTGCTGTTTGCGCGGGTTTCGAGCCTCCGGTAAAATTCTTCTTCGCGAAAGTCAGCTGAAAAAAAGTATATGGAAAGGGATAAAATCAGAATTAGGACTGCAACAATGCTGATGAATAAATAAGTGAGTTTATTCCGTATTTTCATGGCTCTTCTGATAGCATATAACCCAACCCCACCCGCGTATGAATTAATTTTTTGTTCGGTTCCCGATCAATTTTTTTGCGCAAAATATTTATATAAACATCCACCACATTGGTTCCGGTATCAAACGTAATTTCCCATACATGTTCTGCAATTGTTGCCCTGGAAAGTACACGGCCCCTGTTTTTCATCAGGAATTCGAGCAAATTAAATTCCTTGGAAGTAAGCTCAATCGGGCCACCTCCCCTTTTGGCCACTTTTTTATCCAGATCCAGTTCAAGGTCAGCCACCTTTAGTTTATGTGCTGTCCGTACAATACCCATTGATCGTTTCGTCAGAGACGAGATGCGGGCCAGCAACTCTTTAAACTCAAACGGTTTTACAAGGTAATCGTCGGCGCCTGCATCAAAGCCATCCAGTTTATTTTCTGTGGCTCCTAAGGCTGTTAACATCAGAATAGGTACATTGGAATCGTTTTCACGGATGTGTTTGCAAAGTTCAATTCCATTCATATAAGGAATAATGACGTCGAGGATAATAATGTTATAACTGTTTTGATCAGCCAGTTTTTTACCCATCATTCCGTCGTAGGCCAGGTCAACTTCAAAGCCCTGTTCTTCGAGCCCTTGTTTTATAAAGGAAGCAACTTTCGGTTCATCTTCTACGACAAGTATTTTCATAGGGTATATGCAGTATAGTGTAAAAAGTACAATATTAAAAAAAATTCGCTTTTGTAAATCAAATACTCTTTAGGTTTTCCAATTAAATATAGCCGCGAATGCACTGATAGACTTTTTCATTTATTTACAAAAAAGATTAGAAGGAAAAATTTCAATTAACTTACAGAATCTACAAATATTTATTATCCAATTCCTCAAAGGAAGTATCTTTGTTTTAACCGCAACTAACTTTTCAGATTTATAATTGTTTACTCAACGTGCCGTTTAAGAATTTAAAGTTTTTATTTCTCCTGCTCTGCTCGATGATCCTCATTGAATCGTGCAATCAGACAATAACACCTGAATATATGTTTACCAACGAATTGATACACGAAAGCAGCCCGTACCTGCTGCACCATGCACACAACCCGGTAAACTGGGTTGCCTGGAATGACAAATCCCTCAAAAAAGCCAGTGATGAAAATAAACTGATGATCATCAGCATTGGGTATGCAGCCTGCCATTGGTGCCATGTGATGGAAAAAGAATCCTTTCTGATTCGCTGGTTGCCGGCATCATGAACGAATCGTATGTTTCCATAAAAATTGATCGGGAGGAACGGCCCGACATTGACCAGATTTACATGGATGCTGCCATCCTCACCAATGGTTCGGGAGGTTGGCCGCTGAATGTTATTGCCCTGCCCGATGGCAGGCCTGTATTTGCCGGAACATATTTTCCGAAAGAGAGGTGGATTGATATTCTGACCCAGGTAAACGAGATGTACAAAAACAACCCGCAGAAATTGTATGATGTGGCCAATCAGATCACCAATGGAATCAGGGATAATGAACTGTCATCCTTAACAAAAGATGAAACGGGATACGACCTTGAATTTATAAAAAGTGGATATAACTATTGGATAAAAAATATCGATTTTGAATGGGGTGGTTATAAACGGGCGCCAAAATTTCCCTTGCCAGCCGGATTTCGGTACATACTTGAGTATTATTATCTGGCTAAAGACGAAAAGGCCCTGGAAGCGGTTACAACAACTTTAAACCGGATGGGTCAGGGCGGTATTTATGATCCTGTCGGTGGAGGATTTGCCCGATACTCAGTGGATGAATACTGGAAAGTGCCCCATTTCGAAAAGATGCTTTATGACAATGCTCAACTGATCAGTTTGTATTCGTATGCCTATCAATTAACAAAAAATCCTTATTCTAAAAAGATCCTGGAGCAAACCATTGAGTTTTCCAACCGGGAACTTTCCGACCCTTCTGGTTTATTTTATTCTTCGCTTGATGCCGACAGTGAAGGAGAAGAGGGAAAATATTATGTTTGGGAATATGATGAACTGGAAGAAATTCTGAAAGATGATTTAGAAATAATAGCCGGATATTATGATCTTACCAAAGAAGGAAATTGGGAAAATCATAAAAATATTCTTTTTGCAAATGAATCATATGAAGACTATGCTAAACAAAAAAATATTTCAGCAGAAGTATTTGAATCAACGCTGTATGCTTCCCTACAAAAACTTTTTGAAGCCAGGGAAAAGAGGATAAGGCCCGGGCTTGATGATAAATGCATTACCGCCTGGAATGGCTTGATGGTTTCGGCTTATGTGGATGCTAATAAGGTTCTTGATAATCCAGAATATTTGGAAAGGGCGAAAAAAGCGATGCAATTTATCCTGGAGAAAAATAAAGATAAGGATTACAAACTTAGCCGGATCTATAAAAATGATAAAAGTACGATCAATGGGTTTTTGGATGATTATGCATTTACCATCCAGGCGTTGATTGACCTTTATGAAATTTCATTTGAAAAAGAATGGATCGAACACGCTGAAAAATTGACAGAATATGCTATTGCCCATTTTTATTCTGAAACCGATAATATGTTCTTTTATACGTCTGATATCGATCCACAGCTCATAGCCAGAAAGATGGAAATCCCGGACAATGTGATCCCTTCATCAAACTCAGTAATGGCGAATGTCCTTTTTAAACTTGGACTTTTTTTGGGGAAAAAAGAATACACCGAAAAAGCCCTGAATATGCTTAATCAGACAAAACAACAGGTTGAAAAAGGGAGCCCCTATTATGCAAACTGGGGGAGATTGTATTTATGACAACTTGATCAATCTTTTGAAGTGGTGATCATGGGAGAAAATTCAGTTGCTCTTCGTAAAGAATTTAATGATGAATTTTTACCACTTGCTTTGTTTGCCGGAAGCCAGAAGGACGAATACCTGACTTTAATGGAAAGTCGGTATGCAGAAAGTCAAACCCGGATTTATGTATGTAAAAACAGAACCTGCAATTTGCCTGTGAATGAGGTTGAGGAGGCGATAAAACAAATTAAAATCACCCGCTAAGCGGATTCAAAGCCAGAATACCCGCTAAGCGCGTCCAAAGCGCTAAGCAGATTAATAAGAGAAATCTTGTTTTAGGATAAATATTCCGAAATCAATTCAGCCCATAAGGTATACCCTTCAGGGCTGAGGTGTACACCATCGAATGTATACTGCCCTTTCATCCGGCCATTCATATTCAGGAATTCAGAGTGAATTTCTAAAAACTTAAGTTTGGGCTTATCCAGGCAATATTCCGCCAACGTTCCATTTAGTTTGTAAATGCTTGTATTTAATCCTTCATCCATCAATAAACGGGATTCGTTTATGGGCAAAACACTTTGAAGATAACGCATGCTTTCAGGGGTATTATTGTAAATCAATTCCAGGATATATCTGATATTTTCAAAAACTTCTTCTGCTTTCTTTCCATAAAAAAGATCATTGATCCCAATCATCAGGAAAATGGCTGTTGGTTTGGCATTGATAATTTCTTCAAGCCGATACAGGATATGATCGGTCAGATTGCCAGATATGCCACGGTTCCGCAAATCGTTGCGCTTAAAATGGTTCACCAGATCAAATCCTTCGGTAAGGCTGTCGCCAAGAAAGACAATATCGGTTTTTTTTATGGGGTGCGGATCGATCATTTACCTAAAGTAGTGTTTTCTGGAAAAGAATTAGGTCTTTTAAATTATGGGTTAAGAATTACATATCCCCGCCTACATCAATGTTGCGTTTTTCTTTTTGGTCCTTGAAATTATTGATGCGGTAACTTAACGTTAAGGATAAAACCCGTGATTCGGGTTTGCGGTATTCATAGGTAGAGAAGTTTGTTCCGCTGGAAGTAAATTCTCTTTTTGGGTGGCAAAAATATCGCCGAGCTTTAAAGTCGCTGTAAATTTATTTTTAAAGAATTCTTGTTTAATTGAAAAATCAGCATAATACGAATCTTCTGCCCTGCCTTGTGCTGTTACTGATGGGCTGTCGTAGGCAAGGTCTAATTGCAAGCGCGTTTTTGTTCGCAGCTTAAATGAAGCAACAAACCTTGTATCCCAATTGTTGCTTGTTCGTTCCTGTACCCCTTCGGATGACATATCTTCGAGGCGATAATTGTAAAAAGTAGCCGACCAGTTTAGTTTAAACCATTTGGTAAAATCATAAATAATTGCAGCTTCTACCCCCAGGGCTTTATCATTGTTCAGGTTTTGATACTGAATATACAATATCCCGGTTTCATCATCAGTGTTTGGATGGAGGTTATTTTATTGTCTGTTTTCCGGTAATATGTTTCTAATGATACAGTACCTGATGGCAATGTCCGCAGGTATCCAATTTCATATGAATCTGTGTATTCGGGCAATAAATCGGGGTTTCCCAGCCGCCGGGTAGTTTCATCAATATAGGTTTCGAAAGGTTCTAAATAGTATCCGCGAGGCCTGTTAATCCGGCGACTATAACTTGCCATTACCTGATTTTTTTCCATAATTTTTTTTGATAGATGGACCGAAGGGAAATAATCAAATCGGTCGACCAGGGATGATGACCCGGTATTTAACACCCTGATGTCACGGTAGGTATATTCACCCCTTTAAACCCAACTGATATTCAAAACTTTTAAAATTATTACCAAACACAGCATATACTGCATGAATGTTGCGCTCGAAATCGCTATATTTTGTATATTGGTTATTCCTAACCCAATCGATTTGTCGTAATCATAATTCTCCAGAAAATAATCTTCATTTTCTGTATCTCTCCTGAATTGATACCCGGATTCCAATTTCCCTTTACCGAACAATGGTTTTGTATAATCAACCTCTATGCGAAACTGGTTGGATGGCCCTTCTTCAATAGATTTCACTAAGGGAGGATATGGATCAATCTGATTAAAGTTGTTGTCGGTTTGTACTTCCTTTTGGTTTTGTTTTTGTGACCCATCCCTGTTTGAATAAAATCCAAAAAAACTTAGTTCATGTCCTTCCTGCTCAAACGTACGTTTAAAATTTGCATTCAGGCTGTAAAAATTCCGGTCCCATCTGAATTCATTGTCGTTGATATAATATTCATTCGCTACGAACGGATCAGTGTATTCATGTACATCGCCATAATTATCCATTCCAAACCCACCGGTACCGTATTCACCACCGAGAGAAATAGTTGAATTTTTGTTAATATTATAATCAAATCCTCCTTTAAATGTCAATCCATGCCTCATCCAGGCCATATTATTCTCCGATTCGCGATAATGCAGTGTATCATTTAATAATGTTATTCTCTGGTCATTGCCCGTACTCGGAAATTGCCGGTCGTTCCATTCAACTCCGCCAAATATATTAAAATTACCTGTTTTATAATTCAGGTAAAGATCGGAAGCATATTTATCTCCGGTCCCGACTGTGGCATTCACAATACCACTAAACCCCTGAAGTTTATTGTGTTTTAATTTTATATTTATGATCCCGGCAGTTCCATCGGGATCGTATTTGGCAGAAGGATTTGTAAGTATTTCAATATTTTCGATGGTATTGGCCGGAATTTGTTGCAAAGCCTCATTGCTGTTCAGAACGCTGGGTTTACCATCAATTAGTACGGTAAAATTTGAACTGCCCCTCAAAAATACATCCCCATTAATATCCACACGGATTGACGGTACCTTTTCGAGCACTTCAACAGCAGAGGAACCGGCAGCATCCAAATCCTGGCTGACATTAATTACTTTACGGTCGAGTTTGTACTCAACAGCCATTTTTTCAGCGGTAATTTGAGCCCCTTCCAATTCAATGGCAGACATTCCTAATGAAATTGTCCCGAGATCAAATTTGCGGTTTTTCTCCGAAACAATAATATCCTCAATTATTTCGGTTTCATATCCAATAAATTGCACTCGTATATAATAGGCCCCTACAGGAATATCAGTTAATAAAAAATCGCCGCGTTGGTCCGTAATGCCACCGACTACCATACTTGAATCACTGGCATTAAAAACCACAACATTGGCAAATTCTACAGGGGTGTTCGTTCCGGCATCAATCACCTGTCCGTCAATTTTCCCGCCCTTTTCCAAATCGTCCCCTTCCGCCACCAGGGGCAGATAAAAAACCAAAAGACCAAAAAAGACTAATATATAATTCTTTAAATATTTCATTTTATTCATTGAAAAGATAACGGATAATAAAAGCGATTGTTCAGTTTTTAAAACAAGATTTTCAGGGATTTTAAATCAATGTTACCGGCTAAGAATCATCTTCCTGATATTGGTTTTATTATTTGATTTCAGGCAAACAAAATATATACCTGGGAAAATGATTCTGCATTCCATTCAACCTGATATTTTCCGGCTGATTTCATTTCATCAATTAATACCTTAACCGGCTTTCCGGAAAAATCCATAACCTTAAGCAAAACTTGGGAAGGCTGGGAAAGATGATAAACGAAGGTTGTTGATTGTTTAAACGGATTAGGGCTATTTTGTTCCATTATTTCATCCCTGGTTAATGATGGAGAAAAATCAGAGGTTATTAAAGGACTTCCGGCATTTACCCAGGCTGTATAAATTAACTCGGCCAGATTATGGGATGCCTTTTTAAACATTGTAACCGTAAAACTTTCTGTTTCATCCCAAAGTGTAGAATAATATAAGGATGAGTTTGTGTTGCCTGCCAGGTTGTGGGCATAATCATCTGCAGCTAAAAGCGAATCGATATAAGTATAATTTGAATATAAATAATTAAAAACGTATTGATTTACGTTTTCGATGGCCAAAATCTGAAAACCCGGATAAATTATCTGATTATTATAAATTTCAATCATCTCAGACTCATATCGGGAATGGATTCCGTTGTTGCCTGTATACTGCCCGTTATAATTCCGGGTGATGTGAAGCGGCATGTGCCCATCTGCAACATAATGACCGAGGTCGGCGGCAAACAAAACCGCCTGATCCCAATCGCCGCGTTCAAAGCAGCTTTGCAATGAATCATAAGCAGTAATTGTGGCCCAGGGCAAAATCCCCTGATCGTAAACCCAGTTATACCCATGAATTGTTATCACCGAATCAAGTGTTTGGGGAATAGTACCATTAGCAACAAACTCAGGATAATTGTCAATATCAATATAGTGTTTAGGGGCTTCCGAAGGGTCCCAGGCTTTTCGTTCATCCGCATCGGAGGCATGTTCTGCCAAAACACCTGTCCACTGATAAAACTGGCCCATACCCTGATTAAACGACAATTCGGCGTTTGTATTAATTTTATAATGGCCCAGGTAACCCCAACTTGAAAAGAAAATCATAAAGGCCAAAATAAAAACCAGGAAAATAAGCTGTCTAAAAAACTTCATTGGTATTATAATTATTTGGCAAAATTACATCATAGACTTCATAATCTGAAATAATTATTTTAATCAGGGACCTGCGACCCCTTCCCTTCATTGGGCGCCCAAATATCATCTTTATCTTTATTATCCACTTCAGCATTCAAATCAAAATCTCCTGAATTGTATCCGGCATCACCGGCCTTCGGCGCCCAGATAGTTGAAATATCGAGGTTATTAATAAACCCATCGGCATTGCCATCTGCTGCAATTAATCCCCAAACTCCCGGTGCCAGTTCTTTTTGGGCATCTATTCCATAGGCTTGTTCTGATGAAGTTGTAAAATCGTATGAATAAACTCCATTTACTTCTACCAATGGAATGGCAGACATAACACCAATATGATTACGATGCCAGACAACGATATAAAGATCATTGTGGATTTCAGCCTCCATCTGAATTGGACTTGAACCATCCAGGCCAACTATTGAACCATTATTTAGAATAAATCCTGCTTTTCTTGCAATAGTTGAACCTGATGTTGCCGATGAAGCCCCGCCTGCCGTCTCGCGCAATTCTATTAGAATCCAATCCACAACATCAGCATTTGGAATTGATAAAATATTTTCAGCACCGTAGTAATTCCAGGGAGATGTACTATAGGGTTGGGTTAATGGGAAGTCTTCGACAGGCTCAGGCTGACCCGTTAGGTTTGTATTCATATCTGTACCATTAAATGGCCCTTCGAGCCAGGCGGTCAACTCAATTTCACTGATTAGTGATCCGGTTGTTAAGTTTGGGGAAAGGATGATCACTTCATAAGCTTCCATTTCGGAAACGGACATGGACTGATCACTATCAATAGTCACCACCCTGAATTTCTTCACTCATCATTTCAAGCCAGCTGTAAGTCCTTGGTTGCAGGCCTGATAATTCCAAGATTTACATTCATATTTTCGACAATGCCATTTGCCGTGTTGATCACGACAATTGCCGTATCAGTATTTGTAGCTCTCACAAAAGAAAAGACTTGACCATTGTCAGCCATTGCTTCAATATAATCACCTTCCCGTAAAGCAGGTTTTAAATTTCGCACCCGGATCATTTTTCTATATCTATTGAATATGGAATTTGAATCCGTACGTTCTGTTTCCACATTAAAGCTTGTATAATTCCCGTTGATGCTATTCCAGGGGTTGCCTGTAGTAAAACCTGCCTGATAGCCATCGGTCCATTGCATGGGCCTTCGGATATTCTCATCGGGTTTTTCGCCCAACATGCCAATCTCTTCACCATAGTAAATAAACGGAATTCCTGGTAATGTAAGGTATATAGCAGCAGCCAGTTTGTTTTTGTCCTGATCCTGCCCAATGCTATTCATCGCCCGGTTCATGTCATGGTTGGTAAGAAAGGTCCCCCATTGAAGGTGTGGATAAACATTGTAAACGTGAGACATTTTAGTGTAAATATTTGAAGCATATCCATTGTTTACGGCATCTAAAATTGTCCCTGCAAGGTCGAACTCGAAACAAAAATCAAGGCCATCATCTACTACATAGTTAACAACCGTATTTGTATTCGACCAGACTTCACCAACGGAAAAAGATTCCGGGGCAATGGACTTATTATGTGCGGTGAAATCTTTCCAAAACTGAATGGTTGCCTGAACGTGTTCCAGGTTTTCACCTTCTTCATAAATCAAGGCGGCTGCATCCAACCTGAACCCATCGACACCAATATCGTTCAACCAGTATTCAGCCACATGATACATACTATCAACCACTTGTGGTTCGCCATAATTTATATCGGGCATTCCACCCCAGAAAACACCGTAATAATATCCTGAGTTGTGCCAGTGCCAAACCTGTTGTCCCCACGGGCCGCCATAACCAGGATCAATAGCCGACCATCGGTAAAAATCCCTTCTATTATTTTGATAATTTTTTGAATCAATGAACCATTGATGCTGCGAACTCGAATGATTCATTACCAGGTCAATGATCACTTTTATCCCTTTGGCATGGGCAGAATCAAGAAATGCCTGAAACTCTGCCATCGTCCCATAATCGGGATTAATGCCAAAATAATTGGTAACGTCATATCCATGGTAACTGGGCGAAGGGTTGATGGGCATTAACCAAATGCCCCCAATCCCAAGATCATCCTCGGTATCTGGATTACCGTCGTTCAGGTAATCCAGTTTTTCGGTGAATCCGATAAAATCACCAATGCCATCCCCATCGCTATCATAAAAACTTCTCACAAAAGCTTCATAAAAGACCGTATTGTTCCACCAGTCAATCTCTGTTCTATCTCGCTCAATAACCGTTATAAAATCCGCTACTAATAAGGTATCAGTTTCGGATACATTTCCAATGATCAACTGCACATCAAACGATCCTGAATTTGGATAAAATACCTGCGGGTTTTGCTGTGATGATATTTCAGGAATACCTCCTTCAAAAACCCACTGCCAATAGTCTATATTACCTGAAGACAAATCGGAAAACTGAACATTTCCCTGAGTTTTTATTTCTGTGGAAGAAACAGTAAAGTTTGCGTCAGGTGGGCCAAATGGTGGTGTTTCATCATTGTACCAAACGTCCACTGAATCCTGGGTTGTTAATACAGTAAATTCCCGGTTTGGGCCTCCACCAGGAAACTCTTCCGTACCATCCCAGGCCCCGTTTTGCCTGAACTTAAATTGAATAGTTTGAGAAACATAAAAACCGGATAATGTGATGTTATAAATATTATCTTCGTTTTCGTCAGAAAGGATTGTCAGTTCTGAACCCCAGCCATTAAAATCACCGGCCAGGTCAACAAATTCTGTAGATGGGTCAAAATTCTCCAGAAATACCTGATAGGACATATTAACCCGGAAAGAGATGGTTGCATTTTGAGCCTTCAGTCCATTATGAATAACAAGGCAGCTTAAAAAACTCAGAAGCATTATTTTTCTCCACATATAATTCACTTTTAATAAAAGCAAATTTAACTTAAATAACTGAGTCCTTTTTTAAATGTCAATTTAATGATATTAACATGGGAAATATAATTGTCTTTGACGAAATTTAGTAAATATACAACAAAAAAGCCCACCTTTTTAACGTGAGCTTTGTAGTCCGTAGGGGAATCGAACCCCTGTTACCAGGATGAAAACCTGGCGTCCTAACCCCTAGACGAACGGACCATTATGTATTTCTAAAGAACGTTATTTTAATTTGGGAGTGCAAAAGTAAAATATTTTTTTATAATTACAAGTATTTTAAAAAAAATTCATTTAGCGAAAAATCAATAGCAAAAACCCCACCCCTGAACCACGAATTCCTTATTCTGAATCGGCTTGAAACCTAAATCCCAAACGTTTACCAGTTTTTAGCTGCATTGAATCCATTACTGTTTGAAATTCCTGCACTGTTACTTCCTTTACCTGCTCGTAAGGCGGTGTAAGCAAATCAAAGTTAATGGTATATTGAATAGAAGATTCAACTATCTCGCATGCATTTTCCTGATTCATTTCAGTGGTTCCAAAATTCGAATAAAGAAAACCAATCTCCCGTTTTCCTTCTATGAAATAATGCATATCCTTATTTACAAAAATCCTCCCAATCAAGTAACCGACATCATTCATCCGGTTGTACTTAAAGGAATCGCTAAGAAAATTAAAAATATTTATTATACCGCAAAACGAACGATTTTTGTCTTCGATAACATACGGCGTTTTCATCACTTCATGGCCTCGTGGCAATTCAAATACATTAGTATGCATCATATAAACAAGCGTATCACCGGCAAATCTCAGTTCCGCTTCAAATTCACCCTTATCTTTAAAAACAAACGGAATTTTTTTTGACTTTTCCGAATCGAGTTTGTCGTATTTGTCCGTCAATTCACGCATACTCTTTTTTAATATATTGAGTGTGCTCAGTGTATTTTGATAAACTACTTGTTTTAGCGTAGCTTTTTCAACCAGTACATCAAATAGCTGTTGCGTTTTTTTTTCAGAATTCATAATAATGGAATTATTCAAAAGTAAAGGAAAGCTGGAAAATTTTTGATCGCATGCTATCGATACCGTCTGTATAAATATTGTCTTCCTTTTTTAATATATCGAGAATGCCATAGGACATTTTGATCTCTGTTCCGAACTTAAACCATTCGAAATAAAAATCAAAACCTACACCTATTTCGCCATAAACATCGGTTGCGTTAATTTTTACCTGAATATCGGCGGCCTCTTTTTGTTTTTTAGCCTGTGAAGCCAAATCAATTCGTACGTTAGTTCCCCCTAACAAGTAGGCACGCATATTACCAAGCCTTTTTGATTTATACTTTAAATGTAAAGGCAATTCAACAAATGTTGAGGGGATGTTCTTTGTTATATAAACAAGATCGGGTGGCGATCCTGGTATATTATCCCTGTATTTTCTGAACACATATTCCAAATTTCTTTCGCCGAATGCCAGGGATGGGATAAACCGGAGATCAAAATATGTCCCTAACCTGAGGTTCGCTACAATACCCACTGTAAATCCAATGGTGGCATCGCTTTCAATGGAATATATCATAGCCGAATCAGCATTTATTTCATTTGCCGAAATAGAATCGAACATTGTATAATTCAAGCCTGACATAGGTTTAATGACAAATGTCATTTGGTTCATGGCAAGAATAAAACCAAAATGATATTTATGAAGATCGTAAGTCGGCATATTTTCTACCTTGCGACTTTGTGCCAAAGAATTTACCGAAATAAAAAAAAGCAGAATTGCAAAAACAGGTATTGAAAACTTTGTAACCTTCAAAGATGTCTCTTTTTTGATATGTAATAACGGGCGCAAGTATTATTTATTTCGGGGCAAATTTAATTAATATTTTATGTCAAGGGTTGAGACAGAATTTTAAATTTTTATCAAAGTATTCAACAATTGTTCTTTATCAATCGGGACGACGCCTGCTTTTTCGCACACCAATCCACCGGCAAGGTTTGATATTGTTGCCATCTGAACCGGGCTCACGTGCAAAGCCAGGCATAAGGATGCAACACTGATCACTGTATCTCCGGCACCAGAAACATCTGAAATAGAGCGAACATGCGACGGTATAATATGGGTGTTTTTTTCGCCTTCGTTATTATAGTCTACAAAAATACCCGATTCTGAAAGGGTGATCAGGATAATATCTGCCTTTAGCTGCTGCCTGAGTTTGCTGGCAGCCATGCTTAATTCTGCCTGGCTGGCATTTTCAATTTCCATGTTTAGCCCTTCACGAAGCTCCTTTAAATTTGGCTTAAACAGGCTAATATTTTTATAGGAACTAAAGTTTTTCTTTTTCGGATCAACCGTTACCGGGATATTTTTTTCATGAGCTGCAGTTACAACAGTATTTATTAGATCTTCATCAATTACCCCTTTATCATAATCCTGAAAAATAATGACATCAATGGATGATTCTTCTATAATTTTCCTAAAACGTTCTAAAAGGTCATTTTTATCCCTGGAATTTAATACATTAACCACTTCTTCGTCAACTCGTAGCATCTGAACTTTATTGCCAAGCACCCTGAATTTTGTTGTGGTAATCCGCTCCATGCTCTGCACAATACCACGGGTTTCCATCCCTTCCTGATGAAGTAAATTAATAAATTCATTTCCCTTAACATCGTTCCCAACAACTGAACATAAAATAGGATTGGCACCCATGGACTTAACATTCAGGGCTACATTGGCAGCACCGCCTAACCTATTTTCCCTTTTGGTTACTGATACAACAGGAACCGGGGCTTCAGGTGAAATTCGGTTGACACTTCCCCACAAATAGGAATCAACCATAACATCGCCGAGGATGAGCACATTCAACTGATTAAATTTATTGAAAAGACGCTGATATTTTTCTTTATTCACAGTAATGTTTTTAAACTAAGTTGGACAAAATTAGAGAAATAGATGAAACAAGCTTTATTTAGACCTAAGACTTGAAATATTACAAAGATTAATGCAGATGAGCAAGTGCTTCTTTCATCCGCCTTAGTGCCTTTTGCAAATTTTTGTTTGAAGTAGCATAAGATATCCGGATGCAATTGGGATTACCAAACGCATCGCCCGGAACAGCAGCAACATGGGCTTTATCCAAAAGATATAAACACAATTCATTGTCGGTGTTGATGATATAGTCACCACTTGATTTACCGAAATAGTAAGAAATATTGGGAAAAACATAAAAAGCACCAGGTGGTTCGTTTGCCTTAATGCCGGGAATTGTTTTTAATTTTTCAAGAACCAAATTCCGTCTCTCAGCAAATGTTTCCACCATATTTCTTACATCCGGTGAGGAACAGGGAACTGATTTCATAGCTGAAAGCGCAGCATATTGCGAAATAGAGGCTGCCCCGGAGGTAATTTGTCCTTGCAACTTATTGCAGGCTTTGGCAATTTCAAGAGATGAAGCAGTATAGCCAATTCTCCAGCCTGTCATGGCATATCCTTTTGAAACGCCATTCACAACAATGACCCGTTCCTTTACCGATTCAAATTGAGCAATGGATTCATGTTTTCCATTGTAATTGATGTATTCATATATTTCATCGGAAATGATAAATACATTTGGATATTCGCAAAGGACATCAGCAAAGGCTTTTAATTCATCTTTCGTATACACCGAACCTGTTGGGTTGTTGGGTGAGTTAAAAAGGAAAACTTTTGTTTTTTCGGTTATGGCCTTTTTCAGTTGTTTTGCATTAATTTTAAAATCCTGATCAATCGATGCAGGGATATCAACCATCCTGCCCTCCGCCAGTTTAATGATCTCAGGGTAGGAAACCCAGTATGGCGATGGGACAATCACTTCATCCCCCGGATTGACAAGGCACAGAATGGCATTGGCGATGGAATGTTTTGCCCCGTTTGAAACAACAATTTGTTCGGGTGAATAATCCAGCCCATTCTCATTTTTTAGTTTGTCGGCAATGGCACGTCGTAATTCCTGTATGCCCGGAACCGCCGTATAATGTGTATGATTTAATTGTATGGCTTGAATTGCAGCTCCTTTTATGCAATCGGGTGTATTAAAATCGGGTTCGCCAATACTTAAATTTACAACATCTACACCCTGTTCTTTTAGTTCACGGCTTTTTTGCGCCATTTCGAGGGTGGCTGAATTCGACAGGTTTTTTATCCTTTCTGAAATAATGCTCATACTGTTTTCTAATTAACAAAAGAAGGCAAATGTAAAAAATTAAATATAATTACCATCACCTGGTGATAAATATTGATCAATTCGGTTGGAATAAATAGTTATGGGATTTAGAAATCTAAGGCTTAATTTACAATCACCTTCCTCACTTCCGATTTATCATCTTTTTCGAGTTTAATGAAATAAAATCCCGGTTGGAGATCGGTTAAGGCAATCCTCATTTCACCAACGAAACTTTCATAAACGATTCTGCCAAGTGTATTGTAAACGAATACAGAAAGGTTCCGGGTATTCTCAATATTTATTTCTCCGGAAGCCGGATTTGGGCCAACCTTTACCTGGCTGAATAAATATTCGGGAATGTCGGTTACCACATCCACAAAAACATACCATTCAGCGGTTTCATACCCCACCAGGTGATAGGTTACCATAACTGTAAATCATTTGCAGGCTCCGCCTTGCCTTTCATTACCCTAATCTACATCAGCACCATGTTCTTCCCATGATGCGATGAGGTTTGAGACATCGGTTCCTTCAGGAACCACAGAGGTGAATATTGTTTCCATTTATTTCACCAATAATATCAAAGGAAGATCCGGGTTGTATTGTTGTAAAAAATCAAAAGTAAAAAAATTCAGCCGGGCCGGGCTTTTAAAGCTGGTTCCTTTAGGTAAAACGCCGGTATCATAAATTCCATCAGAGAGCATCAGCCACTCAAATAAGTTGTATAATTCGCCGGGGACAACCAGAATCTGGGCTGTAAGACTGTTGTAAACTATCCTTTTCAGTTGTTTGCAATCCGTTATAATTATCAATAAAATATTCACAATTTGTGCAAGGGCCTGTAGTGGGTACCCCGCCGTAAACCAAGCCCATTATTAATATTATTGATGGTCTGGAAGGTTGTATCAGGAATTAAGGCGATGTTGTCGGTAATAATCGCCGCCTGTGGGATTGGGACCCGTTACAAAAATCCAAATACATCATTGAAGGTGAACTACCCATTCGCTGTATTCCTCTGATCCAAAAAACATGTGGAATCGCACCGTATCATTCATCGGTGCAAAGTCAAAACTGAACACTCGGCATCATAGGTTTGATAGGTGATCAATGCATCAAGCAAGGGGTGACCTGGTTCGCCATTATAACAACTAGCACTTGTCATATTATTAGGGCCGGGTATATAGTATGGGTATCGGATGTTATAAAAATTCCTTCATCCATGCCAATATTTGAAGAATTACCATTGGTAAAAATACCCCGGGCGATAATAGTACCATGGTAAGTTATATCATCGAATACAATGCCCGGGCCAACAAAAAACTCAATCACCTCCTCAGTCGTTACTTCCGGTCCTGACGTAATAATGATTTGTGAATAGGAAAAACTATTGAATATTAGAAGTATAAAAACGATGGGAATAAACTGGGTAATTTTAGTTTTCATGATTTGGTGTTTTATATAAGATCACCAAAGGTACGAAATCAAAACAAGAAAATCAATTTTAAATATCCACCGGTACCTGCTACTGAATTTTCGCTGAACATACTATTAGGTAGAGCAGTTCCAGCCTGAATGGGAACTAGTTGTGAACATTAAAACCAGCACCAATCCAACGTTACTTTTTCATAACTGCACGGAATGCAACAATGGGCGTAAGCTGAAAGATGTATTTATAATTCCATGTGGCAAATAATTCAAGTTTATAATTTGCTTCAAGACCCGGATAAAATAATGAATTTATACCAACATAAAAAGTTTCTCCGGCAATATGTACCAGCCGTAAGATTAAGGATCACAGGCAATCCTTTTTGTAAATGGTTTTGATTCTGAATTTTTAAAGATCAATCGTCGCAAATTGTTGTATGAATAATCACTGGGCAACTCATCATTTGCCACACTTGTTGTATCTGTATTGAGGCCTTCAAACACAAAACTGGTATCAACCGAAGCGACAAATGTATTTTTATTCCAGCTAATAAATCCCAGATTTTTAGCCTTGATCCCAACGAAAAAACCTGCTTTTTTATAATAATTGTAGCCAATTTCGGCGGATGCCCCATATCCCCTGACTTCGTAAACTTCGGCCCATACGGTATCGGAAAGTTTGGTAACGGCAGAAACTATTACCTCCAGAAAATCACCATCAGGTTGGGTATAAAAAGATGAGTTTTCAATATTTACAAAATCATAGTTTTGCCCAAGATTTAAAGCCAGCTGGCCAGATAACGAATGAACTCCCCCACCCTTTTCAATGGATTTATCTATGCCCCCTTGTATCTGGTTAAAATACATGCTTGAGTATATCGAACCCGGAACCTGGAGAGTTTTTCCGGCATAGGGTTTATTGCCTGTTAAAAGCAATTTTATAAGATCTTCGTCAATGTATGAATCAAGAAAATGCTGATGTTCAAATCCGATATAATAGTTGAATTTTTGTGCATTTACAGTAATTCCGCCACCTATGCTTCGGATTGATCCTGACATAGCCGGCCCGTCAATATTTTCAATTTGTTCGTTGATAAGATCTTTACTCAGGTAATTTGAATTTCTTATATCTTTTATAAAGTTGTTAGTAAACACATTGGAATTATCATCTTCAGAAGCAAATAAGTCTAACCTGATTTTCCAGTCATCATTTTGTATTTGCGATGGAAAATACGCATTCACATCAGCTTGTTGTGCAAACAAAATTCTTGTTACAAAAAGAGAGAAAATAAGAGTTGATATAATTGTTCTCACCATGAGGATATTATTGTTCAATTAAATATTCAAAATCGCCGATTACTTTCATTTTTAATATATTATCAGAATATATTTTTACATGTTGCCCATTTGCTGAATTGATCAAAATATCGTAACTGTTATAAACCGCTTCTTTTACAGACGTTTTAAGACTTTCCGTCAAGGCGATCACAATCCTGGTTTCTACAGGTTCTTCTACACTATTGCCTGCATTTAACAAACCGGCTTCGATATATCCGTTAAAGATAAGTGTATCCAAAACCATCTGATCTTCATCTTTGAGGTACATATTTATATTGAAATCAAACGGGAACCCATTGGTAAACACAAGGGTCAGGTATCCATTGCTCACATTTTTCAGATCCAATCCATCGCCATTCCAGTCCACCTGGTTTTGCACAAACATATCATCAATCATAACGCCCTTATTTACATCGGCCCGCATGAATACGGAGACAGGATAATCGTAATACAAAAAATTATCTAAGTTTGTTGAATCGCCGTTTACATTTGTATTAAATTCAAGGGTATACGACACTTTGTCGGGCATAACAGAAAACAGATCACCAAAATTTGAATCAGAGAAATCATAGGTTGCCAGGGTTGGATTTATTATTGCCATGCCCGGATCCGATTCGGTTGCCCTATCAACAAACAAACTTGAATCCACCAAGTCGCCTTGCAAAATTGCCGATTCCCCGGTTTGGGAATTAATGGATTTTAGTTCCTTGATTGTAAAATCTGCTTCTACTCCGTAGTTGTTTTCAATATCCAAT
Source organism: Bacteroidales bacterium (assembly GCA_041393275.1). Lineage (GTDB taxonomy): Bacteria > Bacteroidota > Bacteroidia > Bacteroidales > JAADJA01 > JAADJA01. The sequence goes on from JAWKKL010000003.1 coordinate 45,177, forward strand.
AAAACCTGGGCTTCTTCAATTGAAAAACCGGCCACATCCAAATCTTTAAATAAATCGAAAGGATATTCTTCAGGTCCAAATTCATGAATATTTTGTCCAAAATAACCTTTTGCATAATCAACCACAATATCCACAAAACGGATATTAACCACAAATGAATCAAGGGGTGTAATTAACATCGGATCTGAATCATTGTAAAGCCCGATATAATAATTGAGGGTATTATAGGCCGAATCTTCAAGGCCAATCATAGTTAACCAATACCCCGAAATATCAAATTCTTCAATGCCTGTCTGACCTGTAGGAACAAGACGGGAAATCAGGAAGGTATCTGTTTCATTTTTTACCGCTGAATTTATTCCAAACTCCGTAAGAATCGCTTTTGGTAAGGCATTAATCACTTCAAACCTAAGTTTGCCCGAACGAATTAAGGCACTTTCCATTTTAACGTCTTCCAGCCCGATAGATGCAAAATCAAGTGGCCAGTCAAAGTTTTCAACAATAGAGCCCTCTGACGGAATGGTAATATCAACAGGCACTTTAAAACTCCAATCGAAAATCGTATCGGGAAGCTTAACCAGGGAATCAATATTTACATCGTACAGTTTTTGTTCAAATATAAATGATACCGAATGATCGGGATTAATATTGATCAGGGTATCACTGATAACATCCGTAATAAACACCGTATCAATCATCAAAGGAGCCAGGACACCTACATCCCAGGAAGGTTCGGGCCGGTTTTTCTGACAACTTAAACTTGTAACACTTATTAGAATTACAATGAAAACATTTGTTAAAACTTTTTGCATATGAATTAAACCCCTCTTTTTCTATGAAGTTCAATTTCTTTTACTAATTACTTTAGATAATGTTTCTGTTGATTCGATGAAATCCGATAAAAAATTAGATGCCACGAATGCACTAATTTTTAATATCTGCTTCAACATTTCACGTATTATTCGTGCATTCGTGGCAAATTTCCTTTATCCTGTTCTTCACGTTTTTTATTATTATTTCCAATTTATATTGTATTTTAGTTGTTTTAAAATCAAACCCATGAAAAGAACAATTTTTATTACATGTTTGGCAATATTCTTTGTCAATGTTTCTAGCCAGAATTTTGAATGTATCAAAACCGATGCGGTTTATTATTTCACGGATGTGGATTTAAGTTTTACAGGTGAACATCAATACAAAGCAATTCGTATTGATTCAACGGCCATAAACAGCGACACAACCACCTATTTTCAGTTCCCTGTAATCGGTATCGAAAACTGGCAATGGGATTGTTATTCGGGCAACTGGCCATCGTGGATTGGGAAAAATATAGATGTAAAAGCGGACGGGACAACAATATTTTACAATCTGGAGAATGCTCCTGTTACAATCAAACCACAGATGGACACAGGTACCGAATGGTATTGTCTTACCTTCTATACAGGTTCGATTATTAAAGCACATGTTGTATCTATTGAGGAAATGACATTTCTCGGCATCACCGAAATGGTAAAAAAAATTGGATTTCAAGCTTACAACGGGATGGGCGAACCTATGATCCACCCTGTCAACTACATGTATTTGCTTGTCAGCCAAAACCATGGCCTAATCAGGTCAATTAATTTTAAAGTATTCCCTGATTTGATTGATAATTTCTGGGGCGATGAATGCCACGAATATGAGATTTGCGGTATTAGCGAACCAGAGATTGGCATTCAGAATTTAACCATTGACCGCATCTATGATTTTGAGGTGGGTGATGAATTTCATATTTATGAATATTCCTGGGAAGGAACTTCCGCCAACAATTTTAAATATATCAAGACTGTCATTGGTAAGGAGGTTATAAATGATGAAATTACTTATACTTACTCGCGATGTGGCCGTAAACAAATTTATGAGAATGTACCAAATTTTGATACTGTCCTTTTAATACAGGACACCATTATGGAAACAATTCTGCCCTACTACCCAGGCCATGAGGCTCTTAACCAGCTACCTGACCAATACCTGTCAAGCGGAGATACTACTTACCTTGAATATGCGTGGGGCAGGCAATTCCTTGAAGCAGAATACAACAAAACCGGTAAACTCCTGGTTGAAGGGTATTTTTCTTACTATCCACATGATTGTATTGAAGAATTTATCACCGGTGAAAGTATTTTCTGGGACGAATATTACTATGAAGGTCTTGGCGGCCCCTATTGGGATCAAACCGTTTATTGGTCTTCAAAAAGAGATTTAGTTTATTACAAAAAAGATAATGAAACATGGGGCGAACCCTACAATTGTGATAGTTTGCTGGTTAGCCAGTCTGAGATAAGCTTGGATGAATTGAGTATCACCATTGCACCTAACCCAATGAAAGATTATACAAGAATTACCATTTATAATCCTGGGCAACAAAAAACAACAATAGCTCTTTACACAATCATGGGTCAAATAGCAAAAGAAGAACGATCAACTGAAATGGAGATAAAAAAAGGAGAAATACAGCCAGGTATTTATCTTATCCGCGTTTTTGAATCGGATAGATTAGTAGGTACAAAAAAACTGGTGGTTGAATAATTAATGATCAACACCCACAATCACATTTGATGCCTTAACGACAGCATATACTTCCTTGCCCGTTTTTATATTCAATTCTTCGGCAGAAGCTTTTGTAATGATTGATGTAATCTCAACTCCCTGAGCCAATTCAATTACTACTTCAGTATTTACACTACCGGCATTGACACTTTTAACTTTTCCCTTTAACTGATTGCGTGCACTAATTTTCATCGGATATTATTTTTGTTTAAGCTGATAACAAAACAAATATCAAAGTGTTCGATAAAAATTCAATTATCTGTGCAATAAGTTATAAAAAAACATGACGCTATTCAAGAAATAAAATAGCCACGCCACCCACCGCTATAAACGAACCGATTATTTCGCGTATCGTTACTTTTTCCTTAAAAAACAATATGGCTGGAGGGATCAATAAAATAGGAACGATAGCCATGATGGTTGCGGCAATACCCGTTTCCGTATTCTGAACGGCTAACAACGAAAAGGAAACCCCTAAAAATGGCCCGAAGATGGAACCAATTATGACAAACAACATCCCTTTTTTATTTTTTAGGCCGGAAGTCACTTTATCCCATCTTCGCATGAAAATAAAAATCACAGTAAATCCAACCAAACCGGCCAGCACCCGAATTTGTGATGCGGCGAAAGCATTGTAGCCACCCATACCATATTTGCTTATTACCAGCCCAACAGCTTGTCCAACCGCTCCGCCAAACGCCAATAAAATTCCAACCAGGGGATAATTTAATTTGAATCGTTTTTTCCTTCCGGATTTTTCAATGCCATTATTATTTGGTTTTAAAACAACCAAGGCTACCCCAAGAATCGTTAAAGTCATGCCGAAAAAACTCTTTAAACTAAGGGTCTCCCCCATAATCAACCATCCTGCAAGAGCCGTAAGAGGAGGCACCAGCGACATGACAAGCATAGAAATCCGGGCACCCACAACAACCAGCGCCTGGAAAAGCAACAAATCACCAATGGCAAAACCTACAATGCCTGAAAGTGATAACCAGAACCATGCAAAACCATTGGCATCTGTCGGAAAGGCCAAACCCCTTGTAAAATAAAGATAGACCGTATATACCCCAAAAGCAAAATACAATCTTATCAGGTTGACGGTTAACGACCCAATCCGTTTTCCGGCCGCTTCAAACGACATACTTGTTACGGCCCAAAACATGGCCGTACACAATGCAGCAAATTCACCTAGGTGGGATTGAATCATAACGACAGGATTTTCTTCAAAGAAACGAAGAATACGGATTCGGGCTGATAAAATTTATGAACGGTTGTAAATGGAAAGAATTTCGGAAGCAATCTCTTCAATTGCCTTACTTGTAACATTAATAATTGCCCAATTCGGATGCAACTGGTAAAATTTGTTGGCAAACCTCAATTCCTTTGTCACATATTCGGGGCTAGCATAATTGCCTGTAATACCACCCAGATGCTCGTGGCGGGATTGCCTGAGTTGTGCTAACCGGTTCGGGTAAGTAGTTAAGCCGAATATTTTTTTTGGATTAATATCACCAAGAATTTTAGGTGGAATAACATCCAGAACTATGGGTACATTGGCCACATGCCACCCTTTTATAGCCAGGTAAATACTGAGAGGTGTTTTGAATGTTCGTGAGACACCGAGAAGAATTAAATCGGCTTTATCGAGTTCATGATCGCGCTGACCATCATCATGCCGGAAGGTATATTCCATACATTCTATACGACGGAAATAATCCCTGTTTACTTCATGAAATAAACCCGGCTTTTCTGATGGCGCATTGGCAAATTGGTGTGAAAGCCTGAAAAGCAGTGGCCCCATCAAATCAATGGTTTCTACATTCAGTTTTCGGGCAGTGTTGAGCATAACGCTGCGGATCTCATTCGAAACCAGGGTATGTACAATAAATGCCTTTCGTTCCAGGGCTTCCTGAACCACTTCCAGCACCTGGAGTTTTGAGCGTACACCCGGTTTGACAATCACTTCAAGATCCATTCCTTCAAATTGAGTGAAAGCGGCATTTAGTGCCTGTTCAGCCGTACGGCCCGTACCATCCGATACCACGATGACATAATACATGACGAATCAAAAATACAAATTTGATAAAAACACTTACCACCAAAAAAAATCCTGCACCCCAACAAAGAGATTACAGGATTATAATCGAAAAGGAAAAATTTGAATTATTTAGCTTCTGATTTTAATAAATCAATCTGCTGTTGTAAACTCTCATTTTGTCCTTGCAGTTCAATGATCATTTCTTGTTGTTGTTGCACCGCTTTTACCAATGGCACAACAAACTCTGCATAACTTAAGCTGTACACCGAATTTTCATTTTCCGGGGCATGAACACCACTGAAATCAAAACCTGCATTAAGGGCAGCCAGTTCCACTTCCTGGGCAAGGAAACCTGTATAAATCGTTGATTCCATCGAAGTGAGTGCATCCAGCATACCTTCGCTTTCATACAAATCGGATGGTGTTCCGATATGCGCGTCAAGTGCCTGTATATCCCATTGGTAGGTAACCGGCCTGAGGTTCATAATAAAATCGAGACCGGCCACATTCTCATTGATATTCTTTTTGAAACTTTCATCCGAATAGGTACTCCATGAAACCTGTCCACCAATCCATCCAACCGTTGTATTCCCAATATGTATTCGATCGCTGGCAGTAGGTACCGCTCCTGAACCAAAAGCTCCCGTATTGCTAAGATTATCGGCTGTAGGCCCGGCATTATAGCCCAAATAAGTATTGTTGCCTCCGGATTTGTTTTCATATCCTGCTTTATAACCAACCCCTGTATTCCGAATACCCTGTTGGTTATTAAATAGTGATTCATAACCAATAGCTGTAAGCCTGTCGCCCGAATAGTTACCGAGTGCCCAGGGAATTGGTTCAAGGTCACCTAAAGAATTATATCCAATCGCGACATTAAAACTTGAATTTCTGAATGCTTTATACGCCCAGGTTCCCATAACTGTATTATAGCTTCCTCCAATGTTGTTAGCACTGCTTGAATGGCCAATGGATATGTTATCTTCTGCCGTACCATTAAACCATAAAGATGCAGAACCAATGGCGATATTTCTGCTCCCGTTAGAGTTGGCAAGCAATGAGGTTCCCCCAATGGCAATGTTGTTTTCCCCATCCAAATTTGACATACCGGCCTGATAACCTAAAAATATATTTATGTTGTCGCTTAGGTTATCGGAAGCTCCTGCACTTGGTCCGATAAAAACCGAATTACCAATGGAAGATTGAGTGATCCGGCCGGCAACATCGAGTTTTGCACCCGGATTATTTGTTCCGACCCCAACATTTCCGGTGTTGTTATTGAACATATTATTCCCATTAAGGGTCCAGTCGGTATCTGTTCCTGCGCCAATCATTTCCCAGGATACACCGTTATAAAAGTAGAAACCCGGTGTGGCATCGGTTTGATAGATCAGTAATGCTGTGGCTGGGCTTCCCCCATTGATAGCATTCCGCTCAGCCTGTGTCATGCGGGGGATTAATACACCCCCATCGGATGATTTAATATCAAGCATAGCCGAAGCATCAGCCTGACTTCCGTCGGAATTAATAGCAACACCCTGGTTCTGCGCAAATATACCTGAAGAAAATCCGAGAACAAACAGGGCAGTAAAAAAAATTGTTACAAATGATTTCATATTATTAGTTTTTTAGGATTTTTTATTGAATATTTATTTTTTTAGTACAGGTTCCTTCGTTTGCAATAAAGGATACGATATAATTTCCAGATTTAACCTGAGTTTGAAAAGTATTGGTTCCGGGTTGAACAGGCCATGCCATCACTTCTTTACCGGCAATATCATACATTGAAAGGGTTCCATACATTTCCTGTGGCACAAAAACATTTACCGTTCTTTTATGGCTATATATTTTGACAAGATCATCAAAATTACCTGTTAGTTCCATCCCTTTGAAATGAACCATAAACCTTTGGGTGTCATCGGATATATCTGCATAAAAATTATTTTCAGATTGTTCGCGCAGATTGTAATAAATACCGGTCTTTGTATCTTCGAGATAAATTGGCTGATCGTCCTTGAAACTATCAGTCCAGGTAGCTGATAAAGTATATTCTCCAGTTTCCGAAGGAATAAAATGAAGCGAGACCATCGGGTATTCCTTTATGGAAGGCAACTCATTGAGTGCATATGTTGTACCCGAAACGACGGAATACAATGACAATACATCACCTGACGCTTTACGGTAAACACCATCGAATTCTGTATCATAGCCACCGGTGGCTTCCTCCATAAACCCAATGATTGTTTTATCCGCTTTTCCGTTTCTTTCCATTGTCAGAAAAAGTTGTTCAGGATGAACTGGCCCACTGCTTTTTAAAAATGCCGCATTGTTATGCGACCGCTGGCTTGCAGGAATCGTAAGTGATGCAGGATTTCCAACGGTGTCTGCCGTTCTTACCCAAAAAGCTTGTGTAGCGGCTATAAATCCACCATTTGGATTTGTTCCACCGCTATTAAAATTCCAGGTTTCATAACTTCCTGTTGATGCATTAAACAGATACATGGTAGCCTGCACATTATTCAGGTTCCAGGCGGCATCGCCGTTCCACTCCAGCGCGACAGGAAATGGGTTTCCCAATAAATTCCATCCGGAAGTAGGGCTGGCATCTGTATTAAAGAGGGTTACATTGATATCCTGGTCGTTTAACATCCCATCGAAAACTACGGAATCTGGTGAAACTGGCCACTGACCATTGGGGTCAACCGAATAATTAAATGCAAAATATCCCTGGCCGGTATTTAAGGGTATGGTCAGGGGGAGATTGATATCATCCCAGGTACCGCTGGGTTCATCAAATTCACCCATATAATGCCAGAGATAAACTTCATTATAAGCGAAATTTACCGGCGATGATACCATATGCCAAATATCTTTGGTGAGGTACTGTTCAACATAAGCTTTCCCACCATTTGAAAAGCTCAATGCTCCGTATTCCAGAAAAGAAGGGGCATTGTTAAAATCATCCATCAACAGCAGTTTACTTCCCCCAATATCAAGGGTTGTTCCGTGACCAATGGTGACTTTTGTTCCCGGTGGTACAATCATATTGCCCTGTCCAATAGCAGTTGAATATATCAATAACCAAAGGATAGGCAGGAAAAAGAGATAAGGATTCTTCATAGAATTATAGAATTTAATGAGTACAAATTGACATAAAGATTAGTTCGTTGTACGACAATAATCTAATAAGGTTTGAGCTGAAGTTATTAATCATTGAAAGACTCTTTAAAACAACCATATTACTGCCCTGGTAACTCTGCCTCAATTAGCTTTTAACAGTTTTATAATTTGAAAAAATGATTAAAACAACTTCTCAGTTGCAAACGGAGAAGGACGATGGGGTTTACAAAAGAAACCCGGTAAATTTGACAATCTACCGGATTTTTCATTTACTAACTTAAAAATATTACCCTTTTACAAGGTCAATTATATTTATTCAGGAACCTGGCTGCTTAATGAGCCGTTTTCGACATATGTATCATTTTTATCCTGGTTGCTAACTTGAGCATCTAAATTAAAGTCTGCTGGTTTATAACCCATAGTCCCGGTATTTGTCGTCCAAAGGGCTTTATCGGCTGAATTGATGACACCATCGCCGTTCGCATCACCGCTGGCCATGCCGTAAACACCTGTGTCAATCAATTTGTACCCTGCCCCTCCTCCATGGGCTTTAGCTAATGAATTGGAAAAATCATAGGTATAAACACCGGCTGTTTCGGTCAAGGAACTTGCAGACAAAACGCCTAAATGGTTACGATGCCAGACAACTACATACGGATCATTTGAAAGACTCTCTGTAAACTGAAGAACAGAAGATCCGTCAAGGCCAACAACAGAGCCGTTATTTAACAGAAAAGCGGCTTGCATTTCGACAGATGTGGCAGGGGTTGCCGTGGCAGCACTTGTTGCATCCCGCAAATCAATCAAAACCCAATCTACAACATCGGCCGGTACTGAAGCTACACTTTCCGTTCCATTATAGTTCCAGGGAGGGGAATTATATGGTTGATTTAATGGAATTAGCCCAATATTATAAAGGTCGTTGCTCATACTGCCCGATGAATATGGGCCTTCCAGATAAACCAACACATCCAGGTCGATTCCATGGATAGTGATTCCAAAAGGTTGCTGAAATCCTTGAGTAAGGATCACATTTCCATTAGTGTAAGTTTCGGTAGCTATTTCGCCTAATGTCCAGCTTAAAGAAACGTTTGTCCCTTCATAATAGTCACCGGCTGAAGAAATAACCTCCGGAGACACAGACTGCGCATAAATCAAAACAGGGAAAATGGCAAAAAAGGATAGTAGTTTTAGCGTTTTCATTGCTTGTGAAATTTTGGTAATTAACGTGTAAAAATAATGCATTTATTTGCGAAATGCAATTTTTTGGGTTCGTTATTCCTAAAAATAATCAAACTATAATTATGGATTGAACTTAATTTCAAGCACTTTGTTGGATTTGTTAAGGATTTCATTTACAGTTTTGATTATAGAACTGATCAAATTTAAAATAGCATATTTTTAAATTTATGGATACATTTGTCGGAAATAACTATACAAACCATGAACATTCCTCAAAAACCTGAAGCCCCTACCTGGGTGCTTGCTAAAATGAAGCAATATTGTGCCTATCAGGAAAGATGCCTGTTTGATGTTAAGTCCAAACTTAATACATTCCACCTTCAGGAAGGCATTGATCAACAAGTTATTTTGCTGCTTAAAAAAGAAAAATTTTTAGATGAAGCCCGGTACGCCCGAAATTTCGCTAACGGGAAAATCAGAAACAACAAATGGGGAAAAATAAAAATTTATGCCGCCTTGCAAAAAAAGCAGGTCCCGGAGTTTTTTATCCTGCAAGGTCTAAATCAAATTGATGAAAACGAATACATTAAAATTTTAACCGACATTATTATTTCGAAAAATAAACTCCTGAAAGAAAGAGATAGTTTCCAGCGGAACCAAAAACTTGCTAAGTTTGCAATCGGAAAAGGCTTTGAAGCCAATGTTGTTTGGAAAGTTATAACAAGTTTGTAGGCTAAGGCAATTCACTTTTTAATAGAAAATTAAACAACGGCTTTCTTAAAGCTGTATTCAACAAATATTTAATTCTAATTACTGACATGGTACAAAAAGATGAACTGAAAGATTTGCGTGAAAGGCTTGATGCCTTGAGGAGGTTCCTTTGACATCGATAAAAAATTAACACTCATAGCCGACGAAGAAAAGCTAACCCACCAAACTGAATTCTGGAATGACCCAAAAAGGGCTGAAGAAATCCTGAAATCAATAAAAGCAAAGAAAAACTGGACAAAAAAATTTGGGGAAGTTCAAACTGGAGTAGAAGATCTTTTTGTTTTATTTCAATTTTATCTTGAAGGCGAAGCCTCTGAAAAAGAAGTTGAACAACAATTCCAAACTGCACTTAACCAGGTTGAAGACTTAGAGTTTTTAAGGATGCTTAGCGGCGAAGAAGACAAACTCAGCGCCATCCTTCAGATTAATGCGGGTGCAGGTGGCACAGAAAGCCAGGACTGGGCCCTTATGCTTATGCGTATGTATATCCGCTGGGGCGAGAGGCATAACATGAAAGTGAAAGAACTGGATTTGCAGGAAGCCGATGTGGCAGGCATTAAATCTGTTTCACTGGAGTTTGAAGGTGGTTTTGCTTTTGGCTACTTAAAAGGAGAAAACGGCGTCCACCGGCTGGTACGATTATCCCCGTTTGATGCCGCCAATAAACGTCATACATCGTTTGCTTCGGTATATGTTTACCCGGTGGTGGATGATGATATTGAAATCGAAGTGAATGCGGCGGATATCACCTGGGATACATTCAGGTCCAGTGGCCCGGGTGGGCAAAATGTGAATAAAGTGGAAACTGCCGTAAGGTTGAAACATGAACCCTCTGGCATCATTATCGAATGCCAGGAAACCCGCTCGCAAGGTCAAAACCGTGATAAGGCCATTCGCATGTTAAAGTCGCAATTGTACGAAATTGAATTGCGCAAAAAGAAAGAAGCGCAAGCCGAAATTGAAGGGAATAAGAAGAAAATTGAATGGGGTTCTCAAATCCGTAATTATGTAATGCACCCCTATAAACTAGTGAAAGACTTGCGTACAGGGTTAGAAACCGGCAATGTTCAGGCAGTGATGGACGGCGACCTGGATGACTTTATAAAAGCGTATTTAATGGAGTTTGGGGGATAATGGAGAATGTTAGGAATATGTAGTTAGCACTTAACCTTGAAATTGTTTCCGGCTATCCCTGTTAATTATATTTTCATAATTACTAATTCATTCCTTCTCAGTGTTTCTCAGTGCTCACAGTGTAACTCTGCGAAATAGCAATTTACAATTTTTTTTATCGGAATTTTTTAAATGATTTTTAGAGGAATATAATATTTTCATAACTTTGGAATTCGTAATTATTTATGAAATATATTAAACCGACACTGATTATTTTTTTTATCGCAGTCTTCTCCTTCTTTTCGTTTTCGCAAATCCTCCTGTTCGAGAAAAAGGTTAAAACCGGGGCTACCAATGTCACTGACATGGTGGATACAGATGACCAGTCAATAATAATATTATGCGAATTACTGGATAGCACCTGGAACGATACATTCGACACCTACTTCAATCATACCCTGCTCTATAATGTCAGTTTGGATGGTGAAATAGTCTGGAGTAAGATATTTTACAATTATACCACAGAAATCGCCTGGACGGAGAAAATAATAAAAACCAGCGATGGCAATTTTCTATTGTTTGGCAACAATAAACACGATACCCATCTATTAAAAATAAATGTATACGGGGATTCTTTATGGACAAAGTCCATTCCTAATCAAATTCCTGACCCATACCCTATTTATGGAAACAAATTATTCGTTCAACAGGCTTTAGAAACTTGTGATAACGATATTCTTATTCTTTCCAATCATGACAATAGAATTATTGTTGGCGGTTTTCCATTTACTTCTACCTTAATGAAAACAGACCAATTAGGTAATCTCCTTTGGAATCATTCACTCTCTGTATTTTTTGCATCGAACATGGTTATAAATAATGACAATAATATAGTTGTGTGTATTAGTAAGCAATCAGAGTATCCTTTCGACTTTATTTATACACAGTCTGAGCTAATTTTAGAACCTTCGGTTTCAATTGGTTTTCAAACATTCAACTCACATGGTATTATAATCAAGGAAACGACCTATCCTTTTATCAGCGGTTATCCAACAGGAATGATGTTTGACAGCAATCAGGAAATACTTATTTCTGCACGAATGCATAGACCTCCAAATTCATTTCCTTCAAATAATGTTTATGTTCCACATTCACTAATTATGAAAACGGATGCCTTTGAAAATGAAATCTGGACCCGTGATTACATTGGGAATATACAATCTTTATTCCCTCTTGCCAATAATCGTCTGCTTGCTCTAAGTTGGCCCTATCTTAAAACCATTAATTCCATCGGCGATTCCGTGAACGGTTATCAATATTCATATGAGCTGAAGCATAGTCAGATGCCGCTTGTATTGATCTCAGGAAATGGCCTTTACCAGGCAGGAATGATAGCTGGTGAAGACAGCCTGATGATATCCAAAATTGACGCAAGTTTGATTTCCGGTGGAGATTATGTACCACCTGATGAATTTTTCCAATCATTGGATATGTACCCAAACCCGGCTTCAAATTTTTTAAATATTGACCTTACCTCCATCAGGCAATCGGATTTATCAGGAATCATTTTTTCGGATGAAATAGATGTATTTGTTCATGATATCACTGGCCGGTTGGTTAAAAAAGTGGATTATAATTTTATTAACAATCTGCTACAGCTTCAGGTTGACAACCTGGCTAACGGGCTTTACTTTTTCAAAATATCCTTTCCAGGAATGGATGTTCTTACCGAAAAAATTATGATTTCACATTAATATCACCAAATTATTTCCATTAATTTTATAGCCATGAATTGGGAAGAACTTTTGTGCGACAGCTCGCGCAACACCATTATGATAGCTGTAAAACTAATCGAAGAAAATCCAAAACTTTATAATAACTTTTTTGACTTCTCCATGATAGATAATGGGGTATATGGCCAACGTTCCGGTAGGGTAATCCATAAACTCGCGGAAAAAAATCCCGAACAGGTTAAACCCTATATTTCTGCAATTGCCAGGAAAATAACCGTGGCGAAATCAGAAGGGCTCAGAAGGAGTTTTTTGCGGGTGTTGATGGATCACTACAACGAATTAGAGGAAGATGACCTGGGATTGATAACTGAAGCTTGTTTCAGGTGGGTGGTCGCCGATGAAAAACCGGCCATAAAGATATATTCCCTTGAAATCCTCTATCGTATTTCTAACCTCTATCCTGATTTAAAGCCCGAACTGATGGCTGTTATTGAAAGCATTATGCCCCATGAATCAAAGGGGATAAAATCAAGAGGTAGAAAAATGATTAAGGTTCTTTCCAAGGAAATAAATATTTAGCTTGTATGTAATACTTGCAGTTTTTATCCTTGTTTTAGGATATAAAAAAACAAAACCGCCCCACAAGCGCAGGGCGGTTTCGAAGTGTTCAAATAACCTAAATTTGAAATGTATGCGGTGTTAATTCAGAACTTTTTTGCTCAGTTCATAAATTTTCTTTGTGCCATAGCCAATGGCCAGTGATAACATGATCAGCAGTCCGCCTCCAATTGGAGCTCCTCCACCAACCGGGTTTCCACCTTCGCCTCCTCCTACGCCCGGATCCCAGGGCATGGGTTGTGCTGTTAAAATTACTGGAACCAGGATGACAAATAATATCGCTAAAATCTGAATTGTTTTTTTCATATCTGTTTTATTTTTTATATTCTACAATTGATTTCTTTTACTTGATATATACCTTGCCGGTTACAGCATTTTTGCTAGATAATACCTTCACTACATAATAGGTGTTCACGTTCTCCATCGGGATGACGTTTGTGCCAGGCTGGGTGTCGGTTGATACCACTTCCTGTCCCATCATATTGTATACTGCAATCGTACCTTTTAATTCTTTCGGTACACTTACATAGATATTGTTTTCTGCTGACCAGATCGATACACTGTTCATCAGGTTCTCGCCTATGCCAACGGGGGCAAAGTGAATGATAAAACGTTCGGCTATTTCGCCCGCTGTGTAATCGAAAGTATATGAGCCTAACATCAGATCGGCTACATCGCCCGTTACCAAATCCTGAAGGTATACTTCGGAGAAAGTGGTTGTTGATGTGGCTTCGATGGTATAGGTGCCGCTCTCGTCATTGCTGAATGACAGGGGGACCATATTGGTTGACGGTTGGCCATTGATCGATAAGATCTCGCTGCCTGCTGGGGTGTACAATGATGGTACGCCTGATCCTGTTGATGTCAGTTTCTTGGCATCATAATGTCCGTCAAAGTTAGCTGTGGCTTCTTCCTGGAAATAAATAACGGTTTCGTCAGTATATCCATTGGCTGTAGCTTGTAACCTTAATACATTGTCTTTTTCTTCTTTGTAATAAGGAACAGCTGTGTGGATCCTTTCTGAATTGTCAAATGTCATTGTTCCTGCACCTACACCCTCAAAGAAGAAACCTTGGGTTGGGGGTACTTCCCAGCTTCCGCCATTGGCTCCAACACCATTTACATAAGATGCATACTGGTCCCCGCTATCGTCCCAGTAGTAAATTGCATCATTGATGTTTGCTGCGGCAAAGTTGGGGCCTGCCCAGAAAATATCATAATGCCAGCCTGATGGATAGGGATTACCCATTAGGTTCCAGCCTGCTTGTATTGGCAAGCCAGCGATAGTTCCTGTGTGTATATTGGCCATCATGCCCATATTGGTCGGGTCGGCCGGGCTTTGGGCGCTTCCGCCGTATCCCATCAAATGGTCGCCACCAAATTCTACATAGTCTCCGGTGGTTGGTACATGTTCTGCCGGTGGACAATCTGGGTCTGCAGCGTAGTTCAGGTCTTGTTTTACCGAATATCCCATGCCGCCCATAACAGCAACGGTATTCATGGATGTTTCACAAAATGATCCTGAATAAGGGTCAATGTCCATGAACATTCCGCTTGCCGGATCAAAACTCTTCAGCCAGTAGCCTGCGAAATCTCCGGATACGGTATTGTTTACCGGAGTTGATACATAGTGCCAGCCTGCATGGCTGCCTGGGGCGCCTGTGCTCAGGTAGCGGTCGAAATGGAAGGTGCCGATTCCGGCCAGTCCGCCATTGTCGATAAATGATCCTGATCCGCCGGCCATGTCACTGGTGATGACCAGTTCGCCATCGTTGGTGTAAAGGCCGTTGGTGGTTAATGTTCCGGTTGGGTCAACCTGGATGCCGGCTCCGGGTGCTACGGTCAGCATTCCGGTTGTGGCATCGCCGCCTGAAATAATTACCATCGGGGCTTTGCCGCCATCGGCATTGATGGTTACATCTATGCCAACTGGTACATTATCATCATCCCAGTTGTCTGGATCAAACCAATTTATACCATCTCCGTCACCTGTCCAGAGGCCGGGTATGCCACCACCAGTATCTGTGTAGATCCTGCCTGCGCATAATCCGCTGCCGCATCCGCCTCCGTATGGGTTGTCAACAAAATCCATCGGGGTGAAGTTCTGGTCGGTCAACTCGTTTACGATCTTGATATAACTTCCGTCTTGCAGCTTGGCTGTCAGTGAGAAAGTAATGGGTGATTCCTCGCCTGCAAGGAGTCCACCATTGTAATGGAACCAATACCTGATAAGGTCGTCGCCATCAGGATTTGGGAAACCCATATACGTTGGGTCAATCCAGGTCATGATCAAGTTTCCGTTGGTGAATTCTGTATTCCAAAGGTAATCGCCAAACGGGGTTACCGGCGTAAAGCCTGGGTTCTGATAAGATACCCCGGGGGCCGGGTTGGTCATTGTTCCATTCCATGATAACAGGGTTTCGTCGTACAATAATGATAACTGTACTCCTACGATGGTGTTACCAGGGGTCATGTAATCGATCGTAACCCCTACCTCAATATCCTGGGGAACGCCTGGAGTTACCATTGTTTCACTTAAACGCATGGTAACCTCACTACTCTGTGCAACAAAGATCATACTTGCACTCGCTAAGAAGCATATGATGAATACTATTTTTTTCATTTTTGTTTGTTTTATTATTTTACTCATATTTTTTTTGTAAGTAAAGTTGTCAAAAGTTGGTTGGTGCCTAACTTCTGACAACTTGTGTTTATCGGCTTACAGGGGTGGTGTAAAACTACCGTTGACATCGCCTGAACATACGCCTTGATAATCAACAGTTTCGTCTCCTGTGTTGATATTTACTGCCGGTGATTCAAAAACATAGTCTGGGGCGGTCCACTCGCCTGGTAACCCGGCGGCTCTTCTCTTTACTAAAATGCCATCGGTTGTGGTTACTACGCCTGATGTGTTCACATCGGCGGCTAAAAATTGTAAGGGGGTATAGGGCCCGCCAATACCGGCTGCAATCCTCGCTATGATGATGCCATCTACTGTGGTGATCCCCCCTTTGGCCTTCACAACTGTTGTCTCAAGGGTATAATCGCCGTCAATCAGCCCCGGGAATTCGTAATAACCTGTGCCGTCGGTGGTGGTGGACGCAATATATGTGTCAGTGTTATCATACAAATCGATACTACAACCTGTCAAAGGTGTCATTGCAGCATTTGAATAAGTAATAGTACCACTAATTCTCGAGCCGCTTGTTACATTTACATCATCGATATAAAAATCAAGATAACTTGCCCCATTACTGTGTTTGAGGGCGATATACTCATCAGAACCGGTGTACATGTCAAAAGAAACTTCGTACTCCTGGTATGATGTTGTAGTAGTTACATTAGTCAACAGGACAAAAGTATTTGGATCGGAAGGATTACTCATTGTTCCCACCTCGAGATCATAGGATCCGGAATTATTATAAACATAAAATTTCAAGGTTTTATCTAAAAGTGTAGTAAAGGGTGGTAATGCTAAAATCAAGTTTGAATTTTGATCCCAACCGTTTTGCATATGGTAACAGTTAGATGGGCTGTTGTAATTGTAGTTTTGTATTCCGTTAATAGTCCATCCATCAGCTGTTTGGACAATACTCGTCCAACAAACAGGAAGCTCAAAGTTTGGGCTTGCATCGAAATTCTCATTTAGTGGCACAGAGAAATAATCACATGGGGTTAAAAATGTTCCTGGTCCTGTCCAGGCACTAACATCACTTCCTCCACAATCAGTTTGTACATAAAAATCATATTCTGTTGAGGATGAAAGACCTGTTATTTGATGAGGATTGCTAACTCCTGATGCTGTGGGTGTACCTGTTGGGGTGAATCCGACAGGGCCATATTCAATATTCCATGACGAAGCGCCGTTCAGGTCGGTCCAGTTAAGCCAGGCAGAGTTGATGGTCATATTATCAGCATACATATCTTCCGGTTTTATGCAGGACGGTATGTCATCAATCGTGATTTCATCAATATATAATTCCTGGTATGATGTCGTAGTGCCCATTTTAAACGCAATATAGGTATCAGAACCTGTATAGTTGTTAAAATATACATTTTTCTCAATGAGGTAATCATAAGCAAGCATTGTTGCATAAGGGGTGAATGTTGTTTCATCATTTGGATCGGACATAGTTCCAACAATCAGGTTTGGATAACTGAATCCCATATAATTAAAATGAACCATTTTGTCAGCCAGTGATCCTACTCCAAGATCAATTAGTGGAGATATAAATATTAAGGTTGCACTTACATCGTTGTAGTTTTTAAATCCTATGCATTTTGAACCATTGCTTCCGTAATAATTGCTCGTTTCTACTTTTGCAGAAGTTGATGAGGAAACGACTTTATTAGTCCAGCAATAGGGAAGAGCAGGTAGGGTTACAGTTTCAAAATCTTCAGTAAATGGTGTTGTAAACGAACCGCATTGAGTAGTAAAATTCCAAACCGGCCCTTCGGTGTATCCGTTTGCATTGTGCGATACTATTTGCCAGTAATATGTTTCTGTTTCATTCATCGTACCCGGATCATAGGATCCACTGGCCCCCGCTGTTGCAAAATCAACAACCATGGTGGTGGGTGGGTTATCGGTACCAAAATAAACATCATAATTTTCGGTATTGGCACCAAAATCCCAGGTAACATCATCATTCAAGCCTACATATAAGCCTCCGTTCGTGGGATCAGGATTAACTACCAATTCTGGATATCCCGGTGGAATATAGGTAATCGTAATGGTCCAGGTGTTATTATCAACCTTTGCTGAGTCAGTGCTACAATAGTGTTTATAATGTGTTACGCCTGCGTGCAATTCGAAATTGATATCACCGCCGCCAATTACACCATTAGCAATGTTTACAGTCCTGGAATAGGAAGCAGTACCCGGCACATAAATGCTCGGGCCATTGGTCATTGTGGCTTCCGGCATTCCTCCCGGAGAAACGCAACGAAAGTGTGAACGTTGCCTGTATACAGCGGAATTTGCATCGGAAGTCATATCATAAGAAACATCAGTACTAAGAATGGTAGCACCGGATGGAATAGTAACAGTCATCAATCCAGGACATGTCGAAGATTGAGTTCCGTTATAATAAGTAAAATACTTATCTGTTTCAATGTCACCTGAATTGTAGGTGGCTGTAGCAGTACCTAATTGGCCAAAGGCAATTCCGCTTATTGCGAAAGCAATTAGTAAGAAAAAAATGTTCTTGTTTGTTTTCATAAACATTAAGTTTTAATTTCTAATTTTTTAAAATATGCGATTTCATTTTATTTATATGCCTGCAAATGTAGAATCAGAAAATGCCGTATCGGTCTCACAAGGTATATCAAGACATGAATAAGAGGTCTCAATTTATATCTTGAGACTTTCATAGCTAAGGAATATTGAAGTAAACTACAATGGATAGGTTTTGGAAGAATTAGAAAACACAGAAAAAAATCATACCTTCCGATAAAATCAAAAGGTCAAATTTCAGGCTACGGGTTGTTTAGCAATGTATTCAGAAGGCGTCATGCCTGCGAGCTGCTTGAAGATACGATAAAAACTTGCCTTTGAGTTAAATCCAGCATCGTAAGCCAGGCTGATCAGTTTTAAATGTTTGTTTGAGGGATCCTGCATAAGTTTTTTAACTTCTTCGATACGGTATTGATTTACAAATTCGTAAAAGTTTTTTTTATGAAATTGATTGATCAGGCCCGACAGTTGATTCCTTGACATTTCAAGTAAATTGGCCAGTTCAGGCAAACTTAGTTCAGGATTGAGAAAAGGTTTGTTGTTCTCCATATATAAAACCAGTCGATCATTTAATTCAATAATTGCGGGGTCTTCTATTAATTCGTGCACAACATCCAATTCTTTATTGCTTTCTTTTTCCGCATATTTTGAATCCCTGGGTTTAATAATCAGCGTTTTTAGATCCAACGAATGATCACGGATGGTATCAATATCAAGTTTAAAAATTTCAGGGCTTTTCACCGCAGCATAACTGATGATATAAATAACCAGCACCAATATTAAATAGGTGTAAACAAAATAGTTAAATCCAATATCAACATTCAAATATTCCAGATTGAGTCCAACTGTTCCAATGACCCATGAAAACAAATTCAAGGAGATACCCACATAAAGTACCTTGATAATACTTTTGTCCAGTGTTGATTGATAGTCTTTAATTTTTTTCTGATAGGTTCGGATCAATCTTATAGAAAGGATTGAATAGATTATACCCTGTAGGGCAATAATTTCATTGCTGACGATTTCAATAATGTTGAAATATTTAGTTGGGTTATCTGTCAAAAATAACTTTTCCTCACCCGGCAGGAGGAAAAAATCTAAATTAAATGATATGCTTAATAAAAAGGGTAAAAAATGAAATAAGTCCAGTCTGTGGAATTTTGTATGACTTTCCAGTAAATATTTTACCTGCAAATATAAAAGCGGGAAAAAAAGGAATATCAACTGATCCACAGACATTATGAAATGCGGATATTTTTGGTAAAGGCCTTTTTGAATCAATGCAAAGGTCAGTAATACGATACCCCAGCATAGGGTAAGTAATGCCAAAAGACGGTTAGAAATTTTATTTGTCCGGATGGAAAACAAAAACACCGAAAGTAAAAGCCCTTGTACCGCGCCCAGATATAATATTATTCGAATTGTTTCATTCATAAATTTCTTCGATGAATTTCTCAGGAATAAAATAAGGTAGATCAAAAGTATAAAAAATTTAGAAGATGGTCTCAATAAATCCCGGACCGATTAATACCGGTATTTGAGGTCTCAGAAGATACCCTGAGTCCTCAAATAAAAATGACCGGTTTAAATTTGCCGGCATAATAGCATTAAAACTAGATGAAATGAAAAAATTCAATGTAAAAGTTCTGTTGATCGGGCTCCTGATCGTTATAGGATTACTTGCCCTTGTTGTTACAACCTTTGGACAAAACAATCCTCCAACGAATTTAACTGCAACCGTTGAAGATGAAAATGATGTGAATCTATTTTGGAATGCACCTTCTACAGGTGATTCAACTTATTTACATTGGGACAGTGGTGAAAACGAAGATTCATTTGGTAACTTTCTGAATCCGGTAACATATTTGTTTGCATCAAAATTTGATCCGGTTCATATTGAAGAATATAATGGCTGGAACATCACCCAATTGCGATTCTTTCTTACCAATCCACTTCCTACTGTTAAAATTAAGGTATGGACTGGGCCTGATACCACCGAAATTTACAGCCAGGATGTGCCTTCCTTTAACGTAAACGATTGGTCAGAAATCGATTTGGATACACCCATTACCATCGATGCCAGCGAAGAACTCTGGTTTGGTTTATATGTGGACATGCCGGTTCCTGGTCCTGTAATGGGAACAGATAGCGGCCCTGCAATAGATGGATATGGTAACCTATATTATATTTACGGAAACTGGTATTCTGACTTTAATTTGAACTGGAACATACAGGCGAAGATAGAAGCGCCCAGCTTACCTGTTTCGTTGCATTGGGATAGTGGTGAAAATGCCGATTCATGGGGCTTTTTCCTGAATGCAGCACAATTCGATGCTGCCAGTAAATGGGACCCTGACCACATTGCTGCTTATGATCAGTGGCAAATCACTGAAATGCGTTTTTGGGTAGCTAATCCAATGCCAACACTTCAACTCAAAATCTGGACAGGTCCGGATGCCACCGAGATTTACAGTCAGGATATTGAAAGTTTTAATGTAAATAACTGGACAGAGGTTACATTAGATAACCCGGTTACCATTGATGCCAGTACACAATTATGGGCCGGTTTGTATGTTGATATGCCTGAGGCCGGACCTGTAATGGGGCTGGATGAGGGACCTCCCATTGTTGGATATGGCAATAATTATAAATATTTAGGAAATTGGTATCAAGACGCTGGTGCAAACTGGAATATTCAGATCACCGTTGAAAACCCGGATAAGAATGGAACAAAAGGCTTGTTGGGATACAATATCTATCGAAATGGTGAACAACTCAATGAAAATACCTGGGGTGCCACTGCCTACATTGATGAAAACCTGCTAAATGGCTCATACGACTATTATGTAACGGCTGTATATGATGAGGGCGAATCGAATCCTTCCGATACTATAAATGTGATTATCAACCAGCCAGTTATCGAATATGCTGATTCAATGGCTTTGGTTGATTTATATAATAATTGTAATGGCCCAAACTGGATTTTAAATGACTTATGGCTTGAAGGACCGGTAAGTGAATGGTATGGTATAGTTACTGAAGGAACAAGAGTAGTTGAAATTTGGAGACAAAGTAACAACCTAACAGGTGATATTCCTGAATCAATAGGTGACCTTACAGCACTTGAAGCATTGCATATTGAGTCCAATCAAATCTATTCGATTCCGGAATCAATTGGGAATTTAACTGCCCTGGAAGAATTATGGTTGGGCTGGACGCCAATTACAGTTATTCCGGGATCAATTGAGAATTTAGTTAACCTAAAGGAATTGCATTTAGGACAAATGGTAAATCCATTGGGAGCCTTGCCTGATGAAATTTGTAACCTTGAAAGTTTGGAATGGTTTGCCTTAGGAAGTTCAGGAATAACCAGTTTGCCTGATAATATTGGAAATCTAACATCCCTGAAATCACTTTTCCTTCAATACAATGAATTAACCGAATTGCCTGCAGGATTTGGGGGAATGGAAAGTTTGGATTACTTGATGCTAGATGGAAATCAACTCACAACGTTACCGGATAGTTTTGGCGATCTTGATAATCTTAAAACATTAAAGATTGAAGAAAATCAAATAACACATTTTCCTGAAAGCTTTGGTGACCTGGAATCACTCGAAGTTTTGTGGGGCAGGTGGAACGGAATTAATTCTTTACCCCAATCATTTGGTAACCTGGATGTATTAAATTTCATGTGGATAGGAGGTAATAGCCTTACTGAACTTCCTGCATCCTTCTCTGATTTGGCCTCCATTGAAACATTAGGTTTAAATAATAACCAGTTAGCCAGTTTACCTGAAGATTTTGGAAACTTAGAAACACTTGAAGTTCTTGAGTTGGGGGCAAATAATCTCAGTGAACTTCCTGAATCCATCGGGAACCTTCCTAATTTGAGTGTTTTTGCGGTTATGATTAATAACCTGACATCTCTTCCTGAATCTTTTGGAACTCATGAGATCGATTCTGTTTTTCTCCACGATAATCAAATCACAGAATTGCCCGTTGCGCTGTTTGATAATAGTTTTGACATTTTTGTTATTCAGGAAAACAACCTTCAGTTTGGAAGCATTGAGCCTTTCATGGATAATGGTATTCCAGAATTTTTTTATGGCCTTCAGGGGATGATCGGGCAGGATACAACCATTGAGGTGGTTGATAACGGAACCCTTCAATATACTATTGAGGTATCCGGTGAAAACAACATTTACCAATGGTACAAGGATGGGTCATTACTTCCGGATCAAACATCCAGTACATTGTATATTGAAAATGCCTCAAGTACAGATCAGGGGGATTATATCCTGAAAGTCACCAACAGCATAGTTCCTGACCTGGAATTGGTAAGCTACAATGTAACCGTTAGTTATATAACGGGTATGAATGAAAAGGCAATTGCTGATTTCACAATGTATCCAAATCCTGTAAATGGATCCACATTGAATATTTCAGTTCCGGGTTCAAAATCCGCAGATAGAATTGAAATCTTGGATGCGACAGGAAATGTTGTAAAAACTGAGCGAATCGAAAACAACATGAATAATGTAAATATCAGTACTCTGTCAAAAGGGATCTATATTGTAAAAGTGATATATACGGACACACAATCTCAGGTTCAAAAGCTCATCATAAAATAAATTATTGTATAACGATATTCAAAGGTCAGGCTGGTTTTATAACGGCCTGACTTTTACCTTAATTTTAATTTATTTCCCATAACCTAAAACATTTGAAAAAAATAGGACTCAATTTATTGCTGTTAATATTATTTGCAGGCAGCCTCGTATATTCAATTGATTTAAATGGAAATGGTTTTAGCTGGGAAACACAAATTAAACTATTAAATAAAGAAAAAGACTCAGTTCTATTTAAGCCACTATTTGAATTGTTAACCAGTTCAACATGTCCACCCTGTGTAGAGGCGAATGAGGCACTGGATGCAATATTTGAAAACAATACCAATGAATATGCTGCCATAAAATACCAGATGGACTGGCCCGGCAATGGTGATCCTTATTATACTGAGGAGGGTGGTGTTCGTCGAAGTTATTATGGAGTCAACTCTATACCTGATCTATATATTAATTCGGAAAATCTTGATCCGGCCAACAGCATAACACAAGAAATATTTGACCAGTATACCAGTTTGATGACTACGATGCAAATTGAACTTATCAATGCTTCAATAGATGAGGAAAATGTAATTATCATTGAAGCTGAGCTGACGGCCCTGGCAGATCATGATGCCGGATTGATTGCTCATATTGTCATCGTAGAAAAAAAAACATTTAATAATGTTGGGACCAATGGTGAAATGGAATTCCATTATGTAATGATGAAAATGCTGCCCAATGCTTCAGGTACTGAATTGGCAGCATTAGGTATCGGTAGTCAGGTAATTCTGAGCGAAACTTTTGATATGGATGAAACGAATATGGAAACACCCAATGATCTGGCAGTGGTTGTGTTTGTGCAGGATGATTCTGATAAAAGTGTGATTCAATCAGCCATGGTAGATGTGGATGGATCCTTTGATTCGTACAATGTAACATATTCAATAAAAGATTTATTTAACAATCCGATTGAAGGGGCACCGGTATTCCAGGAAAACTACGGAACAATTCTATCTGATGAATATGGCCTGGCTATTTTTGAACAAACCTTAACAGGCACTTGTGATTACTCAGTGAACTATGCCGGCCTGGTTCCACAATCAGGTACAATTAATGTAATTGATGAAGACATCACCCAGGAAGTTTCATTGGCACATTATACAACTTTGCAAGAAACTTTCAACTCCGGTTTACCCTCAAACTGGACTAAAAATGTGGGTGAAGGGAATTTTTTATATGTCTCACAAGGAAAAGTGAACTTCTTTAGGTCCAATGGAAATGTTGAGCCAGTAATGTTGATCTCCCCGGCTATAGAAATTAATTCTACAGATACTCTGATATTCGAATATGGAGATATATTTAATGACCCCACTTTGTCATTTGGCGTTATTTCCAATCCTTATGACCCAGATAGCTATGTTGAGCTGGAATCACTTGATCCTGAAAATGAATGGCAAACCTATGAATTGGCAATGAATTCGTTGACTAGTTCAGATACTGTAGTATATTTTGTATGGACCATATATAGCACAATTGAATCATCCTATCAATTGGATAATGTTTTTATTCATAAAGAAGGAGAAATAGGCCTGCCGATATATACATATGGTTGCAGTAGTTCGGGTATGGGTTTCACCGATTTTGCCCTGGAACAAATAGAAAACTATAATTCCGGATGTGCTGACCTGAACAATATAGGTTGGAGCCAGTACCTTGAAATGGGACCGGCTCAACTATTTGCGGGAGAAACATATACCATTACAATGGCGTCCGGCAGTGAGAATGTTTATGCTTCTGTATGGATCGATTTTAACAATGATTTCACTTTTACTGCTGAAGAAATGGTGATTGACAACTTCCTGATGGAAATCCCGAATCTTTTATATTATGTTGATTTAATGATTCCAGCAGAGGCACCGAATGGTTTACATACTATGAGAGCCCGGACAAACGGTGATGGATTGTGCAATGATCCCTGTGAGGAGTATTATTATGGTGAAGCAGAAGATTATTGGGTGTTTATTGGTGAAGAACAGATACTTCCTCCGACCAATCTAACCTATGAGATAACCGATGAAGATGTAGTTTTGCAATGGGATGCTCCAGCTACAGAGGAATTGACAGGTTATAATATTTATTATTTACACAACTCAGGCTCTTTTGATATGCTTTCAAATGTAACCGAAACTACGTATACACATGCAGCACCTGGAACTGGGCTTCACCAATATTATGTTACTGCAGTTTACTTTACCGGGGAATCAGATCCATCGAATACTGTGGAAGTACTGATCACTGGAGTTCATAAACAATTAGTGAACAAATTCCATCTTTATCCAAATCCGTTAATTGGAAATACACTTAATATATCCGTTAGTAATCCTGATGAGGTTGAAAATTTGATTATTATTAATGCATCTGGCCAAAAAATTTTAATTAAAAATATTTTATATAATATTAACCATATTGATATTAGCTCTTTATCCAATGGCATTTATATGGTGAAAGTTGTTTTTAAGGACGGTTCCTGTCAAATGAAAAAACTTATTGTAAAATAAAATTGCAAAGCATTGAAATTGAAAAGAGGCCGGTGATTCATCGGCCTCTTTTTTTGAAGAACCATCTTCACTCATTTAAATTCACACAAAAACGGCATTTTTTAACGCCTGTTTGTTTGCCGATTTCATAAGAAACAATTTGATATTTTATTTTTATCCCAATTAAATAGTTTCGATTCAAAATAATATTTAAATTGTAACCACTAATTTGATCATAATATAATCACATGAACCCACGAATCGGCCAAAGGTCGCAGTATAACAGGCATGACAAAAAACCACTTTTAAAGGCTGTTGAATTTGTTCAATGCAACACAAAAAAGAACATCACTATGAAACAAGAGTTTCTTTACCTCGAAGATGTTAAAACGGCAATGAACATTCAATACCTCGAAGAACGAATTAGAATGAGAAAATGGATGATGGAACTTTTAGCTAAAGATGTTGAGAAGAACCTATTGATCAAAAAACTGGAAGAATTGCTTGAAAAGGATAGGCATGTGCTTCAAAAAACATATAGGATCTCAATTTAATTTTTCATGACCCAATCCCATTTTAACTTCCTTTCATGAAATACTGAATTGTCGGGGATAATTTGGGAAAAAGCAGCGGGTGGAATTTAACCACCTCCCGGGTGAAAATGGGGAACGGCCTGTCGCTGCTTAGAAATTCTCCCTCTAAATGTTTTTTTCTTTTTAATAATTCTCACGCCAAAAATAGACGTATAAAGTTCCGTGATTTGTCCGATTTCAGGATTTTTTCAACATTGCTTTGTGAATTGATTGAAAATAAAGTCGATGGGCTATTTATTGTGAGATTAACTGCAATATTAAAAAACTCACCGCTTCAGTTTCGAATTTTCCTTATATCAGCAGAAAAAACCGGAACATATCCCATTTATTTCCGTAAACATTCAAATATCTGAAATTGTTGTTCATTTATGAAAAAATCAATATTGGTTAAAATAATCCTTCTATTGCTTATTGCCATTTTTATCATGCGTTGCAGCCCAAAGGAAACCTCGACCGGGACTGCAGAATTATCAGCCAGTTCAAAGTCCTGGATACCATTTTACGGAACCGAAAGTGTTGTCTTTAAAAATGATACAAATATTGCTGTCTATACCGGGACCGGCAGAGAGGATTACTTTGAAAATGTCAGGTATATGTCCGATCAAAGTGGGTTTATTACAATGCAGGAAGATTATTATGCCGAACTGGAAAGAAATTCCATAATTTTTGAATCCTCTTCAAGCCCTTATTTTTTCAGTTATTATCTTGAAAAAAACAAAGGGGAAACCGGCGAGTGGGATATGTTGCATGTAACCATTGCCGATGGCGATTATTATAAAAATCAGATAAAATTAGTCGTGTTCGAAACCGATGAATTCAATAAAGGGGAAATATATAAATTTCAGGCTACAAAAAATTTAAATGGGCATGTGTTTGACAGTGTTTATTTCTGGACTCAGAAACAACGGCCATTCGAACTATATTACACCAAATCGCTGGGAATTATTGCATATAAAGCCTCATCAAACAAGTTGTGGGTAATTGTAACTGATTCGACATCTGCAATAAAATAATCCCTTAATCAAAAAGTTTATCTAATTGACTATTTTTGGCTGATAATTTCAAGCTGAATTTCAAAACTAATATATGAACGAACTTTATCCATTAAAATTCAAACCTGTTTTTAAAGATAAAATCTGGGGCGGACAAAAGATAAAAACAGTTTTAGGCAAAGATTTTGGGAATCTTCCAAACTGTGGCGAAGTATGGGTGCTTTCGGGCGTGGAAGGAAACCAAACCGAAATAGAAAATGGATTTTTAAGCGGTAATGAGCTAAACGAACTAGTTGAGATTTATATGGGCGACCTTGTTGGGGATTCGGTTTTTCAAAAGTTTGGCAACGAATTTCCCATCCTTATAAAATTTATTGATGCCAATGATTGGTTATCAATACAAGTGCACCCCGATGACGAACTTGCCATGAAACGCCACAATAGCCTGGGAAAAACAGAAATGTGGTACATTCTTGATGCAGACGATGATTCGGAACTGATAAGTGGGTTCAGTAAAAAAGTTGATAAAGAAGGGTATCAAAAGCATTTGAAAAATAAATCGCTGAAAGAAATCATGAATTTTTCGCATGTAAAAAAGGGGGATGTTTATTATATGCCTGCAGGCCGGGTTCATGCGTTGGGGCCTGGTATTCTTCTTGCCGAAATCCAGCAAACCTCAGATATTACTTACAGGATTTATGATTGGGATCGTATTGACAGCGCCGGGATGACCCGCGAATTACATACGGATTTAGCCCTTGATGCCATAGACTTTAATGTTTACAAAGATTATAAAACCAAATACGATAAAAAAATAAACCAAACCGTAAACATTGCCGAAAGCCCTTATTTTACAACCAATTTATTATGCCTGGACACCCCCCTTAAAAAGGATTATAGCGAACTCGACTCGTTTGTGGTTTATATTTGTTCGGAAGGCAAATTTTCCATCACGGTAAATTCAAAAATATATAATCTTGGCCTCGGTGAAGCTATGTTGCTGCCCGCTCAAATAAAAAAGGCTGAAATATCCCCAAACCCTGGTTCTAAATTACTTGAAGTGTACATGGCATTGAAATAGACTGTTTTTATCCTCCTATTTCAGCCAACTTTATGTGATTTTTCAATGTCTTCACAGCGATATTTATTTAGAATTTCTAAAAATTAACACCCGATATTTTGATATACAAATTGTTGTCTTAATTTTGGCCTGTTATTGGTATCGAATTTTTTAAATATTTAAATATAATTAAATGAATAAAATACTTGTAATCGTTAGTATTTTCCTGACAATAAATTTTTGCTTTGCGCAGGAAGAAAGCCAAAAGAATTATGGGAAAGTCCCCGCCATTGAAGTAAAAACACTCGAAGGTACCCCTTTTAATATGAGTGAAATTAGCAATAATGGAAAACCCATCATCATTACCTTTTGGGCCACGTGGTGTAAACCTTGTATTAAAGAACACGATGCCATCAATGATGTTTATGAAGACTGGGTTGACGAAACAGGGGTAAAATTGTATGCTATATCTATTGACAATGCCCGTTCGAGCAAACAGGTAATGCCAACCGTTAATGGAAAAAGTTGGGAATTTGATGTGCTCCTTGATGAAAACGGAGATTTAAAACGGGCCTTAAATGTAAATGTGCCCCCCCATACGTTTATTGTTGACGGAAATGGTTTTATTGTCTGGCAACATGTTGGCTACCTGGATGGCGATGAAGACGAATATATCGAAATCGTTGAAAAGCTGATCAACGGCGAAACCATTGATTAAATTTAAAACCTCTTTAATACTTTACCCCTTGAAAAAATTCAGCCTATATCTTTTTGTTTTTGCCTTTCTGTTTTTCTGTGTCGGATATAGTCAGGCACAGGATTTTCTTTCAAACGGAAAAGTAACAGGAAATACACAAATTGATGCCCAGATATATTCGGAAGACTCACAATTAGGGATAACCGATTCGACATTAAATTACCGGGAGTTTGGCATGAATGGATTTGCCAATGTTTTATACAGCAACGGGAATTTTAATGCCGGTTTGCGTTTCGAAGGCTTCCTTAACCCCATGATAGGTTATGATGACCGCTATGAAGGGATAGGCGTACCTTATTGGTTTGCAAGTTATAAAGTTTCGAACCTTGAATTGACGGCAGGCCATTTTTACGAACAATACGGAAGTGGGTTGATCCTTCGCGGATGGGAAGAATGGACACTGGGTTATGATAATAATTTTTACGGGTTCAATGCTAAATTTACTCCGTATAAAGGAATAACCCTTAAAGGATTAGTTGGTACTCAGCGCTATTTCTGGGAAAAGTACGAACCGGATAATCGCGGAATTGTTCGTGGTGCCGATGCCGATTTTTACCTGAATGATTTTATCCCTTCGATGAGTGATTCAAAAGTAAAACTTACCCTTGGCGGGAGTTTTGTTAGCCGCTATCAAAAATCCGAACAAAAAGGGTTTACTGTTGATTCAATCTATACTGAGATTAACGATTTGGGAGATACCATCAATGTTACTCAACGCACTACTTATACCTATAATTTTCCTGTTAATGTGGGGAGTTATGCCGCAAGGATGAACCTGGATGCAGGCGGCTTTAACTTTTATGTTGAATATGCGGAAAAAGGCATTGATCCGAATGCTACCACCATAGATGAATACATCTACCGGAAAGGACAGGCTATTTACTCAACCATTTCCTATTCAACAAAAGGGCTTGGGATATTTTTTGCTACCAAATGGATTGATAACATGAGTTACAAGTCGGACCGGAATGAATCGGGAAATCCTTCGATGTTGGATATAAATTATTTACCGGCCATTTCGAAAGAACATGCATACAGTATGGCCTCTATGTATCCGTATGCTACAAAACCTAATGGGGAAGCAGGATTCAAAGGGCAAGTGGTTTATACCATTCCTAAAAAATCTAAAATTGGGGGAAAATACGGTACGACGCTTACAGCAAGTTATTCATATGCCAACAGCATCGATAAAAAGCAGATCGCTCCGGATGTCCCCATAGGTGAAACAGGGACTGAAGGTTATAAAACTACATTCTTGTCCATTGGCGATTTACCCTTCTACCGTGATGGCAATCTTTTGATGGAGAGAAAATTTAACAAGAAAATAAAAGCCAAAGCGGCCTATTACTACCAAACCTATAATCAACATGTAATTGAAGACAATATTTTCGATGAGGAAGAAATGGTATATGCCAATATCGGGGTTATTGATTTTACCTATATGTTTACACGAAAACATTCGTTACGGGCCGAGGCACAGGGATTATGGACGAAAGAAGACGAAGGGGACTGGGCAGCTTTGACGCTTGAATACAATGTTTCGCCAAACTGGTTTTTTTCGGTGGCAGATGAATACAATTATGGAAATCCACAGAGTGCCATGCAATTGCATTACTACAATGCATCCTTTGGTTATACGGATAAAACAAACCGGATTTCGTTACGCTATGGTCGCCAGCGGGAGGGATTGCTTTGTGTGGGTGGTGTTTGCCGTTATGTTCCTGCATCAACCGGATTAACGCTTACGATTACCAGTTCCTTTTAACTTTAAAATTTTTAAAAATGAAATACAGGTTCAATTCATTTCTTGTTATATCATTAGTTGTTAGCTTTATCTGGTCGGGTTGTGATAAAGTTGACCAACCGATGGATATAACTGTTGAAATTATTAAAGATATTACGGATACATTATTCTTTGCAGACTCGATTTCTGTAACTGAAAGACAGGTATTACTTGAGGAGTTTACCGGCCATTTGTGCGTGAATTGTCCCGAAGCATCTCTAGAGGTGCATGAGTGGATAGAATTTTATGAACATCGGTTAGTTGCCTATGGAATTCATGCAGGATCGCTGGCAACGCCCCAACCAAGTGGAGAATATACAAATGATTTTACAAATCCTGATAGCGATAAAATTTTTGGGTTTTACGGTTTACCACCCAACCCTTCGGCTACGGTGAACAGGGCTGTTTATAATAACAATCAGGTATTTTATTTTATTGGCGGCGGTGTTGAAAATGCGGTAACGGCCGAATTTGCAAAGCCCAGCCTGGTTGATCTGAAACTAAAAAACACATATTATCCCAACTATAATACTGTTGTAATTGATGTGTTAATTAATTTTAAGGAACAAGTTGGCAGCACATATAAACTGGCTGTTATGATAGCCGAAGACCATATTGTTGCCCCACAAAAAAACAATATCGAAGAAATTGGACCCGTTCCTGATTGGCTGGATTACGAGCACCGCAATGTATTAAGAGATGCCGTAAGTGCAGATGTATTTGGCATTGACTTTTCGGAAGGAGGAACAATTGTTGCCGGAGTAGAATATTTTCAGCGGTTTAATTACATTCCGGATGAGGCATGGATACTTTCCAACTGTAATATCATCGCCTATGTAACAGATGCCGTTACAGAAGAGGTTTTGCAGGTGGCCGAACTGGCTGTAAAAACGGAAAAGTAAAGTTAGAATCGTTAACCAATCATTGTTTCCCATTTCATTATTGAGGATACATTATTTCATTGCTTTAAAGTTTGTATTTTTGGCTTTTATTCTAATAGCTCCTTTGTGTTAAAAAAACTATGGCAGTCAGAGTACATTAGGAACATTACAATCCTGACAAGCGGAACGACTGTTGCCCAGTTAATCCCAATCCTGATTTCACCGGTACTCAGCCGACTTTATACACCCGAAGAATTTGGCCTTTTTGCATTTTACATGTCGGTTGTGGGTTTGTGCGCACTTATTGCTACGTTTCGTTTTGAATTGACAATCATTATCCCCAAAAGCATAAAAAAAGCGAATAATCTTTTTTTACTTTCAATACTTACCGCTCTGATTTATAGTTTCGTTGCTTTTGGAATAATTATAATCCTTGAAATTGTATTTTTTTCCCGAATATCAATGGAGCACATATTAAAAACCTGGTTTCTTATACTGCCTATTATTGTTTTGTTGATTGGCACAGGAAATGTTTTTCAGAACTGGCTAAACAGAAATAATCAATATAAACAACTTGGTATCGGAAAGATTATAAACTCCGCCGGGAACAATTCGCTGTTAATAATACTGGGATTTATTGGTGGTGGTGCCTGGGGCCTGCTTTTAGGAAATGTATTCGGCCTGGTTCTTTTTAATTTGTTTTTTATTTATCAAATATTCGTTATCGACAAAGTCAGGCTCAGCAGGCCAAAAAAACAAGTGATCATTTCATTAACAAAAGAATATAAGGAATTTCCTCTCGTCAATACACCCCAGGCTTTGATCGAATCATTGCAACTTCACGGATTAATCTACCTTCTAAAAATATTTTTCAGTACAACTATTGTGGGCTGGTATTCCTTCGCTATGCGTGTATTGCAAGCACCCATGTGGTTGGTTGGAACATCAGTTGCTCAGGTTTTTTATAAAGATGCTTCGGAACTTTTGCATAATACTGGAAATATTTTCCCCTCTGTAAAAAGAACATTAAAGTTCACGGCTGTTGTAGGATTACCTGTTATCGTGATATTACTTTTTTTTGGCCCACAATTGTTCTCATTTATATTTGGCCAGTCATGGCGCGACGCTGGAATTTATGCTCAAATTTTAGCCCCCTGGATATATTTTGACTTTATCAGGTATTCGGTTTCGCAGGCTCCTATCCTTGTTAAACGGATGAAATCGATGTTTTTGTTTTCTGTCATTGGCAACATAATCATGATTTCTTCTGTGATTGGGGTTGGATTATATAATGAAGATATATTTCTTACTTTTGCCGTATTGTCAGCATTGATGTCGGTTTACGATATTCTGGTCATAAACTGGATCATTAAAATCACCAAAAACTCAAGACACATTCAAACAAGTGATCGATAAAAATAATATACTCAGTTCGTTAGGGAACAAGAAAAATGTCGTTGTGGAGTTGGGTTGCGGGCAGCATAAACATATTCAGGAAGCCATTGGCGTGGATATTCTCGATAATGAAAATGTTGACATTATCGCCGATGTAAATCAGGGATTAGGGTTTTTTCAAGATAACAGCATTGACCTGATTTATTCTTCGCATTTTTTGGAACATGTGCAAGATCTGGGATTTGTTTTGAAAGAAATACACAGGGTGCTAAAACCCGGCGGGAAAGTTACCGGGCTGGTTCCTCACTTTTCAAACCCATATTATTACAGCGATTATACCCACATTACCCCTTTCGGATTGTACAGCTTTTCTTATTTTTCGAAAAATCATTATTTCAAACGAAAGGTGCCGGTTTTTTATAATGAGCTTGATTTTAAGATTAATTCTATTAAGGTGATCTTTTATTCACCCTTCAGGTTTCTAAATATTTTCAGGAAAATTTATACAATTATTTTTAATAGTTCATTGTTGCTTCTGGAATGGTACGAAGCCTTTTGGTGCAAAATTTTACCTGCCCACGAAATCAAGTTCGAACTGGAAAAAAAGGCCAAAGATTAACTGCAATCTCATGGTAGAATTCAGTATCATAATTGTAAATTATAATTCGGGAAATCTCCTTGTTAATTGTGTTGAAAGTATTTTTACTCATGTATCGGGCAATGTCGAAATTATTGTCGTGGATAATGACTCAAGGGATGACTCCATCGCATTGATTAATCAATTCGGGAAAGATAAGCCACTTAAAATCATCCGTTCTGAGATCAATCTTGGGTTTGCAAAAGCCAATAATTTGGGCGTGGAATCAGCTTCAGGGAATTATTACCATTTTTTAAATCCGGATACGTTAATGATGGAGGGATTCGAAGATGCTTATGAATTTATCAGAGAAAAGAAACAAGACGCTATTTACGTTACCGGGTTAACTGACGGTGATGGACATCCACAAAAAATGAAACACCTGATTCCCACTTTAGGGAATTATTTTGAACGATTGTTCAACAAAAACAACTGTAAATACTGGAATATA
This sequence comes from Bacteroidales bacterium, assembly GCA_041393275.1. Lineage (GTDB taxonomy): Bacteria > Bacteroidota > Bacteroidia > Bacteroidales > JAADJA01 > JAADJA01. The sequence continues at coordinate 79,273 of JAWKKL010000003.1, forward strand.
GGGGCGAGCTTAATTATTGATAAAGATTCGTTTATAAAAATTGGAGGTTGGCCAGAGGATTATTTTATGTATACTGAAGACCTTGATTTTTTTTATCGTTCTTATAAATTCAATATTCCGGTAAAATACATCAAACAATCTGTTATTCATATTGGCAAAGGAACCAGTGAAAAGGTCTGGACAATCCTGGACAGAGAAAAGAGAATTGAATTATCATTAAAAACTTTTTATAAAAAATATGGCATATATTACCAATATCCCATCATAAGAACCATACAATTAATGTATCTTTTGATTCGGGAACCAGGCAATTTTGGAACCGCTTTAAAAGCTGCCCTTAGGAGCAAAACATGGTAAACATCATATTAATTTTGAGTTGATTCATTGATAACAGCCGAACAAAAAATATTACTCCTAGCCGATGCAAATTCGGTGCATACCTTTAAGCTTGCCAGGTCATTGGTAGAGAACAATATTAATGTGTTGATATTTTCCTTAGATTCAGATTTACACATTGATTATTCCCAACTTAAAAATCTTCAGATTGAATTTGCCAAACAAAAAGCGCAAGGCAAAATGAATAAATTCGGAGAAATCTATAAAACCGGCTATATCCTTGCCCTATCGAAATTAAAATCAGTGATAAAAACCTTTAAACCCGATATTCTTCATGCGCATTATGCCAGCAGTTACGGGTTGCTGGGTTCATTATCAGGATTTCATCCCTATATTCTTTCAGTCTGGGGAAGTGATGTGTATGATTTCCCAACCAAATCATTTTTTCATAAAATGATATTGAAATATAACTTCCGGAAAGCGGATATGATCATGTCCACCAGCAAAGCAATGGCCGATGAAACGAAGAAATATACAAACAAGGACATCCTTGTAACTCCCTTTGGAATTGATTTAAATTCTTTCAAACCAAAGGAGGTAAAAAGTATTTTTAGTGAAAACGATATTGTTATCGGAACCATAAAAACGCTTGAAGATATTTATGGAATAGACTATTTAATTAAGGCTTTTTCACTTTTGGTTAAAGCAAATCCTGATTTGCCCCTTAAGATATTAATCGTCGGTGATGGTTCTCAAAGAACCCATCTGGAATCTCTTACTGACCAACTAGGAATAAAAGACAAAACTAAATTCACAGGCCGAATTCCATATAACAAACTTCCGGAATATCACAATATGATTTCGATTTTTGTTGCGTTATCCAAAAGCGAAAGTTTTGGGGTAGCTATAGTTGAATCTTCGGCATGTGGAAAACCTGTGGTTGTTTCGAATGTGGGAGGCTTGCCGGAAGTTGTGCAAAATGATAAAACCGGTTTTATCGTACCGGCGAAGAATGAACAGGCAGCTTATGAAGCACTTGAAAAACTTGTAAAAAGTGAAGAACTTAGGGAAAACATGGGAAGAAAAGGCAGAAAATTCGTTGAGGAAAACTATAATTGGGGAAACAATGTCCGGGTAATTATCCAGGCCTACAAAAGCTTTAACGGATGAATATCTTATTGATAAATCATTATGCGGGTTCGCCGAAGTTAGGGATGGAATTCAGGCCTTATTATTTAAGCCGTGAATGGCAAAAGGCCGGCCATGATGTTACTATTTTGGCCGCATCATTTTCTCATGTCAGAACAATTCAACCCAGGGTCTCTAGAAGTTTTTCAGAAGAATTTATTGACGGGATACGGTATGTCTGGATCAAAACCCCTGCCTATTCGGGCAATGGAGTGAAACGAATGCTGAATATGATGTCCTTTGTATTTACAGTTTGGAAAAAGGCCAACTATATTTCGAAAAAATATAAACCCCAGGTTGTCATTGCCTCCTCCACATACCCTCTCGATAATTATCCAGCCCGGAGAATCGCTAAAGTAAGCCGGGCAAAACATGTTTATGAAGTGCATGACCTGTGGCCACTTTCGCCCATGGAACTCGGAGGTTATTCACCAAAACATCCATTCATTTTCATTATGCAGAAAGGGGAAAATTACGCCTACAAATATGCCGACCATGTAGTTTCTATGTTGCCAAAAACCAGGGAACATATGATGGATCATGGTATGGCCAGTGAAAAATTCAACTATATTCCCAATGGAATCAATATCGAAGAGTGGGAAAATCAGGAGGAAATTCCAAGTGAACATTTAAAATTGTTGCAAGTTCTGCAGAAAGAAAAAAAACAAATTGTTGCTTATGTTGGTGGACATGCCATTTCAAATGCATTGGACGTTTTTATTGACAGCATTAAACTGTTACAAAACGAAAATATCGCTTTTGTACTGGTTGGTAGCGGGGCTGAAAAAAACAAGCTTGTTGAAAAAGCAAGGGATTTAGGTTTGAAGAATATATACTTTCTGCCTCCTGTTCCAAAGAATTCAATACCTCAACTTCTTTCCTTTATGGATATTTTATACATTGGCTGGAAAAAACAACCATTGTACAGGTTTGGCATAAGCCCAAACAAATTAATGGATTATATGATGTCTGCAAAACCTGTCATCCATTCAGTTGCAGCTGGAAATGATATAGTAAAGGAAAGCGGTTGTGGTATATCGGTTGAACCTGAAAATCCTGAAGAGATCGCCAGGGCAATTAATCTTATTCTTAAACTTTCAGAAACAGAAAGACTGGTAATGGGAAAAAAAGGGAAAGAATTTGTTATTAAAAATCACAACTATAAAACCCTTGCCAACAATATGCTGAATATCTTTACCAACCAATAAACCTTATGAATCGGAAAATTGATTAAATGGCAATGTTGAGTTCAGATAGAATATACAACTTGATGTATAAGCTGCTGGTGGTCATGGCTGCGTGCATTCCCTTAAACAATAAATTCGTTTCGTGGGTTATGATCCCCCTTGCCATACTGTGGCTTATCGAATCTTCGCCTAAGGCAAAACTTGCCCGTTTGCGCCAAAACAGGGTGAATCAATATTTACTGGGGTTTTCGTTGTTGTATTTTTTATATGTAGTAATGGTTTTCAATACCGAAGGAATGTTTGGAAGCCAGGTGGCCCTTTTTAAACTTCAGGTAAAAGTTTCATTGCTGGCCATCCCCTTATTTTTTTCCACCCTGGATTATTCAAAATTTAAGCCCGGTCTTTTCAAAACCATTCAAAAAGGTTTTCTTACCGGATGCCTGCTTAGTTCTCTTTTTTTATTGAATCTTGCAGTTTTTCAGTATTTCAAACAAGATTCAGTTGATGTGTTTTTTTACGCAAAACTTTCGGCTTTTCATCACTCAAGTTATCTTGCCATGTTCATGGGAATGGCCATCCTTATATTAGCGAACTGGTTGTTATTTGGTAAAAATAAAAACACTTTTAATAAAACAGCAGCCATATTTCTAATCTTATTTTTTCAATTTTTTATCGTATTACTCAGTTCTAAAACCGGAATTTTAGCCGTCTTGCTAATTTATCTCGCTCTTCCTGTTTATGTATGGTTAAAACAAAAAAACCGGTTGAGATTTTCCATTGTTTTTTCTACCCTTTTCATTGCAGCCCTTTTACTATCTGTTGTTTTCTCTCCCGTTACTGCAGGCCGGTTTGACGGAGCAAAGGAAAGCCTGGAGTCAGAATCAGGAAATGTAAAAGATAAAACCCTGGATAGTTCAACGGCTCGTTTAAAAATACTGGAGTGTTCCTTCGAAATTATCAAAGAAAATCCAATTTTCGGTGTAGGTACAGGGGATGTTTTTGATGAACTTATGAAAAAATATAAGGAGAAGGAAATCACTCATGCCATTGAACAGGAATTGAATGCCCATAATCAATACCTAGAAACTTATATGGCTGCCGGTTTACTGGGATTTTTGCTGCTGGTTGCCGGATTTGTTATTCCCCTATACTATGCTTTTAGCCAACGGAAGATGTTGTATTTGATGTTTTTAATTTTGTTCTTTTTCAGTATCACTTTTGAATCAATGTTTGAACGTCAGGCCGGGGTTATTTTTTATGCATTTTTTAATAGCGTGCTTTTTATCTATTCATTTAAGGGTGATACATCAAACCCTGAGCTCTCGTAAATACAACTGGATCGTGTTTTCGAGGCCTAAATATAAAGCGTCTGAAATTAGCGCATGACCGATGGAAACTTCAAGCAAACCCGGAACATGAGTAGCAAAATATTTCAGGTTTTTTAAATCAAGATCATGACCGGCATTGATTCCCAACCCCTCTTTTATCGCTACATTTGCTGATTTAACAAAGGGTTCGATCGCTTTTTCCTTGTTTAACGGAAATTCCTTTGCATACTTTTCAGTGTACAATTCAATCCTGTCAGCTCCCGTTTTTTTTGCATGCCTGATCATTTTTTCATTCGTTTCTATAAAAATAGAAGTACGGATTCCTGCCTTTTGAAATGTAGAAATAACGTCTTTTAAAAACGATTCATTACGAATGGTATTCCACCCGGCGTTTGAAGTCAATACATCCGGAGGATCGGGCACCAGTGTAACCTGATCAGGTTTGACCTCTAGAACAAGGTCAATAAAACTCTTGTTGGGATAGCCTTCAATGTTAAATTCTGTTTTTACAATTGGGGCAATGGCCCTGACATCACTATACCGTATATGACGTTCATCGGGTCTTGGATGCACCGTTACACCCTGGGCGCCAAAGCGCTCGCAATCAACGGCGGCTTTTAAAACATCAGGGATATTCCCACCCCGTGCATTACGTATGGTGGCAATTTTATTTATGTTAACACTTAAGCGGGCCATGTCTGTTTGATTTAATGAAACAAAGCTATTTATTTTTTTAAACTTTGAAATGAAAACCTTTTTAATTAAAAAGGATATACACAATAATTATAAACAAACTTGTGTTAAATATTAATTGAATACCAACCAAATGCCCTTGTATAAGTAACTAAATTTGTAACTTATCTACCAAACAGGCAAATTAGGTATATGGCTAACCGACAGCTATTTTTCTTTCTGTTTATTACCATCAGTGTATTTTATAACATTGATGTACATGGCCAGTCGTCATTAACATATAAGTGGTACGTCAATGCAAATGCCGGACTGACACAAATGTATGGAGACCTTCAAAACGAAAACAACCCAATCAGTAAATTACAAAGTGAAACAGATTTGGGATTCGGGATTAGGGCAGGGCACTATTTTAGCCCAAAAATCAGCGGCCATCTCCAGGTAACCCAGTTGTCGTTTAAAGGATCGAAAAGTTCAAATAATATTGGCTTTAATACAACAATGACCGAGATTCAGATAGGCTGGGCGGCAAACCTTACAAACCTGGCTTTTGGCGATAAAGAGCGGCTTTTTAATCTTTATGGGTTTACCGGTTTGAATGGAATGATTTTTAGTAGTGAAGCTTACACACTTTCCACCGGTGAAATTGTAAATGGGGATGGAGAAGAGGATAATTCAAAAACTACTCCTGAATTTGCTATTTCGGTACCTATAGGTTTAGGGTTGGATATAAGGCTTACCGAAAAATGGTACATGAACCTTGAAACCGGGCTTCGGTTGAGCACATCCGATTTATTGGATGGATACATCAGAGGGGGTAAAGGGGATGCCTATTATTATACATCGCTCGGTATTTCCTATAACTTCAAAATTAAGAAAACTCAACGGATTCCTGAAGGCCCTCCAGTCATTGCCTCAAAACCGGTTAATCCATACGAAAATGAAATTATCGATTTAATGTACAATTTTCCCGATGATTTGGAGTCGATGGATGAATTTACTATGAAATGTAGAATTGTAAAAGGTAAAATTGATGGCAAAGCTGAGCTCACCCAGATACTTCCCATAGGATTTAATGTTAAAGACACCCTTATCGGTAATGCCCGTACCGAGTTTAAAAATTATACCCTTACCCTTTACTGGGATGAAATCCCTACTGATTCGATTTTTGAAATTAGTTATAATGTTGAGCTGGATAAAATTTATGGAAAGCTCCCTATGACAAGTATAATATATTTTGCAAATACAGGCAAAGAACACAGATTCAGGACCGATGTTTTCATAAAACGAAAAATTGTGGCCGAACCAATTGCCGTGGTTGACGAAAAGCCCTCACAAAAGGATATGAGTTCGCCAAGCGAAAAAGTGGAATTCAGGATACAATTAAGGGCATCGTACAAAAAGAAACTTAATCCGGAAAACCTTGCTAAACAGTTTAACATTGATAAACCGATAAAAGAAGAACTGATAGACGGTTGGTATAAGTATTCGGTGGGCTCGTTCAAAACCTATAACGAAGCCAGGGAATACAGGAAAGAGCTTGTGTCAGTGCAAAAGGTACAGGGTGCATTCATCATAGCTTATTACGATAATGAACGACTGAATACCTTGAGCGAACTGCGGGATATAGTACCTGAAGCATTGCCTGGCGGAAGTCAACCGGCTAAACCCAAATACCAGGAAACAGGGTTATGCTATCGGGTACAAATATTTGCCCTGCAGGAAAAACAGGTAGTTCCTTCGGTGATTAAAGAAATGTACCAGATTGAACAAACCGTTAATGAAGAGGTCTTTCACAATTTCAGTAAATATACGGTAGGTGATTGCCTTTCGAAACAAGAAGCGTTAAACCTTCGCCTGGAGTTAATTAGTAAAGGCCTTGACGGATGTTTTTTAGTAGCCTATAAAAACGGAGAAAGAAACTGAGAATTCCAGGGTGGTATAAATCTTAAATCACTTTGCAATCGTTTAAAACAAATCCAGGTAATTAATTTTCGAAATTTTTCCCACAACTTGAAATTTACACTTAGCTAATGGCTTATAAAATTGTTTGGCCTTTTGAGAAATACAAATGTTGTAAATCAGGTTTACATATATCTATTTTATCACCATTGAAAGGAGCTCTCCTTCCAGATAATTCTGGTAGTACTATAATGAAGAGCAAATTAATTGGGAAATTCTAACTTAATTTATTTCAATCTAAAACTATAAGTGCTGGTTATTGTCCTTTGACTAAAACATTGTCTATCCGCCATTCTGAACCACTACTAATGGTTGAAATATAAGTAAATTCAAGCCTGATTTTTTCCGGATTCTCACTGGACCCAAAAACACCTAATATATTTACGTACCCACTTCCTGTCCATGCATATCCGCTTTGCGAAAGATTTATATACTGACTAATATCAATAGCACTAACATTTCCCGGATCGGTAACATCTATTAATTTAACATTTAAAGGATCACCATCATAATTTTTTGCAGTTTCAAAATTTAAGGATAAACCGTTATATCCGGAAATATCAATTTCAGGGGAGATCAGCTTATCTGTATTTTTATGATATCCAAGGTCAAATCCATTGATTAATAAACATCCTGAATTTCCAACACCTAAATCTTCTGCCCTTGTCCAAACTTGCGCCCCTTGTTCACTAACTGCAGTCCATCCTCCCCAATCGGTATCGAAATCTTCAAAATATACGGAGCTTCCTCCACTGCCGGCTGTACAGCGATCCCCGTTCATAATAACTTCATCGTAAGTTCTGATAACAAGTTGTGCATCGGCATCGTAAACACTGGCAATGGCAATTAAAGAGCCACTTCCGGCAGGAATGGGCGTGTTGGCAAAATTTGCATAGCCGCTGGTCCGAACCAGTATATTTCCCCACATACAATCCCTGAGATCTTTATTTAAACTCTCTTTTGCAACAGAATCGGCAAAAGTAGTTCCTACAACAGAATCCACAAAAACAACATTTTCGAGTTTAATTACTGTTGACTGATAAAAGTCTATATTACCCTGCAATTCGCTAATGGTTACTACGCGTGGTTGAATATATCGTTGGGTGGCCACTTTCAAAATGTTCGGGCCAACATCAATATTGCCAATTTGATATAACTCATGATATTTATCAATTCGCGCTCCATTTAAATTTATTCTCACTGAATCGCCAAGATATAAACCACCCGGATTAATAAAATTGAGCTGAATACCACCGGTGTGGTCTTGTACGTAAGACGAACCATAAATATTTCCTGAAGCTTCATCCATAACACAAGTTGCATAAAAACTTGCATCGGAAGTTATGGTAAAGGCCCCCCCGTAATCAGCATACAAATTTTTCAGTTCCCCAATGGTAAACACAGTATCGTTAAAGGGGATGGTAGTCCTGGGCGGATCGTCCACCTCATCTTTCACACAACTAAATAACAAAACGGTTCCTGCAACTATAATAAACGTGATGATTGTAAGTATTTTTTTCATCGTGATGGTATTAAGGTATTCTAAAATCTGAAACTAATATTTAAATAAAACTGCCTGCCGTATAAATAAAAATATTTCGGAGGATATTTTGTAATTTCCAGTGGATCGTAACGATATTGCTCAAATCCTCCAAAAGCAAAATCCTGTATACCAATAAGGTTACTAACACTAAAATTCAGGGAAATATAATACTTGTAATCAATCCTCCAGGATTTACCGATGTTTGCATCAAGTGTATAATTTGATGGCATCCTTTCCTGATTTATAATTTCGTTCCCCTCTTCAACTCCCGGAGCATAGTTTTGAACAGCTTCCGAAGTTCGGCGGTCAGGATTGATATCAATATAAATATTGTCGTAATAATTGATGTTAACACCGGCAAAAATATAGGAAGAAGAGAAATACTTAACGCCCGCTGACATGGCGGTTTGCGGAAATCCACCCACAAGATAATTTTTCAGATACACTTCGCGGTTACTTAACACCTCTGCACTGTTATCAACCGAAATGGTGGCTGTTGGCCTGGAATCATAATAATACTTTCCGGTGGCCAATACACCAAAGAGTGTAAAGTTTTGAGATACTTTTCCCTCTATTCCTAATTCAACACCATAATGCACTTTGTCCATGCCTACCATCTGGTAATTCACAAAACTCCGGTAAACATCATGATAAAAACTTCTGGAATAGATTTGATCTATGAACTTAGCATAGTATGCCGTTGCTCTGATTTTCAAATAAGGCGATCGATACATATAACTTACATCGCCTGCCATAATTTTTTCGTTGGATATACCATTAACAACTTCATCCCGGGTCCTGACGCTGATATAAGCCGATCTGAAATAGGGAGCACGAGTCAAATAAGCAGCATTTGCATTCAGTAAATGCCTGCCGGTAATTTTATATATTGCTCCACCTTTTACACCATAATTAAAGAAATTTTGTTTTTCCGAATCCCCATAAGAATTATCCGGGAACTTCCCATTTTTCATATGGCCGGTACGCCAAAACTGATCAAAGGAAGCATTGGCAGCAAAAAAGAAATCAATTTTTCCATATGAAAAATCAGTTTTTGCAAACAAGGTATAATTATTAATATTTCCGGTATAATCATAACCAAATTTGTCACCAACCTTAACTATTTGATTTGGATTATTGAGGTCGTTTTGAATTTGGGGAGAATTTTCAGGAAAATCGCGTTCTGCAAATTTATCAATATTCAGATAAAAATCTCCCCCCATCAGATCTTCGATTTCTTTATATTGATTTGTTTTATACCAGGATATATCCAATCCCGAGGCAAAAATGAAATGTTCATTGATTTCCTTTTTGTAATTTACATTAAGGCCTATGTTATTTTTTTCATTTACCCTGTTTTCGATTATGTAACTTGATAAATTTCCAGTTACTGAATTTCCCTGAATTCCATCAACATTATCAAGGGTAAAAAGATTTTTCCGGTTTATGAAATACATGTAATCAAAATCAAGTTGCCTGAAAGCCGGATCATTTTGCCAAAGTTCCAAACGGTCCTCCGGATAAAGCCCATTGAATTCCTGATCGTAACTGGGCAGATTACGATAATAATCGGGCCGTGGGTCAGGCGTATCATACCAGTCAAGTGCCGTAGAATTGGCATGGCCAAAGGAATAATATAAAGATGAAGTTACTTGTGTTTTACTGTCAATGGTCCAGTAGTGAGATAAGGATAATACGGGTTGATGATAATTTCCAATCCGTGAATTGCGTTTTTCTCCATTTTGATATCCCCAATAAGGGTTATAAAAATTCGAACCCGATAAATCATAAGCCTCCTGCACACTAATTCCATTGCGGCCTCTTTTATTTGGTGCCCCAAATCCAATCAATCCAATACTATGTTGTTTGTTTATCTTTTTTTCGACGGCAAGAAAATAACTCCATGCATCGTAAAATGTTCCTTCTACATAACCTTCTTCTGCCCATCTTCTGGAGCCGGAAGCTGTTATGGCCCAGCCATTCTCCATCATACCGGTGGCATACAAAAACATCAACCTGTTTCGATAGCTTCTGTTCGTCATCGAATAGGTGATCTTTTTTTGTTTTTGATAAGATGATGCCCGGGTGATCATGTTTGTAACACCCCCAATTCCTCCAAAATATAAATCAGAAGCAGAAATCCCCGATTCGATTTCTTTATTTCTTGTTGCATCGTTTAACCCCCCCCAAACCGACCCGTAAGGCCTTCCGGTTTCACGGTCATTAACCGGAAACCCATTGATCAATACACTTGTATTTTCAGAATCAAAGCCCCTGATTTTAAAACGGGTTTGTCCAAAAGTAAAACCTGCAGTAGAAATAAATATATCATCCGATGATTGCAATATTCCCCCAATATCCTGGTCAGCATCGTCATCATCAAGGTTTTCCGGCAATACATTGATCTGAGGAATGACCAGGTTAGAGGGGTCTTCCATCAGTGTATCTGCCTCTTGCCCAAAAGCCAACACTGAAATAGCCAGAAGAAAAAGGGTAACTATATTTTTCATGCTGCAAATATCAATGAAAATCAAATTTAAAAACAAGCAAAAGTAACTAAAAAGGCTTTTTGAAAAAATATAAATTAGATAAATATTAACAGAATAATTTTCAACCAAAACAATCCTCAAAATATCTTTCTAAATCAGAAAAGTGGGTTTGTAACATGTCAAATCATTTGCTAAATTTTTTAAGGAAACAAGATATGTTATTAAATTAAGGAAGTGGAATAATTGAGATCGAAATAATTATTTGAATTAATATTAATGATATTTTTGTGCTCATTCTATTGATACTTATCGAAAATATGAAAAATAAAACCATAATTACCCTGTTTGCCTTTTGCCTTTATTACGGTCAACCACATGAAGCACTCTCACAGGATGAGAATTCGTATCAGGTTGCGTGTGTTGGTTTTTATAATCTTGAAAACCTATTCGATACGATATATGATCCATCACTGGTGGCCAATGAAGAATTTACTCCGGATGCTGCAAAACAATGGACCCATCAGCGTTATCATGAGAAGTTATCAAATATGGCGTATGTGATTTCTAAAATTGCTACCGATGTTACACCTGATGGTCCCTGCCTCCTTGGCGTTTCAGAAATTGAAAACCGTAGTGTATTGGAAGATTTGGTTTTAAAAGATGATATTAAAGACCGGGATTATCATATTGTTCATTATGATTCGCCCGACCGCAGGGGCGTGGATGTTGCGCTACTCTATCAACCCAAATATTTCAAAGTACTTAATACTGCCTCACATACCTTAATAAGAGAAGAAGATACCAGTTGGCGAACACGCGACCAATTGGTGGTTACCGGATTATTGCTTGGCGAAGAAGTAAGCATTATAGTGAACCATTGGCCATCAAGGAGTGGAGGCGAAAAAGCCAGCCGGCCAAAAAGAAATGCTGCGGGCCAGCTATCACGATATATTGTAGATTCGTTGCTGGCTATTAATCCCCAGGCAAAAATCTTTGTGATGGGCGACCTGAATGATGATCCGGTTAACCCCAGTGTTTTAGAATATTTACGGGCAAAAGGAAAAGAAAAAGAACTTGAAAAAGGCGATCTTTTTAATCCCTATTACAAATTATATAAAGAAGGAATTGGTTCGCTGGCTTACCGCGATATTTGGAATTTATTTGATATGGTCATCCTATCCCAGGGCCTGCTAGGCAAACCTTCGGACGATTTCAGATTTTATAAAGCAATGGTATTTAATAAAAATTTCCTTAAACAAAAAGAAGGGCAATACAAAGGGTATCCTCACCGGACTTTTGGCGGAAGTGTATACCTGGGTGGGTATAGCGATCACTTTCCGGTTTATGTTTTTGTTATAAGAAAATCGAAATAAAAAAAAGCCCGCCGGTAGGCGGGACTTTCACAATCAAATAAAACCAACTTAAATTAAGCCTTTATCAAGACCTAAATATCTTTTAAACTCTTCCTTTGTTTCAAATTAAATATTTCTGTGTGTTTCAATGTTTCGTGCCGTTCAACTTTACTTCTGATTCTCACTGACCGAAACACACAAATGTTTTGCTGATATAACAACGGCAACATCATTTGTGTTCAATAGTTTTTCAATTTATAAAAAAATAATCCAAATATTTTTTGCAAAACAGCGCTAATTCAGAAATACACAAGAGAAACTTACCAATAAGAAAATCTCATCATGCTATAATCAGGCTATTCGGAAAAAGTATAAATATCAACTTTTGATTTCACCACCACCAAACATAACAAATCCCTGGATAATGATTGTTTTCGTTGGCAGCTTTGCACTTTCGGAATGGCTGGATCGTTTATCCGAAAATACTCCCAAAATGGCAGTCACATTATTTATCACATTCCAGTCGGGAGGAACAGTGATGGACGAACCACCAAAAAGGTAAAATACTTCAATCACGTTTGTTTCATCAGAAAGTTCTGCATTCCTCAAATCAATCTCAGAACCGCCAAATATAGAAGTAATTCTTCCGCCCCGGAAATTCTTTATGGATATTCGTTTCTCTGATCCACTGAAAATATTCAGTTCATCAATAAACTGGCTATCAGAGCTCATCTCTGGAATTTTTAGCGAATCTTTTCGATTTAACCCATGCCGGAAAATAATGAACAGCCCAACGGCGATTAATAAAAACGGCCAGAAATTCCTGCGAAAATTGTAAGGCAGATCAAACAGGTCGGGCAACAGAAAAAACAGGCCTACCGATATTAATATATAACCGAATATCCGGCTTTGATTCGTAAAAATATTGAAAACACCGATAACGATTAAAAGCATTTGCCAGGAAATGAGGATATCATCAATTTTTGGTGGCAAAAGCCTCATTTGATGGAGCAGAAAAGCAAGGCCAATTAAAATAATAAGAAGGCCAATAGCAAATGTGCGGTTTTTGTTTGTTGATTGCATAGGATATAAGGTTTAAATGACGGACAAATATAAGAAGATTTGATGATTTGAAATTATGCCACTGGTTCACAGAATTAAAAATTATTCAAAGGTTATCAGTAAATTTTGTAGCAATTAATTTCATATATGATTTGAAAATTATTTTATGAACTTCATAATTTGCACCTTTTATCCTTCAAAATCAATTTTATCATACATTCCGCCGAAGGACACATTCTTAACCATGTCCGATTTAAGAAAGTCGTGAGGGAAACCAAGTTCAATTTTGCTTACCTCATCCAGGCGATTCATATGGTCTTCAGGAATTTCAAAGTTCAGACAGGCCAGGTTATCTTTTAATTGCTCAACTTTCGAAGCCCCGATAATTGGGATCACCTGTTGATTTTGCTGCCGGGTCCAGTTGATGGCCACCTGGGCCGGTGAAACGCCCAGTTCTTTAGCAATTTTTACGACCTCTTTGGCAATCATTGTATTCCGTTCATTGCGCCGCGGGTGGTTATCTTCAATCCTCCCCTTTTGTTTTTTTAAATATTTTCCGGTCAGAACCCCGCCACCCAGGGAGGCCCAGGGTGTAACACCAATATTTAGGGCTTTGGCCATGGGCAATAAATCCCTTTCCGGGGTGCGTTCGATCAGGCTGTATTCAATTTGCAGCGCAATAAATTTTGTCCAGCTTTTCAGGTCGGCCATGGTATTAGCTTGCGAAACAACCCAGGCCGGTGTATCCGATATGCCAATGTAATGAACCAGTCCTGTGCGGACAAGATCATCCAGGCTGCGCATCACTTCTTCTACAGGGGTAGTAAAATCCCATGCATGAACCCACAACAGATCAATGTAGTCGGTGTTAAGCCGGTCGAGGCTTGCTTCAACCGACCGGAACAGGTTTTTACGGCTATTCCCCGAAAAGCTGACATCATCCATCCTATCCCACAGGGTATATTTGGTGGCCAGCACAAACCGCTCCCTATCAGACGCGATAAACTCCCCAACCATTTTTTCGCTGGTTCCGAGGGTGTAAAGGTTTGCCGTATCAATGAAGTTGCCTCCGGCCTTTATAAATTCATCAAATACATTTTTGCTTGTTTTGTAGTCGCTTCCCCAGCCCCATTCTTTACCAAAGGTCATGGTTCCGAGGCATAATTCCGAAACCCTTAAACCGCTATTTCCTAAAAGTTTGTATCTCATATTTTATATTTTTTGCTTGTCATTTATAATCTCAAAATATGGCTTGCGAGGTATACAATTAGATAAATTTTATTGCATCGAACGAACTATTTTGAATAAAATACTTTACATCCCTCGCCCATTGGGAATCAGTTCGACTAAATAATTTTGATTCTCAAAATTATTGTCTCACTGACTTAAACAAATCAATGTAATCGTCAATAAAATCCTTCAAACTATGGGCATTGCGACCCAGCACATGTTCAATATCCTGACTAACATTCATGGCTTCACCATTAGCATACCGAATATTTAGTTTTACCATATCATCAACCAGCCACTCCGGCATATTAAAAGACAACATGGCTTTTCTGCCCTCCTCGGGCGTTTGTTTGATATACTCTATTTTTTTCCCTAAAGCTGATGATAATTCTCTGACAATATCATGATAAGATATAGGTTCAGGCCCGGTAAGCACATACGATTTGTTTTCGTGTCCTTCTTCCAGCAGAGAAGCAACGCCCACCGCAGCAATGTCGCGGGCATCCACCATCGGAATTTTTCCATCGCCCTGCATGCCGTAAATTTTGCCTTCTTCCCTGATGCTTTCCGCATCAAACAAAAGGTTTTGCAAAAATGAATGAGGTTGCAAAAAGGTATATGAAATACCAGATTCACGAATGTCAGCTTCGGTTTGGCCATGCCATCGGCCAATATTAAAATCAGCGTTTACATCGGCGCCCCTCACCGAACCTTTTACAATATGCTTCACTCCGGCAGCTTTTGCAAGCCTTACCAAATTTCCCTGAAGAACCGGGGAATCAGGTGAAGTTGCGGATAATAAAAATACCTTCTGTATGCCTTCAAGCGCTTTTTCAAGCAAGGCCGGTTTTGAAAAATCGGCCATAACGGTTTTGATCCCTTTTTCTTTGAAAGGTTTGGCTTTTTCTGCATTACGCACCATGGCAACGAAGTTCGCTTTATTTTCTTTTAACAAGTCAACAACAAAAGAACCAATGGTTCCTGTTGCCCCGGTGACTAATATTTTTGAATTCATATGTGTTTTTTGGTTTTTAATTAACAAGCTGTGAAGGCTATGGTTCAAATTTACAATCGTTATATTTTGGCTAATATACGATTAATTGCAATATGATTAATTATTATCAACTATCCTCCTTAAAACAGTGATACCTTTAGTAACCGTTTCAATGTTCAAAAAGGTAAGTGTTAATTTGTCCCTCTGTTCTTTCATTCTGCATAAAGTAGGATTTTGCTGCACAAACCGTAAGGTATTTGTAAATTTCTCAGAACGATAAAACGGGGATTCCTGGTTAGAAATAAAATACCCCACCATCTTTTCACTTTTTAAAACAATCTTTTCAAATCCAATTTCTTTGGCATACCATCGAAGCCTGATGGTTTGGATCAATTCTTCGGTTTGCGGCGGCATAGGGCCAAACCGGTCGATCAACCTGAGTCTGAACTGCTGCAATTCCACCTCTTCCTGGGTGCTATCCAATTCTTTATAAAGGCTAAGGCGTTCTGTAATATTGGTGATATAATCATCCGTAAACAGCAGGGCCATATCAGTTTCAATCTGGCAATCCCTCACATATTCTTTGTTCAATTCCTCCGAATACAACTCTTTAAATTCGGTTTCTTTCAACTCCATTACAGCCTCATCAAGGATTTTATGGTACATTTCAAACCCGATTTCAGAAATAAAGCCACTTTGTTCTGCCCCCAAAATATTTCCTGCCCCGCGGATATCCAGATCGCGCATGGCGATATTAAAGCCGCTGCCTAATTCCGAAAACTCTTCGATGGCTTTTAAGCGTTTACGCGCTTCCGGGGTTAGTGTTGTCAAAGGTGGAGAAAGTAAATAACAAAACGCTTTCCGGTTCGATCGTCCTACCCTGCCCCTTAATTGATGCAAATCGCTGAGGCCAAAATTTTGCGCCTCATTGATGATGATGGTATTTACATTTGGAATATCAAGCCCTGATTCGATGATTGTGGTAGCCAATAAAATATCGTACTTCCCTTCGATGAAGTTTAGCATAATGTTTTCCAGTTTTTTGCCGTCCATTTGTCCGTGGCCTATGGCAATGGAAACATCCGGGCAAAACCGGCGGATCATATCGGCCACCTCTTCAATATTTTGTACGCGGTTGTGGACAAAAAACACCTGTCCGCCACGATCTACTTCATAATTGATGGCATCGCGAATCACCTCTTCGCTAAACGATTTTAATTCAGTAAGTACAGGATACCTGTTGGGTGGTGGCGTATTTATGATCGAAAGGTCGCGGGCACCCATTAACGAGAACTGAAGGGTACGCGGAATGGGCGTAGCCGTGAGGGTTAAGGTATCTACATTCACCTTCAGCCCTTTGAGCTTTTCTTTGGCAGCCACCCCGAATTTTTGTTCTTCATCAATGATCATCAGGCCTAAATCTTTAAATTCGATATCTTTTCCGATCAACCTGTGTGTTCCGATAAGGATATCAATTTTCCCTTCCTTCAACTGTTTTTTAATTTCGTTTTGTTCCTTCGT
Organism: Bacteroidales bacterium; assembly: GCA_041393275.1. Classification (GTDB taxonomy): domain Bacteria; phylum Bacteroidota; class Bacteroidia; order Bacteroidales; family JAADJA01; genus JAADJA01. The sequence continues at coordinate 96,155 of JAWKKL010000003.1, forward strand.
AAGTTTAAACCTGTTAATGTATTCCACTTTGCAGGGAAATTCTTCCAACCGTTCGGAAAAAGTTTTATAGTGTTGCAAAGCCAATATCGTAGTTGG
>JAWKKL010000004.1:0-95483 GCA_041393275.1 Bacteroidales bacterium
ATTTTACATCAATTACCCGGTAATCGTATTTTGTGAGTAATTGATTGGCATTGGGGCAATGCAACCGGTGAATGGTAATCCCTTTGCCTACGGTTACAAAACCAAAAACAGCATCGCCCGAAACGGGGTTGCAGCATTTCGCCAATTCGTAATCCATGTTGTCAATATCATCATCAATCAGCATAAAATCGCCGACACCACTGCGAAGTGATTTATCAGCAAATCCTTTACCTTTCGCTGCTTTATGCAACAAACGGTTTTCCTCAACCGAATTATCTTCAATTGTTTTTTTAATGTTGGATAAATCAATTTTTTCGATGGCGATTAAATAATAAAGATCAACCGATGATTCGAGTTTGTATTCTTTTATGAGTTTATCAACAATGGCGTCATTAAACTGGATTTTACGGTTCCTTAATTTTCTACGTAAAATCTCTTTACCAATTTCAGCCTCATTAAATTTTTCCTCTTTTAATGCGCGTTTAATTTTTGACTTGGCTTTGCTGGTTACAACGAAATTTAGCCAGTCGAGTTTTGGCTTTTGGTTTTTTGAGGTGATGATCTCTACTTTATCGCCGTTTTTTAAAACATACCGAATGGGCACAATACGGTTGTTTACCCTTGCACCATTGCACATATCGCCAACACTGGTATGAATATCGTAGGCAAAATCGAGGACAGTGGCGCCATTAGGGAGTTTTTTCAGGTCGCCTTCGGGGGTAAAAATGAAAATCTTTTCGGAATACAATTCAATTTTTGAAAGATCGTTTGAAATTGTTTTTTCGGGGTCAGGATTTTCAATGACATCACGGATTTTATTCATCCATTCTTCCTGTTCTTTTTTGGCGCCCCCTTCTTTGTATTTCCAGTGAGCAGCCAGCCCTTTTTCGGCAATCTGGTCCATCCTTACAGTTCGTATCTGCACTTCCACCCACTTTCCGTTTGGCCCGACAACCGTAGTGTGAAGCGATTCGTAACCCGATGCTTTTGGCGTTGATATCCAGTCGCGAAGCCGGTTAGGATTTGGTTGATAGATATCGGTTACGATAGAATACACTCTCCAGCAAGCTGACTTTTCATCCTTTAACTTTGAATTAATGATAATACGAATGGCAAAAAGGTCGTAGACTTCTTCAAATTCTACATTTTGCTTTTTCATCTTCAGCCAGATGCTGTGAATGGATTTTGGCCTCCCTTTAATATCAAATTTATATCCGTGCTTGTAAAGTTCTTTTTCGATGGGAAGGGTAAAATCGCGGATAAAGGCTTTTTGTTTTGCCTGTGTATCAATTATTTTCTGGGCTATGTTGTGATAAATAAGGGGTTGGTTAAATTTTAACCAGAAATCTTCAAGTTCTAACTTGTATAAGCCAAGACGGTGGGCAATGGGAATATAAATATGATTTACCTGTGAGAAAGCGTTGTTTTTTATCATCCGGAACCATTTCAAAGGTTTCATATCATAGAGAGCCCTGTGGCAAGTTTTCTATTAAGGATAACCCGGATATCTTTTACCAGTGAAAGATACAGGCGCTCAAGTTTTCGGAATGAACTGAAATTTTTTTCGGTTTGAATTTCAGAAAGTTTTTGATAATTCTCTAATGATAACCCCGACTTCCGGCCCGAAATCCCTGGAAATATCATTTAATTTAACAGTTTTACCATCAACAACATTATGCAATAACGAACACAGAACAGAAGTGATGCCGAGGTTAAGCTCTTTGAGGGTAATTTTGTTTCAATTCTATATAGAGTGATAAATATAATCCCTCCCTGTTTAGTCTTGCTGTTTCGCGGCGATAGTTCAATACAAGCGATAGGCTTTCCTTAGCTTTAGCGATTCATTTTTTGTAATTACAGTTGCAAAGTAATAACAGTTCTAGTTTCCTTATCCTTTGTTTGAATTTTCACCAAATACATCCTTAACTATCAATTCTATAAATGGTAAAGCGATAAAATACCTTATCTTCTAACACGAAAAAGTGAATAATATTGTCGCTAAAAATAAAAATGATGTCTCGAATAGATAACGCTATCTAATTGAAAAGTGTTTCAATTTGAATAGTTATCCACTCAGTAATATACTTTCGCGGGATAATTTAATTATTTAGCGGATCCCGATCAAGGTCAGTATTTCGCGTGTTTACCTCGGATGATTTGGCGATGTTATTACCGTAATATACCACCGATATTTTTGAATTTATAATAATCCATTATCCCCAGGTTCCCTGACCTGAAAGCATCAGCCATAGCCAGAGGTATCTCCACTTCAGCTTCGATAACTTTCGCCCTTGCCTCCTGGGCTTTGGCAACCATTTCCTGTTCAAGGGCAACAGCCATGGCACGGCGCTCTTCTGCTTTTGCCTGGGCAATGTTTTTATCTGCATTCGCCTGGTCAATCTGAAGAACAGCTCCAATGTTTTTGCCAATGTCAATATCTGCAATATCTATGGATAGGATTTCAAAAGCAGTTCCCGAGTCAAGGCCTTTTTCAAGCACAACCCTTGAAATGGAATCGGGATTTTCGAGAACCGATTTATGTGAATCGGCTGAACCAATGGAAGAAACAACCCCTTCTCCTACCCTTGCCAACACCGTTTCTTCGCCGGCACCACCAACCAGTTGTTTGATGTTGGCCCGAACAGTAACCCTTGCTTTGGCTATAAGTTGTATACCGTCTTTTGCTACAGCAGTAACAGGGGGTGTATCTATCACCTTCGGATTGACAGACATCTGGACAGCTTCCAGTACATCGCGGCCAGCGAGATCAATAGCAGTGGCGGTTTTAAAATCAAGGCTCATATTGGCTTTGTCGGCTGATATGAGTGCATTAACCACTGATATAATATTTCCTCCGGCCAGATAGTGTGCTTCAAATGCATCCCTGTTTACTGACAGCCCTGCTTTAGTAGCCGATATCATACTGCGTACGATGATCTGTGGCGGAACTTTACGCCAGCGCATAAATACAAGTTGAAGAAGCGATATTTTAACGCCCGATAACAAGGCGGTAAACCACAGACCTACCGGGATAAAATAAAAAATTATCCATAAGAGAAAAAGAGAGCCTATCCCTATTGCTACAATGACAAATACATTTGGTTCCATGTTTTTTTATTTTGGTTTAACAGTTATTTTATTTATTTCAATTTTAATAATTTCAATTTCACTTCCGGCATCAACATATTCACCATTTGACCGGACTTCGTAATATTCTCCGTTTATAAAGGCTTTTCCCATGGGTACTAACCGGGATATGGCTTTCCCTGAATCGCCTACTTTTATTTTTTCAAGGTCTACTTCATTCACACGGCCATCAATATTTTGCTTTAAAGTGGCCTTATTCCAGGTTTTCGATTTAAGGGCAATATATAACAAAATAACGGAAAGCACTACTGAACCAATGAGTGTAAAAGTGCCCGCCATAACCCCGTAAGAAGCATAAGATTGCCAGATTCCGAGGGCTATTAGTACAAAACCTATGATACCGGCTATACTTGTACCCGGAAACACCAGAATTTCGAGAAGCAGAAATAAAAATCCTACAATAATTAAAACGGCAATAATAGTCCAGGTCATAGGCAGTTAATATATCTCTACAGTTAGTTTCCGGTTTGTCATTTCATCACATGGCGGTTTAAGTTCATCAAATGTTCCCGATTTAACGGCACATTTGCCATTTAAATGGGTAATTAAAGCACATTGCTCAGCTTGCATAAGTTCATGCCCGCAAACATCCATCAGGGTTTCAATAACAAAATCGAATGTATTCACTTCGTCATTATAAAGGATAAGGTCTTTCTGACGCTCTTCCAGTTCCTGAGTGCTTTCTGCTGGATTTACCTTTTCTTTTGTCATAACAATAATTCGAAATAATGCTTAAAATTAAACAAATATTCAATATTTATAGCAATAATAAAAAATATCTTTGCAACTTTCTAATTTCAATTGCTAACATTATAAATCAATTAGTATCATTGAGAAATTTTAGTGAAAAGATAGATCAGCAGCAGTTTGCCGAATTTTGCAACCAACTTGGGGAACAATTGTTAAAACCCCTGCCCGGTTCATTATCTCATGATAAAATGTCGTCGAGGGTTCGGTTAAAGGAACTGGAAAGCGATTATGATCTTTCTAAAGCAATTCGGAGCAGTGTTCTTATATTATTCTATTTAAAGAAAAATATTCTTCATACTTCTTTCATTTTGAGGCAATCTTACGATGGGGTTCATTCAGGACAGGTGAGCTTTCCGGGTGGGCGCTGGGAGGATTCAGATGGCTCATTAGTAAATACGGCATTGCGTGAAGCCCGGGAAGAGGTTAATATTGATCCGACATCAGTACATGTTATTGGAACATTATCTGAATTATATATTCCTCCAAGTAATTTCGTGGTTTTGCCAGTGGTTGGATTTACAAATAAACAACCAGAATTTAAACCCGATGAACTTGAGGTTGCTGAAATTATTGAATCAGATATTTCTTTTTTGTTTAATCCTGAACGGATAAAAAATACGATTATCAATGTCAGGGGATATCAAATTGAAGCTCCTTATTTTGATGTAAACGGCAAAATAATATGGGGCGCTACAGCGATGATATTAAGTGAATTAAAAGATATTATTGAAAGTTTGGGTTTATAGATATTCTGATTTTTTCGATTGTTAATTCTAATTGATCTGTTCTATTTTTCAATTTCAATATAATGAATATTATTTTAACTTAATATACATCTCTGTATCGCCCTTTTTTATTGGATAAACATAGAATTCATTTTTTGAAAACTATTCTGAGACAGTGATCTTGTATTCAATCTTTGCTGCTTTTGCTAACATGGCTGTTACACCACAATACCTTTCCTGCGAAAGACTGACAGCTTTTTCGAGTTTGTCCATTGGAAGGTTCTTGCCTCTGAATTGGTAATGTATGGTTATGGTATGATAAACTTTGGGGTGTTCTTCTGTTAAATCTCCTTCTACTTCAATATTTAATCCATCATAATCAACCCGCATTTTTTTAAGCATCGAAACCACATCCATCCCCGTACATCCGCCCAGCGAAACCAGCATTAGGGGTTTGGGCCTCGGGCCACGATCTTTTCCCCCAACAGCTTCCACAGCATCCAGCACTATTTTATGATTGTTAACGGTAGCCTCAAAGGACATTTCATCTGTCCATTTTACATCAACTTTGTTTTTCATATCTTTTAAATTGTTTTTTACAAAATTAAGGAAATTGAGTTTAGACGGTTTTATAAATTACCCAAGCCAGATTAATCGACAAAATGATATTCACGAGGGACGATCCCTGCTTTTAACGAGTCGATAACGCTTCCGGTAGCGGCGTGATAACGATAAACCCAGCCATCCTGCACATAATCAACCGGGTCGGAAACATAAATTACATTGTCTTTAGGATCGCAGGCCAATGAATAAAACATGCCCGGACGGGCTACGAATGGACTGTTCTCTAACGAACTGCTATTTATTTCAAATTTGTAAACGCCGCCAGGATAGTTATAAAACAACACATCACCTGTGTTATTGATAGCAAGCTTTTCGGGGTGGTTGATCGTATCTGGAAAAATGAAGTCCTTTTGAATTGCATAAGTAACCGGATCAATGGCAATTAAATGGCCTTCACTGGCTCCACCCTGCCAAAATCCTTTTCCCGTGCAAAGCACCCATACCAAACCGTTTTTGTCCTGCTGTATCCCGCTGGGAACAGGATACACTTGTTTGGTTTCCTTTACCTGGTCATTACTTTTGTCAATTATTGAAATAGTGCTGTCAACACTTAACCCGCCCTGGTTAAGCACCCATATATCACTGTTAATGTCAATCATCCGTGTTGGACCTGTCCCCACATCAATCTGCCCAACATATTCGGTTCCATCAGTGGTATAAATTTTAACTGTATTATCCCAACTGGAAATGTATATTTTGTTATTGCCGGCGCCAATTATATATGCCGGATAATCAATATTAGGCAAGTTTCCAAGTGACTGAAAGGTTTTTGTCGCAGCCATTTCAACCTGGTTACCATTGTTCACAGCAATGAATGCAATGTCGTCGATGATATTCATGGATTGTACAATATTGCCTAAGGGCAATCCTAAATTGGCTTCCTGGTAAATTTTATACAAAACCTGTGAACCATCTCTTTTTAGAAAGGTGATTGTACCGGTTCCTCCAAAATATGCCCCTTCATTTACAATAAACACCCCATCGTTAAAATTCTCATCAAGTACGGGTGGAGTCTCGGTTTCTTTGGTACATGAAAATGCCAGCATAATAATAGCCAATCCTAAAATTGCCCTAATCGTCCTAAATTTAAATTTTTTATTTTTCATTTTATTAAAATATAATTTGTAAAGTTACTTTATAATTTCTGCCTGGTGTAGGGTAAAAGGGTATTGTTTGGTATTCCGTATCCCAAAGGTTTAAAACGTCAACCTGACAATACAAACTCACCTTTTTAATATTCATTTTTTTGCCAGCTGTCAAATTCCCCAGCGAATAGGCTTCGAGGAATTCACTATTGTCGGATGTTGTATACCGCAAACCGGTTATGTTTTGGTTATAACTCAAAAGCCATGATTTGTATCGGGCGGATAAATTTGTATAAAAGCGATGCTCAGGAACATACCTCAATTGTTTTTGGTATGAATCATCAACCGAAGAAAGTTGCGTTTGGTTGGTCGAACGGGATAGAGTATAACCTGAATTCCATTCAATTATTAAGGATTTTAATGAATATGTAATGTTTACGTCTAATTCTACCCCCCTCGACCAAACCTCCCTTACATTTTCAGCTACCGAATATCCATCAACAGGTATCCAAATTATCCAATTATCTACCAGGGAATTGTAAAATGTTGATGCTAAAGTGTACCTGAGTTTCTTTTTGGAATTATCATTTTTAAAATAAATTCCGGCCTCCTGGTTCCATGCGTTTTCGGGCTCAAGGTTTTCATTTCCGCCGGGAATCCAGAACCGCTCGTTGAATGTGGGCACCCTGAAATTACGGGAAAGATTTAATTTTCCATAAAGCTGTCGCCAGATTTTACCTTCAAAACCAATGGCCGGTGTAAACGGAACCTGATAACCCTCCGTAAAATTTTGCCTAAGATTTACATTAACCGTCCAATGAATTTGAGGAAAAAGCTGCGACCACAAAGCATAAAATCCATAGGTAATTTGTTGTACTGCCCCGTTCCAATTGATGCTGTTTCCCTGTTCATGAATATACGAAAAGCCGGTGCTTAAACGGGAATTATTCCAAAATTTTTGATCATACTGAATTTCAGAATGAGATTTATTAGTAGAAATTTTTGAGTCAATAACATTGGACGAAATCATTTCAGGATCATGATAAAGATAATAATCATAAAGCCAGGCCGACCGAATTGTTAATTTGCCTTTTTTAAACATCCGGTCAATGGAAACCTTTCCCCTGATTGATTCATCAGTCTGACTGACATCACTGGGTTTTTGAATGATGGATGAAGGCGTTTCACGATCATTAAACTGATACCAAAAGGCAATTCCCAGGATATATTTATCCGCAATATTTTTATACAAATCCTGCATAAACCCATATTGCCTTAATGCTGCGTTTTCCTGTTTTTCTACTTCACCATATAAGTTTTCATATGAAAAATCATTTTGAGATACTTTGCCTATAAACTGTGTTTTAGAATACCATTTTTTATTTGCTATTACCACAGATGACTGGCCTTCATACGTTTCAAAACTTCCTAATGAAAGAGCGGCATTCCCACTGACCTGTTTGATAAACTCAGGTTTGGAGTTGAGATGAATGCCCCCTCCCATATTACCACTTCCAAACAAAGAACTTCCCCCGCCATACAAAATTCTAAGGTCATTAAAAAAACCGGATGGAATTAAGGAGAAATCGACCTGACCTGAGTTGGAGGTATTTAATAAAAACCCGTTCCAGTACACCCCTGTGTGTTCAGCTCCTGTACCACGAAAAGAGATGGTACTAAGGCCGTTATAATTATAATTGTTGATTTGCAAGGAAGTGTTCCGGCTCAGCATCTGATCCAGGTTCAATGATTCATTCATGGATTTTGTTAAACTATCGAACATTGTTATTTTTTGCCCTGCCGTAAAATAATCAAGCCTTTCTGCGGAAATTTCGATGCCCGGCAAACGGATCGTTGAATCGCATTGCTGGGCAAAAGAAACCATAAACGCAACCTGGCAGCATAAAAGACCTAAAATCAACCGAAGAATCATTGTTGAAGGAATTTCTATAAAATTAAAATTTAACCGGAAAACGATAAAGTATAAAAACTTCAATATTCTTGATTACTTTGTGAATCAGCAGAACATATTTTCTTTTCATGTTAAAAGTTTAAAGGTTAAAAATAAATAACAAGCTTTAAACTTACGGAAAAATTCCTGTGAATATATGACGGATCAAATACTCGCAACCTTTCACCCGAAAGTTTTGAAATATTCACTAATGGCAGGTCTTCTGACTTACGCCCCGGTTAAAAGTCTTCCCATTCAACAAGCGATGAACAGTGACTAAAGATTTTCAACAAGTTAACAGCGATCACAGCAGCGGGCACTGTTGCCGACTTCCTGCCTTCGCAAATTGCTTCGGAAGACAAGGCACGGCATTCCCTTTTCAGATTGATCTATTAATTTAGAACGAATGCACCATTAATGCGGTACAAATGTATAATTTTTTGTGGGAACCTGAATGAGCCCAAATTAAAATAATCATAAACTTTTCAACACCTCGCGAATGACCACTGTTACGAATTTGTAATCAGGAACTAAATAAAATGGAATTTGAAATCCTCATTCACTATGTTAATAGTTCAAATTCCATTTCGGCCTTTTTCTCACCATTTACCATAATTGCAATTTTATGTATTCCCGGATAATGTTTGCGGGTGGTCATATCGTCAAAAGATTGTTTTCTTTTGATGAAATGGTTGCCTGGTTTAAAATCTTTTTCTACAATCTGAAAAACTTTATCTGATGTTTTGCCATTTGCTTTCACATAGGAGATTAAATATTCAAGGCGAACTTTTTGATTTTCATCTATTTCATTAATTAGCTTAAATGAAAAATTCAGGTTTTTTCCAATGTTAAGGGTTGGGGTTTCTAACTTTAAATCTATGATTTGAAGATTCTCAGGGTGGCCAAATCCGAACAACCTCAGTGCCCGTGTATTTCCTTGTTTAAATAATGTTCGCAATCCATGTTTTACAATCCAGTTGGTATTATCCGAATAGCCAAACCATCGAACGGCTGTGTCCAAAGCCAGACCAGGATTATCTTTAGAAATATCATTGAGGTTGTTGGCCACACTTTTTCGAACAAATTCCGAAGAATCATCTTTTAGCTTTTCCAAAACCTCAAGAACCGGTTTGGGATCGATAATGAATTTTGGCAAGATCATCGCCCATGGCAATCGGGGCCTGCATCCTTCACTTGCAAAACGCCTGACATTTTCGTGTTTATTTTCAGCCCATAGTTTCATGTATTCCATCACAATTTCGGGTCTCATATCCAGGAATGGACGGATAGCAAATTCAGAAGATGAATACTGCGTGAAGTGGCCAAGTGCGTTCAATGATTCTTCCATTCGATCCAATCCATACACTTCCACATAATCGGGCAGCACCATCGCCTCAAATCCTTTGATTTCATGGGCAGCTTTCACAAGTATAACCAAAGCCGCAACATAATCTTTAGGCAAACATTGATATAGGGAATGCGTCGTATGTCTCATTTTTGCCTTTAATTCCAGCGCTTCCCAGGTTTCATCATAAATCAATTTCAGAAATTCATCTTTTGAAAATGAGGTGTAATATTTTTTAATAGAATCAGCAAATGAATTTAATGATTCTTTTGTGAAGAACAGGTCTTTTAATTTTTCAGACATAAATTAACGGACATAAGATTAGAACTAAAGTCACAACAATTATAACACATTTTTGTGCATGACAGCCAAAATAATTAAAAAACACTTGAGACTTTATCTTGAAACAATGGTTTTACAAACTGCTGTTTTTTCTTCGGATCTTAGGTAACAGTAGTAAACGCCAACAGGCAGGGAGGAGGTATCCCAGGATATTTCATTAATGGATGGATTATTATGGCTGGTTCTCAGAGTTTCAACTTCCCTTCCAAAAGCATCATAAATGACAATTTCAATAAAGCCATTTCCTTGTAAATCAAAGTGAAATGAAGTAGCCGTTTCAGTGGGGTTTGGATAGCAGTAAAAATGTCCATTTCCGATATCCAAAGCTCGGTCAATTCCGGTAATTTCAGGCCCTACTTTTAAAACAAATAAATCGTGCATCACCTGTGTATATAAATCAAGCTTGCCCGCAAGGATGTAGCCACCGTCGGATGTGGGTGAACCGCCATACATGTATTCTCCATCATAGGAATTTCCGTAAAATTCTTCCCAAAGTAAATTGCCATTTCCATCAATTTTAACCATATACACATCCTGGCTTCCTGAGAAAGAATCTGAATAACCAGATATCATATAATTGCCATCTTCGGTTTCAAAAATGCGGTAGGCATAATCGGCACCAGTCCCACCGTAAGTTTCTGACCAAATAACGTTGCCATCATCATCTGTCCGAACGACATACACATCAATCAACCCGGCACCAAAAGACCAGGTTTGACCGGCAAAAATATACCCATCTTCCGTTTCGACAACAGCATAAAAAATATCTTCATCATCGCCACCATATTTTTTTGTCCAGACCGTATCGCCATTATTATCTGTTTTAATGGCCCAGGCATCGCCGCTTTCCGGATACACCGTAGTGTACGTCCGCCCCGCTATAATGTAGCCATAATCCGAAGTTTCTTCCACCATGTGACCGTAATCCTGCTTTGGACCGCCATACAGTTTTGTCCACATGGTATCCAGCGAAGCATCCAGTTTCATCAGGTGGATCTGGTCGCCCCATTGAAAAATGGTTGAACGGGATGAAACAATAAACCCCTGATCCACATTCGGCCTGATGCAAAAGCCCTGGTCGGAACTCCAGCTTCCATATTTTGCCGAAGCAATCGAATCACCATTGTCATCAATATACAAAATCCAGATATCGGACAAACCGTTTGATCCGGTACTGGTATAACCTGTTAACACATAACCTGAATACAGGCCTGGCCAAATGGAGACTACCTGTTCATCCTCGGCACCACCGATGGTATTTTCCCATATGATATCTCCGTTATTGTCCAGTTTGGCAACCCAGGCATCCCAGTTATTATCGGTTATTTCGGTTTTGCCAATTACAATGTATTCGCCATCATCCGCTTCAATGGCATCAAATGCAATGTCATCCATGGTGTTTCCATATTGTTTGTACCAAAGGATATCGGGTGGTTGAGAACTGGAATTAAAAGTAAATAAGACGAACGTAAATAATGTAAATAGGAAAGTAAATATTTCTCTTGTTTTCATCGGGTTTCGTTTTTAAATTGGAACCCTAAAGATAAACAAAATCAAAAAAAACTAAAAAAAAAAAATTTACAATTAAACGGTTATTAAAATATCCTGTAAAATATAATTCATCTGACATTTTTCCTCTATATGAAACTTCTTTTTTACCCGTCCATCTCCACCCCCGCATTATCATTGTCATCACAAAAGTAAGCCCAATAAAAAGCCTCACCCAAAGAAATTAATTCCGGAAGGTATAACTATTTATCAAGAGAGTAATTTACTCTTCCAGCAAAAACGGATAGCGGTAGTCCTCGGGTGGTATAAAGTTTTCTTTTATTGTCCGTGGTGACACCCACCGTTGCAGGTTCAAAAGCGATCCTGATTTATCATTCGTTCCAGAAGCTCGTGCTCCGCCAAAGGGCTGTTGCCCAACAACAGCTCCGGTAGGCTTATCATTGATATAAAAGTTTCCGGCGGCATTTACCAGTTTATTAAAGGCCAGTTCAACCGCCCAGCGGTCATGGGCAAAAATAGCGCCGGTCAAAGCATAAGGCGATGTTTTATCAACCATTTCCAGGGTTTCTTCATATTTTTCGGAAGGGTAAACATAAATAGTCAGCACCGGGCCAAAAATTTCCTCCTGCATGGTTCTGTATAGTGGATCGGTTGTAAGGATCACTGTAGGTTGAATAAAATATCCTTTTGATTTATCATACTTCCCTCCGGCAATGATCTCGCAGGTCGGGTCATTTTTCGCATGATCAATGTATGATGAAATTTTTTCAAAGGCTGGTTCATCAATCACCGCATTGATAAAATTCCGGAAATCTTCCGGGCCACCCATTTTAAATGAGTTCACATCTTCAACCAGGAATTTCTTCACATCGGGCCAAAGGTTCTCAGGAATATACGCCCGGCTGGCGGCGCTGCATTTTTGTCCCTGGTATTCAAAGGCTCCTCTCGAAAGGGCTGTAGCCACTTGTTTTACTTTAGCCGTTTTGTGAACCATTACAAAATCCTTTCCCCCGGTTTCACCAACAATTTTAGGGTAAGTATTGTGAAGTGCCACATTGTCCCCAATAGCTTTCCAAATTCGTTTAAATACTTCGGTTGAACCGGTAAAATGGACACCCACAAAATCAGGGTGCATAGCCATAACCTTTCCACCGGTGGGGCCGTTTACAAATACCATATTTATCACGCCATCGGGTAAACCGGCTTCATGAAAAATTTCCATAAGTACTGCTGCTGAATATATCTGTGTTTCAGATGGTTTCCAAACCACCACATTGCCCATCAAAGCCGGGGCGCCAGTCAGGTTTCCGGCAATGGATGTAAAATTAAACGGCGTTAAGGCATACACAAAACCTTCAAGTGGCCTTTGCTCAACCCTATTCCAAATCCCTTTAGATGAAATGGGTTGTTGCTGGTAAATTTCAGCCATGAACTGGACATTAAACCTGAAAAAGTCGGCCATTTCACAAGCGGCGTCAATTTCGGCCTGGTACACATTTTTCGACTGCCCAAGCATGGTCGCTGCATTGATTTTGGCACGGTAAGGGCCTGATACAAGATCGGCGGCTTTTAAAAATATGGCAGCCCGGTGATCCCAATCCAGCGCCTGCCAGGCCGGCCTGGCTTCCAGGGCGGCATCAATGGCTTGTTTTACATGGTCGGCTGTGCCATAATAATACCGGCCCAGTAAATGCTGATGGTCGTGAGGCGGATGAATCTCGCGTACATCTTCCGTTCTGATCTCTTTGCCACCAATGATCATAGGTATGTCAATAACCTGCGATCTCATTTCTGCGAGTTTTACTTTCAGTTCTTTTCTTTCCGGAGAACCCGGCGCATAGTCCTTTACAGCCTCATTGTAAGCTTTTGGGACGTTGTATATACCTCTTGACATAAGTTGAATTATTAATACATTAAATTTCTAACAAATTTACGGCTATTCAACAATCAATTGATGATTAGGTTCAAATAAAAAAAACTTAAGGAATTTCGTAAGAGGAAATTATTTTTATTAGTTTTATTGATCGAACCACAATACCATAATGAATAAGGCCAAATGTATATTTTTCATCTTATTTATAATGAAAGATTTTATTATGGTCCTGCCATTCCGGCTTTGTGCTATCAAGCCCCAGATAGAATATATGTGAGCAAGCTCCATCTTCATCCTGTTTTTGCAAGACAATTCCGGCAGGGTTTTATAATTTAACCTGGGGCGGTGATGATGAATGGAACGAAAGCCTGATAAACGGGAACTATTTGATTTCAGTATTTTACAGATGCAAAATTGGCCGCATCGGAAAAGTTGGAGAAACAAGGGAAGTGATTTTTATTCGAACCAATATAAATTCATTTTTTGCTTCCCATGCCCCCCAAAAATGATTATCTTTGTATTCGACAATATTATAAATTAGGAATTTCATCAGGTAATATTTAATGCACCCCTCTCTTTTGGAGGACATCAAAAACAGGTAACCCTGTCGCATTAGTTTATCAATTACCGTGAAGCTGATTCAATATTTAATTGCCTTGAGTTGATTTGACAACAACAGGTAAAAATATAATTTCAATTAAAAATTGATACTAAATGTACCGCGACTATAACCAATCGAAAAATGATAAAAATGTTTTAAAAAACATTCAACTCGATATTTCGGAATCATCAAGGCAGCTTTTAAATAAAATATTTGAAGAAAACGAAGCGATTGAGGAAATCATCCGGTCGTCTCCTTCTTACGAAAAAGCTAAAAAAGGACTTAGGAAGTTAGCTCTTGATCATATAAAGCCAAAACCTGTTGCTTTTTCATATTTCTCAAACGGGAATCGTGATCAAAATCGAATAGAAAAGCTGGATTGGAGCGATCTGGCCGCCATTCGTATATTGGATTATATTGATCATGAAAATGATGAATATGAAGATTTAAACCTACATGGGAAATATATAGTAAATGCTCCTTTTAAACTGCTGTACATGGCAGCACATGAAGGGAAAGGAGGCGCAACAGAAGATTTTTTCCGCGATATGCTTCATTTGTTCCGTCAGTTTTCAGGGAAACAAAAACGGTTTATTCCAAATCCTGAAAAAGTAGCTGAATGGATGAATAATCATCCATCAGGGCTTGATCCTGAAATTATCGACCAGCGGAAAAAAAACCGGGACAGGATCATCAGATTGTTTATTAAAAAAATCGATTCAGGGGATATTCAGCGAAACCGGTTCAAATTTGAGCCGGGAATGACTTATTGGCAGAAGTACAGGAAAATTATGGAATGGTGGAATGATAAAACATTTCACTTGCAGTTTGCTGCCCGTACACCCGAAAGACTAAACCGGATGCTCGGCCGGTCTATCGATGAAAATACGATGGAAACAATGGTAAAAGCTGAAAATAGTGGTATCCCATTTTTTGTTAATCCATATTATTTATCCTTATTGAATGTAGATATTGATGAAAAAAATAAATTTTCCGATCAGGCCATACGCGATTATGTGTTTGTAAGCAATGAACTGGTTGAGGAATTTGGCCAGATACAGGCATGGGAAAAGGAAGACCAGGTTGAACCGGGCAAACCAAATGCTGCCGGATGGATTTTGCCCAACCGGAAAAATATTCACCGCAGATATCCCGAAGTTGCCATCCTTATTCCTGATACTGCAGGAAGGGCCTGTGGCGGATTATGTGTTGTGTGCCAGCGGATGTACGATTTTCAAAACGGGCACCTTAATTTTGACCTTGATGAACTAAAACCCCGTGAAACCTGGTGGGAACGATTGCCAAAACTGATGAGATATTTTGAGTATGACAATATGTTGCGGGATATCTTAATCACCGGAGGAGATGCATTTATGAATTCAGATAATTCATTAAAAAGAATTTTAGATGAAGTACTGAATATGGCAAACCGCAAAAAAAGCCGCAATAAAAATTTGCCCGACGGTGAAAAACTTGCAGAAATTCAACGGGTAAGGCTTGGTACAAGGTTACCTGTGTACCTCCCTCAGCGAATTTCAGACGAATTAATTTCAATATTGAAAGATTTCCGTACAAATGCTATAGAGATTGGAATAAATCAATTTGTTGTACAAACGCATTTCGAATCAGCCATGGAAGTTACCCCGGAAGCAGCAGAAGGTGTTCGAAAAATTCTATCGGCAGGTTGGATTGTCACCAATCAACTTGTATTCACTCCGGCAGCATCACGCCGAGGCCACACAGCTAAACTCAGAAAAGTCTTAAATGATATCGGTGTTCTTGCTTATTATACCTTTTCGGTAAAAGGGTATAAAGAAAACACCTTTAATTTTGTTAACAATGCCCGGATTATGCAAGAGCAAGTGGAAGAAAAATATATTGGCAAATTGTCTGACGAAATAAACGGTTTGATTAAAGGATTTCATACCATGGCTAATGGAATGCTTGAAAATATTGAAAGTATACGCCAAATTAGCAAAGTCCCTTTTCTGGCAACCGATAAAAATGTTATAAACCTTCCAGGGGTAGGAAAAAGCCTTTCATTTCGCACCATTGGAATTACCTATGATGGCCGGCGAATTCTGCAGTTTGATTACGATTTTTCACGGAATCATAGCCCTGTGATAAAGAAAAATGGAAAGGTTGTAATCATTGAATCAAAGTCAATTGCCGGTTATATCAGGCGACTTGAAGAAATGGGAGAAAACCGGAGTGATTACGAAAACGTATGGGGATATTCTATTGGTGAAACAGAAGAACGAAATCCGATTTACAAGTACCCCGAATATAATTATGCGATGACTGATCGTTTTTCAAATTTTGAAATGGTTTATCAATAAAACAAAATCGTTTAATTTTGCCGCTATAATTATACATCTTTCAGATTTGAAAAAAAAGAAGCCGATTATCTATATTTTAATAGCAATTGCGATTTTCGCTATCTTTTACGTAACGTTACCCCGCCACATCGTTCGCTATTTTATATGGAATTATGCCGACATCAACGATGACAGGAAGTTTGACAAATTAGAGGTCAAAAAGGGCAAAACAAGCTTTTATTTTAACAAGGTGAGTATTAATACCCGTTTTAAAATCCCAGAAAAAAATTCAGGAAATGACAGGTATGAATCTTTTGACCAATTCCTGGAAGAAAAAGGAACCGTAGCCTTTCTTGTTGTAAAAAATGACACACTGATCTATGAAAACTATTTTGAGGGTTATGATTCGTCCTCTATCATCCCTTCTTTTTCGGTTTCGAAATCATTTGTTTCCGCCCTGGTGGGCATTGCCATAAGCGAAGGATATATTTACAGCACCGGTCAATCCATCACGTTTTTTTTGAAAGAGTTAGGGCCCGAATTCGACAAAATTACCATCGGGGATTTGCTTAACATGCGGTCGGGCATAAAGTTTAATGAAGGGTATAATTCACCCTTTGCCGATATGGCTAAATATTATTACGGTACTGATCTCAAACGGTACATTAAAGAACTGACCATTAACGAACCGCCGGATCAAACCTATGATTATATCAGTGTGAACACTCTTCTGTTGGGCCTGATAGTGGAGCGGGCGACAAATACCAAACTCACCAAATACCTCGAACAGAAAATCTGGCAACCATTACAAATGGAATCGGATGCATCGTGGAGTATTGACAGTGAAAAAAATCAGACGGAAAAGGCGTTTTGTTGCATCAATGCCGTTGCCCGCGATTTTGCGAAATTTGGCCTGCTTTATTTAAAAGAAGGGAATTGGAATGGCAACCAGGTTGTCCCTAAAAAATGGGTCAAAAAATCAATTTCCATCATCAATGATTCGCGGGATTCGCAGGGATATCCTTATACTTGTCAGTGGCGGGTTTTAGAAAACGGGACATTTTTCGCCAAAGGGATTCTGGGGCAGTACATCATTGTTTATCCGGCTAAAAATCTGGTTTTTGTTAGGCTCGGTAAACGTTATGCTGATGTTGACTGGGCCGACTTCTGCCTTGATCTTTCAACACAATTATAATCCGTTATTTTTCAGAAAAAAATTTCTCAAACCCTGGAAAATATAGTTTTTCGCGTGCTATTTCTTCGGGGTATAAAAAATATTTCACATCACCGCCACAACAAAGCTCACCATCGTGGTTATATAATTCTGTGGCTACGCAGGCGATCCTTCGTTCTACTTTCTCAATTCGCGCTTTTAACAGGACATCTCCCTCATCAACAAAAACGGCTTTTTTATAACGGAGGTTCAGGTTTGCCGTAACGCCGGCTGTTTTTAATTTTATCTGTACACACCAACTGGCAATTTCGTCCAGCAGAGTGGCCTGAATACCGCCGTGTAATACTTTTTTATAACCGGCCAGGTGGTCGGACGGCGACCATTCCGAAACAACATACTCACCTTCTTCAAAAAACGTCATTCTCAACCCTAACTTATTGTTTGGAGAACAACCAAAACAATTATAACCGGGTAATTCAGAATATGGATTAATGATGATTTTTTTTTCGCGGGCCATGGGGAAAGACTTATTTTTCTACACCATTTTCGTATATCTTTTTACTTATCTCAGCCCCATGTGGATCGTACTCTATCCATTCTCCGTGTTTTTGGCCATTTATAAAAGCCCCTATAATTTTAACTTTCGAAGTTGGATAATATTCTTTAAATTGCCCATTCAAAATATTGTCTTTATAAGTTTCTTCAGTTTTTACATTGCCATTAGGATAGAAAAACTTATTCGAACCGTTGAACACTCCGTCTTTATATTCATATTGTGCAATCGGTTTATTGTTCTCATCAAACCATTTTGAAATCCCATCTTTTAGCCCGTATTTGTAGTCAGACTCTTCCATCACATTGCCATTTTCGTAATAAAGGTAGGCTTTGCCGGTAATTTCCCCCTTTCTGTAAGTATATTTAGATTTAGGTTTTTTATCATCGAAATATTCAATCTGCTGACCTTGAAGAGTATCATCTTTATAAAATTCCTGGTTTGTAAGATGGCCTTTTCTGTCGTAAGAAAGAAAAAGTCCATGCTTTAACCCGTTTTTATAGGTTTCTACTTTTACCAGTGACCCGTCAAACGATTCGGTTACCCAAGAACCATTTTTCACCTCGCCAAGATAAAATCCCCTAACGGTATTTCTGCCAACTTTTCGTTCGCTATAAAATTCTTCCTGGGCTTGTACAGAAAATAAAAATAGATAAATGAATAAAATAGATAGAATTGATAAGCGTTTCATAACATTTAATTTTTATTTTTTTGATTCGTGCGCAAATTTATATAAAGAATTTTCTGCATCAAAGATTAATCCAAATGAAAAATACATATTTTTGCACCCGAATTTTGAAATTACCATGCGGATGTGGCGAAATTGGTAGACGCGCTAGACTTAGGATCTAGTGTCGAAAGACGTGGGGGTTCGAGTCCCTTCATCCGCACGAAGTAAGGAGGAAGCATGCGATAGCTTTAATTTCGAAGAAATTGGACTGGAAGTTTATCCCGCCTGACGAAGAAATGTCGGGGAGTTCCTTCATCCGCACTAAAAACCCCGAAATGATTGCAGTTATAACATTTCGGGGTTTTTTATTTTCATTTAATAAAACCCATATTGCCTTTTAGCAAATACTGCATTCATATGAAGAATAAGAATATTTATTCAATTACAGCTTTAATAATTTCTTAATTTGAAACCCCGAATTGGTTTTTAATGCACAGAAATAAATTCCTGGTTTTAACGTGCTACAATCAATTACTATTCTCTTTTTCCCTTGTTCCTGATGTTCATTTACCGGAATCGAAAGTACATTGCCCTGTACGTCAAGAATTCTAATTGTAACTTGTGAACTCTCCAATAATATGTATTCAATAAATGCAATGGATTCTGAGGGGTTAGGGAAAATATTGAATGTGTTTTTAGTGCTTAATTCTTCTACTGATACTTCATCACAAGCCGTTTCCACTTCATCCTGACTGTTGCAGCCCGGGGCATTATTTTCAATCCAAACATATCCTTCCGGGTTCTCTAAATACGCACAAATACTTTCAATTGCACAAACAGATAACTGTGGGTTTTCCTTAATGTAAAGATTATTAATAGTGCTGTGATCGAGGTTGGCAATTCCATCAATATTATTTAACAATTGGTGGTTTTCAATTTGAAGGTTTCCATCAATGGCAACTATATTTTCAAGGCCTGATAAATTTGATAGTTCCTCATTCCATTTGAGAACTAAAGTGCCTCCAATTGAGTTTAGGCTATTCAAATCACTTAAACTTGTCAAACCATTTTCATTTATTCTTAAATGCCGGCCAATGGTATTCAAATTATTCAACCCTGACAAGGTTGATAAAGAAGGATTGCTGTATACCAAAACATCGCTACCCACTGAGGTTAAGCTCCATAAACTTTCAATATTTGTCAGGGAATCATTTCCATTAATTTCTAAATCCCCCGAAATTGATAAGAGGTTATTCAATCCATTTATTTCTAATAATCCTTTATTGTTTAAAATCATTAAATCACCTGCAATACTATCAATGTAATTTAAACCATCAATACTTTCTAATTTGTCATTTCCATCAATTAATATGGATTCATTTACAGTTAAAAAATTGTTTAGCGCTTCCAGGTTTAACAGATTCTGATTATTTGTTATTTCCAGGCTTCCGCCAATAGTTTGAAGATTACTGATACCTGTCAAACTCGATAAGCTATCATTGTCAGAAATAACCAGATTGCCATATATATTTGTAATATTTCCCAATCCATCAAGGTCATATAGATTATCATTATTATAAATTTGAACTCCATTGCCAATATATCCTACGTTGCTCAATGCGGATAAACTAACCAGGTCAGGGCTATTAAAAACCTGCAGACCTCCAATAGCCGTCACATTTTCAAGACCATGAAGGCTTGTCAGTCCTGGATTTACCCCTCCGCTTGGATCCCCTATATATAGGGACAATTCTATCCAAAATAAATTTTCAAGATCTGTCAGGTCAGTAAGCAAAGGATTTCCACTGACCTTTAAAGAACCTAAAAAATGAATATTATTTACACCATTCAGGGAGGTTAAATTATCATTGTCTTTTACTTCGAGGCTTCCGAGACTGGATATATTGTTAAGCCCTGTTAAATCTGTTAAACCATCATTATCTATTATTTGGATTTGGTTTGCATTACCATAATAAAGATTGTTAAGTTCATTTAAATTTGTTAATCCAGGGCTACTTCTAATCTGTAAATATTCTCCCACAGTAGTTAGATTTTGTAGGCCTTGCAGGTTTGTCAATGATTCGTTACCATCAATCGAAATATACCCGGTGAAATATGTTACACTGTCAAGGCCATGTAAGCTTATTAAACCTGGATTATCATAAATTGAAATACTTTCACCAAACTCTACACCCAGCAATGCAGAAATACTTAATAATACCTCATTACTCCAGATTAAAACACCACCAATACTATTTAAATTACTTAGGGGACCTAAGTCTGTAATTAAATTATTATTCATTATTTTTAGTTGTCCACCAATAGAATTAAGGTTTTCTAAACCAGCTAATGACATCAAAGAATAATTGTGAGAAAGTGATAATTGCCCACCAATAGAAGTCAAAACACTCAAGCCCTCCAGGTCAGTTATGGCATCCTGGCTCATAATATTGAGATCACCTTCTATTTCGGTACATCCCGGGTAATTGGTTTGAAAATCATCAATTTCACTCTGGGTGGTAAACGTTATTCCTTCGGGTAAACAACCCTGGGCATAAATCAAATTTGCCGTAAATACTAAGTACAGGCCGGCAATTAATAAGTTTTTCATAATTCCTCCTTTGTTTTTTCATTTTTAATTGAACTGATAAAAATAATTAAAAAAGAATAGCAAAACAACCAAAGGATTTCTGCAATTTGCAAATGGCAAATAGATTTCTGATTCAGTTAACATTTTAGCTGACAAATCAATTTGTAAAACTTTCGTAATTCTGGTTTTTATACATTTTTAGGAATTAATCCTTACGGTAACCTCCATGCAACTTTTTTCAAATCCAAATTGTTTTAAATAGGTTATCTGATATTGAGTATTCAATAAATACCTATTTTTGCACCCATTTTAAAAATGCAATTTAATGGTAAATTTTAAACAGATAGTTGAATGAATATTACACAAGAAAGCAACGGAGAATTACAGGCAACGATCAATGTAAAACTAACGGCTGAAGATTACAAAAGCAAAGTTGACGAAGCCTTAAAAGAGGCCCAGAAAAAGGCAAGCATGAAAGGTTTCAGGCCAGGCAAAGTGCCATATGGCCTGATAAAAAAAATGTATGGTAAAAGTGTGATGGCTGAAGAAGTAAACAAACTTTTATCGGACTCGCTTAGCAATTATATTGTTGAGAATAAATTGGACATCCTGGGCTATCCTTTGTCAAGCAAAGAAAAAGAGACAAAGGTTGATTTTGATAACGATGAAGAATTTGAATTTTTCTTCGATATTGGGCTTACCCCAAAATTTGATTTGGAAATAAATGATAAAATTGAGGTAGACTACTACGAAATTGAAGTAGATGATGATAAGGTTGATGGATATCTTAAAGAGGTCACAACCCGTTATGGAAACCCTGTCAATCCTGAAATTTCCGAAAAAGGAGATCTATTACGTGGTGAAATATCAGAACTGACGGCTGAGGGCGAAATCAAAGAGGATGGCATTAAAAATAACACATCCTTATCCATTGAGTTTATAAAGGATGAAAACGTACAAAAAGAATTTATAGGGAGAAAAAAGGGGGACAAGATCCGGTTTAATCCGCTAAAAGCTACTAATAATAAAGCTGAGACGTCTTCCATGTTGGGAATAAAAAAAGAAGAAACCGAAAAAATGGAAGCGGATTATGAATTTGAAATTTCCGAGATTTCAAGAATGGAACCCGCTGAAATTAACCAGGAATTATTTGACAAGGTGTATCCAAATGGAAACATCACTTCAGAAGAAGCGTTTCGTGAAAAATTACGCAGCGAGGCCAAAGATTATTTCCAAAACGAAGGGGATAATTTCTTTGTACATGAAGTTATTGAAAAGTTGGTGAATGAAACCCATGTAGACCTTCCGGTTGAATTTGTAAAACGGTGGCTTGTTGAATCGGATGAAAATATAACACCTGAAAACGTTGAGAAAGATTTTGAAAATTATGGGCGGTCATTAAAACAGCAATTAATCGTTAATAAGATAGCTGCCGACAATGACATCAAAGTTGAACAACAGGATATAAAAAACTTCGTAAGGGAGATGTATGCCAGGCAATTTGGAATGGACATCGAAAATGAAGAGATGAGCAAACAACTGGATCAATTTGCCGATATGGTATTAAAAAACCAGGATGAAGTTAGGAAGATATACGATCAGCTTTTCGATAAACAGGTAAGGGAATTATTTAAAACAAAATTGAACCTTAACAAGAAAAAAATCAGCTACGACGATTTTATTAAAATAGTAAACGAACATCATCACCATAACCACGATCATCATGAACATGAATAATGAATTTCGCAAGTATGCAGTAAACCACAGAGGGATAAGCAGTATTTCGCTGGATAAATATGAATCCAGAGTTAATAATTATATTTCCCCGACCATTATCGAAGAACGGCAATTGAACATTGCCACAATGGATGTATTCTCAAGGCTAATGATGGACAGGATCATTTTTTTAGGAGTGCCCATTGATGATTATGTCGCAAATATTATCCAGGCCCAGCTTCTTTTCCTTGAATCAGTCGATGCCATAAAAGATATTCAGATATATTTGAATACACCGGGTGGCAGCGTTTACGCAGGCCTTGGCATATACGACACCATGCAGTATATACGCCCCGATGTAGCCACCATTTGTACAGGTATGGCAGCGTCGATGGGAGCTGTTTTATTATGCGCGGGTGAAAAAGGAAAACGGACGGCCCTCCCCCATTCCAGGATATTAATTCACCAGCCGATGGGAGGAGCGCAAGGCCAGGCGTCTGATATAGAAATTACGGCCCGCGAGATACAAAAACTGAAAAAAGAACTTTACGAAATTATTGCCAAACATTCGAATCAAACCTATAAAAAGATTTGGAAAGATGGCGACCGGGATTTCTGGATGACATCACATGAGGCAAAAGATTACGGAATGATAGATGAAGTACTTGTGCGTTCGAAAGAAGGCTAAGGCTTTGAAAACATAGAATACAGGTATTTATGGTAAAAAAACTCGAACGATGCTCCTTTTGTGGCAGGGAAAAAGCACAAACCAATGTGTTGATTGCCGGCCTTGATGCACATATTTGCGACTATTGTATTGGCCAGGCACAACATATAATTGAAGAAGAACTTGCCACTAAAACTAAAGGACAGTTTACAAAAATCAAACTTCAAAAGCCCAAAGAAATCAAGGCGTATCTTGATCAGTATGTAATTGGCCAGGATGAAGCAAAACGGATTATAGCCGTCGCCGTTTATAATCACTTCAAAAGGATTACCCAGCCTGAAAGCAAAGCGGATGAAGAAAAAGTTGAGATTGAGAAAGCAAACATAGTAATGGTAGGCGAAACTGGAACCGGTAAAACACTATTAGCTAGAACCATTGCAAAAATGCTGAAAGTTCCGTTTTGCATTGCTGATGCCACTGTACTAACAGAAGCAGGATATGTTGGAGAAGATGTTGAAAGTATTTTGAGCAGGCTCCTGCAGGTAGCTGATTATAATGTAGCTGCCGCCGAAAAAGGGATCATTTTTATTGATGAGATTGATAAAATTGCGCGTAAAAGTGATAATCCATCCATAACACGTGACGTAAGCGGTGAAGGGGTTCAACAGGCATTGCTTAAATTACTGGAAGGTTCAGTTGTAAATGTTCCCCCGCAAGGCGGACGCAAACACCCTGAACAAAAGATGATCCAAATTGATACAAAAAATATTCTTTTTATTGCCGGTGGTGCGTTTGATGGAATAGAAAAACTAATTGCATCAAGGCTTCGGACAAATGTAATCGGCTATTCATACAATGCCGCTATTGATAGTGTAGACAAAGAAAATATTCTGCAATACATATCACCTACCGATATTCGTAAGTTTGGATTAATTCCTGAGATTGTTGGAAGAATGCCGGTAGTTACTTTCCTGCATCCGTTGTCGCGTGAAATATTGCGAAATATTTTAACAGAACCTAAAAATTCACTGGTCAAACAGTATACAAAGTTACTTGAAATGGATGGTGTAAGCTTAACGTTTGAAGAAAAAGTATTGGAATTTATTGTGGACAAATCCACTGAATTTAAGCTGGGTGCCCGGGGACTTCGGTCCATTGTAGAAGCCATATTAACAGATGCCATGTTTGATTTACCATCGGATAACAAAACGAAAGTATTTAAGGTAACCCTTGAATATGCCGAGGAGAAATTCCGAAAGACCAACATTGCGAAACTAAGGGTAGCATGACGATATAGCAGGAATTTATTCCTGCTTTTTTTATACTTGATGCGTATTGTTTTTCGTTGGCATAATAATTGAAATGAAGTCGACTGTTAAACAATGAAAAAAATTTTATTCTCTATATTAATTATTCTCCTGTTTTCTCCCGTTGTCATTTCACAGGAAATTGATGAGATTGTTGTTCTTGCTCGAATAGAAGGAAGTGATACCCTTATAATGATTGACCTTCCCGAATATTGTGTGACCGCCAAAATGCCCAGAAATATTAAAGTAGCCAATCGTAACCGCAGCAAACTCGAATACAATGTAAAGAAGGCCTATCCCTATGCAAAACTGGCAGGATTGAAGTTAAATGAATATGAAGTTATCTTAAAAAATGCAAACACGGACCAGGAGCGCCGGAAATTGATGAAACAGGCCGAACAGGAGTTAAAAGACGAATTTGAAGATGACATTAGGAAATTGACATTTAAACAGGGTATTATCCTGATAAAACTTGTCGATCGCGAAACAGGAGGCTCTTCCTATGAACTCATTCAGGAACTAAGAGGGAAATTTACCGCTTTTTTTTGGCAAACCTTTGCCCGGCTTTTTGGTTATAACCTGAAGACTGAATATGATCCCGAAGGCGAAGATAAAGAAATTGAAGAAATTGTTGTGATGATTGAAAATGGGCAATTGTAGTTTTTCACTTATTGACTTTAACCATAAAAAACAGACATCAACTCCTTCATTTTTATTTGAGCCGATATTTACTATTTCCCCCTACCTTGAATAACGATCATCACAGTGTAAATTAAGATTTTTAAATCCATCGCCAGCGACATATTTTCGATATAAAGAATATCGTATTTAAGCCGCTCAATCATTTCATCAACATCCGAAGCATAGCCATACTTAACCTGTCCCCAGGAGGTTATACCGGGTTTAATTTTATGTAATAGACGGTAGTGAGGCGCCCTTTCAATAATCTGATCAATAAAAAATTGCCGCTCCGGACGTGGCCCAACCAGCGACATATCGCCAATAAGAACAGAAAAAAACTGTGGAATTTCATCAAGCCTTACTTTTCTCAAAAATTTCCCAATGGGTGTAATCCGGCTGTCATTATCCGATGACAACATTGGCGTCCCTTTTTCAGCATCATTATACATCGACCTGAATTTAAACATATAAAACGGTTTGCCGTGCAGGCCTATGCGCTGCTGTTTGTATATTATCGGCCCTTTTGACGACATTTTAACGCCAATACTAACAATTATATATATCGGGCTAAGAATCA
Source organism: Bacteroidales bacterium (assembly GCA_041393275.1). Taxonomy (GTDB): domain Bacteria; phylum Bacteroidota; class Bacteroidia; order Bacteroidales; family JAADJA01; genus JAADJA01. The sequence continues at coordinate 26,206 of JAWKKL010000004.1, forward strand.
GGATACCGATCAGAGAAATGACAATATCAAGAATCCTTTTTAGCGACATTTGCCAGGCAGGCATTAAATCCGGTGATATTTTTATAAGCGGGGCATGCCAAATCCCTTCCGTTCTGACAGCGCCCATTAAATAATCCTGCAAATTTGGGATCACTTTAATCACAACGTTGGTGTCTTCCAGTTGTGATATGATATTTTCAACATTGTTATGTTCCACGCGTTCAATAGCGATGATCACCTCTTCAATTTTGTGTTCATCCACAATTTTTTTCAGGTCTTTGATATTGCCGAGGTGAGGAAGGTATTCAGCAAGCAGATAATCATTGTAATCTTCAGCATTAATAAAACCTACAAATTTATTTCCTGAAGAGACTTTTTCACTTTCAATTTCTTTGTAAATATTTACCGCATTGCCATTACTTCCAACAATAAGGCTGTTGAATCCTATTATCCGTTTATGTATTTTACGAATCGTCCGTGTGGTAATTATTAATCTAAAGGAATAGGTAAAGAAAAAATGAAGAATAAAAAAGGACTAAAAACGACTGGTAATAGGATTTATATGATATGATAATGTCATCAAGAATGATGGAAAAGAAAATGATGATAACCCCAAAAAAAGTGATGGAGATTGTTTGTCCTAACTCTTTTAAACGAGACTTCCTGTAAATTTTTCGGTATGTTCCTATGATAATATATAAGGTAAGCCAAAACATAGGAATAACCAGAATCCCGATAAATAATTTACGATCGGTAAAGATCTCAACCGGATTATCAAGGATGGTATGGTCTACCACATATTTTCGATAAATGAAAAAGAGGGTCCAGGCAATGGCTGCTGAAAATAAATCGGCTAAAACATACTTTGTAACCTGTAAATATCTGTTCATTTAAATTAACCTCTGTATACCAATTTCAAATTATCAATTTTAATTTCCCCTACATTAATGTAAGATTGATTTTCGGCCCGAAAATATACATTGTAATAATCGCCACCAGGATATGCTTCAATGGTTGCGGTAAAATTTACATAAACCTTTTTCCATTCATTATTGGTAGGGTTTAATATGAGAACCGGGTGTTGAGAATCGTCTCCGCTAATCCGAGTAATGTATAATCCAATTGCCATATGAACACTTATATTAAAATCAATTTCAAGGGCAACCGGCTGGCCGTTTCCAGGCAATACAAATCCAGGAACTTCATTTTGAACCGTAATTACTTCAAATACCGGGTTTTTATCATCAACCCAAGCTATCCCTGACTGATGGCCCAGAGTAGCGCTAACTGGAGTGTGTTGCAAGGTTGTTAAAACCGTATCGCTGTTATTGGTTTCATCCAGCGTCAATGAAGCATCCTCAAATTCCTCAATCCAGGCAAAGGTCGAAGTTTCGTAATAACTCACCGAAGGATAAGGAAATACATTCGTAATACTATCAACGGTAAACAAAAAATCTTCATAGATTACAGGCTTTACCATTGGATAGGCTAAACGTGTCGAAGATATACCATTTAGCTTTATGCCGGCATAAACAGTTAACTTATGAACCCCTTCTTCCAAAATGGGAATAATCAATGGGTCGTCGGCATGGGTACCCCTCAACTCAAAGGCTCCGATTGACTGATCATCAACATAAATCCACACATCGGTAAAATTTTGGGTAAGGTAATTTCCGGCTTCAACCTGGGTATTATTCATTAAAACGACCGAATCAATCCGGATGTATGATGGAATCGTTTGCCCGCCCTTAAATTTCTCGCAGGATACAAACATCAATATAGCAATCAAACCCGGTAATATCCTTAAATATTTGTAAAAATTCACCATACTATTTTTGGGGCAACGAAATTATAAAAAAACGTAAGGTATTATTAAAAATTGTCGTGTTTTTTAATTCAACCCTATTATCTAATATTTTTCCGCATCCCTTATTTTGCAGGTTAAGCTAAAAAAAGAAATAACCTGGAGCAAACTATTCAATGGCAGGATTGATCGTTGTATTAAAAATGCGTACCGTGATTAACTTTCGAAATCGAAGTTCATTTTTTCCATGATCTTATAGGCAATATCCAATGCCGCATAGCCATCATTGATTGAAACAAGAGGTGATTGATTTAATGTGATGGCGCGGGCAAAACTTTCCAACTCTGTTTTTATGGCGTTTATTTGCTTAACTTTGGGCTGATCAAAAATAATCTGTTTGCTGCCTTTGCCTTTTCCCAGGTTAATGATCATAGCAAATGGATCAACTTTATCTAAATTGGTTACATTTTCCATCCTTAAAATTTCCGCTTTTTTCTCAAGAAAATCAACAGCAATATAAGCATCACTTTGAAAAAACCGTGATTTACGCATATTTTTCATTGAAATCCGGCTGGCGGTTAAATTGGCCACACAGCCATTATCGAATTCAAGGCGTGCATTGGCAATATCCGGGGTATCGCTTACAACAGCAACACCGCTGGCACTTATTTTTCGAATATTTGATTTTACGACACTCAAGACAATATCAATATCATGGATCATCAAATCGAGGATTACCGGAACATCGGTGCCTCTCGGATTGAATTGGGCCAATCGGTGGGTTTCGATAAACATCGGTTTGTCGAAATAGGGCAAAGCAGCAGTAAAAGCCGGATTAAAGCGCTCAACATGCCCAACCTGAACCTTCACTTCGGCTTCTTCGGCAATGGAAATTAATTGCCGGGCTTCTTCGGGGGTGGTTACGACAGGCTTTTCTATAAAAACATGCTTAAATCCTTTTAGTGCCAGTGTTGCACAATCGAAATGCGAAACCGTTGGCGTAACAATATCTACAATATCAACATGGTTTATTATGTCAGCGATGCTCTCAAAACGTTTTGTATCAAACTCTTGTTCAACTTTTACCGATAATTCAATATCCGGATCATAAAATCCAACCAATTCAAGCTGATCCGATTCCTGAATACATTTAATGTGAATTTTTCCTAGATGGCCTGCTCCTAATACTCCAATTTTCAGCATCTGACAATTTTTGATGGTTTGTAAATATTTGCGCAAATATATAGGGTGATTGTGTATTTTCGCGAAAAGAATTATCGTTTTATAAACCATACCTGGTTAATAAGAGTTATGAACAGTTTGTTATGATAAATGATACCTGGAAACACAAGGGCATGAGGAAACAACTGGTGGATACCATTCGGCAGAAAGGTATTACCAATGAAAATGTGTTAACGGCAATAAATACCATTCCCCGTCATTTGTTTATGGATTCTTCATTTCTTGAATTTGCTTACGAAGACAATCCTTTTCCCATAGGGTCAGGACAAACGATTTCGCAACCTTATACCGTGGCTTTTCAAACCGAATTACTTGAAGTAAAAAAAGGGGATAAAATTCTTGAAGTAGGCACAGGATCAGGGTATCAGGCTTGTGTACTTATTGAATTAGGAGCGAAAGTGTATACCATCGAACGTCAGAAAGCGCTCTATTTAAAAACAAAAAAATTGTTTTCATTTTTAGGCTATAAACCGAAAATGGCTATTTATGGAGATGGTTATAAAGGAATGGTTATGGAGGCCCCTTTCGATAAAGTGATTGTTACGGCAGGTGCTCAAAAAGTTCCGGAAGAGCTTATCAGGCAATTAAAACCTGGAGGATTTTTAGTTATACCAGTGGGAGATGAAGTTCAAACCATGAAACGGATCATTAAAATTGATGAACAAAATATTAAAGAAGAAGATCATGGAATGTTTCGATTTGTCCCCTTGCTCAACGACAAGGCAAATGACTAAATGGTTATTTTGTTTGCTTTTGCATTTAATCCTATTGCTTTCTTTTCGATTATTTCTAACATTTACTTCAACTTTCTAACGCAACGATTTTTTTACATAAATCATCTTCGGTATACAATTTGATAACCTACGCGTTCAACATTATCTGATTTATTCTGAGATAATGAAATTATAATTTAAATTTATATCTTTGCGCTCTCAAAATTGGTTATTAATTAAATCATTTTTAAAATAAAAAAATCAAACAATGAAAAAACTAAGTTATTTATTAGGATTAATTGCAATTACAGGACTTATTTTTACATCTTGCACAAAGGATGAAGATGATCCATTACCACCCTCCTTATCATTCCTTGGTGGAATTGAGCCTGGTACAGGTTGGGATCGTGTTGATGGTGATATTACGTTAGAAGCTGGCGAACCATTTGTATTTGGCTTCACTGCCACAAGTCAATCTGATAAAAATCTTTCCAGGATTCTTGTAATACGCGATTATGAAAATGTTTCGGAAAATACCGTGTTAGATTCTACAATCAGTGCGACAAGTTTTACAATTGATATTGAAACGGTTGCTTTTCCAAATAATCCGGGAACTGAAATTTTTACAGTAACGGCAACCGATAAAAATGGATTGAGTACGTCCATTAGTTTCACAATTACTACTGTTGCTGCTGATCCTGGAATCAGTGTTTATACGAATATTTCCCTCGGTTCGTATACAAGCACTACAAACAGTTCATTTGCATCAATTACCGGAGAAACGTTCAGTCTTGCCCAGGCTCAGGATGATGCTGTTCAGGCAAAAATTGACTGGGTATATTTTCATGGGGCTACTTATGGCCACACCTTAATGTCCCCAACCAATGAAAATCTTTATGACATATATCCGGAGATTGAAAATTGGGTTAACAAAAAAACCACCTTATTTGGTAAAACCACTTTAGAAGAAGCTGATTATAACCTAATTAATAATAAAAATGTCCTCATTCTTACCATTCAAAATGATGGCGTATCAATAACTCAGGATTTTTACAGTGAAACGATTTCCAATCCGGGTGGTTTTGAAGTCGGCGATATTCTTGCCTTTGAAACACACGAAGGAAACAGGGGTTTAATCATCATCAGGGAAGTTAACGCAGGCTCAACCAATGGCAACAGTACCATTAAGTATGACCTGAAAGTAGAAAAAGCGAATTAAGCTATTATAGAATAGATAGAAAAAAGAGAGAATCAAATTGATTCTCTCTTTTTTTTGTCAGAATGTCCTGATTACTAATTTGCAAATTCCTCTTCAAGTACCGCAGTAATTTGTTCGCGATTTTGGATTCCTGTGGTAGCTTTTACTACTTTACCATTTTTATAATAAACCGTAAAAGGTAAGCCCATAAAACCCCTGCACTCAGAAAGATTTCGAATGACAGTTGCATCCGGGAGGTCAAATTCCATATCATAAAAGCTAACATGGGTATATTCTGCTTCCAAATCTTTCATAGCAGAATAAACCGGAATGCACATTGGCCCCATTCGCCCGCAACAGATCATTACGTTTTCGTTTTCCTCTAATACCTTTTGGTATTCATTTTCCGATAAAATGTGTTTTAAATTCGTTTGTAACATGATTATTAATTTTGTTTTGCCCCTTAAATCACAAACAATGCCATTGTGTTTCAATTTAACACATTCAATAACATGAATATGTTATTTTATTGAAAATTAACTTTATAGGATAGATATTTAGAGAACTTTCTAAATTGCGGGTAAACTAATTCGACAGAAATGTCTGACACTAAACTGACTTATAAAAATTACAATATTCGCTTTATCAATCGTAGTGAGTGCGTATATTTTTTCAGGTCCCGGTTATAAATTCCCTGGTGGTCAACACTGTCAATTCTAACTTTTCCCGAGGCGTGAATGATCTTTTTGTCGTTTAACATGATGCCAACATGAACTATATTGCCTTCCTGATTATCAAAAAATAATAAATCACCGGGTTTTGCTTCTTCTATCAAACTTATTTGCTCGCCTTGCGTAGCTTGTTGCGATGCATCTCTCAATAAGTTAATCCCAACAAGTTTATAAACCGTTTGGATAAAACCTGAACAATCAATTCCAAAGGGCGATATACCTCCCCATAAATAGGGTGCATTCAGAAAGAGAAGGGCTGTTTCATAAATTGTATTAAAAGTTGGGGGCTGATTACCCGAAACCAAAATACCGGAATACTGAAAATCCTTTCCGGATATTTTAAAATTATCATTGGTAATATCCCTGATGGTACTCCCCAAAACAACGGGTATGAAAAATTTTGATGTTTTATCCTCAATCACATTAGCCAAGTCGGAAATATAATTTGCTTTGGTCTTATTGAGCGAATAGAATTCTTGCTCGCCCAAAACTTCAATCTGTTTTATATCCATCCAACCTTCGTAGTTGTCAAATGCTTTTCTGATAAACAACCAATCGTCTTTCCGTTCCTCTATCAGTACCAAATCCCCAAATAGCAACTGATTAACCATCTCCGATTTATCTGAGGCCTCCCTTCGCATGGGCACGATACTCAACAAACATATGCCAAATTCCATATTTCAATTTTGCTTCAAAATTAATAAATTAACCATTGACAATAAAAACCTGAAGGTTGCGTATTTAATATTTGAATAATTATCTTTGCCGCGGTTTTAAATTCAATGCTCTTGATATCAAAAAAGAAAATTTTTAACGCATTTCTAATTGTTTTTTCCATCTCATTATTATTTCTTGGATGCAAAAAAGATGATGATTTTGGTGCTGACCCTTCCTATTTCCTTAACTTTTCGGCGGATACTGTAATATTCGATACTGTTTTACAACGGTCGGATCAACCACTAAAGTGCTGAAAGTATTCAACCAAAACGATAAAAAGATAAACATTTCATCAATCCGTTTAGCAGGCGGGCAAAATTCGCAATACCAGATAAATGTTGACGGAGCGGCGGGTCATACATTTAATGACATTGAAATAGACAGGGAAGACAGCCTTTATATTTTTATAAAAGTCACCGTTGATCCCACATCTGTAAATTCTCCCCTGGTGGTTACCGACTCTATTGTTTTCGAGACCAATGGCAATATTCAGGATGTGGATGTGGTGGCATGGGGGCAGGATGCCCACTTTTTTGTCGGGCGGAAGCGCATAGAAGGATTAAGTTATCCTTATGTACTTTTAGCAGAAGAAAACGAAACGGTACTGTGGGAAGATGATAAACCTTATGTAATTTATGGCTGGGGTGTGGTTGATTCGGCTGCACAACTTATTATCGGCCCCGGTGTAAATATTCATTTTCATCAGAATTCGGGACTTTGGGTTTACCGGGGCGGCAACATTCAGGTAAATGGAGAAAAAGACAGCCTTGTTACCTTTCAGGGCGACAGGTTGGAAATGGAGTTTCGTGATCTGGCCGGACAATGGGACCGTATTTGGATTAATGAAGGAAGTGTAAACAATGAATTTAATTATGCCGTTATTAAAAATGGGTTTATTGGTTTGCAGGCAGAAACACTTGAATCGGACGAAAACCTTTCAAATGTTTTACTATTGAAAAACACACAAATTCTGAATATGAGCCGCTGGGGACTGTTTACACTTGCTTATAACGTTTATTCAACGAACAGTGTTTATGCTAACTGTGCTGAAAATACACTTTTTTTAACGGTGGGCGGCAATTACGATTTCCGGCATTGTACGTTTGCCAATTACTGGTCGCAATCAATACGGCAGCAGCCGTCATTTACCGTAAGTAATAATTTAATAGTATTCGATGCAGATGGAAACCAGATTACATACATTGGCAATCTGAACGCCTATTTTGGAAATTGTATTATATATGGCAGGCTAGATGAAGAAATGCTTTTTTCTAATGATGAAGCTGCTGAATTTACTTTAAAATTCGACCATGCCCTATTGAAAACCCAGATGAATATTTCAAGTGAGGAGATGTACATTAATTGTTTCAAAAGCGATGATCTTGAATTTGTGGATTATGATGTGAATAATTATCGTCTTGATACCCTTTCGCCAGCATCGGATGTTGGTAGCCTTTTGGTTATTGACAGTTCGCAGATAGATATTACACTTGACCTTGACGAAAATTCGAGGATCATTGATCTGGGGCCTGATCTGGGCGCCTATGAGTTTATACCGGGTGGTGGGTCGAAATAAAATTACTAATTTATTATCTTCAATTTGGCATATTTAAGTAAAAGTTGTTTTTGGCCAACGTTCTTAAAAAACACCGATGCTTTTTTGCTTGCCCCCTCCCCTTCAATGCTAATGACTTTACCATAACCAAAGCGGCTATGCTCTACCTCTATACCCACCTGCACGTTTGAGGATAAATCTTCATCAAAAATAAATCCTGCTGAATTTCCCTGTTGCTCTGCCGTATTTAATTTCTTAAGGTTTTTACGTGTCATTGACGGCATGAAAGTCTTCGACACCGGTTCTCCTGTTTTATTTATCACCTGGGCCTTCTTAGGAAATTCAAGATATTGCGGATCAATTTCATCAATGAACCGGCTGGGTTCGCAAATGGTCAGGTTCCCCCACCGATAGCGGTTTTCGGCATAGCACAAAAACAACCGTTGTTCGGCTCGCGTACAGGCAACATAAAACAAACGGCGTTCTTCTTCAAGATCGGCGCGGGAGCCGAGCGATTGAATGGAAGGAAACAGGTTTTCTTCCATCCCGACGGCATAAATATATGGAAACTCCAGCCCTTTGGCAGCATGAATGGTCATCAGGGTCACTTTATCCGAATCATCCTTATCTTTGGTGTCGGCATCGGTAATCAGGGCCACATCCTGTAAAAATACATCCAGTGTTCGAATGGCATTTTCATCGTCATTTACTTCCTGACCTGGGATCAATTCCTTACCTTTTTCCGAAAACTCCTTTATAGCATTTAATAATTCCTCAATGTTTTCAATCCGGCTGATCCCTTCGGGGGTTTTATCTTCATTCAAATCCTTCAGTATCCCTGAGGAAGCGGCAATCAATCTGGCCAATTCATAGGCATTTTTGGATTTTACCTGCGTGGAAAAACTTTTTATCATTGTCACAAATGCATCAATCCGGTTAAGTGTTCCCGAATTCAGATTAAGAGCAAAATTGAACGGGTCTTCAATAACATTCCATTGAGTAGTATCGTTTTGGTCGGCCACAACGATGATCCGCTCCTGGCTTGTTTTACCAATGCCCCGGGCCGGGTAATTGATGATCCTGCGCAATGCTTCTTCATCCTGGTTGTTGACGCACAACCTTAAATAAGCAATCAAATCTTTTATTTCTTTTCGGTTGTAAAACGACAAGCCACCATAAATGCGGTATGGTATATTCATCCGGCGCAATGCCTCTTCGATGGATCGCGATTGGGCATTGGTACGATAAAGTACGGCAAACGCATCATTTTTAAGTTGATGGTTCATCTTGCTTTCAAAGATTGAATTGGCCACCAGGGTACCTTCTTCGTTATCCGTTTTGGCTTTGATCAACTGAATTTTATGTCCCTCATCATTTTCTGTCCAGATTTCTTTAAAAATCTGATCCCGGTTATTTTTAATGATGGAGTTGGCCGCCTTAACAATATTTTTGGTTGAACGGTAATTTTGTTCCAGCTTAAATTCTTTGGCATCCGGATAATCGCGTTTAAAGTTCAGGATATTTTGGATATTGGCCCCACGGAAAGCATATATACTCTGTGCATCATCGCCAACCACACAAATATTCTCATTGTTCGCTGCCAGTTTTTTAAGGATCATGTATTGGGCGCGGTTTGTATCCTGGTATTCGTCCACGAGGATAAACTGAAATTTCCGCTGATATTTTATTAATACATCCGGGAAATTGTTCAACAGTAAGAACGTATTTAAAAGTAAATCATCAAAATCCATAGCATGGGCACGGAAACATTTCGATTTATAAATTTTATAGATTTCCCCAAGCAATGGTTTTCCGGCCATTTTATCCTGAAGCAACAAGTCTTCGCTGGCATTGTATTGTTCGGCTGTTATAAGGTTGGTTTTTGCAGCCGATATCCTATTAAGAACAATGTTTGCGGTGTACATTTTGTCGTCCGCATTTTGCTCTTTTACTATTGACTTTATCAACCGTTTTGAATCATCGGTATCATATATCGAATAATTTGAAGGATATCCTAATCGCTGCCCTTCTGACCTGAGTACCCTGGCAAATACCGAATGGAATGTACCCATCCAGACATTTTTGGCCTCAGCACTACCGACGAGTTTAATAAGGCGCTCTTTCATTTCGCGGGCCGCCTTATTAGTAAAGGTAAGGGCGAGTATATTAAAGGGGTCAACTCCGGAATTAAGCAAGTGGGCGACACGGTAAGTCAATACCCTGGTTTTGCCTGACCCTGCACCGGCAATGACCATTATAGGCCCTTCAATGGTTTCAACTGCGTTGCGTTGTTCTTTGTTTAATTGAGAAAGAATATCCAATGTGTTCAATTATTTAGCGGCCAAAATTAAGGATTAATCGAATCGAACTTTTTATACAAAGGAAATTGCTATGGAAAAGTTTTCCACAGGTGAAGTAAACGGCAAAAAATAATTAACGTTTATAATGAATGGAATGAGAATCGAATTTCATGCCCATGGTGTCTTTAATCACAATTTTTACATGGGTTGGATGAAATGAACTATTATCCAATGATTCGTGATATTGTGTAAGATCAACCGTACAATTTACTTTTTCTCCCACATTTAAAATCCGTGGGAAACGGCAATGTATTTTATGCGGATTAACTTTGTAAATCATTGAACCGGTTCCATGAGAAAATTTCACAAAAGGGGATTGCATTTTTACGCGGTTCTTTCCGGTATTGGTCACTTCCACATTCATGTTGTGGGGTGTACTTCCATCCTCTTCCGGTTGTAATGTGGTGATAACATCAAGTTTTTTACCGGGTTTATAAAATAATGAAACAAGTATTGCTATTAGGGCGATAAAGCCAACGATTGATAAAGCAATGGTAAGACTCGATAAATTGTCCATGGTGATTTAGTTTTACAGGACTAAAATACAATTTTTTTTATTAACGAAATAATTCATCCAAACCGTATTTCAGGAAGGTGTAAATAAAATTGACTGATTTCCTCTTTAATTGATAAATTAAAAATAGATTGGTGAAATTTACATCGGTCCGGTTTTTTTTACCGCATTTATGATAAATCTACCCGCTTTTTCTATCTCATCAGAACTGTTGTACTTCCCTGTTGAAAGACGAATTGTCCCCATGGCAAATTCCAATGGTACATTCATGGCCTTCAGCACTGATGAAATACTGACCGAACCGGTATGACAGGCTGCTCCGGCTGATGCAGCCACATGGGGTAACTGAGCCAAAAGAGTATTGGCTTCAATGGTTGGGAAACTTATTGAAAGGGTATTGGGAAGTTGAAATTCGGGATGGCCATTTATTCTTGCTTCAGGGATTGATTCCAATAAGATAGCCTGTAATTTATTCCTCATTTTTTTCAAGTGAAGGCAATTTTTAGCCATATCTCTATTAGCAATTTCACAGGCTTTACCAAGTCCAACGATTTCAAGCACATTTTCGGTTCCTGCTCGTTGGTTCATTTCATGATCTGCCCCATGAATTAATTTTTTAAGTTTTGTCCCCGATTTTACATAAAGGGCTCCAATGCCTTTGGGTGCGTACAATTTATGCCCGGCTACCGATAAAAGATCAACGTTCAAATCATTCACATCTACCTCAATTTTCCCTAATGATTGGGCAGCATCGGTATGAAACAGGATGTTGTTTTTACGGGTAATTTCACCAATTTTCTGAATGGGTTGAATGGTCCCCACTTCGTTGTTGGCGTGCATGATTGAAACAAGAATGGTTTGCGGAGTTATTGCGTTTTTAACATCCATGGGATTCACCATTCCATATTCATCAACCGGCAAATACGTAACCTGGAAACCATTTTCTTCGAGAAATTTACACACTTCAGTTACGGCAGGGTGTTCAATTTGGGAAGTGATGATATGGTTTCCTTTTTCTTTGTTGGCAAATGCCACACCTTTGATTGCATAATTATTTGACTCGGTTCCACCGCTTGTAAATATAATTTCGCTTGAGTGTGCATTTATTAAAGATGCCATCTGTTTTCTGGCAATGTTTACAGCTTCTTTTGTAATTATTCCAAAAGAGTGCGTGCTGGAGGGATTACCAAAGAATTCGTAAAGGTAGGGCTGCATGGCATCTGCTACTTCCCTGTCAATGGGTGTAGTTGCATTATAATCAAGATAAATGGATTCCATAAAAAAATAATTTTAATTGCTGATTGAATGTTTTGACGTTAAAGTCCCATTATTTGCATACCGCAACAAAATATCAGCCATTTCCGAAGGGTCTTCTGTATTGCATTCCACTTTGTGAATCGTTTCGGGTTGCCTGATAAACAACCCTTTTAAATATGCTTTATCGTAATACGAAAGCAATATTTCTGTGGCCAAATCCAATTGATTTTCATGAATGGAACTTATTGCCCGGCTCACTTGCAACCCACCCAGTTTTTTAGCAATCCGATGGATAGCCGAAATAAGTTTATCCGGTTCAAGACGACCATATTCCCTGACCAGTCTTTTTACCCTTATTTCCAGTGATACCTCTAAAAAAACCACAGGACTGGTTCGAATGATATGGAAAAAAGGCTCAGGTATTCCGATTTTGCCTATCCCCCGGCTCTCGTCTTCAACCCAAATTGGTTTGTCTTTATTTTTTTGGGCCAAATCATGGTAAAGATTATTTTCAAATTGTTCGTTGGTAGGCTGTTCTTCCTGGCCAATATGACCAAATGCAGAGCCTTTGTGATGGGCAATTTGTTCCAGATCAACAACCTGCTGACCCCGCTTCTTAAGCTCCTGAAGAATATCTGATTTCCCGCTTCCGGTTTTGCCTCCCAATACAACAACATTGTTGAATTCGGCCAGGTGTTCACGGATATATCTTCGATACGCCTTGTAACCACCCTCCAGCAAAATCGAATGTAAACCGGATGTTTCAAAAAGCCAGGCCATATTTTTACTCCGTAAGCCACCCCGCCAGCAATGAACGAGTACCCTTTTGTCAACAGCCACTTTTTTTACTTCTTTTACTAAGGTTGTAAGTTTAGGTCCAACCAAATCAAGTGCTGATAAAACAGCGGCTTCACGGCCTGAATTTTTATAAAGTGTCCCAACAATTTTTCTTTCGTCATCCGAAAATATCGGAATATTAATAGCACCAGGAATATGACCCTGGTTATATTCCAATGGCGACCTGACGTCAATTATAGGCTGTGATGCTGCATTTCGAAGAAAGATTTCAGGTCCGGTTGTAATCATCTTTTTATCTTGTTATAATAGTTGCAAAGTTAATGTTTTAAATAGGAAATAAGATCAAGTATATCAGGCATTAGTTGTTTTTAGTCTGTGAAAATGAATTTTCTATATTTGAACTTTTATCCCTTGATTTTGGTTATCTTTGGGAATCCGTTATTTAATTTTGAATGTATTTTTTTATAAAAATTATGCTGATACATTAATTCAACTTTATTAAATCCTTAACTTATGCTATCCAAAAATTTACTGTTAATCCTGGTGTTTCAATTTTTTTTCCTGGCCTCTTTTGCTCAGGTAGATCCCTATTATGAAGAAGGCCACATTTGCAAACATCAGAATAAGGAGTATCCTTTCGATTTTCAAAAGTCGATCATCAACCCTAATCCCCTGGTTTTTAAGTACGATGTAAATTTTTATAAATTGGATATTGAAGCCTATGATACCACCAATCAATTCTCAGGAAATGCGGTTGTAAAAGCAACTGTGACCGCTGCCCTGCTCGACACCTTCAGCATTGAATTGAGTAATAAACTTTCGGCTGATTCTGTGTTCATTAATGGGGTTAAACATTCGTTCCAACATACAGGCCATGATATAATTGTTGAATTGGTGAATCCTCTAAGTATAAATGATGAAATTGAATTTCAATTGTTCTACCATACCCCTCCCGCTTATTCCTCAGCCTACTTCACAGCAACCGTTGCCCCAACCTATGGAAATTTTAATGTCTCGCAAACCTTATCCGAGCCTTATTTTGCCCACGAATGGATGCCCTGCAAACAGGAGTTGGAAGACAAAGCTGATTCAGTACATATTTTTATCACCACCGACAACGACCTGAAAGTAGCAGGTCCCGGAACCTTGACGGAAGTTTTATTGCCTAATGGAATGGTGCGTCATGAATGGCGGACAAACTATCCCACGGCCTTTTACCTGATATTTTTTGCCATATCTGACTACCAGGCCTATAACATCTATGCAAAACCTGACAGCCTGTATGGGGATTCATTGCTGATCATGAATTATGTCTATGATTATCCGAATTGCCTTGAATCAAACAAAGCAGCGATTGATAATACGCCCGCTATGATTGAATTATTGTCGGATCTATATGGCTTGTTCCCTTTTTATAAGGAAAAGTATGGGCACTATTTATGGTATCCGTCAGGGTTTTCAGGCATGGAGCATATCACCATGAGCGGCATGCGTTATTTAAATACCTATCTTATTTCACATGAATTAGGACACTCCTGGTTTGGCGATAATGTAACCTGCGCCTCGTGGAGTGATATCTGGATCAACGAAGGATTTGCTACTTATACTGAATATTTAGTTCTTCAGTACCTGTATTCTCAGGCGAGCGCTGACGCAAAGATGTTGTCGTATCACAATTATGTGATGGGATCGCCCGACGGTTCAGTGTATATCCCTATTGAACAAACCAACAGCGTGGGAAGGATTTTTAGCACCCGGTTGACCTATCGGAAGGGTGGTGCCCTTGTGCATATGATCCGTTTTGAAATGAATAATGATTCTTTATTTTTCAGGACATTGTACGAATTTCAACAGGAGTATAAAGATAGCCTTGCAACCGGAATGGATTTTAAGGAAGTTTGTGAGGAGGTTTCAGGATTGGATTTTGATGATTTTTTCAACCAATGGTATATTGGCGAAGGATTCCCGATTTATGACCTGACCTGGTGGCAACATGAAGACACCCTTTTTATTGATGCTTATCAAAACACATCAACAACCATTACCCCGCTTTTTAAAACATCCATGGAATACATGGCAATATTTGCAGGAGGAGACACAACTTTCAGGGTTTATCAATCAAGCAATGATACCGTTTACAAATTCATCCTTTCCGAAGAGGTTACAAACATTGCTATAGACCCAAATAACTGGATATTAAACCAGGTTGAAAGCATTGTCCATAGAAAACTATTGAATTTAAAAATCTACCTTGAAGGCCCGTATGATAATCAAACAGGGCAAATGTCATCATGGCTGAACACCAGTTTTATCCCACTTAATCAACCGTACGATCAACCCCCCTGGAATTATCCGGGCACAGAATCTGTTACACAACTTCCGGAAAATGTTGTCGACTGGGTTTTGATTTCACTTTATGATGCGACAGATATTTCTCTTGTAGATGAAAGTAACCTCATTGAAACACAAGCTTGTTTCCTGAAAAAGAATGGCTCTATTGTCAGCCTGGATGGATATTCATTACCGAAGTTTAGCCAGGATATTACAAACAACCTATACCTTGAAATTCTTCACCGCAACCATTTGCAGGTGTTCTCAAATAATGCCCTGGATTACACAAAAGGAGTTTATGCATACGATTTCAGCAACAATGCCAACCAGGTATTTGGAGGGTCTGATGGCCATAAAGAGCTCGCCCCGGGAATTTGGGGACTGATCTCAGGCAATGCCAATGCAGATGGATTGGTTGATGAATCTGACAAATCGGATAGCTGGGAAAACTCAGCTGGTAATTCAGGCTATGCCGGGGCTGATTTAAATCTTGATTCGCAAATTGATAATGTGGATAAGGATGATTATTGGTTGCCAAATCTTGGAAGATCTGCTCAGATACCGCAATGATATATGAAATTTGAAACGTCATTGCGAACCTCTGGGCTGGCAGTGTGTTGTGTGAAGCAATCTCTTTGATTTGATTCCGTTGTTTAATGATGATATTACTTCACGCGTGCGCACAAGTCCTCAGGCAGGGTTCACCATGACGATTATTAAAAGGGATTATGTCCTCAAGGATAAATTAACATTTCTTGGGGCTACTCTATCATTGCCAAAAACTCCTCTTCCGAAATAATCGGGATACTCAGTTCCTGCGCTTTGGCAAGTTTATTTGGCCCAATGTTTTCGCCGGCCAATAAAAAATCAGTCTTTTTTGAAATAGATGAAACCGGATTGCCCCCATGTTGCTGAATTACCTCTTTAATTTCCTCCCGCGAAAAATGAGTGAGTTTACCACTTGCTATTATGCTTTTACCTGCCAGGGCATCAGATTTTACTTCCGGGATGTTTTGAAGTTCTATTTGAACACCACTCTTTTTCAACCTGTCAATCATCAAAAGATGTTTCGGATTTTTAAAATAATTGACCACCGATTCTGCTATTTTCTCACCTACTTCATCTACAAGGACTAACTCTTCAAAGTTCACGTTTTTCAACTTTTCGATGGTACGATAATGGCGTGCCAATTTTTTTGCTACCGTTTGCCCGACATACCTGATTCCAAGTCCATAAAGCACTTTATCAAACGAAATATTTTTGGAAACTTCAATCCCGTTCAAAATATTGCGTACCGTCTTTTCCTGAAAGCTGATCTTTTTCTCCTTTTTATTTTCGGTAGCTGCAATAATCTTTTCCAGACCGAAAAGTTTTTCATAAGTAAGGTCGTATAAATCCGCCGGATTATTCAACAAACCGGCTTCAATCATCATTTCTACGCGTCCTTCACCAATGGTATCAATATCTAGTGCATTCCGGCTGATAAAATGCAGGATGCGGCCTTTTATCTGGGGCGGACAACCCTCTTCATTTGGGCAATAGTGGTTGGCTTCACCTTCCTCCCGGATCAATGGCGTCTGACATTCAGGACATAAATTAATATATTCAACAGGTACCGAATCTGCCAAACGTTTGGTTAAATCGACCCCCACAATTTTCGGGATGATCTCCCCCCTTTTTCAACATAAACGGTATCGCCAATTCTTACATCCAGTGTTTTGATGATGTCGGCATTGTGAAGTGAAGCCCGTTTGACCGTTGTACCTGCAAGATGGACCGGCTCAAGGTTGGCCACCGGTGTGATGGCACCTGTTCTCCCCACCTGGTAATCGATCGAGTTAAGCCGGGTGGAAGCCTGTTCGGCCTGGTATTTATAAGCAATGGCCCAACGCGGAGATTTGGCTGTCATCCCCAGTTCTTCCTGCTGGGCATAAGAATTCACTTTAATCACCACCCCATCAATCTCAAAAGGTAATTGATCACGTCCCTGTCCCCATTCATGGATTAAATCAAGAACATCTTCAATCGTCGAACATTTGGCAATATAGTCTGGAATTTTGAATCCCCAGTTTTTTGACATTTTCAGGAGTTCGTAGTGATTATCACCCGGCAGGTTATCGCCCAATACAACATAAAGGAAACAATCCAAAGGGCGTTTGGCCACCTCTGCCGAATTCTGCATTTTAATGCTGCCCGATGCCGAATTCCGGTGATTGGCAAATGGCTCCTCGCCTGCTTCAATCCGCTGTTTATTAAGTTTTACAAATTCTTCCCTGCCAATAAAAATCTCGCCGCGGATTTCAAACTCCCGGGGAAAATCACCTTGCAGTTTTAACGGGATTGACCGGATGGTTTTTATATTGGCTGTTACATCATCGCCTTGTACCCCATCGCCACGGGTTACCGCCCTTTCAAGAAAACCATTGATATAGGTAAGGCTAATGGAAACACCATCGTATTTCAATTCGCACACATATTCCACATCATCTCCTATGGCTTTTCGAACCCGGGCGTCAAAATCCCGCAGTTCACCTTCTGAATAGGTATTCGATAAACTAAGCATCGGATACTTATGGATCACCTGTTTGAATTCTTTGGTTATATCACCCCCAACCCTTTTTGTTGGGGAATTGGGGTCGGCAAATTCAGGAAATTCTTTTTCAAGCTGCTCAAGCTCTTTTAACAGAATATCAAAATCAAAATCCGAAATTGTTGGCTTCGACAACACATAATAGTTGTGATTATGTTGGTCAATTTCGCGGGTTAACCTTTGAATTCTTCTAATGGCTTGCTCTTTATCCATAAAGTGAGTACGATTGTTGCACGGTATTTAATTTTCTTTAATATTAGCAAATGTAAATTTTTTTCATAAATTTATCTCTTTGAAATTAACAACAAAAACAGAAATTATGTTTTCAACTTTCAAATTGATTCCTGTACTGCTTTGTTTACCTTTGCTATTAAATACATCGTTTACATTGATGAACAACCCACAACAAGAAAAACTTGGATTGAAAGAAATTATCCTGCCCGACCCGGAATTCACCTCCCGGGTTTCTCTCGAAGAAGCCCTTTTAAACCGTCGTTCAGTTCGTGAATACAGTACCGAACAATTGACGATGCACGACATCTCCCAGTTATTATGGGCCGCCTATGGCATCACCGACAAACAATCCTATCCGTCATTTCTGCGAGGTGGATTGCGGACAGCCCCATCGGCGGGTGCCTTGTACCCCCTTGAAATTTATTTAATTGCCGGAGATGTCATGGGACTAAAACCCGGGGTATATAAATACGAACCAAACGGCCATCTCTTAATCCCACAACAGGAAGGTGATATCCGGGCCGACCTGGCAGAAGCCGCCCTTGACCAGTCTTTTATTAAAGATGCGCCGGCCATTTTATTCTATTCGGCAGTGTTTAAACGCACAACTCAAAAATATGGCGATCGAGGCCGGGAACGATATGTTTGTATGGATGTGGGCCATTCAGCTCAAAATGTATATTTGCAGGCATATACAATGGGCATCGGGACGTGCGCTGTTGGAGCCTTTTCCGATAAAATGGTGAGCAACGTAATGATGATTCCCGATGATGAAGAACCGTTGTATCTGATGCCTTTCGGAAAGATTAAATAATAATGGTAGACGTTTTTGGCATAAAAATTCCCGGAGATGGAGAGTTTGAAAAACTCAAAGAAACCCTCTTTTCCTTTATTCCTCCGGAGAACATAAACCAGATAGTAAGGTTCAAAAACATAAACGATAAAAAAAGGTCGTTGCTTGGAGAAGTGCTTTGCCGGAAATGCCTTGGAGAAAAGTTATCCATTCCGTCCTGCGACATTGAAATAAAAAAAACAGAAAATGGGACGCCCTATCTTCAGGAAATTCATCCGGATATATTTTTTAATCTCTCCCATTCAGGCGATTGGGTTGTGGCCGCTTTATCGGAAAGAGAAATTGGCCTGGATGTGGAAAAAATAAAAAAACCCTCCTATCGCATTGCCGAACGGTATTTTTCAACTTCTGAACTGGATGCTTTGAACTCATTAAAAGATCAGGATAAAGCCAACTATTTCTACGATTTATGGACGCTAAAGGAAAGTTACCTGAAACTTCTCGGAAAAGGCCTTACCAAATCCCTCGGCTCATTTTCAATTTCTGGGCAACATGGAAATTTCCAATTAATAAATGATAATTCAGGACATCGAAACGTTTATTTCAGGCAGTACAACATTGACCCCGATTATAAATTTTCGGTTTGTTCCGAAGATAATAAATTTTCCGACAACATTCACATTCTTATTCCCTGAACAATTAAAAGCCATGAACGATGGACGATAATAAAAGTGGCCCTCTTGGCGGGATGTCGGGAGGCAGTGCGCGCGGTGCCGGCTCACACATAGGCTATCGAAGAATTGCTTGATCGCGGGTATCAGATAACCTCCATTGCCGGAACCTCCATCGGCAGCCTCATTGGCGGGGTGTATATTTCGGGTAAATTGCCTTTGTTTAAAAAATGGATGATTGCCAAGGGAAAGCTTGATATAATTAAACTAATGGATTTTGCTGTTAGCAACAATGGTTTCATAAAAGGCGAGAAAGTATTCGGGCAATTGAAACGTTATTTGATGGATGCAGATATTCGTGATCTAAACATACCCTATGCCGCCATCGCTGTGGATATTCAAAATATGCAGGAAGTGGTGTTTCGTAGTGGGCGACTCCAGGATGCCATTAGGGCTTCTGTTTCTATCCCCACTGTGTTGCGGCCCGTAATCCATAATGGCCTCGAATTGATTGACGGAGGTGTGTTGAATCCCCTGCCCTTGTCTGCCATAAATAGAACACCCGGAGATATCCTCGTGGCCATTGACCTGAATGCTGATATTGAGTATAAACCAATCAATAAGGTGGTAAAAGTTAAAAAGGAACATTCAAAAACCTACGACCATGCCATTGCTTTTATCAACGAAAAATGGTCGGCCTATTTTCATAATGAAAAGCCTAAACGAACCGGTTTTTTCGATTTGATCACCTTATCCTTGTATGCCATGCAAATAAAACTTACCCAAATAGCCATTGACAAATACAAACCCGATGTCCTTGTAAAAGTTTCAAGAGATGCCTGTGCCATGTTTGAATTTCACCGCGCCGAAGAAATGATCGAATACGGACGGATACAAATGCGTAAAGCGCTGGACGGGGTGAAGTGAAACGTGGATTGGTAAATAGCTTAAAAGGCTAATAAGTTGAGGGGTTAATGAGATATTTAACTAAGCGGGCCAGTTGAATCAATTATTTCCAAATTTATTTTAAATTTATACCTTAGCGTCAAAAAAACAAAATATGAAACAACATACCAATCCACTTTTACCAAACAAAACAAAAAACAGGAGAATATAAAAAAACAACATTCTACCGAATAACACCTAATTTGGGATGTTATTCGGTATATTTTGTACGGATAAAAGGAGTTGTAGCCAATACAAATGAAAGAACTACTTGACAAAATATCATCTTATAATTTATTCAATTACCTACTTCCAGGTGTTGTATATGCTGTAATTATGGAGCATTGGACAGAAATAACTTTAATTCAAGAGAATTTGCTCGCAAGTGCTTTTCTGCTCTATTTCATTGGACTAGTAATTAGCCGATTGGGATCTTTAATAATTGAGCCTGTCCTTAAAAAAATTGGGTTTGTAAAATTCGCGGACTATTCTGATTTCGTCCAAGTTGAGAAAGATGACAAGAAACTTGAGATTCTCTCTGAAGCGAACAACATGTATCGCACATTGATTTCACTATTTCTCATGATCTTGGCTTCGAAAGCATACTTAATTATTGCAGAAAAAAATAATTTTCATGGACAGACTAACATCTGGGTAGTTTCAACTTTCCTTTTCATACTATTTCTATTCTCCTATCGAAAACAAACCACCTATATCACTAAACGAATTAAAGCCAAATTGAAATGAGCATTATTAAATCTTTTTCAGTGGGAGATGGAGACATGTTCTACATCAAACATGGTTCAGATAATTTTACCATAATAGATTGCTGTTTGTCAGATGATAATAAGGCAGACATTGTAGATGAATTAAAGAATGAATCGAAAAATAAGGTATTACTCGTTTCATTCGACACACCCTGACGAAGACCACATTCAACAACTAGATTACCTAGATGATGAAATGGAGTTGTTAAACTTTTACTGTGTTAAAAATGAAACGACAAAGAGTGTTGAGACGAACGGGTTCAAGAGATATAAAAACTACTACACAATTCATCTAAAGCCTTCTACATTGAAAAGAACTGTTCAAGAAAATGGATGAACCAAAGTAGTGATGAACGTGGTAGTTCAGGTATTAATATACTCTGGCCAAATAGGGCTAATGAACATTTCAAAACAGCACTTCAAAATGCTAAAGATGGAAAGACTCCAAATAACATTTCGTGTATAATAAAATATAGTCTAAATGGTGGAGTGACAGCTATCTGGATGGGAGACCTTGAAAAAGACTTTATGGAAAATATCAAGGATGAAATAAGCCTTCCAAAAACAAATATTCTATTCGCTCCACATCATGGTAGAAAAAGTGGAAAAATTCCTCAGGAGTGGATTGACGCAATGGATCCTAACATAATTGTGATGGTGAAGCAATTCAAACGATTCAGATTATGCCTCATATCCCGACCACAACAAGATTCGGCAAATTCAGCTAAAGACATAATTTTTGAATGCGAAGACGGAAAAGTTCATGTTTACTGCTCAAATGAGTACTATACAATTGACTTTCTAGATAACGAATGGAAATCGACTTATGATTACTATAAAAAGGAACATTAAATATTTAAAAGTACTGGCTACAACAACGGCTATAGCAAATGCGGGATAATCACTTAAATATGAAGATATTACAACTAAATAAATTTACGGTAGACGGACAAGAAAACGGTTTCAAAATCCCGCACTTGCCATAGCCAAGACCGTTATAGGGCATTTAAAAAGACGACACAGACATGGGAACATGGGGAACAGCCATAAAAGATAGTGACGCATTTGCTGACATATACAGCGAATTTTTCGACCTATATAATAAAGGCGGACAACCCGAAATCATTTCCAAAAAAATCGTTGACGAGAATTGGGAAATTCTTGAAATAGAAGAAGAAAAGAACAGTTTGTGGTTTGCTCTTGCTTTAGCTCAATGGGAGACAAAATCGCTTGACCCAAAAGTATTATCGACAGTTGAAGACATAATTACTTCAGGTGCTGACTTAATGATTTGGCTTGAACTTGGGGCAAGTGAACAAGACATTAAAAAGCGAAAAATTGCTCTTGACAAGTTTCTTGAAAAAATAAAGTCAGACAGACCTAAAGCCAAACCAAGAAAAAGAGAAAAATTAAAAACACCAGTTTTCACAACAGGAGACTGCTTAGTTTTTAAATTAACAAATGGAAATTATGGCGGTGCTGTTGTTTTAGCGACAGACAATAATCCTGAGACTGCATACAATTTAGTAGCTACAACAAGATTAAATCAAGGTAACAAACCGACACTTAAGGACTTTGAAAATGCAGAAGTTCTCATTTGTAACTTCGGGCAGTGGCAAGACAAAGTAGATGTAACTTGGTATATGCCTGACTTATTTTATAAAGACTATGCAGGGATTTATGAAAATATTGGTAAAATTTCGGTGGACATAGAGTATGACACAAAGAATTATGAAGGAAAAGGATATTTATTCAAGCCTTCTTATACAGCAGGTTGGAGTATGAACGATGCAGTAGAAAGACAATTCGAATCTGAAAGAACAAAGTCGAAACCGACAAATACTATAACTATCAGACAGCTGACTAAAAAAGGAAAATGGTGGAAATTATTCTAAGAAAAACGCCCTATAACAATGTATAAAAATAATAGCCGAAATAGTAGTAAATTCAAGGATTGTAGCCCGCTTCAACTTTTATGTATCTTGACAGAAAAGTGCCACGCAGTCGGCTACTATTCTTATACTAAACGTTAGCGGGCATTTGAATACAGTGCGGTGTGTTAAAATATGAATTGATAGTTTTATGAAAAATATGTAACTAAGGTCTAACTAAAATTCATCAAAATGAAAGAAATAAATTTTAAAAAAGCATTATATGCTTGGTCAACGAATGAAATTTGTGATTTTAATTGCAACACTTCATTTAATTCACATGTACATTATCAATCACATAACCCTTATCAATCACATAATCCGTATCAGTCACACAACCCTTACCAATCTCATAATCCATATCAATCCCATACACCATATCACAGTGCGACAACTGTTGTTGATATTGAGAATCATACAAAACAAACATTAATTAGAAAGGAGAGTTTTGGAGCATCAGTTTGTCCAGCATCTGGTGAGCCTTATAAAATCAACAAAGCTGCTTTTGACTTTTTGAATGAAATAAAAAACGATGAAATAAGTAATTCTGAGCTATTGGCGTTATTAGAGAGAGAAGATAATAATGTTCAAAATAATGTTAAGGGTTTTATAAACAGAAATATTCAATTAGGATGGAAAGATTTTCCGAAAAATTGGAAAGAATACGGAAAAGATAGTATATCAGTTAATAATTTATTACAAGCTCCATATTCAATATATTTATATCCCTCATTAAAATGTAATTTGAATAACAGTTGCAATAAGTGTTATCTAAATTATACCCAAGAAACCTATAATTCAATACTAAAACCAGAGCAAATTGAACCTATTATCAAGGAAATGGCAAATCTTGGTATTTTTCACTTAACCATATTAGGTGGAGAGCCATTATGTTACCCTTACATTGAAGAAGTTTTGACTATTTCTAAGCAGTATCCAATGATTGTTAGCTTGTCAACAAATGGAACTTTATTGACAGAGCAAAATACACAAATGCTATCGAAGTATGTTGACCGTATTCAAGTGTCTGTTGATGGTAGCTCCGAAAGAACTGGTGAACTACTTAAAGGAAAGGGAACATTTAAACCTGCAATAGAAGGAATTAAAAGACTTAGAAATTTAGGAGTTAGTGTTATTGTTAGTTATGTGTTAACTAAAAGTAATATGGATGAGGTTGAAATTGAAGAATTTGTAAACTACATGCATGAAATTGATGTTAATCATATTTCATTTCTACAGTATTATCCAAGTGGCAAAAATGCAGACACATCAAATATTCTTTCAAATGCAGACAACAAAAAAGTTAGAGATATTATCAATGGACTAAAACAAGAGTATGAAAGTAAAATAAAAATCTCATTTGAAGATACTTTTGTCTTCTCTGAAACTTGCAAAATACCAAGCGACTTTGAAATTTATGATAGTTCGACAATTGGTTGTGAGTGTGGTAAAACTAGGTTGTCAATATATCCCAATGGCAATGTTGTCCCCTGTGATTTTGTTGCAAGTTATGACGACTTTGTGGCAGGCAATATATTCGAAGATACCATTGAAAACATTTGGAGAAATTCAGAGAAATTAAAAGTTTTTAGAGAAAGAAAAATAAACGAAATAGAAGAATGCAATACATGCGAATATAAATTAACCTGCAATGGAGGTTGTCAGGCAATGGCTTGGATATACAAAAACAAATTAAATGCTCCAGACCCAAGATGTCCTAAATTAAATGAAAGCACCTCTTTGATTTACAAACTATAAAATGACTTTACAACAAAGTATTGATGGTAAAATCAACTATTACAATGATTGCAAAAAACACTTTTTTGAAACTTATTATAATGATGTTTCAATAAATCATTGTGGTTGGTATAATACGAATGACCAATTTAAGACATATGATGCTTTTCTAAGCTTGATTGATAAAAGTGGGAATATCATTGACTTAGGATGTGGTAATGGAATGTTGTTAAAATACCTAATTGATAATTCTTCCTTTAAACTTATTCCTCATGGAGTTGATTTTTTAATAAAGTCAGTTAATGAGGCAAAACTAAGTTTTCCAAAGTTCTCAGATAACTTTAGTGCAGAAAATGTCTTTAACTTTCGCTCTGCAAACAAAAAATTCAATTACGTTCTGACAAGTCTTAGTTACGTTCATTTTGACCACATGCATCAGTATTTCTTAAATTGCAAAGAACTTTTAAATGCGAATGGCAGATTAATTTTATATGAATATGACGGTTCACCTTATTTAAAATCAATTAAGGATATTCTAAAGAAGTTTTTAGTAGAAAACGTTAAATACATTATAAAAGAAAGAGCAATCATTGTATGTATAAACTGAAATATAAAAACGCCCGCTAACAATGTATAAAAATAATAGCCGAGACAGTAGTAAATTCAAGGGTTGTAGCCCGCTTCAACTTTCATGTAACTTGACAGGAAAGTTCCACGCAGTCGGCTACTATTCTTATACCGACCGTTGTAACAAATGCTGAACAAACACCGCAGTTTAAATTTAGTCTATCTTATTATTTTTAATGAATGATGGAAAAAAATAATCTCAAACATAGTAAATGCTGGAAAAATTTATTCTTTTTCGGAATTATCATATTATTATTTTTAGAGATCCTAATATTCGGTATAGAATTGTTAAGTATTATAACTGCTCTTTTTACAATTCTTTCTATTGTGATTAACATTCTATTCAGTCCAAATGAATATCAGAATGGAGATAATTGGTTAAAAACAAAACTGCATCAAGCTTTTAATATCACTCAATTTCTTAAAGTTACAACAGTTATTATTTGGTCTATTCTTTTCGTTTTATTAAGCTATGCATCTTACAAAATGTGGATTAAAAATAAACAAATAACTTTAGCTGGGAATATTTTAAAACCAAATGGGGAGGTTTTAAACGGTGCTTCTTTGAAGCTTTATAATGAGAATATAGTTCAAATTACAGAAACTAAGGATGGGGGGAAGTTTAATATTTTAGTTGATTCCCGTGACATTAAATCAGATTCAATTAAACTTGAAGTGACATGGGGAACCGTTAAATATGCTACAGATATTGACTTATCATTTGGCACGCAAAAAAACTTGATCATAAAGCTACCTCTTGAAGAGAAACCTTATAGATTATCCTATTTTTATTTGAAAGGGCATACAATAGATTTTCTTTTTGAAGATAAAATTTCAAATAATTGGGAAGAATTGTTGTCAAATGGACCTATCATTATCCAAAACAATGTATATAAAGAGATTAGCACTTTATTAGATAGATTTACAAGGAAACCATTGGGAGATAATTTATATTATTTATCCATTAAAAAGAAATCAGCAAATGGAACAATATCTGAATACAATGTATATCAAAAAATAAAAGAATCAGAAATAGTATTTCAACCAGAGATTCTTAAATGGGCTAAAGAAAAAAGATTCTTAGTTGGGACAGAGGATAGTGATTATAATCTTGAAAATAGTATTGACTTTTTTCCAACAGAAGAAGTATCTAATAAAATATTTGAATATGTTGAATCAAATTCGGAGGATTTCGATGCAGAATGGTTGGGTGAAATAAAAAGAAAAAATGGAACTTTCTGTTTTGATGGCTTTAGTTTTAGGAAATATGCAAATATTAATGATTTAATGTTTCTAAGTGAAATATCAGGCAATACTTATTTTAATGATCACATAGAATTCTACAAATACATTACGAGAAATTATTTACCAAACGATTTTCTACCCTTCACTTTTTCAAATGACTCTCATTCTTGCAGCGACCCTGAGTTAGCAGTATCTCTAATCCCACCCGATCTTCAAATAAAAGTCTGTTTAATAGAGAACATATCATCAAGTCCAATAAGAATTGATCATTTTACCTTAAAGGAGAATAATTCATATTCTTTGCATAATGAAACAGCAAATACTGAGCTACTAGATTCAATATTGTTAGAAAAAAAAATTCTTTTTCCGCAAAAATTACTTTTACCTAAAGAGAAACTAATTATACCAATTGAAATCTTTTTCAAATATTCATTAGAAGATAGTGTCCTACTTCCATTAGGTCACATCAATGGTGAAAATAATACTTTAAATACTTTTTTGGATACCCATATTATTGATACGAATGATATATTATTAAATTATAATATTTACGATTTTCCTTATGTAAATCAATACACATACAAATTTAAATCCAGTTCCTTTCATGAAATTGTCATACCTAAAATGAATACCGATTCTATGTTAAATAAAAAGTTTTTTTATGGTCCATCTATTTTATTGGAAGAATTAGAAATTGATAATATCACATATCCTATTAGAAAACATGATCCAAATTCATTAGTTATTCAAAATGGTTATCCTCGTGGAAGTTGTCCATTCATATATACGTTTAATACCGAAGAAAAAATGTGGATTTTAGAAGACCATATTTTAGAAGATTTCAAAGGAGTTAATAAATTTGGGTTCGATGAAATTGAATTGAATAGATTCGATGGAAGAATACTTATAAAAGAAATTGCTCAAGAGACATCTTTTATTGATTATTTATTTATTAAAATCATTGATATTGATGGAGTTCAGCATATTTTATTGCCGATTAATTCTAAACTACAAAGTGAAGATGGAATTTATTTAATAATTAATGAAGAAGAAACTATGAAAGTTGAGTTTGAAAATATGTCTGAAGAATTACAACCTGTACAGGTTTATTTAAATGCTAAAGGTTATTATGTACCTAATTGATTGCACATTAATTAAAGAAAATTTACGCACTTGCTACAACATGCAATAAAAAACATAGTGCAGTAAGTATTAAAATTTGAACAATATAACATTTGATAAACGGCTCGGTAACTTGATAAGTGGAGTTTAGAAATGCACTACGTTTCTTATTGCCAAACGTTGGGTGCAAGCAAAACAAACTGCAAAATATAAACGAACAAAATATGATAAGAATTAAGTGTACGAATTGCGATAAGATTCATGAAATAGATGAATCGGAAATCGAATTTGAGAATGTAGGAACCGATCCTGATAGACAAATGGGAGTCGAAAATATGTATTCTAGTACAAAAGAATTTGAATGTGATAACTGTAAGAATGAAATAATTGTTGAATTTAATTTTTGGGAATATCCAGAATCTGTATTAAACTATTCTGAGTTCAAAGAAGAAGGTTGCATCTTACTTGATGAACCTGATTATATTTCCTATTTACCAATAAAATAAGTCTAAGATTATGAATTCAGATTATAAAAATTATTACATCACAGCTATTATTATTGGAGTTGTCGGATTTGTTTTGGTACTATTATATCCCATATTTGTTGGATTTCATCCTTCATCAGATTCTAAACACTGGGCTGATTTTGGACAGTATACAGCCGGAGTGATAGGTTCATTATTAATGTTACTTGCCTTTGTCGGAGTGCTTTTAACAATTGCGAATCAAAATAAAGAAAACAGTCAAAATAATAGTGAAAATAAAAAACAATACACAGAGAATAGAATAATAAAACATATTGAATTTCATCATCACATATGTGGTAATGTGAGAATTCCCTATGATATTAAAGAGACAAAATTTAGAGAAGGACGAATCGCATTTGCATTTCTATTTGATAAAGTATTTAGGACATTTTATGACGAAGTAAAAACGAAGAACTCTCATTTAGATGAAGAGCAAATACTTGACAATACATTCTCTAAACTTTATCAAAAACATGGAAGACAATTTGGGTTTTACTTTCGAAATTTATTCTATTTAATTAAATATATTGATGAAAGTGTGGGAATTGATAAAATACATTATTCAAGGTTAGTAAGAGCACAACTATCGACTTCTGAGATTCAATTATTAATGTATAATTGTTTATATAAAAAGGGAAAAGGATTCAAATCTTTAGTTGAGAATTATAGCCTTCTAAATGGAATAGATGAAACTGAAATGATTGATAAAGAACATAAAAAATCTATTTGATAAAAAAGCATTCCGAATAATGCCAGCACCCAACACGCAATAAAAAACATAGGGCGGAAATTGCTAAATTTAAACGACATAACATTTAATAAACGGCTTGGTAGCTTGAAAGGTAGGTACTTCGAAATGCCCTATGTTTCTTATTGCCATCCGTTAGCAACCATATTAAATTAACAAAAGCGAATACTAAATAATGACATCGAGATATATTAAAATAAACTATTATGGATAATTCAATTCTTGCAGTAATTATAACAGGAATATTTGCCATTTTAGCGGCAATTATTGGTTCATTAATAAGTTCGGAGAAAGTAATATTTACTAATCTACGTTGGCGAAATAAATTGCCAAAGGGATTTATATTTATCATAACTGGCAGTTCCGGTGTTGGGAAAACTACACTTGCTTGGGCTTTAGCAAGAAAATTTAATATTGTAAGTGTTTTTAGTACTGATTATATTAGGGAAGCATACCGCTACTTGATTGAAGAATATAATGTAAAAGACTCAAAATGTATTTTTGAATCTTCATTTCTTGCATATACAGGATTAGATGAGAACCAGCAAGGTGCTGATAAGGTAATCAATGGATTCAAAAGACAATCAGAACTTTTATCAGGTCCATTAATTAATGTAATTAACCGCATTCGAAATAAAAGAGACTCAGCAATTATTGAAGGCGTAAATTTAATATCCTCACAGATTTTTAAAGAATTACCAGTTGACCCATTAAATAAGATTGTGTTAATCGACCTTTTTCTAAATGATGAAAAAACACATATGGAAAGACTTCGTGAAAGAGGTGAAAAATCATCTGAGAAACTTGAACGAACTGACCGATACATTAGCAATATTAGACAAATACGAGAAATAGATAGTTTCCTTAAAAAGGACTCTAATGAAATTAAAAATACTTGTTTTAATATTATTACAATTGAAAATTCATCTTCAATAAGTGATGCTGTTAACAAGGTTGATAATCATATAAAAGAATTAAAGAAAAAATATAGAATGAAATAAAAAATACGGTTGCTAACACGGTACATATTGCAGGGCGGGGTTCGGTGGTACGCCAACTGCGGATTCTCGTTTCGCAGTTCCGTGTCCTTCGGACAGGAACGCTCTCCGAAATCCGCCCCGACAACATGTACCAACCGTTAGCGGTCATGCCATTGGGACAATGAGACCATAAATAGAAAGAAAAATACACAATTGGAATATAATGCTTACATACCGACCAAACTGACAGGAATTGTTGACTTGATTTGGGAACAAGAAATTTCTACCCCCGGCAGGTTCGCTGTATTGCCTTCCGGTAAGGTTGAACTTATTCTTCCAATACATCCAATTGAAACTCTTGATGCAGTAAAAATTACGGCACAAAATAATCCTGTGAACAACCTCCCTTGTTTTCTTTCAGGATTACACACCAAACCACTTAAAATGACCTTTGAAAGGTTTCATGCTTTCGGTATTCAAATGAAACCTGTTGCCGTGAAGGCTCTTTTTGGTATGCCGCTTTGTGAAATAAGAAATTATTTTGTGGAAGGCGAGATTGTTTTTGCGAACATCCGACTCATGGAAGCGCAGATAAATACTAAAAGCAGTTTTTTGGAAAAAGCGCAATGGTTTGAGAATTTTCTGTTAAAAACAATAAATGAAACAGCCGACCTGCACACTGCAATCCATCTCGACAGGGCAATAAAAAAACACATCATTCAAAAGCAACATGGCTCAGCCAAATCGATTCAGGATATCATGGGATATTCCCGAACCCAAACCTACCGACTATTCAATGAATGGTTTGGCGTTTCTTCTCAATCCTATCAAAAATTATTGCAGTTTATCCGAACAGTTGAGACTCTACACAATAGTAATTTAAAACTCATTGATTTAGGTTTTGAAAATGGTTTTTACGACCAAGCTCATTTCATACGCTCTTTTCAAGAATTTGCAGACATGACACCCGGAGAATACCGAAAAAAAATGAGTGCATTCCCCGGACATCTCTTCGGATGACACCCGAATTTTCGGGGTGGAACATTCATACAATTTTTACGGCCTGCTATTTTATACTTTTGCACAATCATCAAAATTGAAAAGAACATGGCAAATAAAAGAACATTCGCTTTTACAGGAAATGTGTCCATAGTCGGAGCTGTAACTATGCTTATCGGAGCAGCTTGTTGGGCGTCGTCAGGGACAGACCTTTGGCAGGCGTTGGCCGGTAATCAAATGGAAACTTACTTGTCGCAGTTACCAGATGTAAAACGACTATTGGCTGTCAACACTTTCTTTTGGTCAATGGGCGCGCTGCTCATGGTAACTGCATTAACCTTGATGGCAAATCTATGCATATCCAATCCTGAACTTGCCCAGATGGTGAAGGTGTTTTCAATTACCGGAGTTTCCGTTGCAATCGTGTCATTTATTATCATGCTTTCTCTTGCTATAACAACTCCTTCGGTTGAGATTGCCACCATAATTGGTTGGATTGGAGCCCGTATGGATGATATAGCTACCACATTGATTATTGGCTTTAGCCCTTTATGTCTTTCTATTGCCGGCAAAGCTGATTGGATCCCTGCCTGGCTTTCTGTTTGGGGCTTCCTCGCATGAATTGCCGGATTGCTTGGGATAATCGCGCTATTCACAGGTATTGTTGCTCTTGGCTTTATCATTATCCCTGTTGGTATCGGGTGGATGATTGCAGCAGGAATCGTTCTTATAAAAAGAAGTAAATCGGCTGTAGAATAAAAATGAACCCCATTTTTAATTAGGTCAAGAGAATGCACGAACCGCTAACACATGGTATAGTGCATACGGGTTTCAGTAGTTTTTGGATGTTTGTGGCTCGTAAAAAAAAGTCATTCCCACTCGAGTCTGAAGCATAGCCCTGTGTGTTGAGACTCGTGCGCCATACATACCCACCCGCCTTTGCAACGTAGGGTTTTTATTATTAATATTTTAAACCACCCTCCCCCCAGTAAGCACCAGGTCGGCAAACCCACCCAATAAATGCGACAGCATTTACCGAGCGCCGGCCCCAAAAAACGCCGGGCATGGGCAGGCCACACTGAGCCTGTCGAAGTGGCGCCAGGATAGGATCGTTTTTTCTTGCATCGCCGTCGGCAAGCCTTTGGCGGCCAATGGATTCTTTTGCGGAGCCTGTCCAGCCCCCATTGGGCGGGATCTCATCAAGGAGAAAAATGAAGTGGGGATTGGGGCAAAGCCCCATATCTTACCACCATTCCCGCCCGTGTTTGCAACACGGGTGTAAAATACTCCTATATCATCCCCCCCAAACAATCCACCCCGACTGCAAACATCCCATTTTGCCCATCCTAATTCCCCATCCATAAACCAAAAGTGTCCATCCGGTTAACAAAAGTGTCCATCCGGTATTCAAATGTGTCTATCCGGTATCCAGGAGTGTCCATCCGGTTATCAAATATGTCTGTCCGGTATGCAAGAGTGTCCACCCGGTTATCGTAAATCTACATCCGGGAGGAAAATGTGTCCATCCGGTATTCATTATCTGATTTTATTCGTATCCTTACCCACAAATAACAACTCACATCAATCATGAGCCACATCGGAAACATCATCATCCAGCATTGCAAAAGCAAAAGCATATCCATTGCAAGCATTGCAAGGCAATTAAACATCACCCGTTCAGGCATGTACAAGATCCTACGCCACAACGACATGAACCTCTCACGCCTCAGACAGATTTCCCAGGCCCTCAACCACAACTTCTTCAACGATTACTACACCCACATCCACCCCGGCGACAACAACCCCTCCTCACTCCAAACCGAGAACCGGCAACTAAAAGAAAAGCTGGCAAAACTTCAAACCGAGCTATCCCTCTTCAAAGAAATCGTCTCCAACACCACCGCCCCACCGCCAACCCAATAAAAAAGCCCCAACCTTTATCAGATTGGGGCGGGCAACAAATCAAAATCGTTAAGCTACACATTTAGCGCCATATCCACCTGATTTTCCCGGTATAAATGCTCATGCTTCTCCCTGATAAAGCTCCGCAACTCATTACTTTTCTCTGCCGACCTGCTCGATTTGGAATACCCGTGTTTACGATAGTAAAAATGGTTCCCCGCAATTCTGGTTATCCCCGCCCCTTCGGCTGCCACCCGAATCCAGAAATCATAATCCTGCCAGTTAGCCATTGATTCATCAATACCCCCCACCTCAGCCCAGAACTTCCTCCTGAAAGCAGCCGCACAGTGAACAAAGTTCCTCTTAAGTAGCATTTGAAGTGTTACTTTTTGGGGTACCGTCCACCGGGTATTTGTTTTGCCAAACAATATAGCATCGGGGTTTGCCACGTCCCAACCCGAAGTCAAAAGTTTTTCCGCTTCAAAAAGATAAGTTGGGCCGATTTTGTCATCCGCATCCAGCAATACAACAAATTTACTTTCAACAGAAGCTATCCCCTTATTTCTTGCATAACTCACCCCTTTGTTTAGCCTCAGCCTGATGTAGTTGATAGGCGAATAAGTTTTCGCCAGTATCGTAGAAATCTCCCTTGTATTATCCGTCGAACAATCATCAACAATAGTAATCACATAATCCGCCTTATTGCGCAATACCGAGCTTACCGCTTCTTCAATGAATTTCCCGTAATTCCGGCAGGTTATAACGATATTCCAGGTTACCGGAGCATTTTGATTTTTTGACTTCCGTAAAAATCCCAAAGCCCTGTTAATGGCCAGCGCTCTGAAAAGTTCATGGTCTTTTTCAAGATAAAGGGCAATGCCTTTCGAACTGTGCTCAGCAAGTTCCTGAATTTTAGCCGGCAAAGTATTATGCTTTTTACCTAATAACAGCGAAAAAATAATATCGGCTTCGCGCTTAAAAATAAAATCCGGGTTGTGCGATTTCAAGAAAACATCCAGTATACCGGTCCATTCCTTCCTGAAAAAAGAACCCCAGCCCAACAAGGCCACTTCTCCGTCAGGATAGATATAATTCCTATACTGCCGCAAATGCCTGTCACTGAGTGCATGGGTTAACGTTGACTCATCATTCAAAAAATGGCGATAAAGCGATTCAACATTATGCACGATCACATCATCATCCTGAACATAAACAATTTCGTTTTTAGCCTCATTAATACAAAGAAACCGTCCATAACATAAAACATTCTCCCGTGAATTTATAACCTTCACTTTTTCCCCATGGAAATCGGGTATTAATTCCGTGTTGTTATTCCAAACAATAATTTCATCAATAAACGGAAAGTCATGAATGCTGTTGATAATGGGTTGAATATTGTGCGGCCGTTTATACGAAAGCAGGCAGGCGGATACGGGTTTCGGGGTATGATATGATAAGATTGTTTTGATAGCCGTTTTTTGAGGCTTTATAACAGCTTTTCCTATCGTTGAATAAAAATCCCAATCATCCGAAATAATTGATTTGATCTCCTGTATAGGATATGGTTTCCAAAGGCCATTGCCCGTATTTTTCGGACTTGTATTCTGGTCATGGATCATGGCAATATAAAAGCGGTAGTTATCTAAAACCACAAATGATTCTAATTTTCTTGACCAGATAAACTTTGTATCCGATGCCTGCTGTATATCAGGAAAAGGGGATTTTTCCCAGAAATCCTTCGTATAAAGAAGAGAACCTCCCGCCAGCCAGCTACGCTGGTTTTTAGGGTAACGGTACAACCAGCCGGTTCGTCTTTCTAAATGATAGAACAACATTTGTTGCAATCCGCAAACCTCCGCCTTATTTTTTAGTAGTTCGTTTACCTGGTAAGAGATGCGGTAAGGTGCCATCCAGTCGTCATCGTCCCAGTGCAAAATCAAATCGCCCCGGCTTTCTTCAACACAATAATTTCGTTTTGCACCTAATTTAGTCTTTTGCTCAAGCCTGATATACCTTATTTGATGATGATCGGGGATCAGGCCTGACACACTTTCCGTACTGTCATCAACAATCAGCAATTCTTTGTTAGGATAATCCTGGTTCAGGAAATAACGAATCGCCCGGGGTATAAACGCCGGGCGATTGTATGTAGGCATAATACAGGAGACCAAAGGCAGGGATTTCATTATATTTTCGTCTACCCCCTTCCTTTTGATAGCTTGACTACCTCTTTTCTCAGGGATTCAAAATCAGTCGAAAATTTACTGAACTGATCGACCGTTGCTTTAAGTTCTGCAATTTCCTTGTCGCGCGAACCAACCGCTTTCAGGTTTTCATCCTGAACTTCTTTTAACTGTTTTCTCAGTTTGTTCACTTCGCTCTGAAGCCCTTTTATTTCTTTAATATTTGTTTCTTGTTCATCAATCCTGTTGCGCAATTCCTTCACATTTTCAGGGCCTTTTTCTGCTAACGCATAATATTTGACTTTGCCTTTTTCCTCATAAAGAACAACACGCGAATGGGCTTTTAAACGGGTTGGGGCTACCGTAAACTTCATCAGGTTTTTTGGGCCGGTTTCAGGATTGTATGATTCAATTCTCTCAACATTGATGTGTGATTTGGCCAGAGTTTTTGTCACTTCATCCAGCGGTTTACCGACCACGGCATCTCGCTTTACCTTTCGTTCGGGCTTAACCACCTGCTTTTTATTAAAATTGCCTATCCAGTCTTTAGCCATAGTCTGCAGGCTATTCACCTGTGATTTCCTTTCAGAGAACATGCTTGAAAAATTAAGATTCTGAAGACTTGCATAGCCATATTTTACCTGGGTGCCTCTAACGCCAAAACCACTGGATGTCCTTTCACCGGTGGAGAAATTAGCAAAGAGGTCAGGCAGAACAGTGCAACATGCGGTTTCAAATACTTTTCTTAACAAAGGGGCAATGGGGATAAACGATAGCCAGTAATCAAATGCCGGGAAGGATTTGACATATTTCCGTTTTGAAAAATTACAAACCTTATACACCTGATTTTCGCGGATACTTACACACGCCAGGTAAATTTTATCCTCTTCATCACAACCTGGGCAGTTGAGCAAAAACTGATCGCAAATGCAATCTTTGAGGTATTGCATAAATTTCCCAAATAAATCAACAAATGCCTCCAGGACATCATTTCTATAGGCCGTTAAAGGTTCGAGCGGAAAGACTGCTTCCGGATGGAAACGATTGGACGGAATAACATTTATCGTATTGCTTATCCAATTATGGACATAAACCCGGGGATCATCTGAAGAACGCCCAACCGCAATACTTTGCGGAAAAATCTGAACCGGATGATGATATGATTCTTCCAGTAATGGAATATCAGCATTAAAAAGATTTACGAGCCTTACCCTGTAACTATCCTCATATGTTACCATTAAATAATTTGTAACCGGGTTATATGCCAGTTGAATATCTGTATTCTCTTCAAGGTCAACAATATGATCCTGAAATTGATTTCCCGAATTTTCGGTAATGTTATATATAAACAACTGCTTATTGTTACTATTGCTGTTTGGTAACGCATTGGCGACAACACAAAGCCGTTTTAAATCCTGGCCCGCGGTGATGGCAATATCATCTTCGCCCGTGATCAGCGCACCGGTTGCGGGATCTCCCATATTAAAAGTCTGAAAAGGCAAACTCAGATCATTGAGGTCAATACCAATAACCTGGTTGTATTGCAATGGGTCTGACAGGTCGTTGCTTACTGTCGCATAGGCCCGGTTCGTTTCGGGATCAATGATCAAATGGCCTGTTGCATCAAACGAAACAGCAGCCTGCAACACCGGATCCATTTGATTGGGTTCGACAACAAAAAGGCCTAAACCCCGTCCTAGTGCATAAACGTTTCCCGAAGTATTTTGTGAAGTTGCCAGGGTTGCCATTTGAATATCACAATAGGTGGCTATGGGTCTCCATTGATAACTTAGTTCTTCACCATCAATGATATCGGCCACGGCAAAAATTGTATCTTCGTCATTGAGCAAACCAATGGCATAAAGTTCGTTTCCTTCGGCAGAAAAGGCCACGTCCTGGACTTTTATTCCGAGGCCACCGGGAAATTCCAGTTCAGCCACCATGTTTTGTGAACCCAGGTCGTACACATGAATTTTATTGCTACCTGCCGGTGATTCGAGGCCACCAACGGTATACGCTCTGTTTGACTGATGATCAACCCTGACACGGGTATGGGTGAATCCTTTTCCAAATATTGTTGGGATATTCAATTCGGCCAGTTCGCCCGGGTATTCCGGGAATTGCTGAACGTTATCGAACATGGCACAATAGGTTTTGCTTCTTAACAATTCCTTTAAGGCTTCATATAGTTCCCTTAATATTTCGTCTTCCTGGGGCGAAAGGTACACCCTTTTGCCAAATTCAGGATTGAGAAACTGGATCAATAAATTTAGAAGAACCGTAATTCGTTTTTGATGTATTCCAACAAGTGCCTTTTCATCTCCATTCCCGGTAATCTCTTCGGTAAAGAATTCGATGACCGGTTTCAGGCAATTGTTATAAATATTTTGCACAAGCGCCCCACCCTTCCAGGTATTTGATGTGTCGTTGGGATCATATAGTTCAACATCAAATTTCAATTGGTTGTTTTCATCTAAGCCCAAAGTCAAGCACACCTCTCCATCCTGTCCGTCAAGTAAGCCTTTTTCAATGATCATCTCCATTAGTTGGATGGTTTCATCATTTTTGATCACAAGGTCGTTTCCGTCGCAATCAAGAGCATAACCTTCTTTTACTTTAACTGTATTACGGCCCTGTTCAATATCGGTTCCGCAATAAACCTGTAAACCGCAAACTATTCCCCATCCGTGCAAATGTTTATTATGGAAACGGAGGTTATTCGATTGGCAAAGCCTGTCAATGGCATCCTGCACGGTTTCCGCTTCGGCGAATTCGCACCCGCTGTTATCAAAGCAAATATCTTCGGCACAAATTTCTGTTAACGACGGAAAATCCTTCCGGCAATCCCGCACTTTGGCTTTCCATTTACCATGATTTTGTGCTTGCCAGGTGACCAAAGCCAGTTTGCAATAATGGTGTTTGATGCCCATGGGAGGCTCATCGGTGAGTTCCTCCACATTTGCAGTGGCTGTCCTGGCTGCAAATACCCAATAATCGCCGGTTTTAAAGTTTGAGCCGGAAAACTGGATTTCAATTCCTTTTTCAATAACCAATGTATCGGGTGTTACTAAAATAGCATCACTTTCCTGATCCCAACGCCTGATTTTTGGATGCGATTCATGGTTGTGGGCTGATACATCAGTGTTAAGAATTATGATTTTTTGAGCTTCTTTTATATCGTCTATTTGGGCCAGGGTCCCGGGTACGCCTTTGAGTTCCGTTTCATCACCCAGTATTTCGACCCAATCACCAATTTTTAATTTTAGAATGTAATCTTTGCCTAATTGCTTTACTTTAATCTGGTTTGGTGAACCTTCTTCAAAATTTTCAATGGCATAAACAACCGAACCATTATCACGCGACCATTTAAACGTAGCTGTGTTTAAATCGCCAGCTGTGTGGATTTCCACCCTGTAAAGTTGGTTTTCAAGGCCGCGATAACCACCACCCGGAGCAATAATGCAGGGTTGATCCGAAGTGGCATCTTCAACGGTACGGGTTGTTAACCGTCCTTTGCCGGATTCAGGTGGCCATCCCTCAATTTTCTTTTTGCAATTTTTTTCGTTTACATCAGATTCGACTTTGATCTGGTAAGTTGTTTTGACTCTTGTTGTGGTATCGGGCCCGCCTAAGGCAACTTCACGAACATCGGGGTCCTCGATGGCGGTAATATGGCGTTCCCAGACATCCAGGTAAATAAGGTCGGTCTGTCCATCAACTTTATCCACCTCCGGAGGATTTGGGAAATCAACCTGATTAAAATAACTTGTATTTTTTTCCTGTTCACAGCATAGACCATCAACATAAATCCTCCCGTCGGAGGCAATCAAAGAAACTCGAAAATCTGACGGCAGGGTTTGTTTATTCCACACAATTGCATTGGCTTGCTGCGTTAATATTGAACCACCCTGGCCTACAATACATCCTAATCCTCCACCGGAAAAGTCAATGGCAAAAAGGTCTGTATTCAAATTGGACTGTTGATTGCTCCAATCGGCCCCTTCATTTAATGTGCGTAAAATCAGGCCATCTTCACCAACAATAAAGCCCTGTTCTTTTGATTCAAAATAAACATCTTTCAGGTGTTTATCAAATCCTGATAAGGTTTTTTTAAACCAATTTTGCACACCATCTGTAGTAAGTAGTACAAGGCCGTTATCACCAACTACCCAGCCATCATTTTCTGAAGTAAAATGTACACTGCTAATGCTTTCGGTTATGGAGGCGGGCAATGTTTGCTGAACCCAGATCTCGCCGCCATTTGAGGTAGAAAGAATGGTGGCGTCATCGCCAACAGCCCATCCTTTTGAAACAGAAACAAAAAAGACATTTCTGATATGGGCTTTTACACTTTCCGGTGCGGCTTGTCTGGTCCAGGATTCACCACCGTTTTCGGTGGATAAAATAAGACCATGGTTTCCGGCTACCCAACCATGATCCACATCTCCATTTATAAAAAATACTGAGTTCAGGTTTTCATGAATATCAATAGGTGGCGTTTGTTTTTCAATGGTTATTCCCCCGATTGGCTGATCGGGTTGTATATGTAGGATCGTGGCTTCCTCCCCTACAACCCATCCATTTTCTTCTGTTGGGAAACTTACACCCCAAAAATTAACCGAAATACCAAAAGGAACCTCTGCGCTCTCCCACGTTTCGCCTCCATCCTCAGAAAAAAGGATATTGGCGTCATTTCCAACAGCCCAGGCGTTTGTATCCGATGAAAAGGCAATATCATTCAGGAAAGACCGGACAAAGATTTGAAACCCCCCGCCTTTTTTCGGAACGCCACAGTGCCCGATAACATCTGTCGCTTTTTTACGATCAAGAATATCCAGAATCGATGATTGTTCATTCCAATCGGAATCCAGATCAACGCGTCCCTGTTGTTTCAGTACCCTTGTATATCGCTTCTTAGGGTCATAGCTTATTCGTGAAAAATCGCCTTTCATGGTAACATATCTTTAGTGGTTAATCGCTATTGCGGTTTTGTAGTAATGAATTCAAAAATGGAAAAATTGATATTTTGAACTTTTGTATTTGTGATTTATTTGTGATTGGTAATTTGAGATTTGAAATTTCAGGATCATTTTAAGTTACAAAAATCAACCCGGCATTAAGCCCCAGATTCAAAT
Source organism: Bacteroidales bacterium (assembly GCA_041393275.1). GTDB lineage: Bacteria > Bacteroidota > Bacteroidia > Bacteroidales > JAADJA01 > JAADJA01. The sequence goes on from JAWKKL010000004.1 coordinate 66,562, forward strand.
ATTCGTCAAGCGCCACATACAGGTTGGCTTCACGCTGAGGTTGTTTCAGGTGATTAAAAACACCCACTTCAGCGCCATCCTCAGCCCCTTTTTTAATTTCATCAGGACATTGATGGCCTAACTGTCCAAAGGCGTGATGCCCGTAAATAACAGAAGTGAATGCGGGTTTGATGGTATTCAAAATCAATGTTTTCTCTTGTGGAGGCAGGTCAGTTGCCAAATCCAACCCTAATTCTTCCGCCCGGTTTTTAAAGGCCAGGTCAGGTTGACATCTGTAACGCCGGGAGTTTTTGAATTGGCAGGCACAAAACTAAACCGGACACACCCAGCCTGTGTTCTTATTACTTGACACATTCCGTAAAAATGCTGTTTTCAGCTTCCAGGATATAGACATCTGTTTGGCCAATAATAGTGCTCATTTTTATGCTCACTGAGGTATTATTTGCAAGGATGGCATCCCCGTTACCCGCGTCAACAAGGCTGTTGTTTATCTGTAGTTCTGTAATTGGTGCATTGATAGCCAGCTTTCCTGAAATACAGTTTTCAAAGGAAATTGTTAATTGATCATTTTTTGAATTTACGGTCAATCCTCCTTTGGACGGGACAAGGGTAGAATTTGCAAGGAGTAGTTTTCCAAGATTCCCCACAAGAATGGTTCCTTTCCCTTCAATTAATAACCCCTCCAGAACCAGTTCACCAGGGTTCAGGTCATTATTTGGAGCTGTTCCCTTCACCGAAATATTTCCTAAAATATGTGGCCTCAATTCTGTTGGGATAAATTGCCCTGTTATACGCTCTTTCAGGCCTGGAAAACCCGGAACATCAATCTGTGGCCAGTCTGCCGCAACAATGGCCAGTTTGCTTCCTGTTGGAATTTCAATCTTTGAAAGATTAGTAAGGTCTTCCTCATAAGTATCATTATCCAAGATGCAAATCACTCCAAAAGTACCCGGATCTTCGTTGATATGAGTATTCCATTTTTCAACCGCATCCTGGATGGTTTCTACCAAAAGTTCCGGTTGCTGTGCTTCGGCAATAATATCCGGATCTTTTGTTACACCTATTTGCCAGGCTACGGTGCGCTCCTCAGGGTTATACCACTGGTCAACAGATTCCTGCCGGTCGTAAGGGCCAACTCCAACATCCGCGCTGAAACCATAATTGTAATAAACCTGCACTTTTTCAGGGGCTGTCCCAGCCGGAAAACTCAATCTTCCATATTCCGGATCAACGGCAACAGCAATGGGCATATTTGTATGAACACCATCCTGTTTTTGGTAGGCAATAAAATCGGGTGGTTTTTTCCAATAACGCAGATTGCAAATAAGTATCTCCTTTGAGGGAATTTCAGTTCCATCAAGAATTACCTGTAAAACAGGTTTAAGACCGAAATATATCAATTGCCCTGATAATTCTTCTTCTGAATGACCATCCGCAAGCCCCTGGCGCAGATTCTCCAATTCGTTATACATGGGAAGACGCCTCAATTTTCCAGGAATGTTATGTTCTTCTGCGATGTGGGTAATTTCTTTTTCGGTTTGAGCCCGGTTAAATAAGTGGATATCATTTCCCAACGGACTAAAGGTAAAACCCTCCTTTGGTCCCGGGTTTACTTTTCTTGCGGTTGATTTATGTATCCGGTAACTTTGAAGCCGCCAGAGAAATAAACCAATATTTGAAATATTATACCACCCATTTTCCCTTTTAATATTTCTAATATCTGCAGTATGGGCCAAAGTATCAAAGGCAGTATCAATTAACTCCAGTTTATTCATAGCCCGTATATCAGCCGAAACCTGATTACGAAGCCGAATGTGGTTCATTTGCTGGGTTGTTCCCAACAATTCAAAAAACTCAACAACCCTGGCACGCCATCCGGTAGTATCCATGGCCAGTTGTTCCAAAATTGGGGCTGTTCCTTTGCGCCTGCGGTATCGCAAGGTATTTGCAACATACGACCGGAGACTAAAATCAGGCACGCTGTTAATTGCATGTAAACCACGTACACCCAATAAATCGCCAATGTAAGGAACCACCCATTCATCACAGGTCTCAATAAACCAGTTCTCATAAAGCTGCTCAATATCGCTTTCAACAATTGCTGCTTCGCGCGAAATTACCTCAAACAGGGCTTTAAGAGATTCACCCTGTGCAACATCCCGGATGCGGTAAATGGCAGGCAATAATTCATAAAGACTTTTATCTGTTATACTCATGCTGACATTTGGTTGATTTCAATCCCATCGGAATTGATGGTAAGTAATTCGGCTGCGACAATAATATTTTTATCCCAGTGAGCTATTTTAGCAGGAAGGCGAAAGTGTTCCTTTCCAAATGGGTCCTCTCCGTTCAACTTGTCCAAATCAACGGCTATAACCCCTTCAACCCCCTGAATTACAGAGGTTACTTCAGCCGGTGTCACCGACTGCCCGAAACTGCGGACATCGAATGAGAATGCATTTTGAAGAGTTTCTTTTATTAGGGCCAAAGTTTTTTCGGCGATATAATCCGAATCAATGATCACTTTTGCTTTAACATCAAAAAATAAAGGTACGAATGATTCAAGCTGAACCAGGTGGTTTGCATGGCGCGCCTTTTCAATGGCACTTTTCAGATTAGTATATAAATCTGAACTTTCGTCTATCGTTTTTCCATCTGCCGAGGCAATGGTGATATGGACGATACGCTGTTCTCCGCTCCACAAAATATCAGCCCGCGCTTTACCTATGCCGGCAAAAGCAAGCGCAAAATCTTCGTAATCCTGCATAGATACAATCCTGTCGAGGGTAAGGACGGTCAACGGAGCATTTTGTCTTGCATTGTCAAGGGTTTCAGCATCTGCCCCACCCGAAGGTGCCATGGGATTTTTCACCTCTTTAACACCCAATTTTGGCGTCATTAGTTGAGAAAGTTGTCCGGCTTCGAGCAATCCATTCAGGCCCGTACCTACCCTGTACGTTGCCTTTACATTTTCAGTTCCGGTTGGAAGACGGGCACCGGTTTTTCCATCGCCAAACTGAACGGTAACTTTTCCATCATCATCAATCCGGGTTGTATAAACTTTATCGTTTGGAGTTGCTTCGTACAATGTCGGGACCTCTTTCCACAAAACATCATTAACCCTGATTGTAAGCGTTGTTTCCCCACCAGAAGCCGAAGCGGCGGAAGTATATGTCAAAGGGGATTGTTTTAATACAAATTGCTGGAAAATCTTTGACCCATTGCCGCTCCCCAGCGTTTCGGTTTTGGTTTCTCCATGTGTGGCATGTGCAACATTGGCATTGATGGTAACCGTGTCCCGAATATACTTATTTTCCAGCGCCTCTTGAAACGTTAAAACAGTAAATCCGGCTTCAAGTATCACCTCGTCAATGATTTTCATTTCACTGTTATAAATGCCGTTCAAATCTGCGAGTTCGCCTGTTATGATGACTTTCTGACCAGAAGTTAAACCCGGATATGGGCCATTTAGCGTTAGTGTATCTCCCATTATTAAATCTTCAATCGAAACTTCGGCCAATACCTGTTGTTCACTTTGTACGTATGCAGTCAAACTTCGTGCAAAGGATAGATCATTTGTTTCGAGGTTCCAATCAAAAGAAGGAGTCAAACTGAGTTGTGTCGTTTTTGAACTGATGCCATATTCTGTCCGGGAACTGGAATTTACTTCCGTTATTTTATAATTCGTAGCATTTTCAACCGATTCGGTAAGTTTTTTAATAACGATAAAACTCTCAGGCAGGATTTTATCGTAGGCGTTGTCAAGAAAGATTTTACCGTTTGTTTCGCTTAGTGACCATTCAGCCCATGAAGATGGAGGGTTCGGAAAACCATTGGTGTTATAGGTCACTTGCTTTGTTGCATTATATCCAAACACCGATGCTTTCTGACGCATAATATAAACCCCTTTATCTGAGCCAATGCCAATATTGGCAAGCCGTTCCTGTATTGCATCAACAAGGTCCTGTGATTTCCATCCTTTAATTTTGAGCAAGGAACTTAATGCTTCTTCTTTCCAGCTTCTGGATAAAATGTGATCAATTACAACGCTATTTAACATCGTATCATTTTCCAAATCTTTCACGGTGCCTTCAGGTAATACCGGTCGTACATAAATGGCCGGGGATAAAACCGGATTTTCGAAATCAATACGGGTAATATCCAATTCCTGATCCAATGATATTTTTAGTACTTTTTTTGTCTTCCTCGCTGATCCGTTCTTTATCAATAGTATATCACCGGGATTAATATTGGTTGTAGTTCCAGCCAGAATAATGCTTTCCATCGTTGTAACGATGTTCTGTGGTTGAGATAATCGCGGTTTGATAGTATTCCAATCTTTCCTGGCTACAATTTCTTCGGTTGATTCAAATACTTGCGGAAGTTCATCCTGCCCGGGGATACTTTGCACTTTGGTTCCCGCATGAATGACGGCTTGTGCCGGGGCACCAGGAGATTCATCCATGGTAAAAGCCACATGGGTTCCGGCAGCCACACCGGGACTTAGTTTATAACTGATGTGACGGGATAATTCAAGAGCGGAACGTCGTTGGGTGGCCGTGTTTAAATATCCTTCGTTGGCAATCCTTTCCTGGTAAAATGTCAAAATGTCCAGCACAGTTGCCCATGAATCAAGCAAGGCAACGGCTGGATCATCATTATCCCGAGAGGTCAGTTTTGTTATTGCCGCTTTTGATGATATTCCGGTTTGCATTGACGTTTTAAAGCTGCCAAAGGTGCCTGTCCGGTAAACCAGAGATGCGAGCCCAGGAAGGTTTTCCACAGATGCCGGGGTCAGGTAAGTTATGCCCTCGCAACATTCACGGGCGTCAAGATGTTGATTTATTGTACTCATAATCCTCCAAACATGATGAAGTCAATTTTACCGTTTTCAGGAAAGTTGGGATCGTTATCCAACCTGATGATTTCCAGTTCTTCGGGTTGTAACATTCCATTTTCTATTTCTTTATTCGGTTTTTTGGCCCACTCCTGAAATCTTTTAATCTCAACCGATTCTACCCCTGAAACGGCCATAGCAACCTTATAAATATGACTTAGATAAACAGGTTGGCCAAAAGTAAAATTATCCGGATGGAAAAAACCTCTGGTTCCATCAGGCAGGTCGAAACAACTGAATACTTCCAGAAGTTTTTCTTTCACATTACTCCTAAAATAACCGGCTTTTACACAAACATTTAGTTCCAAACTCAAGGGTACAAACCTGGGGCCTCTTATCTCAAGATCGTAAGCTGCCATGCGATACTTTTCGAGATGCCTTATTATTTCTGATTTAAAATCATTATCCACATCGAGGCCATTTTTTCTGTCAATTGTCACAAACACCGTATACCAACTTCCTGTCCAGTGAAAACGGGCAGCGGCCTTTTGTACCTCGCTGTGGAGTTCGGTTTTTTCAGCATAATCTGCTTCGGTAACTGCCCTTTCTTGTGTACGGAAAGCCTGGGGGGCAAATTCCCTGGCTTCGGCCATGGTTTCCGCATTTGTTCCACCAGTGGCAGGTAAAGGATTTCTAATCGAAATAAATCCGCCCTGTTCCCAAACAATGCGTGTAATTGAATCCCTGCCAACGTTGCCACTGCGGCCTGTCCCAATCCTGTAAGAAGTGGCGGGAGTAAATCCTCCCGGCGGTTTTTTCCCCATGATATCATCGCCAAAACGAAGTTGTACCGTACCATCCTGTTCAATCTCGGCAACAAACTCCGTAGCAAAACGGTCGCTCGCCAGGAGATCGCGGTTGACGGTCCAAAGCTCATCATCCTCCACAATGCTTATCTCGGGCAAAGCGTGCTTCGGATCCTGTAACAGCATTGTTGAAGCGGCCTTCGATTTTTCAGACTCATGGAGATAAGGCGTGGCTATGGTGATATTTCCCTGTGGTAATTGGGGCCGGTAATTCCCGTTTGCAGGAGCTGTTGAAGGAACCAAATGTTTGTTTTCTAAGTTCATTCCATGGTCAACCAGTACGATATTACCAAGGGCAACACCGGTTTCTATTATTTCAGTGGTACCGTCCTCATTATTTACCAAGGCTGTCAGGCAGAGCGGGAAGGGAAGGGCATCTTCCTCAAACCATTCTATCTCTTTGACCGCAGTATTTGTAAGAACGTCGATGTTGTCGGTAACCTCTTTTAGCCTGACCGCATGACGATTGTTTGTATTGGCATCCGCCTTTAATCCGGTGGTTGGGCTATATCTTTCTTCGAAAATCAACACATCATACGGATAAATAGTGATGGCCGGTTCGTTTAACAAAGTAGCCCTTGTTGCCCCTTTCGGCAAGCAGCACTCCGAATCGATCCAGGTATAAAAAGAAATTTCATTGTTTGAACTGTGAAGCTGAACATCATGTTTTGTTTCGAAAACCTGGGGCTGTTGTTCATTCAAAACCTTGTTAAGTTGAGAAGAAGGTATTGTTAATTCATCGTCAGGACCTTTGGAAAGCAACTTAGTACCCTTCGGCAAGATCTGGGTATCTGCATCGCCACCTTCTTCCACGGCGAAATAAACCCAGGCCCTGGCATTGCAGCCATCATGCATTGGATAATCAAGCAGACGTGCATGCCTGCGATGGGAAATCCGTTTTCGGGCGGTACCAAGATAAGCTTCCGTAGCTACGGCATCCTGGTAATAACTTAAATGATCGGCCGTATAAGCCAGCGTTTCAACCAAAGCAACCTGAAGGTCGGCTGGATTTCTTTCCTTCCAGTCGGGCATAATAAGACTGAGCCGGTCGAACATGATCCTGCGGAAACTGGCATAATCCTTTGCCAGGTAATCAATTTTGGGTTCCGGAAGCGTTTCAGTTCCGCCAATAGTTTCATCTTTACAGTCAAATTCGTTGGGGCAGCCTGCTTTAAAAGAAAATTCCACGGATGAAAGTTGTGGATCGTAGCCGGTTGGAGGAACAGAATCAATGGATGAGTTGATCAATCGTAATGTATAATAAGAAAAATCTCCTGCTTTATCAACTGATACTGTAAGAATGTTGTCTGCGGAGCTTACACTTTCAACATTAATATTTTTTATCCGTACCCCTCCTTCAATGGCTATATTTTCAATTGCAAGAACCGGTTCACCGGGAGGTACAGGATTTGTTTGTCCGGGTAAATTATGGAGGAAATGAACCGATAGCGTTTTCTGATCGGTGGAAGTCACTTCCAAATAATCTATGCCGTTCAGCGCAGAATTATTCCTGACAATTTCTCTGCGGTTTTTATTTTTACAAAAAAACTGCGTTTCCATTATACTTCTCTTATAAATTGTGCTACCTGACTTTGTTGTGTACTACGTATTGTATATTGTACAATAACCTGAAGTTTCGAATCAATATTTTCGACCTCAACGGCAATTACCTCGATTAACTCTCCAAGCCATTGCTGCAATGCCCCCTGAACAAGGAATTGTGTGGTTGTGGCCAGTTCGCTGCTGTTTGGCTGGAATACCAATTGCATGAGTCCACTTCCAAAATCGGGGCGGTTTACCCGTTCGCCCGGAGCAGTAAAAAGAACCTGTTCGATCATATCGCGGATATGGCTTTCATAACTTGATTCCGCAGTACGGCCTCTATTGTCAAACTGAAAAGGATATTTTATATTCATCTTTTATTCACATTCCTGTGACCCTGGTTTGTGTGGCAAGAATCATAACGGGTGTTCCATTTGGTGCACAAACAGCCTGGCTGTCAAACAATAAAACAGGCATACCATTAGAAGTTACCCTTGTTGCGCAGTCACCCATTGGGCGGTAATGCAAGGACTGGAGCGCCTGAAATATTAAACGGACATCCTGCTACCATAAACGGGGCAGGAAGGGTTACTATGGGCTGACCACTAACCAATACCCGAGGATTTGTAACGGTTGGTTGGGCCTGTCCGGCATGTGCACATTGAATTGTAGCACCAAGATGCAGTAAAAAACCTGGCATAAATAATTCTAATTTTATTTGATCAAGTTATAACCATTGCACCATTATTGATCGTTACGGTAGGTCCTGTCATCACAATGCTTGCCCCTTTACCATTTTGGATATAAATCCCTGTATCATTGACGATTAAGGTTGCCCCTGTTGCACTCTTAAGCATAAGCCCTCCTGTTGGGCCAGCCAGATCGCTTACGACTAATGTGTTTTGGCCAGCTGTCTGCATAACAATATTTGGGGAAACTGGCAATCCGGCATGAGCCAGTGGTGGAATATCTGAAGGTGCACCCCATCGACATCCCGACCAAATCGGATAATTCAAATCACCTTCTTCAAACTCTACCCATACGCCTGCTCCCGGTGGTGGCACCATATACACACCCATGGGTGGCCCGGTTGGTCCTGCCAGAGGGACACATGGCTCAGCCCATGAAGAGGGAACCAAACCTAAAATAGAAGGTATAATTAATGTCAGCCTGCCCCGCATCTCAGGATCAATATTGTTCTGAACAGTGGCTTTATATTTTCCATAATATCGTCTGTCTGTACTCATACTGCTAATCTCGTTGTATTAGAAATTAAACCATCACGCGAGAGGGTAAAACTTTGTTTGTACTCACCGCGCTTTATATTGTGGGTTACACTATCTACATAGTATAATCCGTCATACGCATTACCTGCGCCCCTTACCCCTACTAACATTCTTGCTCTGAGTATATTTTTATAACGCAAAACATCCAATGAACCATTACCACTTATAGCAGAAGAACTATTCATTAAAAAGCCCAATATGTTTTGGGCAGCTTCATCAGGTGCCATGCCTGCCCCTTCTTCTGCAAATTCTATTTTTGCCGGTGGTGTTGGCCTGATACCCAATGGTGGTTTAAATACATTTACATTTGGAACCGGAATTGGAATTGGGATTTTTTTAGTAATTGGGTCAAGAATAGTAAATATCCTTACTTTTTTTACCATTCCATCAAGCGAAAAACTCAGCGATTCAACATTTGTGTGTGCATCCATATTAATGGATAAAGCGGGTTGTGGAACAGGCAAATTGGTATCAGGCCCAAAATAAGCTATGCTTTGTCCGGGTAATGGCCCGGGTTGAACAAAAAATACATAACCGGCCCGTTCCGCCAGGAATTTAATAAAAGCCCTGTCTGTAATTCTTTGTGTTTCCCAGCCGGTGGTTGGGGATTTAATTACCGGAATAATCGGCGGGATAACAACCGGAGTTATTCCGAGAACTGCATAAGGTGCCAGGGTAGCAAGTATTTTTGCCACATCGGGCATGGCCGGATAGGGTTTGATCAATTCAACAAGGTCCATAGCCAGGCTTAAATCTTCACCGGTAAGAGTCAGGTTTGATTTTCCGGGTTCATTTGCCGGGCTGAGTTCCTGGTTTGTTACCAGTCCATCCATGATTACGTTGGGAAAACCGTTGAGTGTAACAATCAGAATTATCCGTGTAGTGATTGGGTCAAAAAATCCTGAAGGAAGCATTGAGTTTAGTAAAGGAGAATTTTTTCCCACGGTAAAAGTAATCTGGAAGCCGCTCCTGTCTTTGCTGTTTGTAACCTGTATGCTACTCAACGCTTCAACTACCGATTTGGGTGCAGGAACCGGAATGGCCGGCCCGATCAATAATGTTAAATTTATTCCTTTAAGCATTGCTATTTCCGGGTATTCCTTCGGGTAAAGTAATTTTTATTCTCCTTGCAATGGTTCTGGTCAATTCATTTGGCTGCATCACATTATTTGCATCACAAACCTGCCAGAAACGTTCCGGATCGCCCAGGTACCTGTATGATATATTATCCAGACGATCGCCCTCCGTTACCCTATGTTCATGAAGCAGTGAAAAGTTGTCTGCCGATGGAACAAAACGACGTTTCAGATAGATAATCGTTTCTCCGTTTTCCTTTTTTAATGTTGCCGTTTCAATACCATAGTACCGGCTGGTTGGAGAAAAAACTGTACGGCTTAATCCGGTAAATTTTAAAATATTTTGCAGTGGATCTGTCATTGTATATTTTCTATTCCAAGTTCTCTGAGCGTGCTTCCGCTAAACATGTCAGCAAGACGCTCCTTATTTTGCTGATAATTCATATATAAATTGCCCCCTTTATGATCAAAACCAACGTCATCAACACTTAATACCCGCATACCGAGACTGACTTTTGCCCTAATGGGATTAAGATTTATATCAAATGCCTCTTCGGTGATACTGAATTCAGTTAGCCGAACGGGCAGGATTCGATTTTTATTCCAGATAAAAAGTGTAAGGGCTGTTTCCATTGGTACAATTTCTATGACTCCCGATTGAGCCATACTATTGTTTGACGTCAGTTGACTGCTTGATGGATAAATGATTGTCTCAAGTGCTGCCAATTGACTGTGTATCCCTGATTCTACAGTATCCTCATCCGCCGATTCCAACAAATCTGTTGCATCAATTTCTGCATCGAGTTTAAAAGTCTCAACCGGTGGGCCTGTGAGCCGCAGAGCTTCGGATGTATCACCTTCTCCTCCAACCCCTTTCACCTGGTACGACCGGGTAAGTGTTTCGGGATTGTATTGCAGGGCTATGATCCGCTTAACAGTTGACGTTTCAGGATCAATGAGTACGATACCTCCTTTAATTAATCGTGGCGAACCTGGAAATGTGGTCATATTTTAAGGTTATGGATTACAATGTACTGAGGTGGAAGTCCCTTCTTCAGTATGGTACTGTTCAATGGTTTTTCCAACGCAATCTACTTTTTGAATATTTTCACTAAGGGCATTTTTAATCATATCCCTGAATCGACCAACCTGTTGCCTGTAATTCTGGTGGGCAGTATCAACGTTGTTGGCAGGATCGCCAGACTTGAAAGGATATGTTGGATATTTGTGTGTTGCAACCCCTGATTGAATAGATTTAATAAACTCGAGGCCATGAGAACCTTCATGAAATCCGAGGGTTTTTTTCTCATCTGTTGTATCACCAGGCCTTGTTCCAACTCCATATCCGGAAGTGTCTCGTGGTTTAGCTCCTGAACTATAATGGGTCTGAATAGTAAATTCTAGATATGGTATTTGTGGAACAAAATCCAATTCAGTAATAATCCCTCCTTTTGATTTCCACGCAGGCGTTTTGCCCCAATCGGTTGTACTATCTGTTCGGTCGATTTTTGTAACCGCCCCTTTTGAGGTTTCTGATGAATTGTATTTATCAGGCAATACGATAATTTTAATATTGTCTGCCTTTATTTCAAATCCACCGGTTGCCATTGGAGTGGAACCGGGAACAATAGGAGTTGATTGCATCACTTTATTAAGGTATTCCACTACCTTATCATTATCGGCGTTTTTCCTCCCTTTCAGTTTGCCGATCAATTCCAGCTTTTTTTCTGCACTTAAATCCTGGAGTTTATTTTTTATTTCATTATTTGCAAGATCAGTATTGTTAACACGGCCTGTTTCAATCCGCCAGGTATCAATTTTTATAATTTCTATCTTTAGCTTTTCTTTTCTTTTTTCCTGGTCTTTTTCAGAAAAATAACTACTTCCGACATACACGATTGGTGCAGAAGTTGAAACACCTCCTTCATTTTTTTCAGTGAAGTCTGTTTGAAGGTATCCGACAGATTCCCTGTAACCTGTACCTGCCACCTTTCCGATGTCGTTTGGGAAAAGGGCCCTCAGGTCATCCCATACCAGTTTCTGGGCTTTGAGAGATTTTTTTATGTTGACGGATGATGGCTTATCCGGATTTTTTTTTCGTTGAATCGCACGTACATTGGAGGCCTGTAAAACCGAATGATTCGTGTTATGAAACTTTTTTGCCTGTCCCTGCTGGATAACATGAGTTAGTTCGTGGGCAAGTAATTTTTTGCCATTCTGCTCTTCAGGCTTAAATTGGCCGGTTCCAAAAACAATGTTATTTTTAAATGTAAAGGCCCTGGCCTGAATTGACTTTGCTGATTTTCCTGAATCTGAATCGTGATGAACCCTCACCTTGCTAAAATCATGGCCGAACCTTGATTCAAAAAATGATCTTGTATTTTCAGGCAAAGGCATCCCTGTATCTTTAGCTTTTAAAACAGAAACGGAATCTGGCATTAATTGAGGAGTTTGACTCCTATCCCGTTTCATTTTGTAACACTTCTTCCTCCTCTTCCTCCTCTGTTTGTCGTTGAATTTCCGGCACATTTAGCGACACCAGTGGTTTTCGTTGCAGGCTCTCTTCTTCTTCACATTCGGTACATTGTCTTTGTATTTCATTAGGCGAATTTCCATCAGGAGTTTGATCAGATTCTCGAATAGTATCTTTTATACCCATTACATGTTCTGCCATTTGGTCGGCTTCTTGTTCAAATTTATCATTCGGTTTACCAATTTTTAGTTTTGGTTGAATTCCAGCAGGTATTTCAGAATAAGAAAATGGCAATTCACTATTAATCCGGATGTTGTTATAATTATGACCAATACCCTGCTTTAAATCTTTTGTTCCTTCGATGACAGTGCTATGATTAATTCCATGCAGTTTCGATTTATTGCCGGGAACGGGAGAAAATGTTGAACAAGACTTACGAATTGGTTTATTTAAAATTTGCTTATTCATTAGTATTGGTTATCAGAATGACAATTAAAAGCACAAATTAATATTTTATAAAAATGGATATTTTCAAAATTCATAATCAAAAAGTTTATAAATCACCGGCCTGTAACTCGGCAATAAAGGGATCGTAATCGGTAGTATCCCCGCCAGATGAAAGAAGGGTATAATAATCCTGAGCTATTTGTGCTTGCTGTTCGCGGTTATAGCCACTATAATGTTTCCCTGCAGCCCTGTCTTTTTTCAACCCGGCAGCGCCTCCATAGCCATAGCCAATAGTAGCCTGTGCATGAATGGCCTGGCCAAGATATAATGAACCAACTTTTTCGTATTGATAAACGTGTGTCAATTCATGCACAACAATAGCAACATTTGTTCGACCGTGCGCCCCAGTACTGGGAAGGTTGATCGTATGAAACGTAGCAAAAGCCCTACCCTTGTTGAAATGAAATATGATGCTCAAGAGCCCGCCTTCAGCAACCCTTACTTCGTCCCACCGGATGGCATCCGGGCCAAGAACAGATTGTGCTGCACTTTTTTCCGTATCGGTTAAGGGTGTCGCCTTTGTAACAAGATGTAAAATAAATTCAGTGATTTCAGGCCCACCCAAGACATCAAAAATGCGTGAAATAAGTCTTAGTATCCAACGTCCGCCTAATTTTGCTTTTTCCCACAACCAACTTGCAAAACCTTTTATTCCACCTGTAGCAAGGGCATTGATTGCCTCAGGGATAAAACTTACAATTCCGGCCAGTCCGTCAAAAATCGTCTGACCTAATCTTACCAATCGGTCTGGAAGGTCACGAATCAGGTTCACAACCCATCTTGCTGCATCATGCAGCCGTTCGCCAACCCACTCTGCTGCACCTACAATTGCCCTACCAACCGATTTTATTCCTTCCCACAAATCCCCAAAAAAACTTCCCTGGATTATGTCTTCCTCACGCCTTGATACGAATTGTGAACCATTGACTGATGGCTCTCTTTTGCTTCACCCTGCTGCACCACATGCGTTAATTCATGGGCCATCAAATTCATACCAGCATTTGTCCCCGGTGCATATTGTCCTTCCCCAAAAACCACATCACGTCCCATTGTTAAAGCCCGTGCATTAAGACTTTGCGAAAGTTTTGAAGCACGATCACCACTATGCACCCTGACCCTGCTAAAATCATATCAAACCGTGGTTCAAAAAATGATCGTTCGGTCATAGACAAAGGTTTGCCTGAGCCTAAGTTTTTTATATTCGTTTGAATATTATGATCCGGTGCCGGAGTTTTACCAGGAACTTCTTTTGCCTGGAGGAGTTCTTCTTCCTCATCTTCCTCAACCTGCTTTTGAACCAGGTGTCCGATGCTATTAATTGCAAATTGGGATTTATCAGGAGTATTGCCGATATTTTCATTTGCAAATGGTCCGGTTTTACGATCCGTTTGAGGAGCATCCATTCGCATCACTTTTTCAGCTACAGCATCTGCTTCCTGTTCATACCTGTCACCGGGTTTACCAATTTTAAGTTTTGTCTGAAGTTTGAGATTGGGCATGCCTGTCAATGGACTGTTATCAAATCTTATGTTCGTTAGGTTATGATTAATATCCTTATTTGATGGATGGAGGGTGTTTTTATTTAAAATTCCGGATCCTCTTCTTTTCATTGACGCCATAGTTGGCAAAACCCCTGAATTTTTAATTTGCTTATTTATGAGATTTCTGGAACTCATTTGTTTAATCCTCCGAAAATTGATTGAGCTATTTGAATGCATGTTGTTCTTGCATTTTTAGAATCTTTAATATGGATCGTTGCTGCGTCAATTTGAGAAATCAAACCTCCACTTTCAGTTTGGTTTTGCAATCCTTTTTCAGAAATTAGCCTGGTCAATTCACTTTTAACAGCCTCCCCTATCCTGTGCCGGTCAGTCGATAGAAATCCTGTTAATATCAACTCATCAATATATATTTCAACTTGCCGGTTCATCACCAGGTGCCTGTTTCAAGAGTACTCATGGGTTTTTCAAGTTTTGTATATTCATTTTTAGCTGCCCTTGAAATATGCGCCATCCTTATCGGTTGATCTTTGTTGGCAGCAATGAACGCTGCATTGAGTGCGATATTCCGAATATTGCCACCTGTAATACTGAGTTTTGCCAGGTTTTTAATATCAAGGTTTTCAGTTGGTGTTTCTTTAGGAAATATCCTGCGCCATATTTCAGCTCTTAGTATGGCATCGGGAAATGGAAACTGGACGATAAACCTGATGCGACGTAAAAAAGCTTTATCAAGTGAACTTTTCAGATTGGTTGTTAAAATGGCCAACCCTCTGTAGGCTTCCATGCGCTGAAGAAGGTAACTGACTTCGATATTGGCATAACGGTCGTGGCTGTCTTTTACTTCGCTTCGTTTTCCGAACAATGCATCGGCTTCATCGAATAGCAGGATTGCACCGCCTTCTTCTGCAGCATCAAAGATTTTTTTCAGGTTTTTTTCGGTTTCCCCGATGTATTTATTTACCACCTGGCTTAAGTCAATTCGGTAAAGATCAAGTTGCAATTCATTGGCAAGAACCTCAGAAGCCATGGTTTTACCGGTTCCGCTATCACCTGCAAACAGGGCACTTATTCCTAATCCACGTGAACTTTTTGAAGCAAATCCCCACGATTCATAAACTTTGTGCTGATGCCTCACATGCATGGCTATTTCACGCAGGGTGGTTTTTTGAGATTCGGGTAAAATTAAATCATCCCAATTTGCCAGGCAGGGTATATGTTGTGCCAGGTCATTCAGCCGGGGACTGGTAAATTTACAACTTGTCTTCCAAAGAATGTTTTCAATTTTATCCTGAGAAAATGAATCTTTTTTGGAACTTTCAGAAATAAGCTGCCTGATTTCATTACCTGCCTTTCTTATTGTTAGCGGACTCATATTAAAATGTGAAATCAATTTTTGTAAATGGCCATCCATTTTTATTGCATGACTATTTAATGATTCTCTCCAAAGCATGAGTTGTTCGTCTGCGGTGGGTTTATTTACCTCAAAAACAAGAACAGGCCGGTTTATGTCAGGGCTCCATTGCCGGCTGCTGATAAAAGTAACACTTTGGATATTTTTGCAAAATGTTGAAATTACATGCGAATGTGCAGAATCTGATTTATCTGTTTCATGGCAATCAATGAGCAAAGCATTTCCACCCAATACACTTTCACGGTTCCAACTCCTGAGTAATTCCATCATATCCTTTATATTTTCCGGAATTATACGTGCCGGCATTAGATATAAAGAAAGGCTCAATTGTGAACATACATGGGATGCAATCCCTAAATTATCAGTTAGGTCATTCCCATTTAGCCTGATTATTGGAAATGTTGATTTACTATTAGCAGATGTACACGCTTGAACTATTCTACTTGCCAGGCTTTTGTGTGAAGAAACCGGTTTCTCCAAATCAATAAAAGGTTCTATATAGCCGGAAAGAGACTCATCGACATATTGAATTCCAGCGAGATAGTGGAGCACCCTCTCATTTATTCGCAAAGGGCTTTTCGTCAACAAATGATTTGTATCCACTTCAATTAGCCGCCAATACCTTAATGGATTATCGGGGGATAAAGCACTCCATTGAGCCTCGGGAAAAACAGCGAGTGCCAGGCTAAAAGTAGGAAGAAACTGGCCCTGACTTCCCTGGATTGATGATATAAAGGAAGCAAATCCCGAATCAAGTTCTACCCCCGCACACATCAGTAAAATTTTTCGTTCAAATGAAGACAAGTTAAAAATTGAGGTAATGGTGTCTATTGAGGAAGGGGCCGTCATATTTTTTGCAAAATCTTTCAATTCATTTCGTAAAGTCGTGCCTATTTCTTGTTTTATCTCTTTTTTACTAAGATAATGTTCTATTTCTTCTTGCAGTATTTTCAATGATAACATCAAATAATGCTTATTTTCTTCGGGCCAGCTATGATTTGTTTTTACTATCATAATATGGTCAGTAACGGGCTATTATATTTTCCGGTTAAATCGGTCCCTAACGGGCTTTCCGCCCCATCCACCTGTATGCGAACCAAATAAGTTCCGGCTTGTACTCCATTAACAGGAATTAAAATGTTTTCAAACGGACCCGGAGGGCTCATCAACGTTAATGGCGGAGCATAAAAACTATATGAGCGAGGAATCTCTGAAACCGGGCCTGGGATAAATTCATTTAATAATAAAACAACCTTTTGTGTATCTTTAATTGCCGGATTCACTTCTAACTCAATGTCAGCTGACCTGGGATCATCGCCTGTCCCACCTGTGATGGTTACAGTTGTTGACTCAATTCGCGGACTTAAAACAAAAGCTTCTACATTTGATTCTACACCACGATGAGGTTCGGGCGGCGACCCCATCAATATCCGGTGAATTACCCTCACGCCTTGTATTCCTGCAAATAAACCGGCAGGAAGAGGAATAATAATTTGGGTATTCTTCAAATTATCAGGATCAGGTGTTACATCAATTCCTGAAATATCCACCGATACTACTTCACCTCGTAATTGCCTGCCTTCAACAACCAGGTTGTATCCCTCGAGTATTTTCTGGTTTTCAATAATGGGTTCTCCAGGAGCCGATTGTGATTTTATTTTTTCCACCACTGGTTGGTCAAAGGGAATTACATAAAGTTGTCGCTCGCGAACAGGCAGGGTTTGCTTTGTTGATTTTTTACTTTCGATTAACACTACAGAAACCTGGTACGCTGCCGTAGGTCTGTATTTCGACTCAAATGTTGTCCATAATTTCGACAACTCCTCAGTGTTTAAAGTATTATGAACAATTCTTATTTGTTCAACCTGTTCGGCAAGTTCTGACGTTGACAAAGCCAGTAATTCAGGTGGCAGTCCCCCACCGGATACAGGAGTTGGCGGAGCCAGGGAAGTTCGGATAGCATCGCGGCTTAGAACCGGTGTTTCATGTAACAATTGCATTCCATAGCCTAAAAGTATCTCAGCATGATATTCATCAGCCCCATAGGCAGTTAACAAATAATGAAGATTAAGGGCCAAAGGTGGGTTACTGATCCTTTCACCTTTCGTATTTCGTGAAGGAAATCCAATATTCTTCCAACTTGTATTAGGCACAGCCTGGTACATATACAGGTTCAACCTGCTTTCCGTATTGGCCTCGGAGGTATCAATGCGATCAGGGGGTAAGGCAGAGACCGCAACATTTCCACCAATTACTCCAGAAACATCATGGTCAATCATTCCATCGTTCAGTAAATCTTTCAAAACGTGTGTAACAGAGGCAATGGCCAGGGCAGTGCTCATCGGCTACCTCCATTCCGTTTTTTCAGGTATTCATCCAATGACATTTTTGGTTTTGTTGAAATTTTGCGGGCAGGGGGTGTTTGCATCGGCTGTATTATGGCCTTCACCTCAATTCTGCCAATGTTCACTTTTATGGCCGGTTTTGAATCCGGCAAAGATTCTTTCTTTTGTGATTCCTGCCCGGATTCATTTTTCCAATCCTTTAACCATTGTGGTACTTTAGTTTGGCCGTGAGAAAAAATTTCTGTTTGCCCGGTTCTTTCGTTTGGTAAAAGAAATTGTTTTTCCGTTGGTTTCACTTCTGTTGGCTTTTTAATAACATCAGATAAATTCCCAGAATTTGGAGTTTGATCACTTAACGCCTTTTTATTCTGATTTTGATCCAAATGGTTATTCTGTTTGGGGATATTCTCACTTGAAATAAAAGGTTTTATAGGATTTTTTAAATTTTCTGACGAAAAAATTTCGGGTTTATTAGAAGTTATAACATGTGTATTTTGTTTAATGCGATTCATTGCATTGGTTTCCATTGGCCTTTGCCCCGCATGTTTTTCCTTATAATGATTCTGACTGCCTGATTCTTTTGCATTAACTCTAAAATTAGTTTCCATTTCAGAGCCGGGATTTAGGTCCATTTTTGCTGATGATTTTATCTTAGTTGTATCAGAAAGTATTTGACTTGAATTTTCTGATATATCTGATCCTGAAACTCCAGGCAATATATCTTCCCGAAACCATAGATCATTTTCTCTGTTTGGCACCATCCCAATTTCACCGGAGAATCCCGTGATAAGAGCATTTGGCTCAAACTTTCCGGGAATATAGGGCTTTACATTTTCAGCAACATCCAGGTGCCGCGTTATTATATTATTTAGAAAACCTGTCATGCTCTAACCATTTCCACATAAATATTGCGGCGCATAGGATTCATTTCGAGAATTTCCTTTTCCGACCAGCCAAAAGCCCTGGCCAGGCTGAATATATCCTGTAGCATTCGTTTTGCCCAATTGTCTATTTCTGCCCATAAATAGCTGATGATATCAAATCGAGATTCCCATTCATGGCTGCAATTCGGGCAACTTATTTTCATTCGGATATCGGCCATCGGATCCAACTCTTCAATTCTGCTGGTCAAATCTTGCAAAATATTTTCCGGAAGGTTTTCAAATTTAACTTTCCGGTTTTTAAACTTAGATTTGAGAACACAAAGATTTAATAGCCTAGTTGGGTCCTGATTTTTAGTATTGTTTGAAACAACGCTGATAATATCATCACTGTTGGGCAATCGGAATTGAATGTTATACCCATCCTTTTCCAAATTAAATTCATTTGCCGTTTTTGAATTTTCTTTCAACAACAAGTTTAATTCAGTCATCCTAGTTTCCCATTCAACCCTTTCCGAACATTCCGGACATTCAGCCATATTCCTGAAACGAGAACCAAACATCCATTCGCGCAACTTAAACAACCTTGCATCACGGTTCCCGATACTTAATTTAGCAATGTCTGCAGTATTCAATTCAGGAGAAGCCGTTTGTAAAAGAGCGAATGTTTTATGAAGCAAAGGCTGATTCAATCCTTGCTCCCACTCAGTCAGCAATTCAGACGACGTAAGCGGTCTCATACAGAATTAAGCATCCGGTTCGGTAAATGAAGGTTCATCCGGTTCAGTAACTTCATAATCGCGTTCCCAACCTTCATTTTGAAGTGTGAGTGTCTGGATAGCCACTGCATTAGCACTTGCATCAAGTTCAGGAAGGGCTTGAAATTCAGATACCCAACAACGGTATACTTTGTAAGAAATGGCTAATTGTCCGGCTTCGTTAAACATATCTATAATCAGGTCTTTTCGAAAGTCCTTCAGCGAAACTTCTGAGCCAAGCCCTGAACCAAAATTCCAGACTTTATTGGCCCATTTCTCAAATTCGGTATCGTGGGTTACCCCACGTTCGATGGTAATGGGTTCGTATTTTGATTGTCCCGGTGATTTTCGTACCGAACTGGGATCGCCGCCTTCACGGTGTTCGACCGTTTCGGTTGTCCGTTTCAGGGCGCCTATTTTGCTGACCCCTGCAACATACCTGCCATCCCACTTTATACGAAATTTAAAATTTTTATACGGATCAAATCGTTGTGCATTTACGGTAAACTGTGCCATGATTATTTATTTTTAAGTTTCTATTTGACCTGCTAATTGTTGAATTTTAATAAATACAAATTCAGCCGGTTTGAGCGGAGCAAAGCCAACTAATATATTTACAATACCCTGGTTAATATCATTTTGGGTAGTGGTTTCTTTATCACATTTTACAAGGTAGGCTTCCCTTGGGGTTGTACCCTGGAATGCCCCTTGTTTGAAGAGGTTATTCATAAACGCCCCTATATTTAGTCTGATCTGCGCCCATAAGGGTTCGTCGTTGGGTTCGAATACGACCCATTTGGTACCACGAAATAAACTTTCTTCAATGAAAAGTGCCGTACGGCGAACGGCTATGTATTTCCACTCAGAAGCAAGACGGTCGGCCCCTTCGAGGGTACGTGAACCCCAGACAAGACGCCCATAAACAGGAAAAGAACGAAGGCAATTAATACCCAGTTGGTTTAACTCTCCGTTTTCATCATCTGTTAATGGAACACTCAGTTGGGACACTCCCCTTAATGTAGCTTCCTGGCCTGCCGGCGCTTTCCATACACCACGTTGCCCATCGGTGCGGGCGAAAACACCCGCAACCGCACCAGATGAAATATATTCTTCAATCTGGAATTCTTTCAGAGGATTGGGTGCTTTTATACGTGGGAAAAACAAGGCAGCATTTTTACTGGTTATCCCAGGATATGTACTATCAGAGAAATCACTTTTGGCTTTGTCCTTGCTGTTCCACGTGCTAAGCCCATCCAATAACAACATGGCACGGCGTTTTTCACAATAACTGCCGGCTGTGGAGATCAGGTTGGTTGTAATATCTGTGGGTTGAGCATCAGATGCAGGTGTTCCGCCGGTATCGGACGCATATGGGGGAATACATAACAGATTAAAAGGTCTGTTTTTTCAAAGGCGTATATGCCCTCTTTATTTGTCTCCATTCCCGGGCCGAAAAACTGGTTATCATCAATATGAGATCCATCCGTTACTGTAGTAGCCTTCACAGGATCTTCAACAAGGTTTGGAGGGCTGGCCGGAGGACTGCCTGCCGTAAAAGTTTCCGTTGGTCTTACATCCGGTATTTTATAGTCTCCTGGATAGGTTCCACCATCATCTTCCTGAACTTCTACCAATTGGGAATTGTTTAGGAGCCATCGGGGTAAAAACCTTGAATCATCCGGATTTACAGAAACATTTAAAAACTTTTCTGTCGAAATATTATTTTTTGTTACCGGATCCCTTTCGTAAATGGTTAGATTAAATAACTGGTCATTGGCCGGATCTTTAGTATTCCAGTCAATATGGGCATATAAGTTACTGCCCCACGCACCTGGGCTCGAAGCTTGCAATACAAGTGGAAGTCCTGGCGGGCTACTATCGGCATCAAGCGTTATAGTTGATGTTCCGGCGCCACTATGAAGTCTGACAATAACGGCCTGCCCGCCACCATTCAAAAAGAAATCGCGTACTGCAAAACTCATGGTGCTAATTTGCGACAGTCCGCCAAATCGCCGTTCATAATCGCCATAGTTATTAATTGTAAGGGGTTCATTTACCGGTCCGCGAACTGCACGGCCAATAAACGCGGTAATTGAAGTAGCTACCCCGGTAAGGGTTCGAACGCCACTGGGCACTTCTTCAATATACACTCCTGGGTAAGTTGGTTGTTGGGGCATAAAGTCCTCGCTTTCTTATTTATTAATATTAGTACTGTTTATGATTATTTTAGAATATTCGAATCGAAAATTCCGGTTTTGATTTATTTCATTTTTGCAAAAAAAGATGCTAAGTATATACATTTTTAAGCCTCTTTAAGAACATATGCTATTTTGTATTTATCAGTCATCCGGGCATAGCTTCGCCCTGTCAGTCCCATAATAATTATGGTACATATTACAGTTATTACCTTGCCATACGTTATTATAACTCGCTGAAAGCTTCCCGAAAATTCCCTTCGTCAATAAGATCGTTTACAATCGGTTCAATGTCTTTTAATGAGCAATTTTCTACCAATACCATATTTTTATCCCAAAAATAGGCGCCATTCAGGTAATCGCCATTTTGTTTGTGGCGCATGTGCATGTCGTGAATATTGGTATAGGTAAAAAAAGAGGCGATGTACTTTTTGCCGTTTTCAAGATAAACAATTACATCCGTGTTTCCCTGGCATGAATCAATGTCTTTTTCATGGCAGCAATCGGCTGATAAATGAATCTTTAAAACCCTGGGTTCCATTAAACAAGTAGTATGACAAGTGTATTGAGATAAACCAGTAAAACAATAAAGCAGTGAAAGTAATAATTGGATGTACGGTTTGTCAATCTATATCGGACTATAAAAACAAAAACAGGAATGAAAGGCTAGATTTTTAGTACGAAAGGAAAAATTATTAAATATGCTTCACTTGATTTAGAAATTCCTTTTTTTTACGTTTTGCCACCGGAACGTATGAATTGTTTACCATTAATATATTGCCCTCTTTATGGTATTTCCTGATGTAGTTCAAATTTATCAGATGCGACTTATGAGGAGAGTAAAATCCATAGGGTTCAAGTATTTTTCGGAATTCGCCAAGATTGTATGAGCTGACAATATCTGTTTTTTCACGTGTGATTACCCGTGTACATTTTTGCAAACCTTCGCACCGGATAATTTCATTTATCGAAATAAATTCGAATCCTTCGATGGTCGGAATACCAATCACGTCATCATTTGAAGATTGTTTTAAGTACTTATCTGCGATTAATTTATTTCTTTGGTTTTCTTTTTTATTGTTGATTTTTATCAATGCATTATTTACCGCCATATGGAAGGGCTTAGGCTGGATCGGCTTCAATAAATACCCACAAGCTTTACAATTGATGGCGTCTGCCACATGTTTAAGGGTATCGGACAAAAAAATAATTTCATAGTCCACGTTCGAAAAATAGTCATATAATTCAAAGCCGTTACTTAAAAGTAATTCTGTATTGATAAAAATCAAATCAGGATCAAGATCATTTAATAAATTTGCTGCTGAAGTTATGGACTGGCCTTTCCCACAAACATTTATATTGGGGAAATCGGTTGAAATCATTCTTTCAAGGGAAAGAATATCATCATTTTTCCGGTCAGCTAATATCGATCTGATCATACAGTATTGATCTGATTATATTGTTAGTTATAGTAGTTGATGCGAGTTATAAGATAACAAATGTCGTCAAATTCTGTTCATTTGTCAAGGAATAATCGAGAAAGATTTTTTATAATCAAATCGATTGGTATAAAATATTTAAACCCGGCTCAAAATGACTATTTTCAAAACTATTTCGGATTGTTTGATTTTTGCTTTTAATTTATATAATGAAATTGCCAATTATATTGATACTACTTTCTCCAAATCAGGAAGCGGGTATCATTTTTTATCATTGCATTGTCATTATTTTTCAGAACCGCCGAAATAAACACTATTATTTGAAATAGGAATTCGGATACCAACAAAATAATATCCTGTATTTGCATTGAAATTAAACCCCCATCCCGCTTCTATGTAATCGCGCAATAAACTTGTACAAAATCCTGCGGCAATTTCCGGAATATTGTCTTTGTTAAAATCGAATGTGGCAAAATTTAATCCTAAGCCAATATCAAAGATATTTCGGTAAAAGGGACTTCGGGAACGGAATTTATACAATATACTGTATGAAGGGCCATTGGGTGGGGTTTCATTAGTCTTTGCAACAGGCCATGCAAAATTGTATGCTACCGCCATATTGAGGTGGGGCTCAGCTTCAAGTAGGTTTAGGTAAATAACCTCCATATCCTGCGATTTTGCCATGGAAGGGGTTCCAACCCCGACTTTCAGGATAACCTGATCACCGGGTTCGCGCTTTCCTGTATTTTTAAGCGAAAAATAGGTAGATGAAGGAACATTTTCAACAGATAGCTTTTTTACTTTGTCTCCAAACACAAGCAGTTCACTATTGAATTTCTGGCCGTTAATAATTGACCCGATTGATGATTTCAAATCATTAAAGGATTCTGAAATACGTGTAAATTCACCAATCTGAATCTTAATTTTTGCAACAGGGGAAATAAGTGAGGAATTTGCGTCAACCAGTTCGTCATAAAGTGATATGACCTTTGCATTTAATATTGCAGTTTCTTCTTTAGTTTTTGAAGTCAGTTTCGTTTGA
Source organism: Bacteroidales bacterium (assembly GCA_041393275.1). Lineage (GTDB taxonomy): Bacteria > Bacteroidota > Bacteroidia > Bacteroidales > JAADJA01 > JAADJA01. The sequence goes on from JAWKKL010000004.1 coordinate 90,722, forward strand.
TCATCATAAAACCTCATCAAGAGTTGAAGTTTATCACGTTCCATTAAATTTTCACTACGATAGGATTTAATCAACGATTCAAGGTAATCCTGATATTCTTTTACATGTAATTTAATTTCATTTAACTTATCTTTTGTTGTCTTCGGTTGATTGGGGAAATCACTCTCAACATTATTGATTGATGACAATAATTCTTCAATTGGTTTTTTGACTGGATCCAGCAAAATAGATAGATTATCCCTAATTTCATTTGTAATCCTTCCCAAAACTTCCTTATACGATTGTGCATTTTTACCTAATAACTCCTGCGTGTTTTCTAATTCTTTAACTTGTTTGTCATCCAATTGAAGGTTATAGGTTGGATGAACATAAAATTCGCCTAAGGGATAATCATCAAATCCTTCGAGGTGGATACTACTTGTCCCAGACTTCGTAATGATCCAGGCGCCCACCTGAATAAAAACGCCTTCATTGTTGTATGCACTGTCAAGCTTAAGTGTTAGAAAAGTATTCATTTCATCAACCAAATTCCTGAAAATATCTGGCATAATCATATAGTCATTTAACATAGCGTTATATTTTTGATAAAGCCAGGGATTTGGGTTTACATACTTGTCAAGCAAATCTTCTTCAACTTGAGCCACAGAACTCAAGCTTTCTTTCAACTTATCAAGACTATTTTTTATATTTAGTGAATCACCGGAAATTTTTGCTTTACTATATTGCTGAAAACTTTCATTAAATGCCTCTGTTTTTTTTAGTATCTCACCAGATAAATCTGTGAGGGTTTTTAATTCGGCCATCAAGGCATCGGTTTGACTATTTCCTTTTAGAATATCTTTATTGATCCGCGACCGAAGGGTATCTTTCCTAATTTGAATATCGAAATTACTATTGATGTCAACATAGTTCATTTTCAGTTTTTGCAAAAGGTATGTTTTTTCACCTGTAGCGGGGATCTCTTTCATTTCTATGATCTGCCCATGAATTGTAGGATATAAAAAAATAAATAGAAGGAAGATACAATACCGTACTGCTGATTTCTTATTTCTGTTCATGACTAACATCCTATTTCGGTATTTCTATATGCACCATCAATTTTGCCATTATCAGGAACAGGATGACCTGGCAATATTAAATCACATATCTTTTTGTCCATTGATAAAGTAAAAAAATACGGTGTGGATTGAGGCTTATCAAATTTTTGACTATTCGAAAAAAGTTTGTCCAGAATTTCAAAAACAAGTTGCTCATCCTTTATCCAAACAGAACGCCTTACACTTGATCTTGCATAGGCAGCCCGGTCGGTTTTTTGAATTATATCATTGGCCCAGCCATCGTTGCCGACGACAATACCAAGGATGACAGCACTATCTTCAAAGAAATTACGGGTGGATGTTTCGTCTTTCAACGGCAAAATAATAGTGTTTCTAAGTTCCATAGCAGTAGTTTTTTATAAAGTTTTGACTAAAGTTTGTAATAATTTTCTAATAGATAAGGTGGTAAAGATAATAAAAAAAGAGAAGCCAAAATTGACTTCTCTTCTAGTGGTGGGAGTTACTGGATTCGAACCAGTGACCCCCTGCTTGTAAGGCAGGTGCTCTGAACCAGCTGAGCTAAACTCCCATTTGTTAAAGAACTACTTTTTTAAAAATAGGTGTGCAAAACTACATAAATGTTTTTTAAAAACAAGAAAAAAATATTTAATTACTCAACTAACTGATATGTTATTGTTTACTTCTTAGAATTGCAATATTAACAGGGGATTGATTACAAATTATTTTAGCTGTTTATTCATATAATTTCTTTCGTGTTACATTTGTATTTAAATTTATTATGGGTAAATACCTTTGAGGACACATAATCTATATTCGTTAAGCTTTTTTCTTCTGGCCATTTTTCTTATAAGCTCTTGCAGTACTACCAAAAGGCTCGGAGAGAACGATTATTTGCTTGTTAAAAGCGAGATAGAGATGATAAATCCGCATAAGGATTTACCCGCATCCAATCTGGAAAGCCTTATTATACAACAACCCAATAAAAGGGTTTTTGGTATTTTACCGTTAAAGCTTCTGTGGAACAGTATGTTTAAAAAGTCTGGTGAGCCTCCGGTAGTGCTTGATAAATCTCTTATTGCAGAATCGAAAGAACAAATGTACAAATACCTGAACAATTCCGGTTTTTATAATTCGTCCATTCAGGATTCAATTGTTGCAAAAGGGGAAGAAAAAAAGAAAAAAAGAAAAGTAATATATAACATAAAACTCTCTGAACCTTACCTTGTTCAAAAAATTGACTATAAAATCCCCGATAAACAAGTTATGCAAACGGTACTTGCTGAAAATGAATACCGGTTAATCGACAGCGGACAAATTTTCAATTCGTTTGTGCTTGATAAAGAACGGTCAAGAATAACAAAAGTCCTTAATAATAATGGGTATTACGACTTTACAAAAGATTATATCTTTTATGAAGCCGACAGTTCGTTAGAATCCAGGAATGTAAATCTCACCTTGAATATCAGGCAATTTAATCCCATGGGGCCTACGTCTGAAACGAAAAGTGAAGAAAATCATAAAATTTATCATATCAACAGCATATACATCAGACCCGATTATATCCCTTATTCATTTGATACATTATCCTATGACACCCTGGTAAAAAACCCTCAACGAAAAAATCAACCCTATCCTTATAATTATAATTTTATTTATAGAAACCCGCTCAAAATAAAACCTCAGGTGGTTTCGCGTTCAATTTTTTTAGGTAATGATAAATTATATAATGCGACTGATGTTAATCAATCGTTTAAAAAACTCAGTGAATTAAGAATTTACAAGTACGTTGATATCAAGTTTGAGCGAAATGATTCTGTTCCCGAAAAAACCAAGGATTTGAATTACCTGGATTGTTATATCAACCTTACACGAAATCCTGTTCACTCCTACTCGATTGAAACACAGGTAACAAATTCGGGTGGAGATCTTGGTATCGGTGGTTACCTCGTTTACTCAAATAAAAATATTTTCAGAGGTGCAGAAGTTTTAAGCATCCGGTTAAAAGGTGCGATGGAAGCTCAGGAATCTACGGTTGTTGAAAATCCAGACCAAAGAGAAATTCTCTTTTTTAATACCTTTGAAGCTGGTATCGATGCAAATATTTATATTCCAAAGTTTCTTGCCCCAATAAATCCTGACATCTTTAACCGCTATTTCAGGCCTAAAACAAACTTAAACATCGGATACAACTGGCAGGACAGAATTGAATACAACCGGATTATTACAAACCTTTCTTTTGGTTACGAATGGTCAGAAACCCAATTTAAAAACCACATTTTAATTCCATTTGATATTAACATAGTAAAAGTTCAAACAACGCCTGAATTTGATTCAATTTTAGTAACTGAGCCACAGCGGTATCGCGATCAGTACACCGACCACTTGATCCTCGGTTTAAAATACAGCTATATTTTTAACAACCAGGAATTGGGTAAGGCAAAGAATTTTATGTATTTCAGAGGAAATTTTGAAATGGCCGGTAACTTACTCAATTTTGCTGAAAGTATTATTGGTAATGATCCAAATGAACAAGGTTACAGAACAGTATTTGGTATCAGGTATTCACAGTTTGCAAAAACTGATTTTGATATTCGTTATTATATTACTATAAATAAAAAGCACAGTGTGGCCCTAAGGTCGTTCTTAGGGGTAGCCATTCCATATGGCAACTCAATTGATATTCCGTTTGAAAAAGGGTTTTATGGCGGAGGGGCCAATGGATTAAGGGCATGGCCATTAAGATATTTGGGGCCTGGATCATACAAACCTTCTGGCAACAATATTGAGAGGGTGGGTGATTTGATGCTTGAAGCTAATGCCGAATACCGGTTCAAGATTTATCGGTTCTTTACCGGAGCTGTTTTTTATGATATTGGTAACATTTGGTTGTTAAGCGAAAACGAAACTTTCCCCGGGGGAAAATTTGAGTTTAAATCGTTTGCAAGTGAACTGGCTATGGATATTGGGGTTGGCGTAAGGCTTGACTTTTCATATTTCATTTTCCGGATTGATTTTGCACAAAGATTAAAAGATCCTGAACTCGATAAAGGGCATCGCTGGGTTCCGGGAAATGCGAAAGACTGGTTCAACCTGATTGTAAACCTGGGGATTGGATATCCATTTTAATCAACTTCAGAGATGGACGTAACCACTTTTGCCAAAGCCGTATTTAATAAATTTCCCTATCCACCAACCGAAGGACAAAAACGGCTCTTATGGGAAATTTCCAAATTTATATTCCAATTCTCTCATAGGCCGGCATTTTTAGTAAAGGGCTACGCAGGCACCGGAAAAACCACCCTTATTGGCTCACTTATCAACCTTCTGCCTTTTGCAGGTTATCAATACGTTTTGTTGGCACCAACCGGGCGTGCAGCAAAAGTGCTGGCAACCTATTCAGGAAAAAAAGCCATGACTATCCATAAAAAAATTTATATGGCCACCACCGGCCCTGATGGACATATCAAATTAATCATTTCGCCAAATAAACATTCTAACACTCTGTTTTTTGTGGATGAGGCTTCTATGATACCGGATGCAACACAGGCAAATGATTTCAGTATGTTTTCGCGAAATAACCTATTGGAAGATTTAATTGACTATACTTTTGAAGGCAAAAACAATAAACTGATACTCATTGGTGATGTTGCCCAATTACCGCCTGTCGGTCTTGAAGTAAGCCCTGCCCTTGATGCGGAATTCCT
>JAWKKL010000005.1:0-87083 GCA_041393275.1 Bacteroidales bacterium
ATCGGGCGGAACGGTCCTGTTTGAAACTATGCTCACCGACCTAAGCATAAAAAATGGAAATGTATCCGAAGCGATTACAAACAACGAAATCTTAATTGCTGATTATTTCTTAATTGCTCCCGGCCATTCAGCCTTTGAAACATACCGGATGTTGATTAGATACGGAGCTCCTTTCCGGACCAAAAACTTTGCCCTGGGTAGCCGTGCCGAACACAAACAGGAGATCATCAACCGGGCACAATGGGGAACACCATCGCTGAAAGGGGTAAAAGCCGCTGAATACAGGCTAACCACCCAAATTGACGGCAAACAACCGGTTTATACGTTCTGCATGTGCCCGGGAGGCATTGTGGTTCCTGCAACAGCCTACGAACATACCAACATTGTTAACGGGATGAGTTATTATCTGCGTAATGGCCAGTTTGCCAATGCCGCGTGTGTAGCCGGACTGCATCCTGACCAGCTTGCCGGAAGAACAGTTACGCCACTTGAAGCGCTGGATGATTTGGAAAAACTGGAATCCTCATTTAAGGAATTCAGTCAGGACTTTTCGGCACCTTTTTGTATGATCAAGGATTTCATGTCTGAAAAACTGACCGAAAAAACTGTTGAATCAAGCTACCCGCTTGGCCTCACCCCTGCCCCACTCTGGAAAATGCTCCCGCTAATGGTTGTGCAAGCCATGCAAAAAGGGCTACTGGATTTTAGCAGAAAACTCAATGGCTATGACCAGGGCGTTTTGCTGGGACTGGAAAGCAAAACCTCATCACCCATACAGGTTTTACGAAATGAAAACGGGCTAACGGAAGGATTTTCCAATCTGTTTGTTGTAGGTGAAGGGAGTGGTTATGCGGGTGGCATCATGTCGAGTGCGGCGGACGGGATTAAGGCTGCTTTGAAGATCGTGGAGAGGGAAAGTTAAAATTATCCTGGCTCAAATACAAAAATTCAGTTTTTACAAACGCTCAAGGACGGACTTGAAAACTTGAACCATTGATTGTTTTCTTCACTTTTTGTTTTTAGTTGGTGCTAAGGTAAAAATTAAAATTTATTGCTGAATGGTTTTAGCATATCTGTTTAGGGGTTCGTTGTACTTTTGTCGTCATTAACATATTCTAAAAGATCGCCAGGTTGGCAATCTAAGGCTTTACAAATTGCATCTAATGTAGTAAAACGGATTGCTTTAGCTTTTCCGGTTTTTAAGATTGATAGATTAGATAATGTCAAATCAACTCTTTCAGAAAGTTCATTCAGGGAAATCTTCCGTTTTGCCATAACGACATCTAAGTTTACAATGATTGGCATAGCTTATACAGTTAAATCGTTTTCATTTTGGATTTCAACTCCTTTTGAGAAAATAGTCGCAATAATATAAATTACTGCTGCCATTAAAATAAATGCCTGACCGTCGGCCCAAAACTGGTATAGGTTATCAATAATATATCCACGATGTTGCAAATTTTTGGCGGTCTCTCGTGCCATTAGGCTTAATAGCCCAATTGATAGCGTGTAGTAACTAATTTTTGAAATCTGTCTTGAGACAAAACGGTCGAATGGTTTTGACAGATTGATTTTGCTTACCAGTATGATAACTAAATAAAATAGAAATGCTTTCAGAATTGAGATGGCAAGGATAAAACTGTACATACCGAAAAAAGCCCATTTACTGCGTTCATACATTTCGCTTAAGTCCAACTTTTGAAATAGGTTTTGGACAAATTCAGGATTGTACAAACTAAATATAAAATTAACAATCAAACCTCCTGCTTCAATGCATAAGCCAACGAAGATGATCCAGGCAATAATCTTAAGGACTGTAAATACAAAGTTGTTTGTTTTCGACATAATAATATTAGTTTTAAATTATGTCACAAAAATAATTAATATTTATTGTTAAACAATAAATTTATATTTATTTTCAAAAATTATTTGCCGTAAAATAAAATATTGTGTAGTTCACCTTTCGTATTCGTTTTCCGTGTTTTAAAATATGGTTGTATTGTTCGTGTTTATCCAATGTCTCATATCTCAGATGGTCAAAAAAAAGAAGTTTAACTACCTGGGTATGGTTCTTTTATAGACTCAGATTTAACGAAAAAAAGTAGGATTTTAAGGCGGATACAATTTGATTCTTCGAGACCGGGATACATTTTGATATAGTTTATTTTATGGCTCAAATCTCGCCAAAACACCTGGCCAGGTTTGAAAATTTGCACCATTTGAATAGGAATTCAAATCCATAAATAATAGTAACAGGTTGAAAATCCGGAAAAGCCTGATCAAATATTACTAAAAATTTAAAACAATCGCATAAACTTCCTGGGAACAGGGGTCTCAAATCGCATTGGTTCATTATTGACAGGATGGTCAAAAGCAAGCACCCATGCATGCAAACCAAGCCGGCCCATGGGGTTGGTTTTGGCCCCGTATTTTTTATCACCGGCCACAGGATGCCCGATGTCTTTCATATGCACACGAACCTGGTTTTTCTTGCCGGTTGAAAGATTAATTTTTAACATGGCATAATAGCGGCTTGTTTTCATTAATTCGTAATGGGTGACTGCCAGGAATCCATGTTCAGGGTTTTGGCTTGAATATACGATGAGTGCTTTGCTTTCGCGGAGATAGGAGGAGACGGTTCCTTTAGGTTCTTCAGGTATGCCTTCCACAACAGCTACATACGTCGTTCCGGTGATGATGTCGTTCGATTGGATTGTAGCAGGTGTTGTATCTCTTCACTTTTTGCAAACATCATGAGGCCCGATGTATCCCTGTCGAGGCGGTGTACAACAAAAATTTTATTTTCCCTTTCCTTTCATTTTCATGACTGCTCAGCATGTGCTAGCTGTCTTGTTTTTAATAATGTCGGTAGCGATGGAAAGCTTGTACCGGCATGTTCATCAATGACTTGACGTATCTGATCCTCATAAACAATGGTAATGCCGCGGTAATGTTTTCTTCAGGAATGCGATTCAGCGAATATCAATTTTCTGTCAGTATTCAGGAGGTGATTAAACTGTTTATTCAGGAACACCATCAACAAATACTTGTTTATTTGGCAAGAAGAGATTTAATATTATTCCGGTTTTATGGGAAGTTGGGCGATAAGGAACTTCGCGGAGTTCATCTTCTTCTTTAACTATAAAGCTTGCATTTTTGTTGTTGATTTTTTCCTGGCTGGCTCGTAGTGACTTTTAAAATTTTTCCATTGTTATTATTCGTTATCAACGATCTCTTTTACCCTGCCAATCAAACCATCTTCTAACCTGACTTTAATGCCATGGGGATGATTAGGCTTGGTGAGAATATCCTTTACAAAACCTGCGTTTAATTCACCCGACCGCTGATGTTGTTTGAGGACAATCTTTACCTCCACTATTTGTATTATTTCGCTTTGTTCCTTCCATAAATTTGGTAAAAGTAGTCAATAGTGCGTTTATGGTACGATAATTAAATTAAACGAAAGGCTTTTTAATTCTTCGAAAACGGCATTTTTGTTCCTTTCCCCTCAACTTTACATTTCCGACTTCTCTATATTTTATGTTCTCATATACAGTTAATTTTTTAACCAAATCGTCTGAAATCAATAATTGTTTATCAAATGTTTTGCATGCCTCCTCGATGCGGGCTGTTGTATTGAGCACATCGCCCATAAAAGCTATTTCACGTTTGGTATAACCCAATTCTCCGGTTACTGATAAACCTCCATGCAGCCCGGCTTTAAAAGTTGGAACAATTCCATATTTTTCGTTGTAATAGGTTGATTTTTTTTGAATTATTTCAATGATCATCAAAAAACAACGCACACAGTTTGCCTCGCTGATCCCATCCTTCATTTTCCATGAAATAATGGCTTCATCACCCACATATTTATAAATTTCGCCTTTCGTAAGCCGCACCGGTTCGGCAATATCATAGAAAAAGTCATTTACCAGGGAAAGAAACTTCAGGTGGCCAATTTTTTCGGCAATACTTGTTGATGACTTTAAATCGAGAAACATAAAAATCCGCTCTACCTCGCGCGGGTGCCTGTACATGCCTATGAAGAACTTGGCCAGGATATGCCTTCCGATAAGGGTATTGAGGATATAGAAAAAGTTAAATACAAGGCTCATAACCAATCCAAAACCGATCCCGACAAGGAACTCATTGCTGAACCAAAAATGCCTGTTATTGAGAATTTGGTTTATGTTCCCTTTCATATAGAAAATAACCACAAACACGATGGCAATTACAAAAATGACAAGAACATGCACTAGGGTGTTTATGCTCAATAAAACCAGTAAATTTCCACGGGATAAATATTTCCGCATTACGTAAGTGTAATAGAATCCGAGGCTAAGGGGAATGGAGAAACCGATACAAAGGCCCGCGGCTATTGACTGCCAACCCGGAAAATATATGACATACATAAAAATGGCGGTTATCACAGCAGAGATTAATCCTGAACGTAATGCACTTCGAAGCTGAATGGCTTGTTTTGATTTCATTTTGTCATTATAATCTTGGGGTAAAAAACAGAATTATTCCAGATGAATACAGTGCATTTTGATGAAATTGAGCTTTTCGCTAAAAACCACAATAATCGGTTGAAATAGTTCCTTTGGATTTTTGAAATTAGTTTACCTGATCATAAGTTTTTCAGTATACGAACCTTTCTCGTTGCTTACTTCCAGGATATAAATTCCCTTTGGAATATCCTTAAGATTTACGGAAATCAACGAACCATTATCAGAGGAATAGTTATGTTGAAAAACATTTATTCCGGAGATTGTAAAAACCCGAATATTTGCCTTGCTGCCTTCAGGTAATCCGACGGTAAATTTTCCATTTGACGGGTTTGGATATACCCTGATCCCATCAGAAATAGGACTAATATCATCCATACCGCTTAATTGACCACTTATAGAGACATTATCAATAAACAAATTGTTTCCATATCCATTATAACTTTCAAACATTATCTGGATATTTGACATCCCTTTCCATTGCGACAGATCAATATTAATGCAAGCCGGATTTAGGCCTTCTCCGCACCACTCTGATTCTGTGGAAGGGATAAATTCATTGGTATAAGGATCGGTGGTTGAAAATGTCCTAACTGAACTTGAATCCTCGCCCAGGGCAAGTAAGCGGGTCCAGCTATTTCCACAATCATCAGAAATGGATACAATTAGCGAGTCGGTTATGACCGCGAACCTCTGGGCATAAGCAAAATCAAACGTAAGGCTGATATCTTTATAGGAATAAAAATTAAGTCGTGGTGTGATCAACCGGTCTCTTGCGTGCAATCCAATATAATTTTTTATATTTACATACGATGCTATATTTCCCGGTGCCGTGCCGCCAACTGTAATAAAATCCCAGGTTTTATTACCATCCGGATTGTCGACTGTCCAACCCTGCGAGCTAAAATTTCGGGTTTCAAAATTTTCCGTGAAAGGCAAAGGTTTGCCTCCCGCTTTAATATAATTTGATTTTACTAAAGTCGAACTTCCGTTATTATTGGTTGCCGTAAGGCTAATTTCATAAGTGTACGGAAGGTCAATCCTGATCTGGGGGTGTTGCGAATTGGCATTTGTCCCGTTTACAAATTCGGCATATGGCGGCGAAACTTCCCATTGCCATTGATTTGCATTATAAATAGATAAATCCTCGAGAAAAATTGTATCGCCCAAACAAGGAATTGTATCATTAACCACAAAATCAACTTCAGGCAATATTGTTGTATTGGCATTAATATAATTTTCCATCACCAGAGTATTCGATCCCAGGTAATTAGTAACAGTTAAAGTAACATCATACAATCCTTCATTTTCATACATAATATTTTGAGGATTCTGATCCGTTGAGGTTCCAGGTACCCCTCCTTCAAAGGTCCAGTTCCAGGAGACGGGATCGAATTTCGAACGATCAGTGAAACTGGCACCACTTCCCACAGGAACGGAGGTAATATTAGCGGCAAAATCAGCCTCAGGGGCTGCATCAATATTAACATAGGCCCACCATGTTCCCCATTCGTCCTGGCTTGCAGGTAGTTCAGCATATTCCTGAAGTGTCCAGAAATCGAGATCATCTACAGGGTCAACCCAGGTTGAAGTATAATCTCCCCAGCGGTTCCGGTCTCCGCCAAATGTTTTGAAATAAGGTGCCTTACCGTCTTTATATTGATAAAAATCACGCATTGTATTGGGTGGGTCACCGGCATAACGAAAGGCATAACTTGAGCTGGCATATTGATTTTCAGAAAAGCTTCCAAACCCAATCATCACATCTTCTTTGGCATTCACTGCAATGCCGGCAAATGCGAAATTCATTTCTCCTGATGGGTCATCTACCCTGCCCCATTGCAACAATTCCCCGTCAAGGGCCAATTCCCACCATTGTATAGCACACCTGTTTGGGTTTCCCTGTGGGAGGTATACATGATGGGCAGTCCAGAGTTTATCATTGCGATAGACCAAATTTTCCATACGGGCATCTACCGTATTAATTTTTTCATCCGAACCCAATTGAGGGGCAAAGTTTCCTCCGTTTGCATACGAACCATTACTCCAGGGTTGCGGAACGCCAATCGAACCAATGCTTGTCATGGTAGGATCATCGGCTGAACCTGTAATGCTCCAAAGGTTAATATATCCGTATCCGCCCATATTTCCACTAATATTGTGTACCATGTATATATCTTCTACATCCGGGTCATAGGTTACGGCAGGAACAATGGTAAATCCATCCCAGGTTGTTAAGCGGGTATAGGTAATTTCAAAGGCATTGTTATAAAGTTGCATTTTATCAAAAACAAACAAAGCAACATAAACACCACCGCCACCGAACATATTTCCGGTTACTACAATCTTGTCTTTGCTGAACCCATAATTTGGATAATCGAACCAATGGGTATCGGTTGGATCAGTATCGAAGCTATACAGATACCATGTTCCGGTTGGATCGGAATTTTCTGAAACCCCGACCATTAATCTTGATGATGCCGGATTGGAACTGCCCGGCATAATAAGAATCCAGCGATTTTCATAAGGATCATAGGATATTTTTGGATCAAAAACCCCTCCTGTTGCCAGGGGATGCCAAAATGAACCTGTTCCAATCGTATAAAGATTTGTTCCCTGCCTGTCCTGTATCCTGATATCTGTATTTAAGGTTACCATTAAGTGCTCAGGCCCAGGTGCACCATTAACATCTGGCGGAATGCTCCCTCCCGAGTCGTCAAGGCCAAGAAAATCGGCATCTGGTGCCGGGGAAGGGTCTTTGGGTGTAAAACTGTTGTTATAAAAGCCTTTGGGTGCCATGTAAATGATATTGTTTTTATCCAGTGGAAGATCAGGATATTTATCAATTTCATTTTTTATTTGTCTCCCTTTTGTTTTTAGTTCTGGATATAATTTATCAAACTCATCCATCTCCTGAAATGTCTTGGTTGTCCTTTCCATAACCTGTCCTTTGTAGGTTTGATAAGTTTGCGAAAAGGAGATTGATGCTGTCAACAACACTGTTAAGCCAGCAATTGCAGAACGGGTATATTTATTCATAGTCCGGATGTTTTTAAATGATCATTTTGTACAAAATTAATAAGGATAGCGGGATAAGCAACTAATTATTTAATAAATAACAAAAAGACATCTTTAAAAGTTGGCTTGCCAGGAAAAAATAAATGATTGTACTTTTTAAGATTTTTGGTATATTTGAAGAATTGATTAACCATTTGAAATGAATTATAAAAATGCACCTGAGTTCATAACTTTTCGGATAGCGGTCATTTTGATTTTTTTTATCCCTCCTTTTTTAACTGCCTCAGAGCCTGATGTTATTTATACCATTCGAAAAGAAGTTATCAGAATTATTGACTATGATTCAGGTTACATTTCAGAGGTAACCTATGTTGGAAAAAATAAACAAGACATTCCCATAAAGATTCACTACAACTGCTTTGATTCGATTTTTGATATTCAATTATTTAAAGATAGCGGCAAGTACAAGTTTAAGAAAGAAAAAAACCTGGAAATAATGATAAGCCACGAATTGCCGGACCAATTTTACATGGATATTAAAAGTAAGTTTTTTATACTCGATGAACCGTCCCGTTTTACCTTCACTTATAAAAAACACTGCTCCGAGCTTATTACCATGTCAATATTGCCATTTATTGAGGAGTTCCCGATAGATACCTTTTTTTATCAAATCTATCTTCCAAATGAAATGAACCTGATTTTTGACACTCAAAACATTTCTGAGAATATGGATTTAAAAATAGATTCTACCAAGAATGGAACCGATAAAATTTACACTTTTGTTGTCTCCGGTCAAGCCCAGCTTAATGATTTTTCGTGCGATCTGGAAACCCCATTAAGAGTACTTCCTAAATTTCCGATGGTCAGGCTGTTAGTCACTCCAAATAAATTTCGTGGCAGGGAATCTCAATTTTTTAACCGTTGGTATTTAAATAAAATAGATCAGGTAAATACGCTTGACGCCGAATGTATAAAAGTCATTGATGAAATCACAAGTGGGTTCGATAATAATCGTGATTCAATAATCCATTCAATTGTAAATTTTGCCCAAAAGAAAATTAAATATATTGATAACTATTCAGGTTTGGGTTCCATTGTGCCAAACGATGTAAATAGCGTCCTGACCAATTTACAAGGGGATTGCAAAGATTATTCAAATTTTATTTGCCAGGCATTGAAACATAAAGGAATAGATGCTTGGTTGGCTATTTGCGCCACATCAGATTATTTCGCAGATATTGACTTCCCTACTTTAGGTGGGGCTAATCATATGGTTTGTGCCATTAAAAATGAACAAGTCTGGAGTTTTATTGATGGTACTGAAAAGTATGGCATTACAAATCTGCCTCCACTTTCGGTTCAGGGAAAGCATATTTACATCCTTGATACAATTGGGGAAACAATCATTTATTCAAAGCCTTTGGATGCGTCTCAAAACCATTGTGACTTTTATTTTGATATCAATGTTAACAATGGTGAATATACAGGAACATTCAGTTATCAGATCAGGGGTTATCATGCTTTTAACCTGGAGTTTACCGAATATTCATATAAAAGAACTGATTTTTATGATGTTGCAAAACAGTTTATAAATCTTGGTTTTAAAGGGTTTACAATTGACACCTTTAGCGTAAAGAATAGAAATCATAATTATCAGCTTGAAGGCGAGTTTACAATGTCAAAATCTTTTATCAATAAAATCCAGGATAAGACCTATATATTGCTGAATTATTTACCTTTTCCCCACTCGTTGCAGAAAAATATTGATTGCCTGGATATAGATATCCTTACTGAACGATCCATTAACAATACCTTTACCATCGTAATAAACTTTAATGATTCCATTCATTCGCAAAATTCACCCAGACAACAAGATAGCCTTTCAGGATTTGAATATCAGTTTAGCTCTGACATCACAGAAAATAAGTTGTCCATCCACTATTCATTTACCTATGATGATTTTATAATTCCTGCAAAATCAATTAGTTCATATAACCTACTCAATAAAAGTATCAATGAAATATTTAAAAAATCAATTATTCTTGAGTAAAACGATATTATTAATCTCAATTGCCCTGTTAGGATATCTATCCATTCATGCGCAATACAAAGAATATGATTGGCATAAGCCTCCTGAACCTGCCCTTTTACCCGATTCATTGCAAAAAGAAGATGCAGTAATCATTGAACAGAGCATCAGAATTGAAATTCCGGAATACAGCCTTAGCTTCAACATAGATTCATACGGCGATTATAGAAGCCTTTATAAAAAATTTCTTGAAGACTATAGTCACAACATCACAACTTATAAAAGAATAAAAATATTAACCCAAAATGGATTGGAAGCTTTTGCTTTTATCTACCTCCCCAACTATGATACAAACAGAATTGAATTAATTGATGCCCGAACCCTAAAACAAAATGGTGAAGTCAAGGACCTGAACAATCCGGATATTAAGAAGATCGTTGTTTTTGATTCGGAAGAATTTGATCTGTATTTAGGACAATACCGATTTGCTATTCCCGGCGTAGAAGTTGGGGATGAAATTGAATTAATTTATAAAACGAGCGATTATGGAATCAGGTTCGAAAAGGATGTTTTTCTGCAAACATACCTTCCTGCAATAAATTCAAAATATATTGTCGATATTCCCGAATATTCACATTTGGCTTACAAACTTTATAATGATTTTCCTAAACCTGATATTAAAAAGGACTCATCGAGAATCGAAATCACGTTCAAAATAGAGAACCAACTATCGTTATTAAATCAACCGAATGCAAGCATGTATCTCGACCTGCCCTATTTTTCGGTATCGGTCTACCCTACCAATCGCCCTTACGTAAATAGGGACCATACTCCAAAATGGTCAGCTATTTATTATTCGTACGCTGAAATTCTCAAAGAGGATCAATCATATTCAAATAAGAAGCATTGTTTGGTCGGCCATTTAAAGGACCTTCAAAGAGAATATGGAAAAAACGAAAAGACAAAAATATTCAATCATATTTACGATGAAATTAAAAATAATGTAAAAATTACAGAGCTTCGGGAATCGCAGGAAGGTTTTAGTGTGAGTTACTATTTCTGCAATAATTTTATCGACCGATATAACCTTTATGTTCTTTATCGAAAAATTTTTGAATTTCTTGAAATCGAATATTATGTAGGTCTAGGAAGGGAAAATGTAAAGGGTCCAATAGATAGGTATTATCTCAGGTCCGATGAGTTGTCTCATTCATTTTATCTTTTTAAGGACGATGAAGGAAATTACCATTACATATACCCACATACGGAAGACAACCGGTATGAAATAGATGAAATGCCTGTTTCTCTTCTTGGAACTACAGCAATTATAATGAATGAAATAAATGATTCCATCGTCATCAAAGAGTCTAGTATTCCGGCTGGAAATGCAGCGATAAATTGCCGAAAAAATAATGTACTCATAGATGTATCTACAGAAAACAACCGGGGGGATGTATATATCAGGAGATCATATTCAGGAGCCATGTCAACCCGTTACCGCTACAATAATGACTCTATTTTCTTAAGTCAATCCTATTTATCTGACTTTGGAGAAAAATATTATGAAAAGGATAGTTTGCAGATTTTCGACACGATGTACCTCGAACAAAGAATTTCAGAGAGGCCTTTCAATTACAGGTATGCTATTAAATATCATAAAAGCGAATTTTTAAATAGTTTGGGTGATGAAATTTATTACCTCGAAACTGCCGAGCTGTTAAACCATAAATTGATCAAGACGTCTGATGTTAAAAGAACCCTAAGCTTTGTATACAATTATTGTTATAGTGATTTAATGAATATTTTTTTACGATTTGATAAACCAGTAGAATTGGTAAATGCTGATGATTTTAATTTTAACATTGACAATGAAAATGGCGAATACAATTTTAACATCAAATCATTAAACGAAAACACGATCTCGATTGAATCTCAATTTGTCCTAAAAAACTCCTTTGTTCCAAAAGATCAATATATCCAATTGGTAAATATTAATGAAGTCATTGAAAAGGTTATGAACTCAACAATTCTGATTAAAGTTGATCAATAGTTTGAAATCCTCTTCTAAGTAAAAATGTGTAAAATTGATCCAGGATTTATAAGATCTATGTTAAAAATAAAGTAATATTTTTGCAGCCTACGCTACACCTATGATAAATTTGCTTTTTTCAATCGTTGGTTTTATACCGCTAATTTTAGGTGCCACCTGGCTGGTTGATGGGGCATCGGCCATAGCCAAAAAGAAAAATATTTCCGATCTGGTTATCGGTTTGACTATTGTTGCGTTCGGGACTTCAACCCCTGAACTGGTAGTGAATATCCTTGCTGCAACATCGGGCAATACAGGCTTTAGTTTCGGGAATGTGGTGGGCAGCAACATTATCAATATCCTCGTTATTTTGGGCGCATCGGCATTAATTTACCCAATGGCTGTAAAATCGCCCACTATTTGGATTGAAATTCCCTTATGTTTCCTTTCGGCCTTGATTTTACTCGTAGTTGCCAACGATATTTTTCTGGATGATACATCGGTAACCACCATTACGCGTACCGATGGCCTTTTACTCCTTAGCTTCTTTTTTGTTTTTATTTATTACTCCTGGTTTGCCATGCGCCGCGCCGATGATGAACATGCCATCAGGCTGAGGACGATGAGCATGAAAAAATCTATCGTGCTGGTGATTGTAGGTATGATATTGCTCGCTGCCGGTGGCCAGGTCATCGTCCATTTTGCTTCC
Source organism: Bacteroidales bacterium (assembly GCA_041393275.1). Taxonomy (GTDB): domain Bacteria; phylum Bacteroidota; class Bacteroidia; order Bacteroidales; family JAADJA01; genus JAADJA01. The sequence continues at coordinate 12,294 of JAWKKL010000005.1, forward strand.
CTGTTTGCTGTTGATTTTGGTATTTCGGAGCGGATCATCGGATTAACCGTGTTATCGCTGGGTACGTCCTTACCTGAATTATCCACATCCTTAGTGGCTGCCTTTAAGCGCAATGCCGACATTTCCATTGGGAACATTATCGGCTCAAATATTTTTAATACGTTTTTAATTCTTGGTGTTAGCGGAACAATTCAACCCATTCAACTTGAAACCGGGTCGAATGTTGACCTGTTAGTGAATGTGCTGGCAACGTTCCTTGTTTTTATTTTCGTTTTTACCCGGAAAGGAAGAATGATTGACCGGCTGGAAGGAGGCATCATGGTGGCAGTATTTGCCGCCTATATGTATTTTACCCTGGTATAAAATTGTTGGGGAAGGTATGAATCTGCACGAAAAGCTATTAACATATTATTCAATCCTTTAAAAAGTTCGAACCTGAATTGAGGGCATCGGTTGTTGCATCATTTGCCACTGAAACATATGATTGTGGTAGTAATAATTTGCGGGTGGCCTATAAAACCTTTTAATACTAAAACTAATGGGCACAACAAATTCACAATATAATTTATCCTTGTTGGGTTTATACGAGGGGAATCGAAATTTATAAACCGAAGTATCGCTTAAGTATTGAGTAGCGAAACCTCTTACGAGTGCATCTAACTCAGGGTGGATAATATTAAAAATCCGATGGTCTACAACATATCCCTTTTCATTTATTGTCACGTGAATTAATACGATTCCTTGAGCATTGTCACTAATGGCTTGTTCATATTTTCTATCTTCCAAATATAAATTTATCTTTTTTTGAAGTGACTTAATCTTGAAATCGTAATTTGGGTCACAATTCTGATACACTACATTTTTCTCCTGCGAAACGAAAGATTGAACCAACTTTCCATCCTGAAAGGAACGAACATATGTTCTTTTCATTACTGAATCGTAAATCTCAATTTCAAATTCACGCTGCGATTCCATTAAATTCTTACCATCCGAATCATTAATCTGAACAAAGGTTCTTTCAATTGAAATATCGCCGTTAATTTCTGTAAACGCTAAGTTATACTCATATTTTAAAATGCCTGTATGAGAATAGGTTTTAACATTTTTTAATGTGTCGTTTAAATAGATGGCTTCTTTTCGCAGCCTGCCGTCAGTAAAATATGATTTAAACAAACCGTTTTTCCGGCTGGGGTAAAAAGATGAATAATCAACCTTAAACAATACATTATTATTTGTACTGTATTCAATAGTCCAGATAGAATCTACTTTTTCAATAATGATTGCCTTATACATGGCCCTGTTCATGTCTTTTACTTCTTGCCAGCTGTTGTCGAAATAAATCGGCCGGTTGTTCAAAAAATTGTATTGGTATTCAGCCATTTTTATCAGGGTCATCATATCATCCGAATCAAATTGGCCTGATTCTATGCCTGTTTTTAAATACGGAATATGTCCAAAATATCTTAGCGCCTGAATTTTAAATTTTTCACTCTTATCAGGAAAGCTGTGCCATTTATCAGATCCGGCCAAGCGAACCAAAAAGGTTTCCGTTATCGGTGAAGAGCCACCATAATAAACAGCCGTGCCCGATGCAAAACGATAGTGTTTTATAAAAGTCAGGCTGTCAAATTGAGTAATAAACTGTACAAACTCAGGTTTATCATGATTTTTTGACCCAATATAGAAATTGGAAATTGTAAAGAATGAATCAACACCAATAATGAGTGATTGTATTTCGTATGGCTTAATCTTCTCCTTTGTGGTATTATAAAATAAATTTTCCTTAAACCATATTTTATCTTCTTCATATTTTATATACCCTGCTTGCTTTTCACCATTTGAATAGTATATAAGGCCCTTTTCAAAGGAATCTGAATTATGGGTAACAAAAATTTGTTCTTCAGGGCTGTATGAAAGCGGTTCAAAATAACCATCAAATGATAATCCGTTAATATCAAAGGTTTCTCCCACCGGAACCTGGGCAATTGATAACGAAAGAGCGGCAAACAATGACACAATGAGATTTACTATTCTATTCATACCTCTTGATTTTGAAAACAGAAACCTCAAATTTAGGGTAAATGGCCTGACTAAAAAAGAAAGTCGTCTATTTATAATTGGTATAAATATAGAGGAGCATGTATGATTATTTTAGAAATTGCAGTATAAATGCAAATTAAATCGGAAAAAAAGACAGAAGAGGTTTTAAGATGAATTATCTAATCCCCCCCAGTTTTAACTTTACAGCCTGAACAATGTCTTCCTGGGTATTGATCTCCTGAAGTTTAATTTCCTGAAGTTCAAGGTTGCGTTCGATGTTACGGTTAATTTCTGTGATATTTGACTGGTATTTTACAATGTTCTTTTGCTCTTTTTCAAGCTTATTGCTTATGTTCTTTTTTTCTTTTTCCAGATCCTTTAGCTGGTCCTTGGCCTGATCTTGTAGTTCGGGTTGAGCCGACAAACTGGCAATCGCTTCCTTCTTGGAGTTAATTTCACCCAGTTTACGTTCATTGTCCAATTCGTACGATTTAATGGCATCCTCCGAATTTTTAATATCCTGCTCATTTTCTTTCACCGATTTGTGCAAATTTTCGTTTTCTTTTGTCAATCCATCTAAATCCTTATTTAACTCTTTCAATTTCTTTTCTTCCGCCTCAAGTTCTTCTTCCACAGCATTTTCATATTCCTCAACCGCAAAATTTTTCATAAAAAGCTGAAGTTGGCTATGGATTTTTTCGTTTTCCACCGTTGAATTTTTTTCGTAATTGAAGAAAACACTATCTATTTCAAAGACGGCCACTAACTTAAGTGAAGAATCGGAATTAATTATTGCCGAATAAATATTGATGGGATCAGGATAAATTTCATTGATTTGGGTACCCGTGATTTGAATTTCATGACCCTCTTGAACTACTTTTTCTTTGGTATTCTGTCTGATCAGTTTAGTCCAATTGCTTAATACATCATCAAAGTCTCCTTGCGGTATTTCAACAATATAAGCGGGCTGATCGCCTTTCGATATATTTACATTCTTATTGATTACCTCAATTGTCTGTTGTGCAATTGTATAATTCGTATTTAGAAATAAAAAGGCAACAACAATAAATGATAGAATTGATTTCATAAAATAAATTATTTATTTGGTTCGACGCAAAGATAATATATTTTACTAATTTGATTCCTGAATCCTATTTTATTCAGGTAGATGTAGCAATTATAATATATCTGCTACCATGACAATAATGATGGTTTCGGAATAAAAACAAGACACAAATAAACCTTCGATGAATTGATCATTAATTCTTGTTTTGATTCGAGAATTTAGGGGCACCTATTGAAATTGGTAAAAAATTCACATTATTTACATTACAAATAATTTTATTACTTTTGCCCATGTTTAAAACTCGTGCATTGATTTTAAAGAAAGCTAATTATCGATAACGTAATCAGAGCGTTCCAATAAATTCAACCATCAAGTATACGGTTTCGGCAATAAGGGAATACTAATCTCAGCTAATGGCAGGGCTTAATACCCCGGCAACGCCAGCTAAATATTGATTAAAACACACGGGTTAATTATTTATTTAATATTTTAAATCATGAACATTTACGTAGGCAACCTAAGTTATGGGGTTGATGAAAAAGCTTTGGAAAAAGCATTCGAAGAGTTCGGAGAAGTAACATCCGTAAAAATTATTACCGACAAATTCACCGGCAGAAGCAAAGGATTTGCTTTTGTTGAAATGGCTAACGATGAAGAAGCCAAAGAGGCGATTAACAGCCTCAACGGCCAGGATATGGACAACCGCAATGTAACAGTCAGCGAAGCTCGTCCAAAACGTGATGATAATCGCGGCAGTCGTTATTAAAAATCAAACTGATTAATGAAAATCGGGAAAGTAAAATTTTATAATACGACCAAGGGATTTGGTTTTATTGAGGATGAGGACGGACAAGATATTTTCTTTCATCGTTCAGGTTTATCAAACTCCTATCAGGAATTTGAAACCGGACAGGAAGTAGAATTCGAAACAAAGACTGGCGACCGGGGGCTAATTGCCTTTAATGTAAAATCGTCTTTCTAAGCTAAGATTACTCTGACGGACAAATCCCCCGTTGATTTGAGAAATCAATTCAACGGGGGATTTTATTTTAAAATTCTGAATATTATCAATCTAAATGGCACCTACTTAGGGCTTGCCTTAAATACAAATTTTAACCTGGCCGGGCTTGCTTCAGGAATTACCTGCTGATTCCTGATATAGGTCAAATTATAAACATTCGAAATCGATTCCGAAAACTTCTCAAAAATAACTTCAAGTTCATCAATAGAATTAGGAAATTGTGCGATTCCTCCATTGGCTGCAAGATTTTCAAGAACCGGTTTATCAACCCCACCATTGCCTTCAAGCCCGATGGTAAAACTATTGATAAGGATGCTGCCTGAATCATCCGTAAGTTTATTATACAGGAATTCAGGTGTGTACATTGGCCCTGAATTATTGTCTGTACCATCCGTAAAAGTGAGGATGGCTTTCCCATCAGCCGGGTTATTCTGTAATATATCAATGCCAACATTCATGGCCTCGTATAAGGTTGTAAATGGCCCCATCTCAATATTTGCTATATATTCTTTCAGGGCATTTTCATTGCCCGATAGAGGATATGTGTTAATCACATCCGAGAAATCAACAATGCCAATTTGAGCCGATGGTGTGTCTTCAAAAATCCGGGTAACAAAGTCGGCTGCAAATTCTTGCACCTTAACAAAATCCTGATCAAGTGAGGCACTGGCATCTAATACCAAAACGACATTAAGATCGCCAATGGGTTCGTATTCCATGACAAATTCAACATCAATTTTCCAGTCAGCAATATCCTCACGGTATTCATAAGCCGTAATACCGTCAATCTGGTAATTCACAAAGTTCTGATCAATGATTCTGACATTATCAATAATTACCTTAGTAAAATTTGGAGGTACGGCCACTCCGCCAAAGGTTTGAGCAAAGTCAATCCGAATTTCAGGCGATGAGCTGGCAGCATCAAAACTAATTTGCGGGTTGTTGCCCGCCGGATTCCAAAAATCAATGTATAGTGTATACTCACGATTTAGATTGGGCGCAGGATCAGGAGGATTTTTTTCATCTTTACCACAGCCCATCACTAAAAACAGCAGAAGAATAATAAGCAAATTTTGTATTTTCATAGTGTTCTCTTTTTTTTATTTTTCTAAATGTTCATAATAACTACAAAATTATCCATTTATTATGCTTCTTATTTTATCGAAGCAACGATTAATCAACAATGAATTATGAATAAGATTGTATTCGGGCAAAAAAAGTGGAAGAATTTAATACAAGCCGAAAACCCTCAATCAAGTTTCATGAAATAGCTTGAATCAATTTTCATTAGAGTTATTTACAACCAACAAAACGGGAGTAAATACTAAACAAGGTTAAGTTCGTGCATCTGATTAACCATATCTTCCAGGCTTTTTTCAATGGGCATATATTTTAAGCCAAGCTTTTTTATGCTTTTGGAAGTATTCAGATTGATGGGATAACCGACATTGTGCTTGACAAATTTTGCATTTACGCCAAACATTGGCCCAACGATATACATGAGTAATTTTGGTGACAATCGTTTTGGAAGTTTGTATTTATCGCCAAATAAATCGCGTAATATATTCGCCAGTTCCAGCACATTCATGGTGCACTCGGCCAGGATGTGCCTTCCATCAGCATTTGTATTTTCAAGGGCCAGGACATGAGCATGGGCAACATCTCTCACGTCAACAAATCCAAACCACAGGTCTGGTGCCCCCATAGCCAGTTTGCCTTTTAGAATATCTTTCATAAAATTGAGCGACTCCGAATCGGAGGAGCCTGTCAGTGAAGGGCCAACCACAAAAGAAGGATTTATGACCACCAGTTTCCATTGGTCTTGTGCTTTATACATTTTCCAGGCCTCTTTTTCAGCGAGTACTTTCGAATATGAATAAGGCTGATGGGTAACCGAACTGGAATCATTAAACTGTTCTTCGGTAAATTCACTCAGACCTTTTTTCTTCATGTCAATAGCATCGCCATGCACTGCCGCCACACTTGAAGTTAAAACCACCTTTTTAACGGTACCGGATTTCGTTGCTGCTGAAAGCACATTCTGGGTTCCGTACAAGGCCGGTTCAATAAGCTCTTTTTGTGCATCTTTAAAACGAAGAGTAAATGGTGAAGCAATATGAATTACAGAAGTACAACCTTCTGCCACTTTATCAAATGATCCCTGGTTCAACAAGTCGGCTTCCCAAATCCTGAGCTTGCCGGGCGTATTTTCTGCCAGATCAAGCAGATGCTGGAATTTTTCGGTTTTCTTTTTATCCCTTACAGCAATCCTTACGGTGTATCCTTTTTCCAACAATTCCTTTACAACCCAGGAACCAATATAACCGTTACCACCGGTAACCATTACGAGTTTTTGCATAAATAAAACTTTGTCCAAAAGTAATATTATTATTTTGCTTTTGTAAAATATTCAAAGAACATTAAATGAATTTCGAATATCCTGAATTGTACCAGTAAATGTTTTATCTCGCTGATATCGCAAACATCCGCAGAATTTCCACTTTAATCCAACATAGCGTTTCGTTTCGGGCACCGGCACTAAAACTTTATGGGTAGCGTGCGGACGAGAAGTGTGGTAAAACCTGCCAGGTGGCAGATTGGTTCCCCGGAGTTCAAAATCAATTTGAAAACATATCTTAATTTAAAGACTTCCACTTTCTAATGTTAACCTCATCCCCGGTTTCGCTTTTTCAAATAATAATGCCAGAAAAAATAGGCAGCCAGGGAACGAAGGGGCTTCCATTTTTCCGCTAATAAAATAATTTCTTCTTTTGATTTTGCAACGGTCAGTTCTTTTACCGTATTTATTACAGCAATATCGCCCAGGGGAAAAATATCTTTTGATTGCATACAAAACATCAAATATATATCGACTGTCCATTCACCGATACCTTTGATAGCCGTAAGTTGTTTCCTTATTTCTGTTTCATCCAGTTTTGGTAACTCACTCAAATTAATATCACCTTTAAGAATTGCAGAAGAAAGGGCCCGTAAATAGCTTGCTTTTTGATGGCTTATCTGGCAAGTCTTCATTTCACCATCCGAAAGTTCCAACATATTTGCTGGTGTAAATTCTGCTAAATAATTATTGAGCTTAAGAAAATGGGCATTCGCCGAAGCCAAACTTACCTGTTGTTCCAATATTATTTTTGATAAAGTAACAAATCCTTGTGGCCTTGTCCAGTCGGGTGGAGAACCATATTGGTTATAAATGAAAGCAAATAAATCATCTTTTTCAATGAGTTTATCAATGTCAGTTTGATTGACAATATTTTTCAATGCTTATTGTATATACTCTATTTATCCTAATTGTCCTTTAAATTTTTGGCACTCACATTCATCTTCAACACCTCGCGGATTTACGTTTTACCCCTATTTTCCCCTGCTGATACTTTTTCTAGGTAATCCGTCGCAAGTGGAACTTTACAAGCTGTTCCTCCAACATCCACGCTTACTTTTCCAATCTTTTTTGCAACTTCCTTCGACTTTTCTGTTAATGCTTCCACATAGGTTCCAATAGAAATCACAAAGCCATTCATGGCATATCGAACCCTGTTTTGAGCTTTATGAATATCCTTTTCAACTGTATCGAGTAATTTGATATAGGTTGGAATATCAAGCATTTCATCTTCATGTACTGCAGCGTAATATGCTAAAGTCCCCCATCCTGCAGCGGCAATTGTTTCGATGTCCGATTGAATCCATTTCAGGCCCAACTCCATGCCGTATTCTGATTCAGCAGCAACCCAGGGCACTGTGTACTCACTCAAGTAGGACCAGTATGCCTGGCTCACCCACAGTTCAAGTTGTTCCTTTGTGATTTGCTTTTCATCAGCCATTAAACCCGCCAGGTACATGGCATCAGAATTGCCGGTAGCATATAGCTCAAGAGAAAGTTCATGATTCTTTTTGGTTTTCTTTAGAATCTTTTTTAAATCCTGAACTTTAACACCAAATAATGGTTCTTTCGCCCCGTGGGTCATTAGTGTTTTTTTTGTTTGCCCATCTCCGAAAGCTTCAAGCTCTTTTAATATTTCTATAGTTGTCATCATTTTTTGTTTTATTGTTTTCACCTGTTTTGAAAAAAATAATTAGTATCATTTTATCTTTATATATCAATATGCTCTTTTGTTATAAGCTCCCATTTTGGCTTATTTATTCTATAAATTAAATCATTATTTATAGAAAGGCTTTTGTACTTAGAATCAAAAATTTGCATGCCCCCTATTTTTTCAATGGCTTTTTTAGAACGTATATTTGTGTTTGAAACATAAAAAATTATTTCATTATAAATTTTGAAAGCGTAATCAATCATTAAAATTTTTACGGCGCGGTTATATTTTCCTCCCCAATATTTTCTAGCTAAAAATGACCAGCCAATTTCAACAGCGGTCTCATCTACGTCTAATTTTTTATATCGCGAGCTTCCTATAACTTCTTTGTTACTCTTATCTATAATTATCAAAGCACCTTTCGATTCAATAGAGTCATTAAAGAAAGATACAAATTTACTTTTCTTATACCTGTCTTTTGAGGGGTGTTGTTCCCAAATTAATGGATCCTTTGCAACACTGTATAAGACTTCAAAGTCTTGTTCCTTTAATGGTCTTATTAACACCAGTTCATTTTCCAGCTTTGGCGGCAGATTGAGCGTCATTGAATTACCCTCGTTGTTTTAAGTCATACAATATTCCTATTGGGCAGTGATTCTGCCATTAGTCCCAAGGACCTTCCTTAGTAACTGAGAAAAATGATATTCCGTCAAAGCGAAAAAGACCGCCCCAACCACCAAACCAAAACCGTCCCTCCATATCCTCGTAGATGGACTGTATCGCATTAGTATTCAGGCCATCTTTCTCCGAGAAATTAGTAAACGATTTACCGTTATAGCAATACACTCCAGCATTTTCAGCAGGAAACCAAATGTTTCCCCTTTTATCTTCATAAATACTCCAGACTTCAATACCGTTAACAACCCCAGTCTGAGTATAATTGGTAAATGATTTGCCATCGTAGCGGCTAATCCCCCCAAACATTGTCCCAATCCAAATGTCACCCTTTTTATCTTCCAGAATATGCGTGACATTATTATCGCTAAGTCCATCTTCTTTAGTAATAAAACTAAAGGTTTCATCTCCTGATCTGAGTGAAGCCGAAGGGTCGTAGCGTGTAATACCAAAACCATCTGTGCCAAACCAATAGATTCCGTTTTTATCTTCCATTATGCACGTTATCATATTGTATGAAAGGTTTGTGGTTGTGTCTTTTACATGTGCTTTTGGAATGGGGAATGGGGTAAACGTTTCCCCGTCAAACAGACAAACTCCTTCCATCGTTCCAATCCAAAATATTCCCTTACTGTCAATTATTAAACTCCAAATTTCATTGTTAACCATGCCATCTGCCTCTGAAAAATATGAAAATTCTACCTCCCCATCAGAAAGGTTGTATTTGCTTAATCCTCTATATGTACCAAACCAAATATTTCCTTTTTCATCTTCCACAATCCCTATTATCCTGCCGAAATCATATCCACTATTTTTATTGAAATATTCGAGTGTTTTCCCATCATATCGCATAATGCCATAGTTATTTGTTCCAAACCAAAGATTTCCTCGTTTATCCTGGAATATCCGGCGAACATGCTGGCATAGCTGGCCGTCAATGTAAAATAGTTGATCGACCTGGGAAACTTCACTATTTTGGCTATTTTCAGACAGGGTTTTTTGATCTTGTCCGCAACAAAATATGGAGAATACCAGAAATATTAGCATGAGTATTTTCATTATTTTCCTATTTTATCCAACACTTCTTATTTCCACAATTTTCTTAATCCTATTAAGGTTGTAATACAAATAACGATCATAGCAATTGAAAGCGAAATCAGGGAAAATCCAACAATCCCTTCAACTATTGGAATCCCTTCCCGACCATTAGCCATTACTCCTAACATTTTCCCCCCATTAAAAATGGCCGCTATTAATATTCCAAACCAATTCATAAAGGTTCCATAAATTGCTAACCAAAAGGTAATTTTTAACCATATTTCTGACAACATTATTTTGTTCCATATCAGTCCTAATATAATTAAGAATATCCCATTCAAAACACCTTCTATGTGACTAGACACACCCATTCTTGGGTTGGCGAGTATGGGCACAACCAGGCCTACGATTAACCCCAGGAAAAAAAGTAAAACACCTGAATATATTAGTCTGTTTGCTTGATTTATCTTTAAAGCAGAATTTTCCATTTTTTATTTATTTGTGTAAAACATAGTTAAATTCATAAAATCCTTTCGGTGCTGTCATTGGCCTTTTCAAGGATTTAACAAAAAATGAAAACGAAATGATAAATAAAAAGAGGATAGTTTTCATCACCGTTTATTTGTTTCGTAATAGATCATGCATAAAAAGGGTGGCGTTTCATGCAATAAACAATCAGATTTTGAAACTGTTCAAAATATCGGCATTGGCCTTTAAAGCAAGTACTTTTTTACTTTACTTTTAAAAACAGGATACATTAAAAACAAGGCATAACTCTGTTACGTAATGGCTCGTCTTAAAAGTTACGCCAGTTATAAGCAGATTACAATAATGAAAATTATAATCAGGGCTATTTTATAAAAGTCTTTTTTACATTATACAACCAAAACTTTCATAAATTCATTGGCGGTCATCGTTTCACATTTGAAAATCGCGTTTTTAATTTCTGCTATTCTTTCTTTAGATAACAATTCAATGGCAAGGGCCTCAAATTTCACGTCCAGGTCTTCCATGGTCATAGGCTCGCGTGGGTCGCCTTTCGGGTATTCGCGGTATTCCGAAAATTCACGGCCATCTTTGGTTTTAACAACCACTTTTGATGGTTGTTTAGCAGGAAACATTTTTTCGAATTCTTCGCTTGCTTCTCCTTTTATCAGGTCAATTACTTCCCAGATTTTAGGATCCTTTATTTTTTCATCCGTGAAGGACTGCGTTGTTACTTTGCGGTCAACAATAGCTGCTGCAACACAATAAGGCAGAGAATGATCGGCTGTTTCTCTTGAATCGGGCCGGTATTTATGAGGGTCAAAAAGAATGTCGCAAGCACGGGCAATGGTAGTTACCGTTACTTCTTTAATATTGTCATATGCGATGTCGTTTTCTTTCATTGCATTTATTACCGCTGTAAGATGTACATGTGAAAGCGCTTCACAGGGGAATGCTTTCATGCTGCATTCCATGATCTTATAGCTTTCACCTAGACCTCCAAGCAATGCTTCAATATCCCAGCTCCATTCGCTAATACCTTCTCTTCCCTGGATGCTAACTGGGGCAATTTGTTCGGTTTTTGAATCCCATCCAAAAAAGCAATCCAAAAATCCTTCTTTTCCTTCAAACACTTTTTCTGTTCCCGAAAATCCTCTTTTCGCCATCAGTGCGGCAAATACACCACTTTGGACTGCCATCGGATCAACCGTGTTTTTCATCATGGTGAGTTTCCCTGCTGTTGGGCAACCGATGGTATGGTTATGCGAACCACTGATACCGATGGCATTTACCATTTGATCAACTGTAAGGCCCAATAATTTTCCTGCCACAATAGGAGAAACAAACTGGGTAAGCGTGGCGTGGTGCCATTTTCTTTCGCGGATACCGGGTGTGGCAAATAAACAAAGTCGTTGTTCAAATTCATAAGCAAGCACAATAGCCACAATCACATCTTCCATTGACGCGCCAACCATTTCCCCTGCCGACAATGCCGCTGGAATAATATCCGACGGATGAGAAGGGTCTTCTTTCCAGTAAATGTCATTAAAGTCAAGCGCCCGGATCATAAGCGAGTTTACCAGCGTCGCATTGACAGCCGGGATTTTTTCGCCAAACCCAATAACTGTGGCTTCGCCTTTACCCCCCATTTCTTTATAGATATCGCGGATTATATTGACATCTTTGGTGTGATAACCGCCATAGGCACAACCGATGGAATCGTATAAATACCGTTTGACTTCAAAAATAACTTCATCAGGAAGATCGGAATAGTTTAAATTAACTGCAAATTCTGCAATTTGACGGGAAATTGATTTTTTCATATTGTGTATATTTTATTTAGGTTACTTTTTCAAATTTGATTTTACCCAATTTTCGAGTCCGCCGGTAATAATAAGCTCCTGGGCCGGTTTACCAATGGGATCGAAAGAATAGGATTTTCCATTAAAGCTGGCTTTTGATTTACTGAAATCGAGCGAAATTTCTTTTGACGTATTTACGGTAAGTTTTTGTGACCCATACATTGTTTTTAATTCTTCAACCAGATCAGGAATTTCAATGATCAGGTAACCGTTGTTTAATGCGTTTCGTTTGTAGGTTTCGCTGAAAGATCCGGCAATGACCAGCCTGATGCCTTTGTTTTTGAGTGCGGTGGCCGCTTGTTCACGCGAACTACCGGTTCCAAAATTGTATGCACCGGCCAGGATATCTCCTTCTTTTGCAATTATTCTGAAATCGGGGTCATAGTTTTCCATTACAACGCCAGCTTGTTGCTCTGCCGTAAAATCGTCAATATAGGTGTATTTACCCGGATAAATTCCATCTGTATTCAAATTATCCTGATAACAAAACAATAGATTCCCGGAAATTTCTTTTGGAAATCCATCAATTATTGAAACCGGTTTTGATTCCTTTTCGGACAATTTATTCACTTTTATCTCGCCAACTTTTCGTTCCGGTTCGTTTCCAAAATCATAATCAATATACCCTGAAATTGCTGAGGAGGCAACTACAGCCGGTGATGCGAGGTATGCTTTGGCATTGGCATGGCCCATGCGTCCTTTATAGTTACGGTTGGTGGCTGATATGCCCACTTCGCCTTCAGCCAGTGTTCCGGTACCCAACCCGATGCAGGGCCCACAACCCGATGGTAACGGAATAGCTCCAGCATCCAACAAGGTTTTCCAATCGCCACTGGCTTCGCTGGCTTCCTGAACAAGACTGGAGGCCGCGGCAATATAAAAATCAACTCCCGGAGCGACTTTTTTGTTTTTAATCATTTGCGCAGCCTGCCGAATATCTTCTTCACGGCTATTGACACATGAAACAAGGTACGCTTTGTTGATCTTTATTTTCTCATTTTTTAACGAAGCCACGGTAGCCATTTTTTTAACCGAATCGGGCCCTGATACCGTGGGTTGAATGGCCCCAAGATCAACAGTGATCTCTTTGGCATAAAAAGCATCGGCATCTGCTTTCAGTTTAGTTGCCTTTAATTCGGCCAGGCGTTTGTGATTCATTCGTTCGTTTTCGCCGGTTTTAGAAATTCTGTCTTCAATCCATTGATAGGTTACTTCATCAATATCAAAAACCCCGGCGAGGGCACCCCATTCGGTAGTCATGTTTGCAATGGATAAACGCTCATCAATACTAAGGGTTTTTAAACCAGGGCCGGTAAATTCTATTACATGGTTAAGCACCTCATCGTGATTGAAAAAACCGCATAGATTAATGATGACATCTTTTCCGTAAACACCATTATTTAATTTTCCGCTAAGAGTAACTTTAACAATTGGAGGGACTTTCCACCACGTCCTGCCTGTTGCCCAAACGGCTGCTGCATCGGTTCGTACAATAGGCGTTCCGAGGCAACCCAGGCCACCGTACATATTTGAATGGCTGTCGGAAGCCACTGCCATCCCCCCTGGCCAGGCGAACCCTTCTTCACACATGATCTGGTGGCCAATGCCTCGTCCGGAAGGATAAAAGTGTGTTCCCATTTCACGGGCAAACTTTTCGATGCCGGCATATTTTTCCAGGTTCTTTTCACTTTTATCCTGAACATTGTGGTCAAGTGTATTCACCACTTGATTTGGGTCAAATATTTTTTTTGCACCGATACTTTTAAACTTCGGGATCACAGCGCCTGTATTATCGTGGGTCATCACATAGGCCGGACGGATGTAAAGGTAATCACCGCTCTGAACTTCATGACCTTGCGGAAGGTCGTCAGCATATTGCTGAAGAATTTTTTCAATAAGTGTTTGTGCCATTTTTTTGATTTATATCGATTGTTGTATCAGGTTTCAAAACTAATATTTTGGTTGGAAATGGAAAGGTTTTTTAGAAAAATTAAGTTATCCACTTTAATTTCATTTTTACAACCACACATGATATATTCATAGAACTCAGGTCACATTTTTGAAAAATCATTATATACTTTTATTCGCATATCTCGTACAATCGATTTTATTCCATATAATTGATAAATATGGAAATTGAAAATAAAAGAATAGCTGGTTTATCCTAACTGATTGTAAATACGCCATTGTCGGTAGGATATTTGGGAATACGGTGATACTATTTATGCCTGACTGGATGAGTGCGGAACGCAAGAATTTAATTAAACGTCTCGGGTCTGAGATCAGATTAGTTTCCAGGGATGATTTTCTTTCATCGTTTATTGAGCTTAGCCATTTCAGGGCATTTAAACGGGTTTGCCATGCCTGTTGCGACCCATCTGATTGCCGTGAGGCACTAAGTGATGATCCAATGAAACAGGTGATATTACCTTCCTGCCTCAGACGGAAATCGTATGATTTTAATATTGGTGCGAAGAACAGAAAATTATGGTTCAGGGATTTTGATATTTAACCATCATATATAATACGGAGATTAGCCTTATTTAAGAATTGTCACCTTCTTCGAAGCCTGTTCCTGATTACATTGCACTGAAAATATGTAGGTTCCACTTTCCAAATCAATTCCAGTTTCACTTTTCCCATCCCAGTAAACAGTATATTTTCCTGCAGGTTTTATATTCATTCAGCAAGGTTGCAATTTTTTCTCCTTCCATGGAATGGAGGCTGACATTTACAAATCCATCTTCATAGGTTTGAAATTTTATTTCAGTTGTTTCTGAAAATGGATTTGGGGAATTTTGTTGAAGTATTAGTTGAGCAGGTTTTAAATTATGAAAGCTGTTTTCGTTTATGCTGTTTGTTGTTTATTGCCGGATATTAGCAATACAGGTTGCACGATTCCCAGCGCATCCAGTGGATTTGTATTATTAAAATCGACACGTAAAGAATCCTGACTGCCTATGTAAGGTAAAACATCTACTTCAGCATATTTTATTTTATCATCAGTCATGTAAATGTTTTGATAGACCATCGTTTGATTAATTGTTACAGTGAAATTCAAATGTTGATTCGAAATTCCAAAGGGGTATTCTTCTGCCATCCAATCAAAATTGAAATAACCAAAGGTGATTTTAGCCGAATCTATGGTGCTAAATCCTGACATGTCAAAATAAACAGATCTGGCAGGTATTGAGGAATCACAAAATAATTATATCATCGCTATTAGTTGTTCCGATTGTTCCGGTTATCTTCTGATTTATAAGTTCCAGTTGATAAATTTTATCTTTATCATTATCCACATACCAAAGGTATGCCCCATCCCATGCAAGCCCCTCAGGGCCCTCTTCCGAACCACCGGGTCCCTCAAAATAATCCAGTATATTTCCACTTTCCCTGTCAATTTTATATATAATCCCAGTATTGTACGATAACCATAAATTCGTATTATCCCAGGAAAGCCCATCCGCGCCAGTACCTATTCCGGAGCCAACATTGAGGGTGTATTCGAGCTGGTATGGCGGGGTTTATAAAGTACAGATTTCCATCGGCATCCCCGGCAACCAATTGGCCCTCACTAAAGGTAGAGTCCATTAAGGTTTGAATTTTCCAGGGCTTCGACTTCCAATTGATTCAACAATTTGCATTGTTGTAGTATCAATCTTATGAATTAATTTGGGTGAAACCAAGGGCATTTATCATAAACCCATAAATACTCACCATCCCAGGCCAGGTCTTCAACATAACTTTGGATATTAATTTGAAATTGGGTAATAACTTCGCCATCCACCGGATCAATCTTGTAAATTGTGTTCAATGAACCAGATAACCACAAAAAGTTACCGTCCCAGGCCAATCCATACGAATTATTGGTCGGGGAATTGATTTGATGTTTTACAATCCATTCACCTGAATACAATTGGCCGAAACCTAGTTCTATCACGAATAATGATAAAACCGAAATTAATGTTTTCATATCCTCTTAATTTTAAATTGGTAAAGTTGATTTTTCAAAATCTATTGTTTGATATATAACAAACGAATTGCGTTTTTGAAAAAATTTTAATTCGATTTTTTAACCACCCTTATGTTAATAATATAAAAGTGGCAATGTACTATAAATAACCGAATTTATCTGCCAGAAAGATAAATGTCAATGTTAGTGTAAACTATGACCGGGGCTATGATCCACATCAGGAAAAATTTTCGCACCTCTGTTTTCCTGAAAATATTTTTAGCCCCTAGTTTGGCAACCCCAATTCCTAATATAGCCCCAACATTTAACTGGACCAGCGAAGAAGGGATACCTTTTTGTGACAGAGGCCACCAGCAACAAACTGGCGGAAACAAAGGCAATAATAACCGCACTATAACTTGCCGAACAGAACAATTTTCTTTCCCTGACGGTATTTTTTAAGGTACATGACCAAAATAAGGCTTCCAATTCAAAACTTGGAGCAACAATTAAGAGTTGAAATGATCATGATCAGGATAAAATTGTCATTTACCGATATGTTAAACTTAAGTTCATTAGCCGTCATGGCAGCAATGGGCCAGCGGCATTGGCTACGTTGTTTGATCAATGGAAAAGGCAACATACAATGAAATAACGATTAATAATCCGTTCCAAATGGGTTTCATGTTTTCATTTTGGGCCCTGGGCATTGTCAATCCTTCTGCGCATAGGGCGATAGATGTATTTTCCAATCAAATAGCTGATAAAATATGAAATGATTGGCAAAATAAACCAGGTGGTATTATCTCCAAAAATGTAATTTGTCGGAATACAGGTCGTTGAAATAGATTGCCACGGCAGTGAGCGACAGAACAGATGCCTGGCTGGTTGATTGCGGGATGCCAAACAAGTTAGCGATCAACAGGGCTACGGCTACCGAAAAAAGGACGATTGACACAACCACAAACGTCATTAGATCGGCGGATAATAAATCCTGGCCCATGGTGCTTGCCGTCCCTTTACCGGCTATTATAGCACCCAGAAAAACCATGATGCCAAATAAACCCGGGATCAAACTTTTGCGGATAACATTGGCACCAAAGGCAGCGGAAAAAGCCGGTGCTGTTCCGCTTCCACCCATCGTTATTGCCAGTAACATAGCAATTATAAAAGGGATAAGTAAATGGTTAAACAGCGGGGATATCATGGATCATTTTATTCATGGTCAGGGCCTTTTTCCTGTTGCCTGGCATTGATTTGACAACGTTGGCAGATGATTTCATTCCTGAAATTATTTCGAGGCAAAATTATGATTTTTTGCCATTGGTATTGAAGAAATTAAAAATTTATATAATGGACTAAAACCCTAAGCGCTTGCCGGAAATTCCTTTTTGCTTGAGATAAAATTAAATATTTCGCGCATTGTTTTTTTTCTGATCTTCCGTTGCATTTCCATATCTGCCACCTTGAGTGTGTAATGAAATTTAAGCTCAAGGTAATCCATTTTCATATCAACTACTTTTAAATTATACGATTTCGGTTCGATGAATTCGCTGAAACTTACCAACGAAGCAATAATCTCTTTTTCAAGCTGTTCAATGTTGCTGATGTATTTTAGGGCTATTTGAAAGTCAACAGACATGAGCCTTGCATCTCTTTTTGTATAGTTGATAATTTCGTTGTAATGAACTTTGGTATTGGGGATGATCACCACATCATCGTCATCATTCAGGATTTTCACTTTCAGCATGCTGATTTCAACAATTTTTCCTTTTTGATTGTCAATTTTCACATAATCGTTCACCTCAAATGTTTTTGAAAAACTTAAATATATCCCGCTTAAAAAGTCGATGATATATTCTTTGGTTAATATGACGAACGCTGCTGCAACAATGGTCAAAGAGGTAATCAGTTCTTTTGGATTAATACCAAACAAGCTTAAAATCATAACCAACAAACCGGCACCAAGGATAAAATTGGCAATATTTTCAATACCAAAATGGACGTTGTTCTTTTTGTTTTTTGGAATTTTATTTCGCTTCGAATAGATAAATTTGGTTGTACTCGCTATAAGTTGAATGGCAATATAAAAACTAATAAACGTAAATATTGCCTGGATCTGGTAGTATTTAAATATGATTTCAGATGTTACCGGATTAATATATTTCAAATAGATGATCCCAATTAATAGAATCCCATTAAGCGTCAATTTCCACTTTGTTTTCATTTTTTACTTTTATTATTACCGGTTAGTGATTTTAGCATCACTCACCTTCCCAAATTCGGGTTGCCAAATTAATAGAAAATCTTCTTATTTGAATTACAAAGAATTGTTGGACAAGAAACCACCCAATAATCCTGATTGCCTGTTTTATATACGAAAAAACGAAGCTCTGATACAAAGCCTCGTTTTTATTTAATTCTAACCCTTTTATCTTATTTTAAAATCAGTTTTTTAACCACTGAGCCTTGTGGGATCTCAATTCTGACAAAGTAAATGCCTTCTGTAAATCCATCCATGTCAATGGTCATATTTTTTTCTGAACCGGTAAATGGAATGGTCCGTAATTCAGAGCCCTGGTTATTATAAATTCTAACAACACCGTCAGGCATTTGTTCTGAAATCGTTAAATAAAACGTTCCGCTTGATGGATTTGGAAAAATTTGCACCCCATCTGAAACTACTTTATCGTTTACATCTGTCATCGGGTAATGGAAACATCATCAATGTAAAGATTATTCCCAAAATGGCTGTATGATCCAACATACCTGAATGTTTTCACCGTTACCAATGTAAGGGTAATATTGATGAAATTGTAATTCAGCGCTCCATCCCGAACTACACCAGTCATCTGCAATCAACGGTGTAAAAGGATCGGCCATTGGTTCTGCGTAGCAAAAGAGCCGTCATTGTCCTCACCACCGGCAAATATCCTTGTCCAGGTTTGCCCGCAATTGTTTGATATTTGCACCCAAACTATCTGTAACCGCGGTATGACGCTTGGCATAAGCATGTTTAAACGACAACATCACAATGCTGAAATCACTCATATTTAACAAAGGGAGTAATGAGCCTGTCGCGCGGGCCAGGGGCACAATGTAATCATAGAAGTCCATATAAGGCGGTTGTTCCGGGGCTATTTCCGGCCACGGTAGCCACATCCCAGGTGATATTGAAGTCGGGGTTTTCGATGATCCACGATTTGGATTCCAGGTTGCCCGATTCAAAGTCATCAAAAAATGGGATCGAAATACCCCAATGTTTAGAGAATTGGTTTTTTCGAGTGAACTGGTTCCGGCGGCATTGGTAACGGTAAGGGTAACCGTGAAAGATCCCGTTCCGGTAAATTCCACCACCGGGTTTTGTGAAGCAGCGTTGGTTCCGTTAATAAAAGTGACATCAGACGGATCAAATTCCCAGCTCCATCCGGTGGGACAGTTTGAACTCATGTCGGTAAAATAAATTTCTGTTCCGGAACATGTAATGGAATCACTGGCCACAAAATAAACAGCAGGCACTGCTGTTTCACTTACGGTCATATACCCCGACAGGGTTTTTGTATTAGTGCCTTCGTCGTTGCTAACCGTAAGGGTTACATCAAAAGTGCCCTGGCTCAGATATACGATTCCTGCAGGATTTTTATCGCTGGATGTTGCAGGTGTAGCTCCCTCAAAGGTCCATGACCAGGATGTCGGAACTCCTTCTGAAAGGTCATAAAAATCAACTTCGCAACCCACCGGAACGGTGGTTTCTTCTGAAGAAAAATCAGCCACAGGCTGGCCATGCCACACCGGCGATGACCATAAACCCCGGCCATAAGTCCCGGCCCTGATCACATCTACCGAAGGGTTATCAGGATTGTGATAAATCTCAATTTCATTTACGGAAGCATCTACCGGTAAACCATTGCTGAACATTGTCCAATCATCCATGGAGGCATCGCGATAATATACGCCTGCATCGGAACCCACGTAAATACCATCTATGCTGTTTTCATAAAAAGCAATGGTATTCATATTTATATCGGGTAAAGATCCTGAAATATCTGTCCAGGAAAACTCCTGTTTTTCGGAAACATAAACACCACTTGACCGTGTGATATAAACGACTTCAGGATTAAACGGATGACATTCTACATCAAATACATCGCCGCTACCAGGAAGATAGGTGGAAAGTGTTGTCCAGGCAGGGGTATCATCCATAACATTATCCGAACGGTACAACTGGCCATTACGTGCATAATAAAAGAGATCATAATCCGCTGGGAATGTTCCACAGCATCAATGTTGCCGCCACCGGCCGTGGTGAGTTTTTGCCATGTGAAATTATTTGTTTTTACCCCTTCGGCCCGCCAGATATTCTGATAGCCGCCAAACATGATATTTGAGTTTCCCTCATGTAAGCAGAAGGGTGTTATCCAGCCCCCGCTTTCAGTAATTCCATGAATTCCTTCACCACCAACCTGGTGCTGTGCTCCATTGTTGTATTTACGATAGATATCACCATAATAAATTGTGTGATAATTGTACGATTCATCGTTGTGGTCAAATTCACATTCCATACCATCACCTCCACCGGTCGTTTGCCAGTTATTGGTTCCGTAATAAGTGGATGTTCCATTGTCCTGGTAGCCATTGATCACCCTGTCAATGTTGGTTCGCGACTGGCCAATCTTGTACACCTGGCTGATGGGCAATCCATCTGTGATCTCGGGCCAGCTACTTCCACCATTCTCGGTAAAATATATCCCCCCATCGTTTCCGGCATATAGCCTTCCATTCAGCGGATTGTATTCCAGTACATGGAGATCAGCATGAACAGCAGGTACACTGCAATCGCCCCACCAATGCGAACTGATGTTCCATGTAGTGCCTCCGTTCGTGGACTTAAAACAATTAACACCGCCAGCAAAAATTACATTCTTGTCATTCGGATCGCAAGCCACATCCATATCATACCAGGCCTGTCCTCCTGAACCTCCATTGCATCCCCAACTCATGATATTGGGTGAATTGGACATTTCGGTAAAGGATTGCCCTGAATTTGTTGATCTGTAAATTCCCAGATAGGAATCACCTGTTGAAAGCAGGCAATACACATATTCGGGGTCATCCAGGGTTACCGCAATCACTGAACGGCTTCCGATGGGTATGCCATTGGTAATCTGAACCCAGTTTTCGCCATTATCTGTTGATTTATAAAATTTACCATTTCCACCGGCATATAAAACAGAAGGATCATTTGGCTTAAAGACAACTTCTTTGGTACCGCCATTGTGTTTGAATTCCCAGTTTGCCCCGGCATCTGTGGTTTTAAAGAGTCCGCCGTTAGTAGCAGCATACATCATATCTGAATTGGTCGGATGCTGTATCATTCTGCCAACGGTGCGGTTTCCCATACCATTATTCCATGGTTGCCAGGTCTGGCCTCCATCAGTACTTCTGAACACGCCCATTCCGGGAGCATCGCCGGAATCCCTGTCTCCGGTACCCATATAAATATTATCCGTATTGCTCCAATCAATGACGATGGCTGAAACTCCCAGGGTTGGTTGATTGTCTGTGGTGCTTGTCCAGCCCCCTGCAGTGCCATCGTATTTCCATAAGCCTCCTGCCGGGGCGCCAATGTAAACAATATCCGGATCGGTGGGATGAAATGCAATGGCGTTGATACGGCCCAACCCCTCATAACCCTTTGAAGGGACATTTATGGGCCCTAAATTGGTCCAGTCGCCGTTTGAATCTTTTGCCTGGGGGTTTTTATCCAGATAGGCCATATATTCATTATACACTTTATCGGCTTCATGCCTTGTTCCATCAGGATAAATATGTCGTTCTGTCCACCATTCCCAACGTTTGAAAGGTTTCCATCCGTTGCCTTTGGTTATTTCGCGTTTTTCCCAGTAGGCTTCAAATGCTTCCTGGACGTCATAAAAATTAACCGATTCATCCTGCATCATTTCGATCCAGTATGGATATTCGGAATAATCTTTAATAGTTGTTGAGTTGTCTTGTGCTGATAGGCTGCCAATAAATAAACATAACAGTAATGTGGGTAATAGTACTCTCTTCATTTTTTTGTAAATTTTTAACCTGTTTTGCAAAACTAAGAAACTATTCAAGATAGTTGTGAAAAATATATTATAACTGACACTATACGATTGATACAGGTTGCATTTTGCAAATATAATTTGGGAATTAAGTAGGCTGCCAGGGGAAGTTTATTTGCAAAATTCAGGCGTTCCAATACCTATAAAAAATAGTTTTGAAAAATAGTTTTGAATTTAAATTATTTCAATTTTCACTTTATCAAACGACATGAAAAGATGCTAAGCCATAAAGAAATATTCAGTTGTCCGAAAATCAAACTTCATATTATTGTAAGCCCTTTGGTTGTAGAGAGAGAGAGAGAGAAAGTTAAACAGTCTTTTGAAAATATTCGTATTTCGACTCTTTTTTTATCTCTTTGCAGTTGGTTATGAATTCAGAAGTTACAATTGCTTTTTCCGGTTCTTCCATTTTTCTTTTTTCCAAACTGGCTGGACTAAAAACAAAAACTACCTCTATGGAAATATTCATTTTTTTACCACATATGATATTTTTCATATCGGGCAAAACAAGTTCATTCATTAAAGCCGCTTCCAACTCAACGAATGATGTGGAAGTGGCAAAACCCAATTAACCAAAACCAGTGAATTTGTTATTTGTAATGAATTTGTAACTTAAATAAAGGAGAAAATGAAAAAACCAATATTTATAATAGCGGTTTGTTTTATATCTCTATTAAGCATCTGCCAGCAATATGATTATATTACAGATACAATAACCTATGATACATTAATTGATGCCCCTGGGGGTATAGCTATTGATGAAAACAACAATATTCATGTTTGCTGGTATTCCGTTATCGATCAATACAGGAGTAGAATTTTATATTCCAAGAAAGATTGTGAAACCGGACATTGGTCATGGCCAGAAATAGTTTCAGATACAATGGTGATGTCACGTTACCCACGTATTGCGATTGAAAAAGGGACAGGATTCCACATTTAGTGTATATAGCAAGCCTTGATACATTCAACTCTTTAGCAACAGAAATTGTTCATGCATACTTGAATGATTTAAACGAATGGGAGAGAGAGTATTTAACTAATGATACAATTTTCAGTTCATTACCAATTATTTCAATTGATAAAAATAATAAATGCCATGTTGTTTGGATTAGTTAGAATAATTCATTACAAAGGGTAATTTATTCAAACAATATTGATGGAAACTGGGAATCGCAAATATTATCTGACAATTACTATTATTATTCGGTATGGACAGAATATTCTCCTTCAATAACTCGTCTCATCCAGCTTCACTTTCCCCCAGAATGTCCGGTAAACAAATATCGTGTAAAGCAACACCAGCGGTCCTCCTGTCGCAGCAATGGTGAGCATGATACTCAGGGCCTTTTCGGAAGAAGCGGCATTATAAATGGTAATATTATAGGCCGGGTCAAGGGTGGAAATGACCATTACGGGAAAAAGTTCAACTGCCACAAGAATAAAAAGCAAACTCAAGGTTAAAGAAGAAAAAATAAAGGCCATAAGGAATTTTCCTTTGGTGGCCAGACGTGGTACATTGGCGATGCTCAGAAAAGCCAGCAAAGGAATAATAAACAATATAGGATTTTGACGCAAGCGGTCAGAAAGATGGGGTATATAAATGAGCGTATATACCGTAACGATGAGGTATAAAATAACAAAAACAACGATGGATTTCAATAATAAACTCTTCAGCCTTTCGTAAAGTTTGCCTTCCGTTTTCATGGTAAGGTAAATGGCGCCATGCATCATAAACAAAGCCAATGTTGTTATCCCGGTCAATATGGAAAAGGGATTGATAAAATCAAGCCAGTGCCCGGTAAATTCATACCCAGGCCCCAGGGCAATTCCCTGAAGCACATTGCCCATGACCACTCCCAGTAAAATGGCCAGCATCGCACTTGAAATACAATACGAAACATCCCACAGTTTCCGCCACCATTTCATTTCTTCCTTGCTCCTGAACTCAATGGAAACCGCCCTGAAAATCAGAAAGGCAAGGAAAAGCATAAACGGAATATACATGCCGGAAAAAAGGGAAGCATACACTACCGGAAATCCGGCAAATAATGCCCCACCGCCGATTACCAGCCATACTTCGTTGCCGTCCCAAACCGGGCCTACGGCATTTAATGCAATCCTCCGGCTTTTTTCTTTCCTGAAAAACAGATGCCATGCACCTGCTCCCAAATCAAATCCATCAAGAATGGCATATCCTGAAAATAATCCCCCTACGGCCAAAAACCACAGGGTTGGATAATCAAGGCCTAAAATTGTTGCTGTATATATCGTTTCCATGATATTTTATTTAGAAGATTCTACTATACCAACCATGCCTGATTGTTTTGGCCTTGATTCATTCGTTTCTTCGTCATGAGGCCCGGCTTTTATCTTTTTATTGAGCAGATAAATAAACAATAAAAACAACAACAGGTAAATCAGTGCAAACATGATAAGTGAGAACAAAACCTGGTTTGCCGTAACAACTGCCGATAAAGCATCTGAGGTTTTTAATAAACCATAAACCACCCAGGGCTGGCGGCCCATTTCGGCGGCAAACCAACCGAACTGGTTGGCCAATTGAGGCAGAATGACTGAAAGAACAAAAATCCATAACAACCATTTATGATCAAACAATTTTCCTCGCCACCACATAAAAACTCCAAACATGGTTAAACCGATAAAAAACAGGCCAAAGGCCACCATTAAATGATAAAACTGGAAAACCGCATTTACTGCTTTAGGAACTTCATCCTGAGGAAAATCATTCAGGCCGGGAATCGGTTCCTCAAAATCGAAATGAACAAGATAACTCAGTCCACCGGGAATTTTAGGGCCATATACTTTTTGGTTTTGTTGGTCTACCCACCCGAATAAGTATAAATCTGCAGGTTCATGGCTATTGTAATGCCCTTCAAAAGCGGCCAGTTTGGGGGGTTGGTTTTTTGCCACACCATCCGCCGACATATGCCCGGTAATTAATTGGCAAACCGAAAATAGTGCGGCAACGGCCAGGGCAATTTTAAAGGCTTTTTTTGATAGTTCAACATGCCGGCTTTTTATAATGTAATAGGCATGAACACTCATGACCAAAAAAGCGCCGGCAATAAAAGCCCCTATCCAAACGTGCAGCAGCCTTTCAACACTTGATGGGTTAAATACCATCGCCCAAAAATCGGTGATCTCGGCCCGGGCATTCAATCCCTCTCCTACAACGTGATATCCTGCCGGAGTCTGCTGCCAGCTATTGGCCACCACAATCCAGATGGCCGAGAACATACTGCCCAACCAAACTCCCAGTGTGGCAATGAAATGAACAGGAGGCTTAACCCTGTTCCATCCGAACAATAAAACCCCCAAAAAACCACTTTCAAGGGCAAAGGCAAAAATCCCTTCGGCGGCCAGGGCACTTCCAAACACATCGCCCACAAACTTCGAATAGGTTGCCCAGTTAGTTCCAAACTCAAATTCCATAACAATACCTGTAGCTACCCCAATGCCAAAAATCAAGGCAAATATTTTTGTCCAGAACCGTGCCATATTTTCATAAATCTTCTGTCCGGTCCTTAAATACATGCCTTCCATTGTGACCATGATCAGGCCTAAACCAATACTCAAGGGCGGATAGATATAGTGGAACGAAATGGTAAAGGCAAACTGAATTCGTGATAATAGTTCAACATCCATGATACACAAAATTTTTTATCGCATCAAATTTAATTTAATTAGATATAAATAAAGGGCAGATTCGCTGAAATTATAAAACAATTATTTGTGAATAAATTATAAATATAGAATGATCTGGACTATAATTATGGATTGAATGTTAATATTTTGTTAAATTCCAAAAAATTTAAACAAATCTATTTACTTTCTGTTTACAAATCAATGTAAATATTTCAATTCTTATTTTTACCAAATATAGCGCTATATGATCAGAAATATACCTTTTCTCATTATCTATATTTTCCTTTCCCTTACTCTCACTGCCCAGGATATGAATGTCAAACCCGGTACAAAAGTTACGATTGCTTCAGGGGCACAATTAAATTTCATAAATTCCAGCAGTTTGATTTTGGAGGACTCTCCCTCAACAGCGCCATCTTTTTTACAGCATGGATTGGTGAATTTTAGTTCAGGGCAGGCACACATAGAGCAATACCTAACAAAAGATACCTGGAACATAGTTTCTTCTCCTGTTAGCGATGGAATTATTGAAGCTTACGAATGGATGTACCTCATCTATTATTCTGAGAGTGATAATTCATGGCATTATCTCAACAAGCCTGTAAACCAACCTTTAAATGCCGGTCAGGGGTATTTTGTCTGGCCCTATGTTGTTGATCCCAACGGGACGTATCCAGCCTCTCCGGATTCTGCAGTTATAAAAGGAAACTTGAATTACCAGGATATTAACCTGGCCCTGGCTAATACAGATGCCAGCCCAAAATCGGGATGGAATTTGATTGGTAATCCATTCCCTGTCGCCCTCAACTGGAACGGTGATGCATCCTGGAACCTGAACAATGTTGGAGCTGCCATGTATATCAAGGATCCTGTTTCAGGAAATTATGTTGTCTGGAATTACAATACAGGCGGATCGAAAGCCGATAGTGGTTATATTGCAGCCACCCAGGGATTCTGGGTACGAACTGCAGATACAACCGGCACAGCCGCATCCATAACGCTTCCCGAATCTCAGCGTTCGCATAAAAGTGCAGCGTTTTATAAAAGCAGCGGCCCATTTTTACCGAAACAATTATTGGTTGAAGTAGAACAAGAAGGAAAATCCGATAAAACGATCATGGGCTTTATTGAAGATGCCACCGTTGGGTATGATGGAAATTATGATGCCACATACCTGTATGGGGATGAAGATGCTATGTCGTTGTTTTCGATGATTGGAGGCGAAAGATATGCCCTTAACCATTTGCCTTCGATAGAAGAATACCCTGTAATTCCCGTTGGTTTTATACCAAAAAAATCTGGCAATTTCACCCTTACAAGCGAATGGATGGAAAGTTTTCCAGTAGATATTCCTATTTTCCTTGAAGATAAAAAAGATAATATTTATCAGGATCTCAGAATAAATCCTGAATATTCCTTTGCGGCTGAATTAAATGAAGAAACCTACCGGTTTAACATTCATTTTACCAATCCATTAGGTGTTGATAATGTTGGTTCTTTAAGTGGGGTTCATATATATGCCTATCAAAAAACTATATTTGTTGTCCTGCCCGAAGATTTACAAGGTGAAATTTATGTTTATAATATGTTGGGAGAAATTATTGCTCAGCGTGAAACCTCTGTTGGAAAGGTTAACATCCCTGTTAACGCTGATAATACTTATTTATTCGTGAAGGTGACGTCCGAAAATGGATTAAAGTCGGGAAAAGTATTTATTAAATAACCATTGAATAAAAATAAATAAAACGTTAAATATGAAAAAAGTACTTACAATTTTAATTCTTTCAGTTGTCCTCCTGTCCGGGCAGGATATTCTTGCACAGATCAGTGTGAACACGGATGGAAGCGCCCCGGATGCTTCAGCCATGTTTGATGTAAAATCGACAACGAGTGGCGTATTGATACCCCGAATGACGGCCGCTGAACGGGATTTGATTGGATCTCCGGCCACAGGCCTCATGGTTTTCGTGTCTGATGATGCAAGCTTTTATTACTTTAACGGAGTATCATGGGAATTAATAGGTGATAGCGATGATTCTCCTGACCCAAATCAACCCGTTCCTATACAATTTCAGGGGTCTTTTCTTTATGTACATCCTACGGATAATGCCACAGCTGTTGACTGGGCTACAGCACAAGCCACATGCGGAGCCCTGGTTGCCTTTGGTTACGATGACTGGTATCTTCCCGGACTAAACGAATTGAATGCTATGTATAAACAATCGTATTTAATAACCGGACTTGATGAAACGGCTTTTAGCAAATACTGGAGCGATACTGAATTTGATATAGACAATGCTTACACCCAAAGGCTGGATTATGGAGGCCCGGACCCGGATATTAAAACCGAATCTACCAGCCACAATTGCCGGTGTGTAAGACAAAATTAACAGCCCTCAAAACTTAAGGATATGAAAACAAAAATTTATAACATTATGAGAAGCAATTTAATAAATGTATTTTTCATTATAATAATGGGAACTTTTTCTTTAGGGCTATATGCACAAACTGGAAATCATGTTGGTGGAAACGGCGCGGGGTCTTCTCTTACCACTGGAGATTATAATACTTTTATTGGTGACTCTGCAGGATATGAAGTAACTACCGGCCAGTATAATACTTTCATGGGCTACAGAGCTGGTTACTTTTGGTATAACGACAATGATAATACCATCATTGGAAGTAACGCAGGCGGAGGTGGATCATTAAGCACCTCGTTTGGAACGGACAATGTGATAATTGGTAAGGAGGCTGGATTTACAGGTCCTGGAACAGATAACACCTTTCTTGGCGCTAAAGCAGGATATAGTACTGAATCCACTGGGATTGATAATACCTTTATCGGTGAAGAAGCTGGAATAAATAATACAACCGGCGATGACAATGTTTTTGTAGGTGAAGATTCCGGTTATAACAATACCACAGCCAGCGACAATACCTTTATTGGTTCTACTGCGGGGAGGTCGAACACGACTGGTTACAGGAATGCATTTGTTGGAAGTGAATCAGGTTATGATAATACGACAGGCATCTGGAATACAGCTGTAGGCGATTCGTCTTTAACTGACAATGGTGCTGGTTGGGGCAATACTGCGATTGGCCAGGCCGCCGGAGCTGCAACAGAGCATGCTGATTTTAATACCTTTGTTGGGGCACGTGCAGGCTGGGATAATAACCGGACCAATAGTACCACCAATGCCAATCGAAATACGTATGTAGGCTTCGAAGCCGGATATAGCAATAGAGAAGGAGAAGATAACGTAGGCATGGGCGCTTTTGCAGATGTTGGAAACACAGTTCGCTATAGAAATACATTTATCGGTTCAAGTGCTTTTATTAACCAAAATGATATTACCTCGATTGGTTATGATACCTATTCAACTGGCCAGTATTCCTGTTTAGTAGGAAGTGGAGCTGACGTTCGGTCTCAAGGGGCTATTGCCATTGGCTACCTTAGTAACATTTCAACTAATTCAAATAATTCCATTGCCATTGGCAGAGAAACAACGATAACCAATGCGGCGAATTCAATTGCCATCGGAAACGGAGTAGCCATTATAAATGCCAATGAGGTTGTTATTGGGAATGCCGCAACGTCTGTTATTGGAGGTTCGGTAAACTGGACAGCTACTTCGGATGGAAGATTTAAATCCAATGTTGAGGAAAATGTGGTTGGTCTTGATTTTATTAATAACCTAAGACCTGTAACATATCAGATGGATGCCGAAAAGATTTATACTTTTTATGGAATGGAAATTCCGGAATATTTAAAACCTTCCCTCGAAGAAAAAGGACAAATCCGGTATTCCGGTTTTATCGCCCAGGAAGTAGAGCAGCAAGCCATTGCGGCAGGTTATAACTTTAGCGGCGTAAAAACTCCCCAAAGCGATGAGGATGCTTATGGATTGAGATATGCAGAATTTGTGGTACCATTGGTTAAATCAACGCAAGAGTTGTATGATATTATTGAGGCACAACAACAAACGATTGCTCAATATGAAAATGCACTCAATGATCTTACGGCCAGGGTTGAGAAAATGGAAAATCAAATGGACCTTAAAGCAAATAAACTGTTTGCAAATAAAAAATAATATACCTTTTAGTTTATTGAAGCCGGCAATTACCAAAAATGATTGCCGCTTTTTTTATTTCCGGCTAATCGTTTAAAATTTATAGATACCATTGGCTTTGGGATATTGTAATTACAATGACGATTACCATAATGCCTGTTATCAGGTAAGCGTCATCTCGAGCTAAAGGGCAGGCTAAGTGTGAAAGAGCGAAGCGACCTCTCTTAATATTCTAAAGCTCAACAAATTTTAGATTGCTTCACTCCAATCCACATATCCTCCATGCGGTTCGCAATAAAGATTCAATCTGTTATATAGTCATAAACGAATATTAATTTGTAATTAACAGAAATGTCAAAAAAATCGACAAGCAGAAAATTTATTAAACTATTACTTTATTTTTTTGCGCTATTCATTTTCCAGGAAATATTCTTCCGGTTTAGTTTTCCATTACCTGAAATAAAGAACCTGGATCGAATAAATTATTTAAACTGGCATCCTGATGTTAACAGGACGAATTATTTAAGGGACCAAAACTGGTACTGGCAATCTGAACCCGATACCCAGGCTGTATTCGAACATTATATGAATCGCTATGGTTTTCGTGATGATGAATGGTTAATAAAAAAACCTAACGGTAAAAAACGGGCCATTTTTATCGGTGATAGTTTTGTTGAAGGCTTAATGGCAAAACAGGATGAAACCATTACAGCAGGATTTATAAAGGCAGCCGGTGAACAGGAATATGAAGTTTTTAATGCCGGAATGATGGGGATGGGATTGAATTCCTACTTACAGCTGCTGGCCGATATAGTTCCCATATGCAATCCAGAAGTGGTCTTTTTTTGCATCTATGCCAATGATTTCGGACAAAAGCAAGTTGTTCCACCTGAACTGTATCTCGAAGCGGAATTTTATAAATGGTATATACCAAGAATAATTGAACTTTTTATTCAAATAAAATCTAATGGCCCTATCCTTTTCAGATGGGATAATCGAATAAAACCATTTTTACAAGCAATCCCGTCCGTGTCAAATCCCTGGACAAAAGAGGAAGAAAAATTAAAACCCCATGTTGATCCGATGTTGGCAGAAGCCATGAAAACCGGTAAATTTAATCCTTACAGAACGAATAGTCTGATAAAAGAGGAACGATATTTAAAGAAGAAGCCCAACCTGGGGAAACAATCCCTTTCGTACAATACTTTTGTAACAAATTCAATGTTGAACCTGTCGTTGTCTACATCCCCAGCCGAAACCAGGTAACTAACTATTATCATCAATTTGAAAAAGAACTTTGTTTATTGAATTACCATGACACCATCGATCTAACAAAGCCAGCATATCAGCTACACCAGCAAATAGTGGCCAAACAGTGTAGAGATTTTAATGTTCGGTTTATTGATCTCACTGACGTTATAAAAGAAAGGGAAATTAATGGAGATCACCTCTACTGGAATTATGACGAGCACATGAGGGCAAAGGGCTACTTATTACTTGGAGAAACTATTTGGGAACGTTGGCAAGAAAAGTGAGGTCATTTGAATAATCTAAAGACGAAAATTAATGATCATCGTTCCAATTGACCCAATCACTTTTTATCGAAGGAATATAGCATATTGATGTAATCAGCAGAACGGAGATATAATAATTTGCTTTTACGGGTGGTAATGAAA
Organism: Bacteroidales bacterium; assembly: GCA_041393275.1. Classification (GTDB taxonomy): domain Bacteria; phylum Bacteroidota; class Bacteroidia; order Bacteroidales; family JAADJA01; genus JAADJA01. Next base: position 44,011 of record JAWKKL010000005.1, read on the forward strand.
CTTTCATTAATTCAATTCTATTGGTCCCGGGTAAACAGGAATTTTAATTCATTCACTTTGATGTTATTTTGAAGCCTGTAATAAACCTCGTTTATTATCTCATCCGAACCCCGCTTCAAATATTCTGTTGATTGATAAAGGGCCTCATCATATAATTCAGCTTCCAGGGCCGTATGTATGGCAATGCGTCTGGCTTTTTCTTCGTTGGGGTGTTTCAACGCAATTAAACGCAAGCTTAATTGATACGCCATTTCCATCTGGTTCAATAAAAAATGTGCTTCAAGTTGGTACAATATATTATTCTTATGATTAGGATTGTAATAACTTACCTTATCACAAATCTCAAGTGCCTTTGCATAATCCTTATCAACTCGTAAAACCTGCTCAGCTTCTCTGGCAAGTATCCGTGCATATTCGTAATCCTTACCAGCTATTGCGTAAGGAGCTAATTTATTCAACACGTCTTGTCTCCTTTTTCTGATTGTTGCTTTATCTTCTTCCACAATATCGAATGCAAATTGTATGGTTTGATCCGCCCACTCGTAATAGGTTTTAAATATCCTTATCCCGGCACTTTCAAGGCGTTGTGAAAGTGGATTTGCTGAAGCATGAACCATAAAAAATGGAAGAGCCATAATCACCAGTGATAAACAGCTCCCAATCAAAAGTGGATTTATTTTTTCTTTCTCAATCCGGCTGATTAAAACCAACCCAAATACCAGAAAAACAGGTCCAGGCATAGAAAACAGGTCCCAATCCATTTGCATGGAAAGCAAAGGGTTTACAACAAAAAACAAGGCTCCAAATAAAATTAAACTTACACCTATTAAAATTATCTCAGGCTGATTCCAATTAATTCTTTTCCGATAAAAGAATAAAACTACAACAACCAAAAAGAAAATCACCGGGGACCACAATAGCATCTCGCTGAAATAATCGAAAATATGATTAAAACTTAACATATTGTAATTATCCAGGGGAGGATCTGGAGATACCAGGGGAAGGAAAAGACGGTCATATTCCATGGCTGTATCCTGAAGTTGCCTGGTATCAAGATGATCTTCAAAAACAAAAAAGTAGACAAACATTCCAATAATAAGAATTGGAGTTAGAATAAAAATTACAATTTTCTGCCATGATAATAATTTACTTCTCTCCATAAAACCAGGGAAAAAGTGAAGAAGAAATACTAAAACCATAGCGGGAACAAATAACAAAGCAACCGCATGAAATTTTATACAAACAATAAGCAAGAGCAGCAGACCCAGCAATGCATGCGCATTTTTGCTTTTCAAATAAGATAACATTAACACCAACCAAGAAAGGTTAAAAAATAAAGCTGGCGCATTAATTTCGATGTGGCCATAAAAATTTAATAAAAATGGAGCAGATAGTCCGGCTAAAACCATGACAACTTTCCATTTCCGATTTTTTAAATAGCTATAAACAAAATAAAGCCATACAAGTACAAACAAAACCCCAAAAATTAAATCCAGTAAAACAAAAGCTTTTTGATAATTTATTTTTCCATAGTAAGAAATAAATGTCACCAGGCTCATCACAGTATTTTGTCCGGCCCAGGGCGAAAGGCTATAAGTAAAAAAGTTGTCCAATACAACCTGCGGAAGCTCATCTGCTGTTTTGTTGTTGTATTCCTTAAGTATATAGGCTTCACCGTAATTGTCATGAGCAATGGGAAATTGAATAAATAAAAACCCCATTAATACGGTAAGTGCGAATATGATAAAATGAGAACTTTTACCTTTATCGTTTTTACGGTTTATGATTATCCGGCCCTTTATTTCGAACAAGTAAAAAACAAATGGGCTGAGAATTGCCAGGGCCAGTAATATCCATTTCAATGGTGATGGTACAAAAGAAATAAAATGGGTTGACCACCATGTGTTTGGAAATAATAATCCACAAACATAAAATCCTATAAAAAAAAACCAAACGATTAATATTCCACCGGTATTCAATGATTTCAATCCTGCAAGAAGATTATTCATGTATAAATGTCCAGATTTAACTTGATAAAATTACTGTATTTTTACATCTCAATCAATTTACCTGCTATTGTAGAGGGCAAAATATAATATTCTATTTTATGATGTTGTTGAGATCAGTCTTTAATAGAAACTATTTTTCAGTGTTTTTGTTGACGATTTTTTTAGTTATTCCAATTTTAATACATGGGCAAGATCATAGTATTGCCCGAAAGTGGATGGATACCTTACTTGAAATGATTAGAGTAGATAGCCAGGGGCCAACCATTGAAGCCCGAAATATTTTCCACACAACTGTTGGTATGTATGATGCCTGGGCAATTTTGACGAAGAGGCCGAGACTTTTTTGTTGGGAAAAACCATTGAGGATTTTACCTGCGAATTTGATCCTTCCATTTTCCCTCAGGTTGAAAATATAGACAGCATTAGAGAAATTGCTATGAGTTATGCAGCCTTTCGCATTCTGGATTATAGATACAGGCAATACGGAAGCAAAGGTAGGACAATTGATTTTCTCGATGCCCTTGCCCTTGAGTTGGGATTACAAACAAATCTCACCTCAACAGACTATACCTCTGGATCAGCAATTGCATTAGGTAATTATATTGGAGAATGTGTTATTAATTTTGGACTACAAGATGGATCGCATGAAGATGATCTTTATGAATCACGATCTTATGTTCCTGTAAACCCTCCGTTGCGTCCTGATCTTCCTGGAAATCCAGCGATGATTAATCCGAACAGGTGGCAGCCAATTTCCGTATTTGAATACATTGAGCAAAAAGGATGGGATAAAACCTTAGATGATTGGAATTATTTATTGCTTCAGGGTACCAGGGAATTTCTAACTCCTGAATGGGGAAATGTAATCCCGTTTGCCCTATCTGAAAACGATAAAAAAGTTTTGATGCGCGATGGAATAAAATGTAATGTATACTGTGACCCAGGTCCCCCACCCTCTCTTAACACAAAAGAAAATGCCGAAAGCTCTGAACATTATAAATGGGGGTTTTTGTTAAATATTTTATGGTCAAGTCAACTTGATCCGAAAGATAGTGTGAAGATTGATATTTCACCTGGTGCCATTGGAAATGTTATATCATTGCCAAAGAACTTTGCCGAGTATCCTGAAAATTATAATCTTAAAGACGGAGGATATAAGGCACAAGGCCATAAAATTAATCCCTTCACAAAAGAGCCTTACAAACCGAATATGGTTTACCGTGCAGATTATGCTCGCGTAATTGCCGAATACTGGGTTGATGGGCCAAATACATTTTCACCACCAGGACACTGGATATACAACCTGACTCATACTTCCTATCACAAAGATTTTAAGCGACAATGGAAAGGAAAAGGGAAAGTGATGAGTGCCCTGGAATGGGATGTTAAGGCCTACTTTACCATGGCAGGGACCTTTCATGATGCATCCATTGCTGCCTTCAGCGTTAAAGGATATTATGATTTTGTACGGCCCATTTCCGCCATCCGTTATATGGCTGGCTTAGGTCAATGTTCCGACCCGGATTTACCAAATTACCATATCGATGGAATCCCTCTAATGGAAGGATTTATTGAGTTGGTTGGGAAAAAGGATCCATTGGTTGGAGATAACAAAGAAAATCTCAACAAAATAAAAGTTTATACCTGGAAAGGGCCAGATGCCATTGAAGACGTCTATACTGAAACCGCCGGTGTTGGATGGATCCTTGCTGAAAACTGGTGGCCTTACCAAAGATATACGTTTATTACTCCTTCCTTTGCAGGATATGTATCGGGCCATTCAACATATTCTTCTGCCGGAGCCAGCGTTTTGGAACGAATTACCGGCGATTCATTTTTTCCTGGAGGAATGGCAGAATTTACCGCAAAGAAAAATGAATTCCTGCAATTTGAAGAAGGGCCGAGTGAAGATGTAACCCTTCAATGGGGAACCTATTGGGATGCGGCTTATCAAACCTGTCTTTCCAGACTGTGGGGAGGAATTCATCCGCCCTGCGATGATATCCCTGGCAGGATCATGGGGATTTATATTGGAGAAAATGCAGTTAAGACGGCTGATCAATATTTTAAAGGGAAACGCGATTAAATGATTTATCAGTCCTGATTTATGAAAATCACAAGCCATCATATCGATTACCTCAATATAGGGTTAATAATTATTTCATTGATTTTTGCTTTCATTCTTCCCTTTCAACTTTTTTTATTTTCATACGCTATTTTAGGCCCTTTGCACTATCTGACCGAATTAAACTGGCTTGATGAAAAAAAATATTTCATCAATAACAAAAACCTGATTTGGATATTTATTGTTTTTGCCCTGCTTTTTGCATTTCCCTATATTTTCAAATTGCCTGTATTTGATCCGATTGCAAAAGACAAATACATGAGCCGTATCCTTCATTTTTTTGAAAGTCATATTAATGGCCTCGTTTTTTTGGCAATTGTAATGTCAATATCATTTGTCTTTACGAAAAGAATTTATATCAGGATAGTAATAATTATAAGTGGGCTTGTGCTTTCTCAGATCCTGAATACAAACAGTTTTTACAATATCTGGATTGGAATATTTATTCCAACCGTCATTCATGTGTATATCTTTACCCTATTGTTTATGGCTTACGGGGCTCTAAAAATGAGAAGTATTCCGGGCTATATTTCAACTGCCCTGGTGCTAATCATTCCCCTAATAATATTTATTTTGGACATTCAACCTGAATCTTATATATTCACTGATTTAATTAAGCAAACATACCTGGCAACAGATTTTCAGGTGGTAAACGCTAAAATATCCGGTCTATTAGGATTATCAGATGGAAACCACTTTTATTTTTATGAAAAGCCATACCTGAAAATTCAAATCTTTCTGGCTTTTGCTTACACCTACCATTATTTGAACTGGTACTCCAAAACATCTGTGATTGGTTGGTATAAAAACCTGACGACAAAAAGAACCTTATTAATAGGATTGTTGTGGGTATTATCAATGGGAATTTATCTATATGATTACCAGACAGGTTTTCTCATTTTGCTTGCACTTTCCCTTTTACATGTTTTTGCAGAATTTCCATTGAATGTTGTTTCAATTCAGGGCATTATTCAGGAGATCAAAAAAACCTGATATTGCAATTAAGTTAAAATTTTTCAGGTATAAAGAAAGTAAATATAACCGGTATTAGGTAAACAAATACTTCTTTTTGTTAAATATTTGTTAAATCCTGAAAACTGCAAACTATCTACCCTAAATTGTTTTAATTTAGCATCTTATATTCTCAACACAGACCTTATAAAAAATCTCATGACGCGGCAAGTTATACCTTACGGAGTATTCTGCCTGTTCCTTTGCATCCAAAGGATAAACCGCGATTTTTTCAACCTGTTTAGTGCACCCAAATACTGTTTTGGAGATGTTACAGTTAAATCCTGGGAGAATGAATTTTTAAATTCTGAATTTTCTAAAATCGAAATTGACTTATTGCATAGTCTTCAGGACTACTATTGAAGTTTACTCTTCAGTTTATAATTTGAAGTGTTGCTTTATTATTAAAATATGAATAACTAACTACGTTGTCAAACTGATATTTAAAAAAAACATTATGAAGAAAATTATTACTTTTTTTAGCTTAATTTGGATAGTTGGGTTTACACTTCCTACAAATAATCTTACGGCTCAGGATTGTTGTCCTGAATTTAAACTAAAAGATGCCGTCGAAATTTGTCCCCCCGAAGGATCGTGTCATAGCGACCCGGTAGGTGGACAGGGCGAAGGCAGGTTTGCTGCCTGTATTGAAAGTGCCCACACTTATACCGTATTTCCGAATGATCCGGCCTATACCTACACCTGGACTGTAACCGGAGGTACACCAACCAGCTTTACCGGAAATCCCAACACCATTGTTTGGGGCACGGGTACTACCGGATTTATTAAAGTTGTAATTGTTAGATTTGATAGTGTATGTATAGATAGCATTTCACATCAAATTTGCCTTTTGGACGGACCTCAGGCAAATTTTACCCTATCACCCGATACTGTTTGTCAGGATATACCAGTTAATTTTACGAATACTTCGCTGGGAGGCAGTGTTTATTTATGGGATTTTGGCGATGGGTCAACCTATACCGGAGCGACTCCCCCGCCACACCCTTACAGTACGCCAGGCACTTATACAGTTACACTAACTGCCCAGGATATGGGCTCAGGCATATGGGTTGGTGGATCTCAGGGCGAACCACAATTAGTTCCGTGCGGTTGTATTGATACTATTTCGAAAGTTGTGGTTGTATTACCGGGCCAGGGACCTGAAATCGAAACCGATTGTTGTTATGGAACCGTTTGCCCGGGCGATACATCGTCATTTTGTACACCGACAGTTTGTACTACATATCTGTGGAGTGTCACCGGCGGAAATATAATTTCAGGTGCCGGTACCAATTGCATTCAGGTTAAGTGGAACAATACATATTCGGGCCCCACAACGGTCAGTCTTGAATTGCCCGGTTGCGGAACAGCTCCATGCCCAGGTATAACAACGATCCCTGTTCCGGTTTTGTATCCCGATTTGCCTATTAACGGACCTGTTATCTTATGTGCCGGAGCTTCCAGGCAGCTACACCTTGCCTACCTTACCAGGTACTTATTACAACTGGACAGTTTCAGGTGGGGCATACCAGTTTAATAAAGTTGATAGAAATTCCCTTATGTTAATATTACATTTATTTCACAAGGAACTTTTTGGGTAAAATGCGAATATAATAATCCATTGGCCGGTTGTAACGGCGTTGATTCGCTGCAGGTTAATGTTCTTCCCGAATTTACTATTTCAGGTAAATTGGAAGTTTGCGAAGGAGATATCGTCCAGTATTTTGCAAACGATGCCGGGGCAAATTGGTCGGTTTCGCCTACAGGCCCAGTCATTGCAGGAAACGGGTCAAATAATATAAATGTAACATGGACAACTGGAAGTTATGTCCTTTCTGCAGTCCCGGCAAACCCTTCTCTCTTTTGCAACGACAGTGCATTTATTAATGTTGAGGTAATTGCCAAACCAATCCTGAATAACATCATTGGCCCTGACAGTATTTGTCCTGGGAAAAACTTCACTTATAGCATCTCATCAAATACCATTGGTTCGCCATTTGTTTGGGATATAACCGGTGGAACTGGCAACATTCAATCTGAAATGGGAGCTGATAAAGATTCAGTCATTGTTAAATGGACCGGTGCAGGCCCCTGGCAATTGAGTGTTTATCAAACCATTTTATTACCTTCAGGGGATACCTGCCAATCGCTGGTGCAAATGCTCAATGTTTTCCCGTATCCTCCTCCTTCTATCAGTGGTTTAAATGCAGTTTGTGTTGATGCAGAAGAATTTTACACTGCTGGTGGCCCGGGCGATTTTCAATGGTCAATTTCACCACCCAGCCAGGGAACCATCCAAAGCGGACAGGGAACCAACATGGTTCAAATCTTATGGCACGGCCCTCCTAACTCAGCCATATTAACGGCATCAAACTGTGCCGGAAATGATCAAATGACCATTACCATTTTAAATCCACCGGCAAAACCTACAATAACTCCCAGTGGACCGGTAGAATATTGTTTACCGGACATGCCAAATAATCTTTCGTTGAGTGTGCCAGGCGGATATACTTCGTATGTATGGCTTCTCAATGGCGTACCTACAGGCGGGACAAGCAATACTTATTTGATACCCAATGGATCATTTACAGGTGCAGGCGCTTACATTTTTACTGTCGAGGTTTCTAACGGAATTTGTACGATTTCAAGCAGTATATTGATATTAATTGGAGATTGCGGAGGCGGGGGTGGAAGCCCTCCAAATCCTATCGTTTGTGATATTGATTTCACCATGAATCCTGACCCTGCTTGCGTAAACCAAGCTGTTACTTTTACAGCTGTTCCAACAATTGCAGGATTTCAGTATGCCTGGGACTTTGGGGATGGTTTTACATCCTTTAAAACGCCAACCAAACATATTTACACTTCAACAGGCACATTTAGTGTAAAACTAACTGCAACCCTTGACAATATTTGTGTTGCAGATACCACAAAAATGATTACTGTAAATCCACTTCCAAGCTGTACCCTCATGCCGGACGATACCATCTATTGCCCTGGCGATTCGGTACAAATAACAGCTTGTGGAACAATGAGTGCCTACCAGTGGTATAAAAACGGCAATGCCATCCCCGGTGCGAACAGTATGAGTTATTTCGTAAAAACACATGGAGAATATTGGGTTGAAGTTGACAATAGTTTTGGCTGCTCAAACAATTCGGATAGCGTTTACATTTATGAACATTCATTGCCCGCAGCTAAAATAGCAGGCGATCGAAGTTTATGTGCTGATACATCAAGTGTAGTTTCGCTTTTCTTTAGTACCGTTTACGATATTAATTACACCTACAACTGGAGCAGCATACCTGCAGGGGCAACTTTTTCGCCGTCAACTAGTTATTACACCTATGCAAACCTTACCTTACCTGCTACATTGCCGGCAATTTACCAATTCGTGGTAGATGTTACAGATACCATAACTGGTTGTCGAAATTCTGATACTATTTGCGTAACATTTTATGAAAAACCTTCTTTTTCCTTGCCTTATATAAATATTTGTGAAGGGACTCCGACGACCTTAGCGCCTACTCCAATTGATCAAACACAATTTAGTTATAAATGGAATAATGGGGCAAACACGCCGATAATTACCGTATCGACCCCGGGATTTTACAGTTTAACCGTAACAGACCTTAACAATGGTTGTTCAACTACGGTTGATGCCGGATTTATCAATCCGAAACCGGATTTAAGCCTATTTCCATTGGGTTGTGATGATATTTGCCTGGCGGATACTTTTGATTTATATATACCGCTGCCCTCGAACAATTTGGCTTAAACAGCACTTATCCACTTGCTTATCCTAACATAACGTGGTATGCCAATGGGAATTACGGTTCGCCCATTGGAATGGGTGAAAACCTGGCTTATAGCCCGCCAATTGCAGGAAATTATCAAATTTCAGTGGTGGTTCAAAACAGTTTTGGGTGTATAGATACGGCCGGAGTATTTTGCCTTGGGGTAGATACCACCGTGACCATTGTTGTTTCAACAGAAACCCCATGCGGGTGTGATTCTACCCTGTCCTTCAGCCTCGTCAATACAACCAATGAATTCGATTTTATTTATGTAGAAATGAAGGACTGTGAGGAGACATTTACACTTTGTGTAGATAATGAGGCTACCTATGATTTGGTAGCCAACAATGGAATTACCATATACAATGCCATTGTGAATGGTGTTGTTATGTATCCCGGTGGGTTTGCACCTTTCCTGATCGGGGACAATGGACTCTGCTGTTTTGCTTACGCCGATTCTTCATTTGTTAAGATTTTATCCCCTATAACGTATACAAGTGATGTGGTTTGGGATGGCAAATACTACATTGATGATTATGTTATTGTCACAGTAGCATCAGGTGCGGTGCTTGATATAACAAACGTGGATGTTGTGTTTGGTGAATGCGCCGGAATTGTATTCCAGGACAGCAGTTATCTGCGTTCGACAAATTCAGTATACAGGCCGTGCAATATCGATAAAACATGGAAGGGCTTACGATTCACCGGTATCGGTGAATTTGACAACATCATTAATGAATGTACCTTTAAAAATGCCGAAGTAGCACTGTATTTCCAAAAAGGAACCGATGCTGTGATTTCCAACAACCTGTTCTCCAATTGCAATTATGGTGTAAGGATTGAAGATAATTACAATTATAATCATCCTATTAGCGGTAACCGGTTTGTAACAGAACAGTTTTTCCCCGACTTTGCTTGCGACAGCATTTACACCTTTGTAAATAACCTTAGTACCTATGGAATTTATACTACATCTTCATGGTTAATTGAACAAGTTTCCCACAACGAATTTATAAACACCTGGGGTACCGATTTCCCTCGCACATATGGAATCCATCAATACAATGGAGGAGGGCTATTCTCTGAAAATACATTTACTGATCAATCCTACTCCATCTTGCTGAGTTCGGCATTATTTCCAACAAATATTGAAAATAACAGGATAGAAGTAAACGAACCGGCTTTGTTTTCAAACGCTTCCATTTATATTACTAATTCCGTAAACCCGGTGATTGATATTTACAATAATCAAATTGCCAACAATACAAATCAATACAATAGTTTTGCAGCAATTTATGCCAGTAACAGTGCCAATATTAGCATGGTGAAAAATACCATTGATGGATTCAATTACGGAATAATAGGCGTACTGGCGCGAAATTTCCAGATCAGTGACAATGAAATAAACGATTGTAGTATTACCGGGATTTATTTCTACAGTGCGAAAACCCCTGCACAAAATTTTATTACGTGCAATACCATAAGCATGAGAAATTACAACAATACCCGAGGGCTTTTGACAATCAATATTTCGCCTTCGAGTGTGGTAACAAATAATTGTATTACCGATTGTTATACTTGTATGGATTTCAGGTCGTTTAATGCAAATAATCCATTGCCCCTTATCCGGAATAATTTCCTTTACAATTATAATTATGTTGGGATTAATGTTTGGGGACATTCAGGAAATATCGGTGCAGTGAACGATCCGGGAATGAATACGCTTTATAGCAATGATAATTCTTCGGTGGATATTAACAGCACAACAAACATTACGGTTGCTGATAACTTTGGAATGTTTAATATTTCATGGCCCCAGGTTCAGATCACAAGTAACAATCCGTATCATTCCACGGCTTCTTGCGCTCATCAGATATTTAATATGCCATCACAAGGCAATCTGGATATCAATTATACATGTGATCACTTCACCAGTATATTGGATCCTCTGAAAGGTTCCGATGGTGAATATACGCTGATGGAAAATTATGAGGACATTTTACAGGAATCACCCGATCAATTTAATATGGCCAACCTCATTTTATCATCTGTTGATAAACCAGATATAGAACTTTTAAATAATATCTTTGGATTAACAGAATTAACTGCGAATGAGAAAGCTTTATTAGCCTTTAATTTTCATTATGGATTTGAAAACCTGGTTGAAGCCAGGTACAATTTGATGATGTTCATGCCTGTCGATTCAGATGAGGCTGATTATAAATTGCTCCGATTCTTGGATATGGATGTGAAAGAGCAAGGATGGGATGTTTTAACTGATCATGATATTCATCAATTGGAAATCATCAGGAATAAAGAATCCTATAATTCGAACAGGGCTGTTTCTATCCTGAACAATACATCCACTTATCGCGATTATTATGAGGAAACCATTGATTTACCTGAGGTTGAAAAAAGCGGACAGATAAAGCATATCGGTGAAAATGAAAGCTATTTGAATATTTATCCAAACCCGGCCTCTAATACGGTGTTCGTTGAATTAATCAACAACAATGCGGCAACCGGTAAGCTGGAATTATATGATGTAAGTGGAAAACTTGTGACTGAATACGATCAAAATATTGTGGCCGGTGGAATTGAACTGGATATTCAAAAACTGAATGACGGATTCTATTTCCTGACACTAACTAATCAGGAGTCAGGATTCATTCAGATAGGAAAGCTGGTAAAAAGTAGTAATCAATAAATTAGAAAAATTATTGATCTCAGGGTATTCTGTTGGTTGAATGAAACCAAAGTTCCAGGAATACCCTGAGATTAAACGTTAAATATTTACTATGAATTGATTGTCAAAATTATTTTGATATTCATCTCAGATGTTAAATAAAATATTCATCATAATGAACTAAATGGTATACCGCTATGAAAACTTTACAATTTGCACTGCTTTTATTGTGTGCAGTATTAATTGGCTTTACTCCGGGTTTTTCCCAGGCCTTAACGTCTACTGAATTCGACCAGCCCGAAAATTACTATAAATGTGAAAATGACCTGATTGAGGTAATGTTTATTGAATCCGCCAAAGTCAGATTGAGAGATGGCCGGCCGGTTGACCTCATCTCAGACGCCACAACAGGAATTGACAATTTGTTGGCAACACTGCAATGGCACAAATGGATGCGTTTTTGCGATGTTGATGAATCTGTCATTGATAATTGGGCAGAAAATGGCCAGCGTTATGCAACCCAGCCGGTTTATAACCTGAATAATATCTACAGTTTAAAAATTCCTGAAGGGCACAACATCTGGCAAATTTGCCGGCAATTGGAAGAGTTGCCCGGAATTTATCAGGCCAGGCCCTATCCTTTACCGGTTGAACCACCAATCCCACCCAATTATCAAAATAGCCAAGGGTATTTGAAAGCGGCAACACTCAATCCATCCGGAATTGATGCCCTTTATGCCTGGACACAAACCGGCGGCTCAGGTTCAGGAATTACTATCTGCGATTTGGAATACAGTTGGAACTACAACCATGCTGATATTACCAAAGGAATTGGTTCCTCATTGAACACATGGACTGATCCGGGCTATGGTAACGATCATGGAACGGCTGTCATCGGTCAATTGGTGTCAGACAATAATGGTTGGGGTACAACCGGAATTTGTTACGATGCAGGGTTAAAAACCTGTGGAACTTATTATGGTACGCCCTCACCCGATTGGAATGTACCGGGCGCTATGGCGTTGGCTATCGCAAATTTATCTCCAGGCGACATCATCCTCCTTGAGCAACAGTGGGATTATAACGGTAGTGCGGGTTATGTTCCAATAGAATGGTGGACTAATTCGAATACTTCACAAACTAACAATGCTGTTTATGCCGCCATTGTCAATGCCGTGGCTAACGGAATTCATGTAGTAGAAGCGGGTGGCAATGGAAATATGAATACCGGATTGTTGTCCTGGTTTGGTAATTCGGGTGCGGTGATAGTTGGAGCTGGAGGCGCCACCTCAGGAAATGACCGGCAACGCCTTTCGTTTTCCAGTTTCGGGCCAAGATTTGATTTACAGGGTTGGGGCCAAAATGTAACAACCACCGGGTATGGGGACTTATACAGTGCAGAAGGAATAAATTACTATTACACAGGTGCTTTCAATGGAACATCCAGCGCATCTCCAATTGTTGCAGGAGCGATTGCCTGCACTCAGGGATTTTATCTTGCGAATGTATCGGCAACACCACTTACACCTTCCCAAATGAAGAGTCATCTTGTCACCTACAGCAATCCTCAGGTATTTGGTATAACAGGCAATATAGGCCCACGCCCCGATTTAAACCAGGGCATCGTGGCTCTCCAGCCGCCTCCACCAAATCAATACGACTGGGGCGATGCGCCTGACCCAACCTATCCGACCCTTGCAACCAATAATGGCGCCCATCATTATATTGACTGGACCATTTATCTTGGAAATGGAGTAGATGCCGATCCTGATGGACAGCAATCTATCCATGCCCTGGGTGATGATAATGATGGAAATGATGACGAAGATGGGGTATTGTTTACTTCTATAATTGTGGCAAATCAAACTGCAACTATCACTGTTTTTGCTTCCGCAACCGGTTTTCTAAATGGATGGTTCGATTTCAACTTTAATGGATCATGGAACGACCCTGGCGAACAAGTGTTTACAGATGTTCTTGTTGTTCCGGGCCCAAACAATTTTAATTACTTTGTCCCTCCTGTACCATCTTCCCAATATACCTTTACCCGTTTTCGTTACAGCACAATGCCGGGATTGACCCCAACAGGCCTGGCTCCTGATGGGGAAGTGGAAGATTATGAGATTTTAATAAATCAAGAGATTCTTGAAGATGCTGACTGGGGCGATGCTCCCGATGGCCCATATCCGACACTTGGGGCAAATAATGGGGCTTCCCATCTGATCATGCCGGGTTTATATTTGGGAAATTTTGTTGATCCCGAACCCGATGGGCAACCCGGTGTAAATGCCGATTGCGATGATACAGACTGCCTCTATCCTTCCTTCGGTGATGATGAGGATGGCGTTACGTTTAGCTACCCGATCCTTCCCGGACAAATGACAAATGTAACCATAACTGCCTCAGCCACCGGCTTTCTAAATGGATGGGTTGATCAGGATTTTAATGGTTCGTGGGCAGATCCGGGCGATCATGTTTTTGTAGATGTACTGCTTGTTCCGGGGGCTAACAACCTGAGCTTTGTGGCATCTCCGGGCGGCTATACAGGAAATACCTATGCCCGGTTAAGGTTTAGTTCAATTCAAGGGTTGACATATATTGGCCAGGCTCCCTGATGGAGAAGTAGAAGATTATTTGATTTTCATTGGAGACGAAGGTACTAACGAATTTGATTTCGAGATGCACCCGAAGACCCCTCTGGAAATTTATCCAGACCCTTGGATTCAATGGCGCACATCATACCATCGTTCCTGGAATTTTTCTAGGCAATCTTGTTGATTCAGAACCTGATGGGCAACCCTCTATTGGTGCTGATTGCGATGATACGGATTGTTTCTTCCTTATCCAGGTGATGATGAGGATGGGCTTGGAAAGTTATGCCCGCTTTTGTAAATCCTGGGGCTTCCGTTGACATTACGGTTACTGCCCATGTTGATGGATTCCTTGATCTCGGATTGACTTCAATGTGGACAACGATTGGGCAGATCCTGATGATCATGTATTTATAAATTCAATTTCGATCGCCGGTCCAAATGTTCTCACATTTATTGTTCCTTCCGGTGCTGTTGCCGGTCAATCCTATGCCCGCTTCAGATTCCGCGATTACAATGCACCAATCAGTTTTGACGGCTATGTTCAGAATGGTGAAGTTGAAGATTATACTGTTTTCATACAGGAAGTTGAACAAGAATATGATTTTGGCGATGCACCAGAAGATCCCTGCAGGCAACTATCCAACTACACTCTGCTTTTAACGGCGCACGACATATTTATGATCCAACCATTTTCCTTGGTTCGTTTGTTGACCCAGAACCCGATGGACAACCGGAATAAATGCCGATTGCGATGATATGGACTGCCTATACCCTTCCCTGGGCGATGATGAAGACGGTGTAAACTTACCGGCTGTATTTGCTCCCGGTTCAACTCAGATAATAGACGTTACAGCATCGGTCAATGGATATTTGGACATTTGGATGGATTTTAACGGAAATAATAGTTGGGCTGATGCAGGAGAACATATTCTGGCAAATTCTGTTACGGGAGCCGGATTAAATACTATTTTGTTTTTTGTCCCGTTTACCGGTTGCTCCCGGACAATCCTATATGCGTTTCAGGTTCCGGAGATTATAGCAGTAATATTAGTTATGACGGCCTTAATAAAACGGGGAAGTGGAAGATTACCTTGTATATATTGGGGAAACTGAACCCGAATTCGATCTTTGGTGATGCACCTGAAAATGCAGCAGGAAACTATCCAACCACCCTCGCCTTTAATGGTGCTCATCATACCATAGTTCCGGGTATTTTTCTGGGTAATCTTGTTGATCCCGAACCCGATGGACAACCGGGACCGGGTGCTGACTGCGACGACACCGATTGCCTGTATCCTTCTTCCGGGATGATGAAGATGGAGTAATCATTCCTTCCTCAGTCGCAAAAGGAACCTCTGTTACAATCGTTACAGCGTCATTGATGGTTATCTGGACGCCTGGATGGATTTTAACCTGAACACAAGCTGGGCTGATGCTTGTGAGCATATTTTTATCAATACACCTGTGCTTGCAGGAGCATACCCGTTAGTATTTAGTCGTTCCGGCAAATGCCATATCCGGACAGTCATATATTCGTTTTGGGTTCCGTATTTAATGCGCAACTCAGTTTTGATGGCTATGTTCAGAACGGTGAGGTGAAGACTATTCAATAATTATTGAAGAAAGTGACGCCTTGTTCGACTTTGGCGATGCACCCGAAAATGCTGCCGGGGATTATCCAACTACCCTAGCTTAATGGAGCCAGGCATGCTGATCCAACAATCTTCCTCGGCACTTTTGTTGATGCTGAACTCCGACGGACAACCAGGCATTAGTGCTGACTGTGATGATATGGATTGTTTGTTCCCATCCTTAGGTGATGATGAGGATGGGGCTACATGGGCCGGGCCTCGTTTCTCCTGCAAATGCCGGTAACTGTCAATGCTCTTGTAGCTGACGGATACCTGGATTGCTGGATGGACTTTAATCTCGACCAGGATTGGGATGATGCGGATGAACATGTTTTCACCTAGTACCTTCGTGGTGTAGTTATGGGGCCCCAATTTGTCGAATATGACGATTCCGGCAACGGCGGATACCGGACAAACTTTTGTAAGGTTCAGATTCAGGGATTACGGCGGAGCACTCAATTACGACGGGCTTGCTCAAAATGGGGAAGTGAAGATTATGGGTATTCATATCGTTCTTTCAAGCATCAAACTGATGTAAACGTCATCCTGGGTGGTGCGGTGCCGCCCGGATGGAATCCGGGCAATCCTGCAATCATGGATACCTCCTTGAATATACTGGGATATCTGCCGTTGAATCGTTCAGCCATACAACGATCCTTCAGCAATCTGGTATTATACAGGTTCTGAGCAGGTCCCTGTTATGAATAAAGCCGATATTGTGGATTGGGTCAAGGTTGAACTTCGTGAAACGGCTAATGGACCTTCAACAGCTACAGCTGCTACAATAATTGCTGAGCAAGCAGTATTTCTTTTAAACGACGGATCTTTGGTTTCGCTTGATGGAACCACTATGCCAACATCCAGTGTAATTCCAAAAGTAGATGTTTATCTGGTTATTTGGCACCGGAATCACCTCGCGATCATGTCAGCAAATCCTATGGCCAATTTGGGTGGAGGGCTATTTTCCTACGATTTCACGACTGGGCCTAACCAGGCATATGGCACGAACGCTCAAATGCAAATCGCTGCTGGATACTATGGAATGATTCCGGGCGATGCCGCACCCGACGGGCAGGTGGATGTATATGATTATACTATCTGGAGAACACATGCAGGCACAACCGGATACCTGGGAGAGGATATGAACCTAAACGGTCACGTGGACAATGTGGATAAGAATGACGATTGGGTACCAAACATTGGAAAAGGGATTCAAATTCCTTAACATTTTAAATAACTTTTCAAATGTAAAATTGAATTTTAAAACACAATCCTATTTTCCCCTTTCTATGGGGGAGAATAGGATTTTTAGTTGTGCGAAATTATTTATTGATGTTCCAATTATCAACTTTACAATAATTTAGACTTAATTGTTATTTAAATATCGTTTTAATTCTTTATTGATTACACTATGAAAAAATTACTAAAAATCCTAAAATGGACTGCCATTGTGCTAGTAATCCTTATTTCCGGGATCTACCTTTTTGTAATGATGGCCGGAAACAAAAAATTTGATGCACCTTATCCTGAAATTGTTGCAAGTTCTGATTCTGCCGTCATTGCCCGAGGTAAATACCTTGCTTATGGCCCGGCACATTGTGCTACATGCCATGTCCCTATGGACAAAATTATGACTGTAGAGAACGGAGTCGAAATACCCCTGATGGGTGGTTGGGAGGAATCAATTCCTGGTTTTGGCACGTTCAGGGCACCCAATATTACTCCTGATCCTGAAACCGGAATTGGCAACAGGACCGATGCCGAATTGGCACGTTCCATCCGCTACATGGTAAAACATGATAACAGCATCCTTTTCCCCTTTATGGCCAGTCAGGGAATGAGTGATGAGGACCTGACTGCTGTGATCTCCTTTCTGCGGTCGCAGCCACCTGTAAAGCATAAAGTTGAATCCACGGAATATGGGTTCCTGGCTAAAGCCCTCATTGCCTTTGGGATGTTTAAACCGGAAGGGCCAAAAGACACTCCGCCAAAAACTGTTCTTATTGATTCTTCGGCTGCTTATGGCGAATACCTGGCCTACAGCATCGGAAATTGTAAAGGTTGCCATACCGAAATAGACATGAATACCGGAAAATTTATCGGTAAAGACATGGCTGGGAAAGGCATTTTCCCGCCCAACGCATTTTCTGATGGATATTCATTTATTTCCCCAAATCTTACCCCTCATCCAACCACAGGAGTTATGGCTCTGTGGAGCGAGGAAGATTTTATTGACCGTTTCACCGGTGGCCGATTGCATGAAGGAAGCCCCATGCCATGGGGAGCATATTCACGCATGAGCGAATCGGATATGAAAGCACTCTATCGCTATTTTTTTTCACTTGAGCCGATAGAAAATAAAATTGAAAAGACTGTTTATGAACCGGGAGAAGAAATTCTACAATAAAAATTCCTATAGTGCCGTATACTAATATTTAGTTATTCGGTATTTAATTTGGCACCTGGCTTCCTTTGCCTATATTTGGAAACCATATGTCATCTTTATCTTTATTGTTTGATTCACCGTCAAGATTAAAATCACTGTCAAGGTACCCCTGTTCTCCCGCTTCTCCTTCCCAAAGTGGAGATTTATCAGATGTATTTACAAGGTTGTCATGATTTCCATCACCGCCGGTCATGCCCCAAATCCCTGGGGATAACTCATTGTGTCCGTTTGCACCGCCATAAACCTGGGCTGCTCCTGAACTGAAATCATAAACGTAATTCCCTGCGTTTTCGGGTAAAGGGATTGCAGACATAACACCCAGATGGTTCCTGTGCCAAACAACCGGAAATAATTGTTCCGAAATGGTTGCACTAAAACGAAGCATTGATGAACCATCAGTTCCGGCTATCGTTCCATCATTAAGTAAAAACGCAGCCTGCCGGGCAAGCATAGTTCCACCGGTTGCTAAATTCGCATCTGCTGCATCCCTGAGTTCAATCAACACCCAATCAATAACATTTGCATTGGGAATGGCAACCACACTTTCTGTTCCGGGATAGTTCCAGGGTGCCGTATTGTACGGTTGGGCAAGCGGTATCTGACCGTTACTGTTCAACTCCGTGTTCATGTCAATACCATTGAACGAACCTTCAAGAAAAGCAGTAATATCTACATCAAAATATCTGTCAATACTAAAATCATCAATATAAAATCCTGCGTCTACAATTGTTGCATTTGAAAACAATATAAAGGCAAAGCGTGAATAAGGGGTGCAAAGTGAATCGCTTAAAATCAAATTTTCCAATTGCCAACCGCCAGATGAACCCGTATATGACTTTATAATTTCATAAACCCCGTCATAATTATGATCAATGGCAAAATATCCAAAATCAAAACCAGATTGAAGGCTATGCCAAAAAGCAAAATCCAGTTCATAAATAACGGGGCTTCCAAGGTCGAAAGGCAAAATCAGCCAGGAAGATGAAAAATTTGAATATGTTCCGTTTAAAATTGTACCCCAAACATTTGGCAGGCTATTAGCTGTGGCCGGTCCACTCCCGTAAGCTGGAACTCCCCATTGCCAATCGCTCCTTCCATAAAAGTTTCCATTATCCGAGTCAAAACCAGAATTAAACGGCACCATCTCAGCATCCTGTGGATAGGCTGAGGCCTCGTTTGAATTTTCCGATTCACCTTCATCATAATCCGCCGTAACAACATAAAAATATTCATTATTATTTGAAACTGTGTTATCGGTAAAAAGGAAAGTCCAAGCAAAGATTATTTACAAAAGTGTATGGCCCACCAGAACTTGCTGCCCGATAAACCTTATATACATTCGGATTTTTGTTTACAGTAGAATTAAGGCCAATGATCGCCAGAACTTTTAAGGATTGTGTGATTTTTTTAAATTTAACATTAAGCAGATTTCCTGATTTTATGCTAACTACAGGCAGACACCCTGCATTTGCACCTTTTTCAGAACTTAAGCTGATTGATTTATTGTTATTGTCTATCATATAAGCCCGCATGATAAAATTTTGGGGCCAGGCCGTCCAGCTTGTACCGTTGTCAAGAGAATAAGCACTATTCCCATTGTCAGAATCAGTGTCTGTTCCAACAAAAGGCCCGGTTGTAGAACCGGTAGACCATTGTGTAACAATATAAAATATTTCATTATACACAACGGACTGTGAAGATGATAAGTTAAGAATTGACCATTCGCCCCCATTCTCCGGAGAAGCATATACACCAACAGATAAAAATGTTTCCCAGGCACTTCCTAAATCAGGATTGCCAAAACCATCATCAGGACAAATTAATATTTTATCCCAGTTAGCAGATGAAACAGCAGCATTCAGGACAGCGATATGGGTTATATCACCGTTAACCGGCGCATTAAACTTTACATAAAACAAGTCATTGTTTGTTGTGGGATTATTCAACCAATACCAAAATTCGGCTGAATTATCATCCTGCCGAAGCTCACCCAAAGGCAAGGGGTTGTCCCATTCAAGAAATACTTCTCCATCACCTCCCAATGCTGTAAGGTTTCTTGGTGGAGGAATATCTTTGTAAGTTTCATCTCCGCCTCCGCCATAAATTCCTCCCTGGTATCCTCCATAAGGATAAGTCTGACTGAATGAATGGATACTGGAAAACAGAAATACAAAGGCAATTAAAATATTTGAAATATTAAATTGTTTCATAGCTATTAATGTTGATAAAAATATATTTGTATACATTAGTAATTTATTATTTCTGATTACTTAGGAAGTTTATACATCGGCCTTACGTAATACTTTTTATTTGATTCTGCCTCCCAAATATTGTCGGGATTAAAGTAAGGAATAGCCGGGTCCCACCAAATATTACCATCCAAATCATTTGGTAACACAGGGTTCCATAAAATATGATCAGGATATTCTGAAAGGGGTCGGGGGTGCCAGAGAATTCCATCATCAAAATCAAAAGGAACAGGGTCCCACAAAATGCCATCATCAGGAAATGTCCACCTGCCCGGATCCCAAAATGTGCCATCATCGGGAAATCCCCAGGGATTTGGATTAAACCCCGAGTTTGAGGGTTTTCCAGCATTGGGCGGTTTATAATTGCCGGGACCTGGGGTTATCACCGGTTTTGGCCGGATTGGATGATGCCCCCGGTCGTTGCAGTCCCCACCAGTTTTGTCATAATCGTACTGGGGGCAGCCTGTTTCTTCATACCTATCTTCTGGCAATTCATCAACAGTTTTAAGGAATTCAGACCAATACTTCCAGGTATAAAAATAATGATCAATTGAAGCGTTGGCCCCTTTCACTGCCCCAATGAGTTTATCAATGGCATTTTTATAATGATTTTCAGATATTGCCCCTGCAGCCAGGCCGGCAGCACCCCCGGCAATACTGATAAAAGGCCCAATCCCCGGAATAAATCCTCCGGCAGTGGAAGCAACTCCAATGACAGTGCCTGCTGTGGCTGCATCAGCCCCGGCTTTTGCATCTTCCTTGGCCTTTTCAATAGCTTTGCGATCAACATTAAGTTTTAAATAAATGGCAAGGTAAAAACTGAAGTAGTTTATATATTCATCATGTGTTACGTATTGTGTCCAGCTTGTATAACATTTTTTGGCTTCCTGGTCCATGTACATTTGTAAATTCTTTTTTGTATAGAAATTACCCGACTTTGTTATGTAGGCAATGGTCAAATCCATTTCGAAATCAGGATAGCGATGTGCTCCAAGTGTTGTATTTCGAACAATATAATTACCTGGTCCTCCAAATTTTAATGAAATACCAGGCATCCCATTCGGACCGGGATTAGGTTTTACGATCTCAGGCAGTTCCCAGTCTAATCCCGAAGGATCCGTCATATTCACCGGATTTGATAAAACATAGAGGTAAATATTAGGTCCGTTTACCATGCCTGCCGGGTCTTTGGTCAAATACCGGCCCAATTCTGCATCGTAATAGCGGGCACGGTAATAATAAAAATCGGTGAAAGGATCGTATTCCCGGCCTGTAAATTTATAAGGCTGTGGAATCAATTCATTTTGCTGGACGATCTGGCCAAAAGCATCATACACGTAATTTCCGGACGGGTTTCCCTAACTGATCTATGGTATTGATAATACTTCCTGCATCATCATAGTAATAGTAGGTAGTGTTACCGGCTTTAGTCACACTGATCGGCTCATCTATTCCCGGGCCAAAAGTATAATTTGAAACCGGTGCTCGATGGCGTCGTACTCGCCAAGCTGGTTGAATAATCCGGGTTTGGTATATTCGGCCCACCATGCTTCAAAATCATAAAAATAGTAAATCGGGTTAAACCCGTCGCTTTTGCTGATTCGGTCGCCATTTGCTGCATAGGTATAGGTAGTTATTGAAGAGTTCTGCTGCAAGCTGACCAGCCGGTTGTTGAAATCGTATTCATATTGCGAAAAACCGGTAAATGATGTTGCAATTATGAGATTGCCATTGGCATCATACAGATAATTAGAGCCGGTTTTACTATCAGACATCAGCCGATTATCATCGTCATAAGCATAAAGATAAGGAGGGCCGTCGCTTTGTTCTGTTATTCTATTCCCCAAAGCATCATAGGTATACTGAACAAAGCTACCCCATGGATAGTTTGCCGTTGTTAACCGGTTCAAGGCATCGAGGTATAGTTGGTTATATTCGTTCCATTCCGTGTGACGGTTGTTTTATTCCCGACATTATCATACGTGTAGCTGATCTCGTTTAAGGTTGCTTTCAACCCGTTTTCTACCAGAATATTCGTTACCCGACCGGCAGCATCATAGCTGTAAGAAGTAGATGTCCCATTGGGATAATTCATGGCTGTCCGGTTATTGGCATCATCATATGCATAGGTAGTTGAATTGGAAGCGGGGTCGGTTATCGAAGTTAACCTGTAAACAGGATCGTAGCCATAAGTAGTTATTCCCCCTTCGGCATTGGTCATGCTCAGGCGGTTGCCGGCGGCATCGTAAGTGTATGACGAAGTTTTGGTAAAAGCACCTCCATAATCCATCGAAATGGCAGTAACCCTGCGCAGGGCATCATAGGTTTTGTCCAATACATCCCCTAAACCCCCGGTATTTTCAATTCTTGTAATGTTGCTTACCCCATCATAAGTGTATGCAATAGTTGAAAGATCAGGATATTGTTCAGATGTTTTGCGGTTCACGGCATCATAGACAAAAGATATCGTGTTTCCATTGGGGTCGGTTTTACTAACCCGGTTTCCAACGGCATCGTATGTAAAAGTTGTTGCAAACCCCATGGGGCTTGTTTCCGAAACCAGCCGGTTTAGATCGTCATATTGATAGGTGGTTGGATTACCATTCGCATCAGTTACTGAAAGCCGGTTCCCATTTTTGTCATAAGCAAATGAAGTGATTCCACCCAGGGCATCTGTAATAGTAACCGGTAAATGCGCCGGATTATATACATAATTTGTTGAATTTCCATTTGCATCGGTAACCGAGGTTCTGTTGCCAACAGCATCATACGAATAACTACTTGTTCCTCCGGACGGGCCGGTAACAGAAATTAACCTGTCCATAGCATCATAGGTGTAAGCAGTCGTATTGCCCAAAGGGTCTGTTGATGTAAGTTTATTACCGGCAGGATCGTATGTAAATGAAGTTGTTGCCAAATTGGCATTTTCTACGGATAGTATTCTATCCAGGTCATCATAAGTATAGGTTGTGGTATTTCCATTAGGATCTGTTTCCGCAATCAGGTTACCAACCTGATCATAAATGTAACTGGTGACCCCTCCAAGTGCATCTGTTTTAAGTATCCGCCTGTTTAAAGGATCATATCCGTAGGTTGTCGTAAACCCGTTTCCATCCGTTTCGCTAATCATATTACCAACCGGATCATAAGTGTACAAATTTATATTTCCTTCGCCGTCCGTTCTGCTGACCAGCCGGTTAAATATATCATAAACACTGGATGTTGTATTCCCGTTGGCGTCGGTAAGTGTGGTCCTGTTTCCGTTTAAGTCGTAGTCGTGGGTGGTAATCTCTCCCTGGTTATTTGTAACACTCACCAGCCGGTATAGGACATCATATGTATAAATTGTTGTTGAATTCAAGGGATCAGTTTCAACGATAATATTACCCAATGCATCATATGCATAGGCAGATGAATCACCTATATGCCCTATGGTTAAAACCGTTCTGTTCAACGCATCAAACTCAAAATTTGTGGTATTTCCTAACTGATCTGTCTTTGATGTTCTGTTTCCATATGAATCATAACTGTATTGAATTGTATTCCCCAACGGATTTGTATCAAGGATCATCCTATTATGACCATCATAGGTATACGAGGATGTATTTCCATTTTGGTCAGTTTCAGAAATTTTATTTCCCTCATTGTCATATCCGTAAGAAATGGTTCCCCCTTCAGGATCAAGGATGGAAATTCGACGGTTCAACGCATCATAAGAATAGGTTGTGGTGGCCCCTTTTTCATTGGTAGTGGATGTCAGGTTTCCATTTGCATCGTATGTGTTCGTCGAACCATTTCCCATTGCGTCACCCGTGGAAATAATTCTGTTAAGAGCATCATAAACGAACGTTGTGGTATTGCCGTTTGCATCCGTTTCGCTGACTGGCTTGCCCACAGGATCATAGGTATAAGTCTTCAAAGTATATATCCCTTTTTGGGTGGATAAAAGCAAATTTTGGGCATCATAGGTAAAGGTAGTTAAATTTCCGTTGGGATCTTTAGCTGATATCCGGTTGCCGGCAGCATCATAGGTATATTTTATTACCTGTCCCAATGGCTTTACAATTGAGTCAATTTGTGAAAGTTCATTAAAATAGAAATAACTTGTATTGTTGTTTTTATCAGTTTCACTAATTCTGTTTCCAATGGCATCATAAGCATATGTGCAGGTATTTCCAAGAGCATCGCTTTGTGAAATCATTCTATTCAATGGGTCATAGGTATAAGAAGTAACATTTCCATTCGCATCTGATTCACTTATCCGGTTTCCGGCGGCATCATAAGAATAGGTGGAAATTAATCCCAATGGACCAGTTATGGAGTCGACCCTGTAAAGATTATCATATCCATAGGTCATGGTATTTCCATTTCGATCGGTTACACTCGTCTTATTGCCGACTGCATCGTATGAATATGTTTTATTATTGCCAAGAGCATCGGTTTCGCTTATTACCCTGTTTAATGCATCATAGCTATAGGTCGTTATATTACCATTTTTATCGGTATGTTCCGTTCGGTTTCCTGCAGCGTCATAATCAAAAAATTCTGTATTTCCAAGTGCATCAGTTACTCCCGTCAACCGACAGACAATCGTATGTAAAGTACGAGGTATTCCCATTGGCATCCGTTTCCGTGATCATATGGCCTTTCTCATTATACGTATAAAGTGTAGTGTTTCCAGCCATGTTCGTTGATGACACAAGCCTGTTTAGAGCGTCATAAACATGTGTTCTTGTATTTCCAAGGGGGTTTGTTTCCGTGATCAGATTGCTATTCTCATCATAGGTATAAGAAGTAATACCGCCTTTTGTATCGGTTGATGTTACCAAACGATTCAAATTATCATATTGGAACAAAGTATTGCCGTTGCGATCAGTATGACTGGTATTATTTCCAACAATATCAAAAAATAAAGAATCAGAATTTCCCATTGCATCTGCGACGGTGGTCAGGTTGGCATAAGCATCGTAAGAAAATGAGGTTGTATTGCCATTTTTATCTGTGGTTGCGATAATTTTACCCACCGGGTCATAGGAATATGTATTTGAATTTCCATCCGGGTCGGTTTCTGATACCTTATTCCCATTGCCATCGTATATTAAAGTAGTCGTATTTCCATTATTGTCAGTTGAAGAGGTTGCAAAATTGAAAACCGGCTCGTATGGGAAGTGAAACAGCACCTAACGGATCTGTAACCGATAACGTATTCCTTTTGAGTCATATGTATAAGTTGTCGCATTCCCATTCGGATCAGTAACACTTATAATGCTATTGTTGGCATCATATGAAAAAGACGTTGTTCCGAAAGTAGTCTGTAATTGTGAAATTCGGGCGTTATTATCATAGATATAAGTTGTAATTGTGTTTCCTGCAGTAACAAAATCTTCAACCGATGTTTCCTTATTCAGATCATTATAATGAATGGTTGACTTTGTATTTTCTGCAAGGCATGAGAGTTCATCCACAGCTTTGTTAGAATTATATGAAACGGTATACATATTACCTCGTGCATCTGTAATATGGGTCAGGTTTCTCCATAATCCATAACCATAGGTGATGAAATTTCCAGCAGGGTTGGTTACTTTGATCATATTTCCCACAGGGTCATATTCGTAAGTGATTTCTCTTTGTGGAATATGGTTGGGGTCGGTAATCTTTATTAGGTGTCCATTCTGATCATAATCAAATAATAATTGCCTGCCATATGGGTCGGTAATTAAAGTAACCTGCCCATTCGTATATGTTAGCAATAATTCGTTAGAATTTCTATCTTCAATTTTTGTGAGTTTTTTGTGAGTACTATTTTCAAAATAAAATTTTATCCCATGTTTGGTTTTTAACACAAACTGACCGGGAGAATATTCTGTCAGTTCATTATAAACACCAACCGGGGGATTGTACGAAATACCATTCCAGATATACCGATCTTTGCCCCCGTCGTTTTTATCAAATAATAAATCATTGCCATCAAATTCGTAGAACTGGTTGTAATTAAACGTCCATCCATGGCCGAATCCGTAATCCGCACCGCTTCGGCCACTGTTATATGAAAATATAATTTCGAGATTCAGGCTTTGACCGGGGATAACCAGGTCAGTCCTTGGATAATACAGGTTTCCGGTATAAGAATTGACGAAGGTCCCAAAATCGCCAGGGATATTCGGTTTTGTGTAATTTTGAGAGTTGACAGGTATAATTCCTGCAAACAAAAAAAGAAAAAATAAAAAGCATACCGGTTTACCGGATAATTTTGGAGGTAATATTGTTTTCATAAGGTGTAACATTTAGTGTGCTGGAATAATCCTACATGACCTGAATAGGGATTCTATAATATTAATTTTTTGTAATAATTAATTAAGTAATGAAATACCTATAAAGATACGACGCTGAAAATGGTAAGTCAAGGAAATATAGGAATTTAACTTTATTTTAACATCTTGCCTGGATAGATATTAAAAATGCTTCAGGCATTTATGACTTATATTTGTTAAAATAGAATTAACTCAACCATTTGCCTCCAAAAAATAATTCTCTTTATCTCAAAACAATAAGTTTTTCCACTCTATACGAACCTTTATTATTTACAAGGCTGACATAATAGATTCCTGGATCAAAATCTAAGATATTTATGTTGAGGGGTAGTTCGGCAACTCCCTTTATTTCCTTTATCAATTGACCGGAAGTACCAAATATCTGAACAGACATACCTGATATTGCCTCAGTCCCTGAAATGGAAATCTCCTTGCTAGCGGGATTTGGAAAAATTTCAAGATTCAAATTATTGTTAAATTCATTCGAACCGGTTATTGCAGATAACTGTATGATGCGAACAGCATGGTTATTAAAATCAACAACATAAATGCGGTGAGTATCGATGTCCATTACACATCCCCGCGGAAAATTAAAGGTTGCAATTGAATCAGGGCCATTATCAAAACCTGCAAACCCCGAACCGGCAAAGGTAGAAACCAACCCATCCGTACTTATTTTACGAATCCGCTGGTTCTCGCCATCGCCAACATAAATTGTACCTGTAAGAGAAACAAAACAGGCCGTTGGAACTTTGAACATGGCCTCAGATGCGAGCCCATTTTGAAAACCACCACCATTTGGCCCGGGATCGCCTGAACCGGCAACGGTTGTAACCATTCTTACAGGGTCTATTTTACGAATCATATGATTGTATGCATCGGCCACAAAAATATTGTTGTACTGGTCAATCGACAATTCGCAAGGGGTATAAAAACGGGCTGATGTATCATTTGCATCCACATGCGATCCAATACTTTGTACACCCATGACGCTACCTCCCCCGGCCCATGTTGAGACGATTCCATCCGTTGAAATTTTTCGGATACGGTGATTCCAGCTGTCACCAATATAAATATTGCCTGTATCGTCGAGGCAGATACCGCGTGGGTAATTGAACATGGCCTGATTCGCAGGGCCCTCCTGGTAACCGGCCTGTCCATTGCCCGCTATGGTTGTCACCTGCATATCTGCTGATATTTTCCGGATGCGTTGATTTAAAAAATCGGAAACAAACATATTTCCTTCATCATCAAAACAAATATTGAGGGGTTGGTTGAATCTCGCCTCATCGGCCGGACCGTCAAGGTAACCAGCAATTCCGGTTCCGGCATAGGTACTTACCTGTCCATCTATTCCTATTTTCCGAATGCGATGATTGTAAGCATCAGCCAAATAAACATTTCCTTCCGGGTCGATGCAAATACCAAAGGGTTTATTGAATTGAGCAACGCTGGTATCGCCGTTTACAAATCCTGCGATGCCATTGCCGGCAAGGGTTGTAACATAGTTTTGCGAACAAAGAATGGAAGGCAAAAACAGAACCCATATGCTGAATAATATGGTTTTATTTAGATGGTTGTTTTTCATGATAGCAAGTTTTTAAAAGCCTAAAATTAAACAGAAAATATAAATGGCGGCAGTTTTTAATTAATAATCGGTTATGATAGGTAAATCATGTGAAATAAAATCATGTATTCGAAGAACAACACGCCTATAAATTACGATGATTACCGTATTCTTAGTGTGATGAAACCTTTCGATTTTTGCCTCGTTAACTTTCAATCTAAATAACTTTTATGAAAACAAGATTTACCCCAATCCTCGTATTATTGATTATAATTTGTTCCGGGTCATCATTTTTAATGGCTCAAAAAGCATTTCTAGGTGGCGGCGGCAATGCCAGTATGCCGGTTGTAAATTATGAAAACTATGCTTACCAGAGCTCTATCTTTGGGGGCCATACCGGACAGGTCAAATATGTTGTTTCTTCAAGTGATGGAAATTTCATTTATTTTGAAACGATTGATGTTTTTGCCAATACAAAAAGAATTCATAAGGTGGATGCCAACACCCTCGAATACCTCGACCAGCTTTCGCTCACTTATGGTGCCTACGATTTGGAAATCAGTGACATAATGACACTTTTTTCATAATTATTCGAAGGTATATAAGCTTAACACGGCTTCTGCGATTATGGAAGACAGCATCCAGTTTTCTACCGTTGTATCATTTATTGAAGTTTACAATAACAATACGGTTTATGGAAGCAGCTTAAACAGTATTCATGTCATTGATTTTATTTCTTAGGAAATACAACTGAGGATAACAAAAGTTCAGGCGGGCATTTAGACATGGTATTTAATTCCGACAAAACCAAATTGTATACCCTCAAAGCTTTCACCCCATAAAATTATTATCCTTGATGTCAATTCGCTGACCATCGAAACCGATACCAACATCGAAGGTACAACCGGCCTGCCCTGGGATATTGCTTGATAATAATGATCAATTCATTTATACCTATTTTGGAGGTGTAAACGGGAAACGACGGCACGTTAAGGATACTAAATGCAAACGACCTTTCTACAGTATCCGATATTTCAACCCCTGTAGGAAACGGGAAACTGGCTGTTTCGCCAAACAATAAACTTTGATACCGGCCGGCGCATCAAATCAGATTCTCATTGTTGATATGATAACCACCCGCTCGAAACCATCCTAACAACAACCGATTATAATTCATTTACCGGTCCTTATACCACGTTTTTTCAAATTCTGCAATTACGGGCTTAAACCTACTCCGAAGTTCAAACCGGCTTCAACATTTATCCGAATCCTTCTGATGGGACATTCAACATCTCACATCAATCCACACTTGAAACCATTGAGGTACTTTCGATGACCGGAAATCTAATTCAGTATGATGTTGGTGAAATGAATCAGACCTTTCATTTTGAGGGATCAAACGGAAGTTACATTATCAGAATTAAAGATCGTAATGGAAAGGTGCAAAACAAAACCTTAATATTTAATAAATAAACTAGTATAGATACATTCAATCAAGATGAAAGCCAGTGAGGGCAAAATCTCACCGGCTTTTTTATATTTAGAAGCGCAGCAAATTACCATTTGCATCAATTTATTAGTTTAAAATTCTACTTTTGCAAATTCTTTAAAATTCGTAGTCAACATTATTGAATTACAATTGTTACAAACTGATAAATGCATAAAATGAGACAAATTTCTTTGATATTTATAGGACTTGCTTTTACAATAATTCTATTTGCCCAGGAAACTGAAAACATGGAAAACAAATTCCTGAAAAACACACGCCAGTTAATTTATGAAGGTTTACGGTCGGGCGAAGGATACTTTTCGGATGATGGGCGCTACCTGATTTTCCAAAGTGAGCGTGAAGAAGATAACCCATTTTACCAGATCTATATCCTTGATTTTGAAACCGGTGATATAAACCGGGTTTCACCAGGTCATGGAAAAACCACCTGCGCTTATTTTCAATGGAATGGCGACCGGGTTATGTATTCTTCCAGCCACCTTGACCCGGATGCCCGAAAAAAACAAAAGGAAGAACTTGATTTCAGGGCTTCGGGGCAAAAAAGGCGGTATGCCTGGGATTATGAAACAACCATGGATATTTTTACGGCCAATCGCGATGGATCGGATATAAAACAACTGACAACGGCTGAAGGATACGATGCCGAAGGATCTTATTCTCCCGATGGAAAACTGATCGTTTACAGCACCAACAAAGATGTTTACAACCGGAAACTCACAAAAGAAGAAGAACAAAAACTAGAAGTGGATGCCTCTTTTTTCTGCGATCTATACATCATGAATGCCGATGGCTCAGATAAAAGACAACTGACCAGCACACCGGGATATGATGGCGGCCCTTTCTTTTCGCCGGATGGCAAACGGGTTATTTTCAGGAGATTTAGCGAGGATGGCCATGCAGCCGACGTATTTACTATCAATATTGATGGTTCCGATGAAAAACGCCTGACCAATTTTGGTTGTTTAAGC
Organism: Bacteroidales bacterium; assembly: GCA_041393275.1. Taxonomy (GTDB): domain Bacteria; phylum Bacteroidota; class Bacteroidia; order Bacteroidales; family JAADJA01; genus JAADJA01. The sequence goes on from JAWKKL010000005.1 coordinate 74,915, forward strand.
TGGGCCCCTTTTTATCACCCATCAGGAGATTACATTGTATGGGCAGCCAATAAAATGGGCTATTCAAATTTTGAAATATACATGACCGATGTAGAAGGATTGAAAGAACCAGTTAGGGTTACTTATACGGATGGCTTCGATGGTTTGCCTGTTTTTTCGCCCGATGGGAAAAAAATAGTCTGGACTTCCAGCCGAACAGGTGGTGGAGAGGCTCAATTGTTTGTAGCTGAATGGAACGATGAATTTGCCCGGGAAGAACTTGCAAAATCCCCTTACAGGAATAATTCACAAGGAAGCCTGAACTATAAGTTTACTTCTGAAATAAGTACCCTGGAACTTACAGAAAAACTAACCTATGTCGCCTCTGATGAATTAAAAGGACGCATGACCGGCAGTGCAGGAATTCAACTGGCGGCTGAATATATATCCGCTATTTTTGACGATCAGGGCCTGGTTCCATTGGGTGATAAAAAAGATTTTTACTGGCCTTTCGATTTCGTTTCTGAAGTAAAAATACTTGATGATAAAAATTCTTTTACATCCGGAGATAAATCTTTTTTCCTGAATGAAGATTTTAAACCGTTGGCTTCAACCGAAAGTGGATCAGCCAAAGGCGAGATTGTTTTTGCAGGGTATGGATTAAAAATAAATGATGGCAAAGATTACAATTATGATTCCTATTCTGCAATTGATGTAAAAGACAAAATTGTGATGGTACTGGATGGTATTCCATCTGAACTGGACGAAGAAAAAGAAAAACTTTTTGAACGAAACATAGCCAGCGGATATAAACAAATGATAGCGCGTCAGAATGGGGCCAAAGCTATACTTGTTGTTAAACGACGAATTGCTTCAGAACACAGCCATGAAATTGTAGGCACATCAGCTATTATTTCGGTTGCCGTTTCAGAAGAGGCAGCGAATGAATTGCTTTCGGAGAATAATGAAACAATTGAAAGTCTGAAAGAAAAACTTAAAGACGGCGACCCAAAGGGACTTGAACATTTGTTCGAAACAGAAAAAACAGTATCTATTCAAACAAAGGTTGAACGGGTGATCAGTCAGGATAACAACATTGTTGGGATGATTCCAACCGGCGAACCTGGTTCAGATTATATTTTTATTGGCGCCCATTACGATCATCTTGGCATAGGAGAAACCAATTCCCGTTCTACCGGTGAAAACAAAAACAAAGTGCACAACGGAGCTGATGATAATGGGTCCGGAACAGTTACCGTGATTGAACTGGCTGAATATTTTTCAGGAGTAAAAAAAGAAAATCCCGATAAGATAACCTGTAACCTGGTTTTTTGTCTTTGGTCGGCTGAAGAACTCGGATTGATCGGATCAAATAGTTTTACCTCTGAGTTGCCAATTCCGGCGGATAAAGTGAAAGCTTACATAAATTTCGATATGGTTGGACGGATGGAAAATAATAAACTCGAAATTCAGGGTTTGGGCTCAGCCGAAGAATGGAAAAGCATAATGGAGAAAAAAAATGTGGTTGTTGGTTTTGACCTTACTTTAGGTTCTGATCCATATCTACCAACCGATGCCACTTCCTTTTATCTTAAAGGAATTCCGGTGGCCAGCTTTTTTACAGGAATTCACATGGATTACCACACACACAACGATGATGTCGAATTTATCAATTTTGAAGATATGCAACGGGTGGTAAAATTCTCTTCATTAATAATCAATGAATTGATGAAACCGGAACAATCCTTAACCTACGAACAAGTTAAAGTAAAAAGTCAAAAAGGGTCAAGAGGTGGTTCAATGGTTTCGCTCGGAACAATTCCGGCCTATGCCGGAAGCGATGAACCGGGTGTTCAGATCCAGGGTGTGCGACCCGGAGGTTCTGCAGATAAAGCCGGTTTATTGCCAAATGATATCATCGTTGGTTTGAATGGTAAAGAGGTGAACAATATCTACGATTTTATGAATATCCTCAATGAACTTAAACCGGATGTGGAAACCGATATTGTTGTGAAACGCAATGGTGAGAATAAAACCATAAAGATTGTTCCTGAAGAAAAAAAATAGAGAGATAAGGAAACCAACCTTTAAAATGTTGGCAACTCTTTGGATTTAGGTATTATTTCCTCTTTTCAAAAACGTTTTGTACTTTCTTGTCAGAATAGCCAAGGTTGAGATAGAATTTATGAGCCTCACTTCGTTTTACATTGCAACGAACTCTGGTTGAAGCGCATTCTGTATATAGTGATTCAATATGCCTCACAAGTTTGCTTCCAATACCTATGTTTCGAAAATCTTCGCTAACAATCAACCCGGCAATTTCCATAAATGGCGGGGATGTTAAGCGAATGGCAAGAAAGCCATGAATGAAACCAATGACTTTTTTGTTATTCGTTGCAACGAAACAAAAATGATTTTTATTGGAAAGAATGTTGGAAATTTGATCAGAAACAATACTTGTTTCAATGGTATATCCTAATTGTTCCGAAAGCTCAACAATTGAATTGGCATCAGTTTCTTTAATTTCTCTTATTTGAATGTCATGGGTCATGCTCGATCCTTATAATTTATAAGATGTAAAAATAGGATAATTCAGGAATATAAAAGAGTTGCCAACCTTCGAAAGGTTGGCAGCCCTTTTTCAATTCCCATACTAAACGCTATCTAATTACTTTATATTCATCATGAATTAAAATTATTTATTCACGTTAGGATCTGATATTTCATGATTTAATTCATTGGTGTTTATCCCACTTAAATGAAAAGTTTTTTTAATTAATGAAATATTAATTTCCTGATTGTGAAATTATCATCATTGATAAATTTGAGGAAATAAATACCTTTTTTATACATATCTGTTTTAACTATTGTTTTTCCGGGCTCCAGTTCGCTATTATATATCATTGACCCCATAATATCAAATAACTCCATTTTGATTTCAACTTCAGATGCAAAATTATTCTCTACTACAAAAGAACCCGAACTTGGATTTGGATATATAATAATCTCATTTGAATTGAGGGATATTGATGATTCTGTATTTCCTTCAAATGCTGATTTATCAGTACCAATTGACCAAATGATCAGGCCATCCGGATCAATCTCGAATTCATCACTGTTTGAGGGAGTATAACCAATTACATTAACTTCTCCTCCTCCATTGGTTTTTGCTACGGTAAATTGTGTTAAATTAAAATTAAATTCATTGTCATTTATATTAATGAATTCGTCATTATTGATTGTCAGCAAAGTGGCGTTTGGGTGCGGTGTTGAAAATGAACAATTATTTATGGCTGTAACAGAACCAAAGGATGTTATATTTATGCCATTCATATTCATTCCAAAGAATTCCGTATACATACTATTAATTTGCCCATCAATCGTAAAATTAAAATCAAGAGTACTAGCTTTTAAGATTTGAGATTTATCTCCCTCAATCCCACTTGAAAAAAAAGTTCCTCCAAGGAAAGCATGAAGGTTGTTAATCATTAATATAGATTTATCTAAAGCTAACTGACCCCCAAAGACAATTGAGACATTACCTTTAACTTCAGTTGTAGAACTCCCAACGTGGTAAACCCCATTTTCGACTATCAAATTCCCATTTATCGCCGAAACACCAGTAAGACTTTCTGTTTGATTTAGGGTAGTTCCTTTAACTTTAATAGAATGTATGTGATTATTCAGATCAAAACTTTGAAATGTCAAGAATTGTTCAGGTGGTCCTAAAAATTCTAATCTACTTCCTGCATTCATATTTAATATTCCCGCTGCATCAACAATTAAATCGCCATGAAACTGATGAACCAAGATTGTCGCATCTTCCCAGGTCCCTGTTTTTATTCTACATAACTCATTTACAATGATACTACTTTGAGGTTTAAAGTAATGAACCCCAGGTACTGTTTTTTCAATTGTTAGGTTTTGGAATGTTTCTGAACCACTTACCGCCACTATTGGTGCATACTGCTGGTTATTAAAAATGACTTCTGAACCTGGTTCCGGAAGAAAACCATATCCTTCAGCAATCATGGTTTCATCATTTGCATTATACCACGATCCACCTATTTTAAGCAGAGAAGATCATCACAAATTAGCTTATGTTCTTCGCTAATTTCAATGGAAGAAGTAACCTGTAATTGGCTTTCAGAATACAACCTTAAGTTTTTACAATCATTACCGATAACCAGGTTAGGGATGATAGGCCAGTTTGGGCAATCGGATTGGATATAAACATTGGTATTGGATGTTGGCACTTTTTCAGGATACCAGTTCTTTTTATCACCCCAGGAAAATCTTTTGCACCGGTCCATAATCGGTAATCTGCTTTTTCAATTTCAGACTTCCACATTCCTCTCCCATAAGTAGCAGCATACAAATATTGATTTCCTACAAGACCCCCACCAGATCCTGAATAATAAATCTCCAATTCGCTGACCCTTACATTTGGTAAACCCGAAATATAAGGCTCCCATTCCAAATTCCCAACTTTGCGGTAAACACCTTGATAAGTTCCTGCATATAACTCATCGTCAAATTTGTTTTTTTTGTTTTGTACGATGCAATAAACTGGAATTTCAGGTAATCCATCCGAAAAATTAGACCAGGTTGCACCTGCATCACTCGATTCATAAACGCCAAAAGCATTAAACCCTCCAAAAGTTACCCATATTGTCTTTGAATCGTCATCCTTTACAGTAATATATGTAATCAATGCATTTGGTATGGGAGTAATATCATTCCAATCTGCACCACCATTTGTTGTACATAGTAGCCTATTGGTAACATCCCAATTATTCTTAGCTTTATCATCATAAGTTGAAGCATAAATATATTTAGGATTGCTAGGAGCTACAGCTAGTGCATATATTTTAGTTGTATCATAGGGTAGTTCAAAGTCGTCTACAAAGTCACTTAATCTGTCCCATTTTTTACCTTGATTTGTGGATTTCCAAACATTTTCAACTCCAAGATATAAGGTTTTATGATCTGTTGGATGCATTACATACGGAGTCACCCATGCACCGTCATCATCATATTCCTCTAAACCATTTATGGGGAAACCAAAAGCACTTTTTGTTATATTTATCGGATCTATCCCAGACCATGCAATTTTTGTTCTTACAATATTTCCATTTTGCGAAGCTGCATATTGAGTGCTTGGATGATAATAGTCAATCAAACATTCCATACCATCACTATGAAAAATTCTGTTCCAATTTGATCCATTAAATTCATGTGTACCATTATCCTGAAGCCCGGTTAAAAATTTTTCCTTCTTAGTATTGTTTAGTCCTATCCTGTACATCTGGCTAATTATCATTCCACTGGATAAGCCTACCCAATTTCGATCAGCAAGTCTTCTGAATATACCACCATCATTACATTCATATAGTACAGAGGTACCAGGTCTGAATATTAATTGGTGCTTATCGGAGTGGGTCTGATAAGATTTCCAAAAAGCCGGAATAAGAACAGTTTGATCAAAAGTATCCCAATTTAATATTCCACCAAATGTGGCATCCGGATCCCATTTCCAAGTATTAATTCCTCCAATAAAAACTCTATTTCCGTTGTTTGGGTCAACTGCTATAGCTAAATCATAACCGCCCTGACCTTCTCCTATGTCATTTCCGTTTTTGGTTCTACCTAAAATATTCATGGTTGATCCATTTATTATCATTGAATAGCTTATTCCAAAAAGGCAAAAGCCTATAAACACCTTTTAATCCTGTACCCTGTTCATGAGGCAGTGCGACTACGGCGTACAAAAATTTAGGGAGATCTGGATCTTCGCTAATTGCAATTTCCGTTCTGCAACCTTCTTCCCGGAAAATAGTATCCCAGGTACTTCCCATATCCAAAGAACGATAAATGAAGGTGCTATCATTAGCATTAGAGCGGGTAGAAAGGTAGATAATATTTGCATTATCAGGAGAAAGCTCCAAATCAATAAATTCATTATTCAATAACGGATTAAAAATATTTGGCCAAGTATCACCCCCATCCGTAGTTAAATAAAATCCGTCAGATGTTGTTGCATAAATGATTTCATCACTTAACGGATGTTTTTTTAAACTGGTAACTTGCTCTCGCTGATTGGATGCGAAACTTAATCCGGTTGCATCCCAGGTAATTCCCCCATCATTTGATTTTAGAACCCCAATGCTGAAGGAGGCTGCTATATCAACGTTGGAGGCATAATCTCTATCTCCCGTTCCGATGTAAATTATATCTCCTCCAAGCTTAGGTATAACGACAATGGCACTTACCCCAATACCATGCAAATCATCAGTGAGAGGCTCCCAAGTACTTCCGTGATTTGTAGTTTTCCACAATCCGCCCGAAGGGGTACCGGCATAAATAACGTCATGTAGATCAGGGTGAAAGGCAATGCAATTCACTCTTCCTACCCTGGTGTTATTACTTATTCCAAGATTTTCCCAATTTCCCAGAGATTTTGCCGAGGCACTTTTCCAAACCTTCGCATCGTCTATTACTTCATGTGAAGTTATCGATGGGAATTCTCCAGAAACGGGATCAACCATTGATTGCCATTCATACTCCCACCGTTTAAATTGTTTATAACCCAAAAGTTGAATCTGCTTTCCATTTTTCACATAGAAACCATTTATTACATTATGCTCGTCGCAATAATCATAAAAAACTTTTTGGATGTCAAAAAAATTAACAGTTCCATTTTCAACTTTTTCTTTGGGTAAGTTTTTTTCCCATGCCTGCGAGGAGGCAAATAATGCAGAAATAGTAATAATTAAAGTTAAGACTTGTTTTTTCATAGTATAAAACTTAAGGTTAATTTGGAATTATAAATGCGGTCAAATTTATGTAGCTGCAAAGTTGGGTCTTATACAAATAACTGGCAATAACCCATTAGGTGTATTTTAATATTGAAAGGACCGAAGAAAAGTAAGCTATTATCTACCTGAACTTTTCCCGATATTACGCAGTATTATCGACAAATCAGGAAAAAAAATACGGTCAAATTTATGTAGCTACAAAATTGGGTCTTGTACAAATAACTGGCAATAACCCATTAGGTGTATTTTAATATTGAAAGGACAGAAGAGAAGTAAGCTATTATCTACCTGAACTTTTCCCGATATTACGCAGTATTATCGACAAATCAGGAAAAAACGGACAATTTCTTATTTTAGGATCTGCATCACCCAACCTGATGAAGCAAAGCAGCGAATCGCTGGCAGGCAGGATTATTTACCAGGAGCTTACCCCATTTTTAATTTCGGAAACCTATCTAACCGGCAATGGAAAGTTATTCAACAATTTATGGTCGCGGGGTGGTTTTCCCAGAAGTTATTTATCTTCTGACGACGATATAAGTTATAAATGGAGAAAGAGTTTTATCAAAACCTTCTTGGAAAGGGATATTTCGAATTTAGGGATTTATTACCCAACGGTTACCATGGAAAGGCTATGACAAATGCTTGCCCACTTGCAGGGCCAGGTTATCAACATGTCGCAGATCGGGAATCCCCTGGGGGTTTCACATACCATGGTAAGAAATTACCTTGAAGTATTGAACCAAAGATTCATGATTCGCATTTTAGAACCTTTTTCTGGTAATCTGAAAAAAAGACTCATTAAATCACCTAAGATTAATATCAGGGATACAGGCATATTACACGCTTTACTCAACATAAGGGATTTTGACAGTTTATTTGGAAACCCGTTGTTGGGTGCTTCATGGGAAACCATGGTTATTGAAAATATATTGAACTCCGTTGAGGATTTTAGTGTAGGATTTTTCCGGAAGTCCAACGGAAATGAAATAGACCTCATACTTCAGAAAGGAGATCATACGTATGCTGTTGAATGTAAACTTTCTTCCGCGCCAAAAGTTGCAGCATATAAAGTGGCAATTTTTTCCAACCCGAAAGGGGTATATCCCATGGTATATTTAATCTCAAGCTCCCTTACCCTTACATTTGGCAATCCTGCTGAAAACCATTCCCAAACGGCACAACCAACTTTACGGAAGATACCTGTTTCTGTTCCAGCATAAAGCTCTTCTTCATCAGTGTTATATTTATTTTGAATAACACAATAAACAGGAACTTGCGGCAAACCTTCTGAAATATTTAGCCATTCATCAGTTGGATAGTAATATTCATAAACACCATGTTCATTGTAGCCAGTCATCGATACGCAAACTTTTTCTGGGTAATCGGAGTCTTTAATAGAGATATACGAAATATCACCTGGGGCCTCTTCGATTTCATTAACCCAAGACTCACCTGCGTTATATGTGTAATCCAGTTGTTGTCCTTTAGCGACAAAAATAAATCTGGCATCGCTTCCGCCCGATGAGAAAAATGGGGAAAGAAGTATCCTGTAGTAATAGATTCCTGGCAGCGGAACTGGGAAAAACACTCCACCTATTTTCAGTATACTGAACCGGTTCGTAAGCTGATTTATACGACCAATCCCATCGAGGGCTATCATCGATAAATCCGCAAAGTGACCAAAACCAAGGGGGCTTTCCCTAACGAAATGGCCTTAATAAACTGGTTTACCTGGCCACCAAGAGAATCCACAAAAAATGGCCTTCACCCGCGCAGAAATGGGGCCTTACAATCCAGCAACTGGCCATTAAATTTGAAGGGAGGATAGATTTGGGATTGAAGACTTAGCCATTGATATATTGATAACTTTCTTCATGCTTCGCTAAAAGTTGTCAACATATCAACAGCACAAACAATAATATTATAAATTTGAAAATGAATAGAAAATTAATCAGACAGAGTTTAAATTACACTCCTACCATTTATTTATTATTAAGGGACTTTTGAACCTGATCCCACATTTGGCAGCCAAAATTCATTCTTGTCCTTATTATCAACCTCTCCATTTAAATTATAGTCACTTCTTAGATACCCGTTACTTCCTGCATTTGGAGCCCATATGCTTGTATTGTCAAGAATTTCTATAATTCCATTGCCATCACCATCCCCAGATATCATTCCATAAACACCGACATTAACCATCTTTTGGCCTTCATTATATGCTTTGAATAATCCATCGGTAAAATCCCAACTGTAAAGGTTACCATTCACAGAATCAATTACTGCCGAAGAAATTACCGATAAGTGATTTCGATGCCAAACGACAACTCTTGTTTTGGCTGGGTCTGCAACACTCATACTTAGATAACTTATGCCATCCAAATCCTTAATACTTCCATCTGACATAAGAAATCCTGCTTTTCTATCGATTACCGTATAATCTGGTTCAATATAATCCGGTTCATCATTTGAATGACGTAATGCAACCAATACCCAATCTGAAATTTCTAATGATGGAACAATGCTTACTGATTCGACACCCTGGTAGTTCCAGGGAAAAGAATTATAAGGTTGTACAAGAGGAAGGTAGCCATTTTGATTAAGAAGAGTTGTCATGTGATCGGATATAAATGATCCCTCAAGCATAACTTTTACATCTAAATTAATTTGCATACCAGTATCTATATGCAATACTGAAGTTGAAGATAAAAAACAACCTGGCATTCCGAAAGCACTTAAAGTCAGACTAATGTCTCCTGACTCACCTGATCCGGGAAAATATGTCGGATTTACAATATAGGGGTCACTAAAATATCCTGTACCATCAGATGACCATTCAACACTGGTACTGTTGGAAGCAGTTGCATCTGATATAGGATAGTGTTGTCCTATAAGTATAGTTGCATCATGGCCGGCATATGCTGCTGGGCTAATCAATAAATTAGGATCCTGGACGATTGTTATATATACATCATTAATACCGAAGCTTGAACCTATAATCAATCCAATTCGATGCAAACAAAAATTTTCCTGATAGTCTATTGAAAGTGTTGAGTTTCCTGATCCGTTTTCTGGAGTTACAGAAGAAATCCAATCTGCATTTTTTTGCAGAGACCAGAATGTATTTGAAAATATATCAAAAGTTAAAGTTCCTGAGTCAGAGTCTGCATAAGCTATTTTGGGGGAAACCTCCAGGAAAGGAAGGTCGAGATTCCCCTTTTTAAAGGATAGCCTTGCACATGTAGGATCAGTAGCTTGACAATTTAGTTCTGTAAGTATGAGTTTAACTGCGCCGGTAAAATCAGCATTCCACAAAAGATAAGCATCCTGACCAACACCATTAAAATTAATCGAATGTGAAAGGAAACTATTATCAGAAACTTTTCTTAAGGTGAGCTCCGAATTGAACGTGGCATTTCCACCATGCAAATTATTAAGAGACCACTGATACTTTTCACCAGCCGATACCGGAAATATGGCATATTCGCCCGCCTTGATGCAAGGAATATGTTGCCAGATTTCTATTGGTGTTTCCGTTGTAAGATACGTTTCACTGCTACAAAAATCAGTTTGAGTTAAGGTATTGTTAATAAAGGTACCGGGAACATGCAAAACAGTGCCGGAAATATTAGCTGTTCGCTCTGCTCCCGTATTGGATTCGTAATAAACAGTAATGACAGCATTTCCGGTACCACTTGTTTGGCTTAGGTTAGCCCAGTTAGCATCAGATGTCAATTCCCAATATGTATTTGATATAATGTTATATGTTGTTGAACCACTTGCAGGCGAAACAGTTTTATTGGCAGGAGTGAGTATTGTTGGCCAACTACCCGGTTCCGGAAAAGGGTTCTGTAATAATCCATTTTTAAAAGCAATCCTCGCTGGTAATTGAGTTGAGAAGCATGGGAATTCGCTTAAAACTAATTTCACTAGTCCTGTATAGTCCGCCTCCAAACTAATCCTTGCATTATTACCACATGTATTGTTGTTGTATGTTATAAAAGCATTGTTATCAGCCCGGCGAAGGGTAAGCTCTGAATCAAAACCTGCTTCCCCACCATGTTGAGGGCATAATGACCAATGGTAAGTCATCCCTGAATCTATGGCAAAAACTGAATATTCTCCTGATAATATATCTTCATAGTATTGCCAGTTTCCATCAGGGGTCAATGTCCCACCTGATTTGATTAAACTGTTACACTGACCATCATCAGGCATCTGTACCAACGTAACCGCTGCTGTTGAAATTCCGGCATCTACTACAATTTGCCCTTCTCTTTGAATATTGGTTTGGTTTCCAGCATAGGTAACTGTAATTTGGGTATCTCCAACTCCATTTTGAGGTAGAACGGAAATCCAACTTGGATCTTTACCAGGTGGGATATAAATACTCCAGGGCAATTCCGTATAAACAAAGAAAGTTGTTGTGCCGGAAAAAGAGGGTAATGGAATCATTTCTGTGCTTACAGAAATAGCGAGAATTGTAAGCTCACCACTTTTGTATCCCAGGCGGGCATTATCTCCATATTCACATGTGCTATTTGCAAGGACGATTTTGACATCACCATTAAAATCAGCAGTCCAGCTTATCACAGGAGCATCATTAAAACCACACCCACCATCTGAATAGGCAAGGAATTCATTATTATCTGCCCTCCGAAGTATAAGTTGTTCTGCATCGAAGAGGACTGCTGCGCCATGCATTGAGCATAGCGACCAGTGATATTGTGTTCCGCTAACCACAGGCGATATTGCATACATTCCGGCAAACATTTCTGAATTATATTGCCATTCATCCGTGGGTAACAAGGATACACCCATGTTAAGATTACTGTTGCAATAAGGATCAGAAGGGAATTGTTTTACTGTCACTTCTGCATCACTTACAGCATTTGCGGTAGCTGTAATTGCAGCTTCCCTTTGCAATGATGAAGGATTTGCATTATAGATTATTGAAATGCTTGCACTTCCATTCCCACTTGAAGGACTCCATGTAATCCAGGGAGCATCCTCGCTCAGGTTCCATGAAGTATTAGATCCCAGGCTAAAGTTTGTTGTACCGGAAGTTGAAAAAAGACTCCTATTGGGAGTAAGGGTCAGGTAAGGTGCTTCAAGCGTTCCTGATTTATAGGCAAGTGTTGTGGGTTCACTTCCTGTTTGACAACTCGATTTTGTAATAACCAATTTAACTTCTCCCGTAAAATCAGCAGTCCAGCTAATCTTTGCATCATCACCACATACATCATCTGAATAATCAATGATAAGATCACTTGATGCAACACGTAATGTAAGTTCTGAATCATAAGGTGCATCGGCTCCTTTATCTGCACATAATTGCCAGTGATAGGTTATTCCCTCTGTAACCTGAA
>JAWKKL010000006.1:0-82733 GCA_041393275.1 Bacteroidales bacterium
TTTGTGTACTAGTACCGATAGTTGCATGGTTTTTAATCCCATAGTAAGTTCCTACTATACCTCCACCTGTCACAGTTGGATCAATATCTAACCGAGCAAGAGGACTTGCTGTTCCGATACCAATCCTACTTCCTCCGCGAACAATAAATAAAGGGCTACCGGAAATATCGTCAATTCGAAGGGCATCATCAACTGCTGATAAGCCGGCTTTTATATATACCCCATCACTATTGCTACCCCATGAATTTTGAAATCGTGCAACATAATCGTTATAAACAGATGCTTGCACAGTAAAAAATTTATCCGGACTCGTCGTACCAATGCCAACTTTTCCTGTGTGGTAGATGTCACCTGTTAACCCTAATCCGCTTGACCATGCCCAATCCTCATCTACTCCTCCAAGTGAGCTTATGTCTCTTTTATATAAAACACCATTTACACCAGCTACAACTATATTGTCTAATGAATCGCCAGAAAGAAGAGTTCTGACTCTCACCTTACCATTTACATCCAACTTCTCTGACGGGCTCATTGTACTTGTGCCTATGCCAACGTTGTCACTCTGATTTATATTTATCGCCTCATCAAAACCAGAAGGGGTATCATCAGCTCTGGCTATTCTAAAGATACCATCATCACTACTCAAAACCCAATACTTTTCACCACTTGGTTGAGATAGATCTCCAAATAATAGTGCTCCATAATCATCTCCTTCTATCATCGCTTTAGTCTGTCCAGAGCTGGCTATATGCAAATTAAACAATGGATTAGTCGTGCCAATACCGACATTGCCGTTTCCTAAAATCCGTATCCTTTCTACATTATTGGTTCCAAATCGTAAAGGTGCATCCCGCTCATTGTAGATATACAGTCCGTAATCAATATGTCCAAAATTGCCTCGCAGATATCCTATTCTGTTTGTGGGTGAACCATTTCCAGGAGCGATCTGGAATTCGAATCCATCTGCACCTGCACCCTCCGCCTCACTCATGCTCAGGTAACTGTCATTCCCACTTGCCTGAATAGATAATCTATAGTTTGGAGACGTTGTCCCAATGCCAACGTTACCCGATGGATAGCCTCCGGTACCATGCCCGGTAAAGACATCACCACCGACCGATACTTCCCAGTCGTTGTCGTTGATAGAAGAAGCTTCTGCCCAGGTGCCTGTTCCATCTGCATCGCTTACCATTACTTTTCCATCTCCCTGGCTACCGTCTGTCATACGGATACTTCCGTTTACTTCTAACTTCTCATTTGGAATGGTCGTGCCAATGCCGACGTTGCCCGCATAATATGCAGAACCATCTGTCCAGAGACGATATTTTGTAGTAGTATCCTCTGTACTACCAGGGCCATTATCTGCCTTGCTTTGTAGTTCAATGGCTACATCATCTCCTGGATTAAATATACCATCATCATTTATGTCACCATCTCCATCCATACGCAGAAGCAAACCCATCTCTTCATTGAGATCAGCAATTCTGTCTACAAAGATATATCCGTGCAGGCTGTCGGAAGGATCTCCACCACTAACTTTGATAAGACCATTTACATCCAACTTCGCAACTATATCTGGAGTTGTTGTGTTAATTCCAACCCTGCCATCATTTTTAACAATGACCAAATCTCCAGCCTCATCAGGGGCTTGCGAACTAGAGCTTATCATAAAGGGATCCCTGGTGGCACAACCAGCCGTTACCTCAAGGGCAGCATCAGGACTGTTACCCCAGGGATCCTCGTTGATCCCAACTTTATGCTTCCTAAGGGGCCAGCAAGGCCAGTCGCGCCAAACTTTAAAAGATCCGGTGCCCACCTGAAATAGTCCATCCGGATCAAGAGTACCGATGCCAATCCTGCCGTCCTCTGTAATAACCATCCTTACGGTATCACCAGTTGTTAATTCTATTTGTCCATCGCCATCCTGATCGGTGTCAGCGGCAATTTTTACTAAACCGGTACTTTCAACATTCCCTGTTCCTTCAGCATATAGGGCATAAGGAACACTCACAATCTCTGAGGTCCCCATTGAAGCATAATTGGTGCCACCACTCTGGTCAATTTCAACCTCAATAAATTTTTTATTGGTGCCCCAGTCTATTTCCGGAAAAGTGCCAATGGTGGGCGAGCCAGTTCCAATTTCCAGGGTTACCAAACCAAACTGATTGGTTGTTTCGGTGAAGGTTTCCTGGTAAATAATTGTTCCACCTGCTGTAGCATCATGAATGTTTATTCGGATGCCGACTGTAGTAGTTTGTAAAATTTCACCCATATTGTCGCGCACCACTGCCTGGTATTTGACTGCCTGGGGAATTTGGGCAATAGCCGCAATTGTTAAAGCTATTACCAAACAAAAAGTAAATGTAAGTTTTTTCATAGTGTTAAAATTTTAAGGATTAATTGTGAATTATTTAAGGAATTAGGGTTAATTATGCGAATCAGGATTAAAAAAGATAATACATATACGCAAAAGCCGTAAGGTTAAAAATCCAGCTTTGGATAATTGATTTTCTCATGTTTATGCGTATTGTTGGTTGGTTCAGTGATTAGCTTTGATTAAAAAAGCTGCGTACCCAAATTAAGGCATAAATATACAACTATTTAATATGGATGTCAAGTAAATAGGTATATTATTTAGGAATATAACAAATCCAAATAACACAAATTCAAACTTTTATTTTATGGTTTTTATATTCGCTTAACTCGAATATAATACATCTGATTTATTGGAATCAATCCATGAATTTTACCAAAAAATGAGGCTGTCTCAAAAGTTAGTTTGTGAGAATTTTCAGCGATTTATTGCCCCAACCCTAAAAGGAGAAATCGCTGAAAATCAGCAACCCTTTAAGGATTGGGCAAAGCTGATTTTCAATTTAAATTTATTTTACAAGACTTTTGAGACAAGCTCAATTTTTCAATTTCCTGGTTTTTAATTTTCTATGTGAAATGTTCATAATAACTTCCCTATTAGGCTGGCAAATCATCGGATGACTTCTGGTGTTTTATTCTGCAAAAGGAACATTTGATGCCCAATTTACATTCCTAAGTCATCCGATGAATAATGGAAGTTATTTTGAAAATATTACTAATACACCTGCCCCGGTGAAGGGATGGAGCCCCCAACTGTTTTTTTCGAAATATCAAAAGTAATTTCCAAAGGGACAAACGTGCGGACGGCCAGCTTATCTTTTAAGCCCGGAAACCATTTTATCATTTTTAACACACGAATGGCCTCTTCGGTACAACCTGCCCCTACTGCGTTTATGACTTCAATATTAGAAATCCGGCCGCTGGGCTCCACCACAAACCTCAACTTAACTGTCCCGGCAACATTTCCTTTAAAGGCAGCTTCCGGGTATTCGAGATTATTTGAAATAAACGCCGCCAGGTTTCTGTCAATGCTCGTAAAAATAGGACGTGGCAACTGATCAACCTCAGCCCGCCGGTACACAATGTTGCTACTGTCAACCGGCTTATAAGGCAAGGCGTAATACGATGGATCGCGCGATTCAAAATGCTTCAGGTATTTGTTGATTTTAAATTTGATTTTCATCCAATGTCGGTAAACCACTGGTTTTCCAATTTGAGTTGCCGGATGCCACAAAATTTTTTCCAGAATTCGGATTGCCTCCGCATCAATATCATCGGCAACCCGTTTTGTTAATTTTATATCAGTTACACGGCCATCCGGTTGTACAAGAAATGAAAGCTCCACCGTTCCTTCTATTTTTGCGTTCAACGACCGGGATGGATAAATCATTTCTTCGTCAATAAATTCCCTGGTTAGCCTGTTCCCTCCATAACATTGCGGAGGTGTTAAACTTTGGGCAAAAAGAACAATGGGGATGAAAAATATTATTAGTATCCCGGCTCGCTTTTTAAATTTGATGTTACATTTATTTTTCATGGTGCGAGTTTTTAGTCAGGTAAAAATACAAAAATTGTTTTAAAGGCTAACATTACCTTAGCTTTATAAGCAATATAGTTAATAACCTGGTAAACATCATTTAATACAATTTACCTTCAGGAATAGTGGAATGATGGAATAATGTAAGAAAAGATTGTTCAAAAAAAACAGTTTTCCATTTTTCCCTCATTCCTATCTTAATGCTTTAAATGCTAAAACTTTAACTTTACCAAACTTTTTAATTTATCATCACCTGTCAAGGAATTTATCCTTTAACTTATTTTCTCTAATTATCATATTCATTTTAGTTACAGCATTTGCTGATTTAATCACTTAACGTTTTCCTTCCAAAATAAATTACCACTTCCCCAAAGGGGTATGATATTTGATATTTTTTGGCAGCTTTCGAAAAGGACTAAAGGGTTTTTTTAACTTTACACAAAATTTTATACATGGAAATTCTTTTCATAATAGTTGGAACTGTTTTGGGGGGGCTGATTGTTTACCTTGCCATGAGAATGAAAATTTCAGGAAATAATGAAGCCTGGCAAAACAAATATACTGAACTTGAAAAATCATCTGCGTTTTCATTGGCCGAAATGGATAAGGAGAAAAGTATTTTTGCCGAAAAAAACCTGGACTTAGCTTCGGCAAACGAAAAACTCACTGCAATGCTGGAAGAAGAGCGGCGAAAAAATGAAGATCAGAATGCCCGTCTTGTCCGTGCCGAAGTTGAATTTAAAAACCTTCGCGAAAAGCTCGATTCGCAGAAACAAGAGATGGAAGAATTGCAAAAAAAATTCACCACCGAATTTGAAAATATTGCACATAAAATTCTGAAACAAAATACCCGCGATTTTTCAGAATCCAGCCTTAAAAACATGTCGGATATCCTCAATCCGTTGAAAGAGAAAATCCAGGTTTTTGAAAAAAAAGTAGAAGATACTTATCAGAAAGGGATAAAAGATCAAACCGATTTAAAAGCTGAACTTAAAAAACTGTATGATTTAAATTCCCGCATAAGTGAAGAAGCAAACAACCTTACCAAAGCCCTCAAGTCGGATTCTAAAAAACAAGGGAATTGGGGCGAAGTGATTTTAGAACGGGTACTTGAACGTTCAGGACTGGTAAAAGGGCAGGAATATGAAACCCAGGTGAGGACTAGCGGCGAAGATGGCAAAAGCATTCAGCCTGATGTAGTAGTTAACCTTCCCGATAACAAACACATCATCATCGATTCAAAAGTTTCTTTGGTTGCTTACGATGCCTTTTCGAGCGAAGAAAACCCTGATTTAAAAGAGGCGTACTTAAAACAGCATGTTGAGTCTATTAAAACACATATTAAATCACTCAGTGAAAAGAATTATCAGGATGGTGGCCTGTTTGATACCCCAGATTTTGTATTGTTGTTTATGCCCATCGAATCAGCCTTTAGCCTGGCCATACAGAATGATGTTGGCCTTTTTAATTTTGCCTGGGACAGAAAAATCGTTTTGGTTAGTCCGACCACTTTATTGGCCACTTTGCGCACCATAGCTTCCATCTGGAAACACGAAAAACAAACCCGAAATGCCATTGAAATAGCCCGTCAGGGCGGCGCTCTTTACGACAAATTCGTTGGGTTTATTAAAAACCTGGAAGAAATAGGTACACATATTGGCCGAGCTACCAAATCGTATGACGATGCTCAAAAGAAACTTTCTACGGGCAGTGGCAACCTGGTCCGTCAGGTTGAAAACCTGAAAATTCTTGGGGCTAAAACAAATAAAACGATTTCGGGAGATATCCTGGAAAAAAGTACTTTGTAACATACTATTATGAAAAAACCGTTTTTTTATATCTTGTTGTTTTGTTTTATTATTTCGGGAGTTTCTGCTAAAAAACTCTCAAAAATCAACCTTTCACAGCGTTATGCAGAAGACAGTTTTACAAAAGTTCAAAACCTTGTTTATCATTCGGCAGAAGATTCGTCTACCATATTTCTTCTAATTAATCTCCATCATTTGAAATATGTATATTCAGGTTCAACTTCGAGGCAAGCCCGGTTCAGTGTATCGTATGAGCTTTATGATTCATGGGATGCAAAACAACCGGCCGATACTTCATCAATTATTTTTACTGATAATCAGTTGTTCGACGGAGAAATGGAAATGGTGGTTGAATTTGATGTAAAAACACCTTTTCCGGGCAACTATATTTTGAAATATGAACTCGTTGATCTTTTTTATCCCGACAACCGTTTTATTGATATAATTGAGATTGGTAAAACAGAAAGTAGTTTGCGCCAGAATTTTTTTGTAACCGATGATAATGGGTTTCCGGTTTTTGGTAATTTCCTTCCGTCCGGTTACAAATTCAGGGTTTATTATAATAACCCTACTGCTAACCAGTTACTGGTCCGCTATTTCGATAAAAAATTCCCCCTTGCAAAACCGCCGTTTGCCGTTGAGAAAGATCAAACCTACAAATTTGAACCAGACAGCATGTATACCGTTGCCCTAAATAATGGATCTTCTGATTTAATCACCTTACCTTTTCATGGTATTTATCATTTTCAAACCGATATTTCAAAACCCGATGGACTGACCCTTTTCCGGTTTGATGATGGATTTCCGGAAGTAAATTCACCTGCCCTTGCCATTGCACCCCTTCGATACCTTAGCACCGAATATGAGTTCAATACGTTGCTTTCGTACGAAGACTATAAAACCGCCGTGGATAGTTTCTGGCTCGAACGGGCATCGCAACAACCCCAGCGGGCAAAGAATATGATCAAGCGGTATTATTCACGGGTGCAGGAGGCCAATATCATGTTCTCATCCTATCAGGAAGGGTGGAAAACTGACCGGGGCCTGCTGTATATCATTTACGGGCCACCATCTGAAGTTTACCGTAACGAAGACGAAGAAGAATGGATATATGGCGAACGGGGAAACCCGCTCTCTATGCGGTTCTTTTTTTATAAAGTGGAAAATCCTTTTACCAGTAATGATTTTCAGTTAAACCGATCTACCAACTATAAAACCAGTTGGTATATTGCCATTGAGAATTGGAGGCGATGAAGTAGTGATAAGTATTATTTCTTAGTTGCTACTTTTTTTCCTTCTTGCCATTTCCGTTTTTATAAGGCTAAGTTCGCGTCCGGTCTGGCCGGCAATGGATGTATTTTCTTCTGTTCTCCTGATAAGATAGGGCAATACAGATTTTACCGGGCCAAATGGAACATATTTTGAAACATTATAACCCGAATATGCCAGGTTAAAACTAATATGATCGCTCATCCCAAATAATTGTGAAAACCAGCAACGGGGGTCATCTTTTTTAATGGAATGTTTTTCCATAAGTTCAGTCATATATCGTGAACTGTATTCGTTGTGGGTTCCATTGAAAATACTGATGCGGTCAATGCGCTCGATACAAAATTTTAAGGCGGCATTGTAATCCCTGTCAGTGCTATCCTTATCCGGTTGAATAGGATCTTTATAACCATGCTCCTGGGCTCGGGCACGCTCTTTTTCCATATAAGCACCCCGCACAAATTTAGCTCCCAAATAATATCCTTTTTCTACGGCATTATTAAATGCCTCCTCCAGTTTTCCAAGCCTGTCCCACCGATACATTTGGTAAGTATTAAATACAATGGCCTTTTTCTTATTAAACATTTCCATATTGGCGTAAACCACCTCATCAATGAAATTCTGGTAGGCTACATCTTCTGCATCAATCAGGATGGGAACATCGTTATCATAGGCTGTTTTGCAAAGGGTGGCCACCCTTTCACGGAAATCTGCCGCCTCTTTTTCTTCTTCTTTTGTTAGTTTTTTGCCGGCACTAACTTTTTCTAATACCACTTCTTTGGTAAACGCAGTAGGCTTAAAAACGGCAAACGGAACATTGTCATCCTTAGCAGCATTATGGATGGTCTTTAGCGTTTCGGTCATGGCTTTGTTAAAATCTTCAAGCGAATCTCCCCCTTCAACCGAATAATCGAGAATCGCTTTTACCCCAAATTTTTGCAGCAATCGCACATTTTCCTGGCAGTCATTTATGGATTCCCCGCCCACAAAATAGTTGTATATCGTTGGTTTCACAGCCCATGCCACGGGAAGGCTAAGCTTTAAAGCTACCCTCGACATAAATTTCCCGACACTCACCAAAGCATTGCTGCCGATCATAGAAAACAGGGTTTGGGCCCACTTAAGTTCTTTGTCCGATTTACTTTTAAATGCAATTTCCGTATTGTTGAAAGAAATCATATTGTCCTTAATTTTTGATAATACACCCATTTCAGAAGCATCCAAAAGTAAAGAAAATGATAAAATCAAAGAAGGAATTTTTTTATAACTGAAACATATTTATTTTTGCATATATGGAACAATCAATTGTCAACTCAAACGGGTATTCAATTTTTATAGGGAATGATATTTTTGAAACCATCCGCTCGTACCTTCATCAGTACGAATTCAAGGAAAACAAGATATTTGTCCTTGTTGATGAAAACTCCCGGAAGTATTGCCTGCCAAGGCTTATGAGCAACATTCAGTTGCTTCAGGAGGTTCATATCATTGAAATTGCCGCCGGCGAAGAAATGAAAACAATGGGTACTTGTAATACCATTTGGAATGAACTATCGGCGCATGGCTGCGACCGGAATTCGGTGTTGATCAATTTGGGTGGTGGTGTCGTTTCTGATCTGGGTGGTTTTGTCGCCTCCACATTCAAACGGGGCATCCGCTATATTAATATTCCAACTAGTTTACTTGCCATGGTAGATGCAGCCATCGGAGGGAAAGTTGGGATAGATTTAAATGGTATAAAAAATCAAATTGGCCTGTTTTCGAACCCACAGGTAGTTTTTATTATTCCTGACTTTGTTGACACCCTGCCCGAACGCCAGATCAGGACTGGTTTTGCTGAAATTGTAAAACATTCGCTGATTTATGAAAAACAATACTGGGAAGAGCTTTCGCAAAAAAACTTTAAAGATATTACCAATTGGAAAGAAATGATTGATTGGTCGGTGGAGATAAAAAATTATTATGTCACTGAGGATCCACTGGATACAGGGTTCAGGAAAGTACTCAATTTTGGACATACCATTGGTCATGCTGTTGAATCTTATTCGTTGCACAACGACGAAAATTTACTATCACATGGGGAGGCCATTGCTATTGGTTTAATATGCGAATCATATATTTCACATAAACACACCAATTTACCAAAAGACCAACTCGATGTAATTGTCCATTACATTTCTGAAAATTTTTCGCATTATCCCTTACAAACCGATAAGTTTGAAGCCATTTTGGAGAATATGGCCCACGATAAGAAAAACAATGGCGACAACTTAAACTTCACCCTTTTGACCAGCATTGGGAATACCCTGATTAATCAATTTATTGATGTAAGCCTTGTAAAAGAAAGTTTGTTATTTTATCAGAACCTGGAGGGATAAGCCAATGGCCGTCCTCTCAATTTCAAAAAAGGACACATCCATTGTTGGAATCGTTCGATTACCTGCTTCGAAAAGCTTAAGCAATCGGGCACTAATTATTCGCTACTTAAGCGGCAAAGAATTCCCCATCAAAAACTTATCAGAGGCGGATGATACAATACTTTTAAAAAGACTTCTCTTAAAGGTAAAGTCCTCCATTCCTTCTGAAAAAGAAATAATCCTGGATTGCGCTAACGCTGGAACTGTTTTTCGGTTTTTAACAGCTTTGCTCTCTATGACTCCCGGAAAATGGCTTTTAACAGGTTCTGACAGAATGAAAGAAAGGCCCATTGGGATCCTTACTGATGCCCTAAGAAAATTGGGCGCTAAGATTGATTATACGGAAAAGGAAAATTATCCACCCCTTTTAATCACTGGACACCATTTAAAAGGATCAACTTTAGAAATGGATGCCTCTGTGAGCAGCCAGTTTATTTCCGCTCTATTAATGATCGCACCGGTGCTTCCAAAAGGATTAACCGTAAATTTATACGGTATAATAAGTTCAGAACCCTATTTAAAAATGACGTTGGGACTACTAAAGAAATTCAGGGTTCAATCTCACTTTATTGAGAATTCGATTGAAATAAAAAACCAGGCTATAACTCCGGAAAATATCACCATTGAAGCCGATTGGTCATCGGCAGCATTTTGGTATGAAGTGGCTGCTTTTTCTTCAGTAGCTAATATTTTCCTGCAAGGATTAACTAAAGAAAGCCTTCAGGGTGATGCCATTTTGCCTGAAATATATAAGCATTTTGGCGTTTATTCAACTTTTGAACAGGCAGGTACCAGGTTAACCAAAACTGAAAAAGTTGTTGATTCATTTTCCTTTGATTTTACGAATTATCCCGATTTAGCCCAGGCAGTAATAATAACCTGCGCCGGCTTAAATATTCCAGGGGAGTTTACCGGGCTTGAAAGTTTGCAAATAAAAGAAACCGACCGTTTAAGCGCCTTAAAAACTGAACTACAAAAATTAGGCTATCAAATCCATATTACCCAAAACTCCGAACTCCGAACTTCGAACTTCGAACTTCGAACCCCGAACCCCGAACTCAAAACACTTCCCATTACTTCAACATTCAAGATTAAAAAACCAACATTGATCAATCCATATAACGATCACCGTATGGCCATGGCCTTTGCCCCTTTGGCATTAATTTTTGGCAGCATTCAAATAGAAAACCCAGAGGTGGTTTCAAAATCATATCCAGGATTTTGGGAGGATTTTAGAAAAATGGGAATAATCTTAAAATATAATTCATCAGCGGATAAACCCTCTCAAACTTTTTAAATATCTTTGCTTCACATTGGAAAAGCATTATGACCGTTGATATATTTATCCCCTGCTTCATCGACCAGATATTCCCGGAAACCGGGATGAACATGGTGAAAATCCTTGAAAAATTTGGTGTTGAAGTGAATTACAACGATAATCAAACCTGTTGTGGCCAAATGGCCTTTAATAGTGGATTTTGGAATGAAGCGAAAGAATTGGGTGAAAAATTTATCAATGACTTTCCAAACAACCGCCCGATAATTTCCCCATCAGCGTCTTGCACAGGTTATGTTAAAAATTATTACGGCAAATTGTTTTTTAATACCGGCCTTCACCTGGAATATAAACGCTTGCAAAAAAACATGTTCGAGTTTACCGACTTTATGGTGAATGTACTAAAAATTGAAGATGTGGGTGCCACTTTCGAACATACCGTTACGTATCACGATTCTTGCGCCGCCCTCCGAGAATATAAATTAAAAGATGAACCTCGGAAATTACTCAGTCATGTTAAAGGATTGAAGTTAGTTGAAATGAAAGACACAGATGTGTGTTGTGGATTTGGAGGAACCTTTTCTGTAAAACATGAAGCCATTTCCTCGGCAATGGCCGAACAAAAGGTTCAAAACGCACTGGATACAAAAGCTGAGTATATTGTCTCTACAGATTCATCATGTTTGATGCAACAAGATGGATATATTAAAAAACATAAGCACTCCCTCGAAACAATCCACATCATTGACATCCTGGCTTCGGGTTGGTAAAAGAAAATTTCAAATGTATGTTTAAATCAATTTGGGCTCAGATTCTGACTATTCTTATTCTGATTTATCCTTTTATAATTAACGCTCAAATCATTGATAAAAAAGCAGATCATGATAGGCCTAAAATTGGAGTGGTATTAAGCGGTGGTGGAGCCAAAGGCATTGCCCACATCGGTATTTTAAAAGCCCTTGAGGAAGAAGGTATCCGGCCCGATTACATTACAGGTACAAGTATGGGAAGCATTGTTGGCGGGTTGTATGCCTTAGGCTATTCGGCAGATCAATTGGATAGCATCATTCGCCAGATTGACTGGGGAGAAGTGCTTTCGAATAACATCAGCCTCGAATACATTGCCTATGAAGAAAAAGAGTATTATAACAGGTACCTTATAGAATTGCCCTTTTCAAAGGGAAAAATAAATCTTCCGTCAGGCGTGATCCAGGGCCAGATGCTGGGCGAAATGCTGGCAAGGTACACTTGGCCTGCAAAAGATTACATGTCATTTGATGACTTTCCCATTCCTTTCCGCTGTGTTGCAACCGATGTGGGGACAGGGAAACCCATTGTTTTTAAGGATGGCTCACTGGCCATGGCATTAAGGGCCAGCATGGCTATTCCAACTGCCTTTACGGCCGTTGACCTTGATAGCACGCTGGCCGTTGACGGGGGTGTGGTAAATAATTTCCCGGTGGAAGAGGTTATTAATATGGGTGCCGATATTGTTATTGGTGTTAGTGTTGGCGATGGGTTAATTCCTGCAAAAGAATTAAATGGTATGACCGATATCCTTTTCCAGGTATCAATGATTCCAAGTTTAACCCGGTTGAAAGATCAGGTTGAATTGTGTGAAATATACATAAAGCCAGATTTGAAAGATAACGGGACTGCAAGTTTTGGAAAATACGCTGAGATTCTTGAATTGGGTTATGAGGCAGGTGAACAATACCGGCCCGAATTCAGGAAGTTGGCGAATAAACTTGGAATTGATTCAAACCTTGTGTTTAAATCTCCCTCACTTATTCCCGGGTCAATTCGCATTGCAGAAATTCAAATAACCGGAAACCACCTGGTAAATAATGCATTGATTTTAACTAAACTTCAGATTGAAGAAGGGGATGTTGTTACTCAACATCAAATAGAAATAGGAGTTCGTGCCGTATATGGTATCAACCATTTTGAAAAAGTAGTTTACAGGCTGAATAAGATACCGGAAAGTACGGATTACTTATTGACCATAAAAACTATCGAAAAAACGCCGGCCGTGTTTAAAAGTTCAATCCATTATGATAATATCTTTAAAATAGGAGTGGTATTGAACCTCACACTACAAAACTTGCTGGGAAAGTCTTCACGGACGATCATCGCGGGCGATATTTCAGATAATCCGAAATTCAGGTTTGACTATTTAAAATACATTGGCGGACATCAGAAAACAGCCGTGAACTTCAGGTATGATTATTTAAATGAAAAAATTCCAACCTATGATGAAGGCGCAGTAGAAGATATAGATGTAAACCATGAACACAATATTTCCTTTGGTTTAATTACCACTCAGTCATTGCGAAACAGTATTTATATTGGCGCCACTTATCAGTTAAACAGGCAAACGAAAAAATTCTCAACCATTATACCTGATGAAATCAAACAGGGAAATTTTAATAATTTTAAGGGGGAGTTTATTTTCAATGCCAATACCCTAAACGACAGGAATTATCCGACCAACGGGAGAGAATTTGCTGTAGGGGTTCAAAGTTATTTTTTCAGCTATTATAACGTCCAGTACCAAAAGGGAATTGATACGGCGTACATTCCATTAACAATTGATGGTATTACAATTCAGTTTCCAATATCTGAAAGCGATTTTAATAACCTTATAGTTAAACCCGCTACGCCAGGTATATATGGTATGGTGCAACTGGGCTTCACACGCTACTACAACATCAGCAAAAAATTTCAAATCGTACCCAAATTAGGTGCCGGGTTTACGCTTGCTTTAGACTCTTCTGCTATTTTCCAAAGTTATCGTATTGGAGGAAATCAAAGGATTAGATACCATGATACCCGGTTTTTAGGATTAAATTATGCTGAACTAAATCCCGAAAATTATGCCCTTGGGGGGTTAATTTTACAACATGTTTTATTCAGCAATATTTATCTGCAATATGGGGCTAACGTTTTAGTGCCTTACGAATATGTTTCTTTGGATAACCTGGAATCAATAACTGGTGAAAAACTGTTTAAGGATAACACCGTGCTTGGATATGGCACTGAAGTAACCTATAAAAGTTTTGTTGGACCTATTAGTTTTGGGATCAGCCGAAATTCCAGGGATTCCTATTTCAGGTATTATTTTGCTGTAGGATTTTCATTCAATTATTCCGATTAAATCAATTACAGCTTGTCGTCTTAAGCAATCGTTTCATTTTTTTAAATAATTTCGTAAAAAACTGAATTTATATGTCGAATTATTTCCAAAAAATAGCTTCCGAACTTTCCATTGGTGTTGACCAGGTTGAAAATACTGTAGAACTTTTAAACGAAGGGGCTACCGTTCCGTTTATTGCCCGTTACCGCAAAGAGGCAACAGGCAGCCTGGATGAGGTGGTCATTGCCCAGATCCGTGATAAAATGGAAAAATTGAAAGAACTTGACAAACGACGCGAAACCATCCTCAATTCCATCGAAGAACAGGGAAAGCTAACTCCTGAGTTGGAAAACCAGATAAATAAAGCGGAAACCATGGCCGAACTGGAAGACCTTTATTTGCCTTACAAACCAAAACGGAAAACACGGGCAACCATAGCCATTAGCAAAGGATTGGAACCGCTGGCTAAAATAATCATGTCGCAGAAGTACGATGATGTTGACAAACAAGCCGAACGGTTTATCAATAAAGAAAAAGAAGTGAATACCATTGATGAAGCTGTTGCCGGGGCTTGCGATATCATTGCCGAGTGGATCAATGAAGACTCCCATGCCCGTGCCCGAATCCGCCGTTTGTTCGAACGTTCAGCCACCATTGAATCAAAAGTGGCGAAAGGGAAAGAAGCTGATGGCGAAAATTACCAAAACTATTTTGAATGGAAAGAACCGGTCATGCGGTCGCCCTCTCATCGTATACTGGCTATGTTTCGTGGTGAAAAGGAAGGTTTCCTGAAAGTTAAAGTAGCCCCACCCGAAGATGACGCCCTGGATATCCTGGAAAAACAATTTGTCAGGTCTGATAATAAATCGGGTGACCTGGTTTTTAATGCCCTGAAAGATGGTTATAAACGGTTGATGCAGCCTTCCATTGAATCGGAAATCAGGGCGATGGCAAAAGAAAAAGCCGATGAATACGCCATTCAGGTGTTTGCAGAAAACCTTCGCCAGTTATTGATGGCCTCGCCGTTGGGGCAAAAGAATGTACTGGCCATTGATCCTGGTTTTGCTTCGGGTTGCAAGGTTGTTTGCCTGGATAAACAAGGAAAACTATTGCACAACGAAAACATTTATCCTCATCCGCCTCAAAACGAAATTAAAAAAGCCATCAATAAAATTTACCAGTTGGTAAGCACCTATAAAATTGAAGCCATTGCCATTGGGAACGGGACCGCAGGCCGGGAGACAGAAAACATGTTTCGTAAAATAAAATTTGATAGAGATGTTTTAGTTGTGATGGTCAATGAAAGTGGGGCTTCGGTATATTCCGCCTCCCCCATCGCCCGTGAGGAATTTCCGGAATATGATGTAACCGTCCGTGGTTCGGTTTCCATTGGCAGAAGATTAATGGATCCTTTGGCAGAATTGGTTAAAATTGATCCCAAATCCATCGGCGTAGGCCAGTATCAACACGACATAAATCAAACGGCTTTAAGCCAAAGCCTCGACGACACTGTAATGAGTTGTGTAAATGCCGTAGGTGTAGAATTGAATACCTCAAGTAAACAATTACTTTCTTACGTATCCGGAATTGGACCATCCCTGGCAAAGAGCATTGTTGATTATCGAAATAAAAACGGCGCTTTTAAATCAAGGAAAGAATTGATGAAAGTGCCACGTTTAGGCGATAAAGCCTTTGAGCAGGCGGCAGGTTTTCTAAGGGTAAGAAACTCAATGAATCCGCTGGATTCAAGCGCAGTCCATCCCGAAAGTTATCCGGTGGTTGAACGGATGGCCGGCAAATTGGGATGCGAAATTAAAGATTTAATGACCAGTGAGGAATTACGCCAAAAAATTAAACTCAATGAATTTGTAACCGAAAAAACCGGCTTGCCTACCTTACAGGATATCATGGAAGAATTGGCCAAACCCGGCCGTGACCCTAGAGAGAAGTTTGGAATATTTGAATTTGCCCGGGGCATTCATAAAATTGATGACCTGGAAGAAGGTATGGTGTTGCCAGGAATAATAACAAACATTACTGCATTTGGGGCTTTTGTAGATATTGGCATAAAACAAAACGGATTGATCCATGTAAGCAATATGGCAAATGAATTTGTTAAGGATCCTAACAAATACGTTAAACTAAACCAAAAACTCCAGGTGAAAGTGATTAGCATTGATAAAATCAGGCAGCGAATACAGTTATCATTGAAGGATATAGAATAATTCAAAACTAAATCTAACTTGATCAAACACAAAATTTCTGAAACTTTCTTACGTTTGTACTTTAAATTTTGAGGCGGGTTTATGAAAAGGTTTTGGGTCTTCATTCTTTTTTTTGGGTTCATATTAATTTCCGGTACTATTTATGGGCAGCGGATACAAGGTGCTGTAATTGCAGGAATGAATCTTTCGCAGGTGGATGGCGATGAAGTATACGGCTATAAAAAAGTAGGATTAAATACCGGTTTAGGAGCCCTGCTTCCCATTAAAAAAAGATTTCTGCTAACCATGGAGATCCTCTACAACCAAAAAGGGGCTTACGAAAGAGACCAATACATTAGATTTGACCAGGATACATCAGGAAAAATTATTGAGATAACAGGAAAATACCAATTAAAGCTTGACTATCTGGAAGTACCGATACTGTTTCTTTATAACGACCGGGATATTATTACGGCTGGTGCCGGCTTTTCTTATGGAAGACTTGTAAGCGTTAAAGAATATGAACATGGACAGAAAGTTGAAACAACAACCTTGAACGGTGGCCTTATAACAGAAATGATTATTATAACGTGTCAGTTATACGGTTTCGGGTTTATAAAAAATAAAACTTAATTTAAGGTACGCCTATTCCATGTCAAAAATTCGGACCCGACAATTTACAAATTTCCCTCGGCAAGAGCTGGGAAAGAAAACATGCAACGAAGAAGATTTCGTTAAAGCAACGCAATGGATATTTTATAACTCCAGGTACCCTTCACACATAGAATTAAATGTATTGACTAATGAATAATTAACCGATTTAGTTGAAATATTATATGTATTTGGCTGCCGGTCATTAATGGCTGGCAGTTTTTTTACCTTTCTGTAATGATCCCACCCGTCAACCGTAACAACTCCACCTGGCTGTCGATCAAATCAAAAACGGCATTTAATTTATTGGATGAAGCATTCAGAAAGATCAACTGAACATCCCGAAAGTTAAAAGAGTTAATAGTTCCGTTTCGGTATTTTTCGGTGGCTATTTGCATATTTAATTCTGCACTCTCTAAATTTACATTGGCAACTTCCAACAGCTGCTGACGGATAGTATATAAATCGAATTGGTTTACCAAAAGGTTTTCAAGGGTTTGGGTTGCCTGGTTGATTTCTATTGCTGCAATTTTTTCGTTAATCTTTGCACTTTCAATAGCACGCCGGGTATTACCGCCGTTGAACAGGTTAAAACTCAGGGTAAAATTGGCGTAATAATCGTACAAATAAGTATTTTTCTGATTCCTTTCCCAATCGTACCAACCCTGGGTATAATCGGCACCCGCATTCATTACAAGGCTCGGCCACATATTGCTTTTGGCAATGTCCACTTCCTTTTTAAGTATTTCCTGGTTTACATATTGATTTAATAATGTTCGATTGCTTGCCAGCATTTTATTTTTAAGGTCGTCCAATTGATAAATTTGCAATTCAACCTGAAAACTATCAACCAACACAAATTTCACTTCAGGTGGTTCGCCAAGCAATAAATTTAACCTGAGGTAAGCATTTTTAACCCTGAGTTGTTGCAATAAATAATTGGTGGAATCGCTGAAATATGAATTTTTGGCTTGCAATACATCAAACGTTACCGAACTGCCAAGGTCCTTGCGCATCATTTCATAATTGTAGCGGTCGCCAGACAATCCTTTAACAGATTCCAACACTTTTAAACGTTCATCTTCTAACAAAGCCAGGTAATAGCCAAGAATGATGGATTGTAACGTATTTTCAACAACTATGGTCGAATAACCCAGGGAATACGCTTCAAGGAGGTCAAGTTTTTGTTTATTCATGGCAACTGAAAGCCCGTCAAATAGTAACCATTGTAAATTAATATACGGAGTCAGTGAATTAGTATATTGATCGCCCCTTTCAAAATCAAAAGATGTGGAATCAATAACAGGGGTATTATCATACCGGTTTATGCTTGATACACCAAGATTTATCGAAGGAAACCGGCCTACTGTTCCCCAGCGGTTATTCAATTCGGCTATGTTATATTGCTCCTTAGATATTCGAATCTGGAAGTTGTTTTCGAGGCCTTTTATTATGGCTTCGTCCAGCGTTAAAGGGACTTGTGCATTTGAAACAAATCCCAACGAAACAAACAACATTACTATTAAATAAATAAATATATCTTTTAAAACATTCATTTTATAAATAATTGCCAGGTTAATCAATTGTTCGTTTACTATGAATTATGGCTATTTCAACACTTTCACGCGATGGGATTTCTGAAAGTTTGGCGGCTATTTTCGGTGGAACCGGATGTTTTGGATCACCCTTCAATACCCACAAATTAATCCGGTTGTAGATCCATTTGGTATATCGTTTTACATCATTCAACGTTAGAATTATAACCGGGAAGAAAATCAGGATAAATCCTGTGCCAACCAACACTCCATAAGCCAGAGCTACAGCCATAGGGACCAGGAACTGAGCCTGAAAACTCCGTTCAAAAATAATTGGGTACAAACCAACAGAAGTCGTTAAGGTGGTCAAAACGATTGCCCTGAAACGAGCCATTCCTGTTTGGTAAACAGCTTCCTTTACTTTCACCCCTTCAAGCAGCAGGGAATTATACTTTGAAAGAAATACCACAGCATCATTAATAATTACCCCTGAAAGCGCCAGCATACCCCAAACACTTAGGAGTGATACAGGAACGCCTTCTATGCCATGCCCCCAAACGGCGCCCAGCCAGGACAATGGAATCATCGAAATAATGATGAGGCCCTGTCCCATGGATTTGAAGTGTAAAATAATAATTAGGAACATAAGAAGAAAAGCAGGCAGGAAGAACTTTTTTATTTGTTCCATGGTTTCATCACTGTCTTTTTTCTGACCAAGATAAGTAACGTCTATTCCCGGATACCTTGCTAACAATTCAGGGACAATTTCATTTTCAATCTTTTCCTGTATCGGCACAACCGGTGTATCATAACTCATAACATCAGCATCGATCCTTATCTCGCGTGCACTGTTGTAATGTTTGATGCTGACCGGGCCCCTGTCGATGGTGTAGGTCGCCAGTTCGGAGAGTGGATATTCACCCACCGGTGTTTTGATGCGCATGGTTTCAAGCTGTCCAAGGTTTAGGCGGTCGGTTTGAGATACCTCACCCATACCCTCAATTCATCCTTTCCGTGTTGTAACCGTTGCGCCTGACCTCCAAAAACCCTGCCGGACCTGGTTTGTAAGGCTTGCCTGTGAAAAACCGAGAAAATATGCCAGGGGTTTCAATTTTAGCCTTACTTCACGCATTCCTGACGGATTGACATCGGCAATGTTGTTCAGGTCTTCAATTTGTTTCAGGCTTTGTAAAAGGTCTTCTTTGGCATGGTTCAACATGGCTTCATCCTTCCCCAGGAGGCTAACAGAAATAGGCGTACCAAAGGTGGCTCTTCCCTGTATGGTTAGCTTTTCCGCTTCAGGCATATTTCCCACTTTAGCCTGCACCCGGTTCACAATTTCATAGCTGGAAGTCCCGCTATTTTCAAGATCCCTTAGCAGGACAAAAATATTACCTGCATGTGAGCCTCTTTCTTTACCGTTGAATGCTGCGCCTGTTGAAAGAAATGAGTAATTTACGAAATTCACCGTGTCGTTAAGTTCTTCCATCAATTCGTCGTTTACCTCCCAAATGGCATCGTCAATCCCCTTTAGTGTTTCAAGGGTCTGGGCTTCGCCGTCTCCGGGTTTAAAGGCAATATCAACATTAAATTGGTCGAACGGAATGGCCGGAAAAAAAGTAGCCTTGATCAAACCTCCCTGAAACAAACCGCCGGTTATGATGATCAGAAGGACCGGTGAAAACAGAAATACATACCTCCATTTGATAACAAATTTCAACGTATTTCCATACATTTTAATTTTGAAAAAATTCAATATCCGGTCAAGCCCATCCCTGATTTTTTTACCTGTATTTTGACGCACATTTTTGCGAAGCACCCAATTGCTGCCTAAATGAGCAGGCAGTACAAAAAAGGCTTCGAGCAGCGAAAAAGCTAGGCTAAAAACAACAACAAAAGCCATTTCATACATAAATTCCATCCGGCCTTTAATAAAGAACAGGGCCGAAAAAACAACGATGGTGGTCGTGACAGAAGTTACCACAGCCGGCATCACTTCAAGGGTTCCGTCGAGGGCCGCCTTACGGGGTGACTTTCCTTTTTCGAAATGGGTATAAATGTTTTCGGCAATCACAATCCCATCGTCAACAAGGATACCAATCACCAGGATCATCCCAAACAGGGAGATCATATTTACTGTTAATCCATAAAAAATTCCAAGAATAAACATGGCGCCAAAAGAAGCCGGTATGCCGATAGCCACCCATATTGAAAGGCGAAGGCTAAGGAATAATCCAAGGGTAATAAAAATCAACAACAAGCCAATTCCTCCATTCTTATATAGCAAGGATAGCCGTGCTCCAAGCATTTCAAGGAAATCGTAAGTAACATATAGTTTTGCATCCTCATGCGAGGCATTCCATTTTTCAGAATACTCATTACAAAAATTCGAAATGGCCGTCAGGTCTTCTTCCGGCAATTTAAATACCTGAATGGATACACTTGGTTTTTGATTCATCAAAGAGGTGCTGGCCACATCGGCAAACTGCATGTTTACGGTTCCAACATCGGCTATGCGTAAATAACTGCCATCCGGGTTACCCCGAATGATAATATTTTCAATAATTTCAGGTTTAACGGTCCGGTACCTGCTCCTGATCATGATCTCTTCTTCATCCGACCTGATCTGGCCTCCGGAGAGATCCAGGTTGTTGAGAGCAATGGCCCTTGATACTTCATCGAAGGTGAGGTTGTAACGCCTCAGGTTTTCCTCGCTAATCTCCACCGATATTCAAGATCGGGAAAACCTCTAAGGTTATCTGAGATATATATCCCGATGTATACAGGTCATGTTCGATCCTCGTTTGCATACTGTTTAGCGTCAGCAAGTCGGCATCGCCAGACAAGCCCATAAAAACAGCAAAAGGTGGTTGATCGTTGTTTGTTTACGATCGGCTTTTCAGCATCCGCGGAAGAAGTAATGCCATCCACAGAAAAGCATTTTTTACTTCCATCAGGGTTTCGTCTATATCGTACTGACCGGTGATCTCAATCTGAACGTTTGTGAAATTTTCGGAGAAGACGTACTGTTAACTTCCTTTAGGCCCGCTATACCGCGTAACGCTTCTTCAATCCTGACTGTAATTCCTTCCTCCATCTCCTTAGGAGAAGCTCCGGGATAAAAAACCGAAACGTTGATGAATTTTTCCGTCAGTTCAGGAAAAAATGAACGGTTCATAGAGACAAAACTGAACATCCCGATCACCAGGATAATGAACAGGATGATATTGGCATAAAACGGGAATCGTATAAAAATGGAAAATGAGTTTCTTCATGCGGTTAAAGTATTTCGGCTTTAAATCCTTCCTTTGCATTAACCAGGGGCTCAACAACCAACTTTGCCTTCTTCCAATCCGTTGATGATCACGGTGGTTTCCATGCATTTTCAGAATATTAACCTTGTTTTTTCTTTCAGCTTTCCATTTTCAACAGTAAATACCCTGTCTTTGTTAAACACAGCATTCCGCGGAATTTCCATGCTGTTTTTCGAGACTTTTGGAAGCAAATTCAGCCATGAGGTACTGGCCCTGATACAATGGTTTTTCCCTATCAGGAACCAGGAAATAAAAACCGCGATGGTTTTGCGAACTGGGATCCATGAAGTCCGACTTTCGAACCACTTTTTCCCGTCCAGTTGGTTTGGCGGTCTTTTGTATAAACCTGAACCTGGTCGCCCACATGGATCAATAAGCATCTTCAATCATTACGGAACTTCAAGTTCCAGTTTGTCAGTCCGGATCATGGAAGCAATGCGGCTACAGGATTGCTTGGCCACCAGACCGGGCTCCATATATACGGCTGTAAACGTGCCATTAAAAGGGGCATACAGTTTATATTTCGAAAGACGGACTTCCAGTACTTTTAATGTTGTAATAATCATTTAAAATATTCCGGCTGGCGAGAAATACCTTTTCTTTGTCGAGTCCAGGATTCGGCAATTCAGGAAAGAAAGTTCATCAATTCTTATGGAATTAAAGTCATCGTACTTTTTATAACTTTCCAGGAAGTCGATCCTGATGTCAGGAGTAAAATGGCTGCAATTCCATTCATAAACCTGCTTTTTGCTTTTTCAGGTTATTTTTTTGCTTCTTCATCAAAGATTTTGATAATCGCCAGCTGGCCTTCATTGAATTTAGTCCCTTCTTTCAAAACATCGCCGGGCAATATCTGACCCTGCACTTCGGCACTCAGGTCGACCATTTGTTGGGAAGCCAAACGGCCCGATTCAACTATTTTTGCCATATTGGTTGAATAGGTAACTTTTTCGACATTTACAAAAAGGGTGATGTCTTCCTTCTGTTTTTCTTCGGGTGCTTCAGCCATACCGGCCAACATATTATTTAATGAAATAGCCAGCGTAAAAGCAACAATAACCACAATAACACCGACAAAAAATTTTCTCCAGTTCATTATATTCAGATTAAAATAAGGGCAACAAATTTAGTTATTAATATGGATGAATTATTTAACGCCTTCATATTTGATCTGCAAAATTCAATTTATTTACATGTAAATTGAATTTTATGTTGATGAATTGGGGATTTCTCCGGAAGGAATGTGTTATCAATCCGGCGAAGGTTTTGCTGCCTGTGAGTTATCCTATAAATAAATTACAATTCAAAAGATTGAATTAGCTTTGTTGACTCATTGCATCATTATGAACGAATATTTAAGCTGGCCTTTTTTCTGGAAATTTGTAAAATTCGGGGTCGTTGGGTTTTCCGGAGTATTTGTTGATTTTGGTTTTACATATGTTTGTAAAGAATGGTTAAAAATTCAAAAGTATGTTGCCAATGCCATTGGCTTTACCATTGCCGCCAGCTGGAATTATTTGTTTAACCGCATCTGGACATTTGAAAGCCACAACCCAGAAATTGCAATAGAATATTTTCAATTTTTTATTATTTCAATGATAGGGCTTGGTATCAATACGCTTGTATTGTGGATACTGGTGAGCAAGTATAAAAAGCATTTTTATATTTCCAAACTTTTTGCCATTGCCGTTGTAACGGTCTGGAATTTTCTGGCGAATTATTTTATAACGTTTGGATAAACCAATTCCAGAATCTTTTCTAGACCCGCCCTGTCCGTTTCATCAAACGAATTTAGGGCTGTACTGTCAACATCCAAAACCCCGACAATTTCACCGGATTTATTTTTTAATGGAACAACAATTTCGGAATTGGATCGCGAATCGCAGGCAATATGGCCTGGAAATGCATGGACATCGGGTACGATTACTGTTTCCTTCCGGTGAATCCCTGCCCAACAAACCCCTGAATTTTTTTTAAGTTTTATACAGGCTACCGGCCCCTGGTATGGCCCCACGATTAAGTCACCCTCGTGAAGCAGGTAAAAGCCTGTCCAGAAATAATAATCGAATTTATTGTGTAGCACTGCATTGATGGTAGCCATTGCCGCCAGTGGATTAGCATGAGGTTCCAGCAACCTAGCAAGTTGATCATATACCCTTTGATAACGGCCTTCTTTTTTATTCCTGTTCATATTTTCCAAATATATTTTTAGATGTTTCGATTGTACCAAAGTAACAAATATTATTGAAAATAGTTAGTAAACCGTCTTAATCACATAGACGCCTGATAAACCTAAGACCGGCTTATTAGCTATTTTATATTATGAGAATTTATTCAGGATGTAACCATAAAATTCAGGACACGTAAAATTGCCATTAAGGAAAGCGGAAACTCCGCATTGCTAAATTATGTATAATTTAAATTTAATTAATTAATTATGAAAGCATTAAGTAAAATAGTGCCTTTAGTAATCGTAATGTTTCTTATTACAGGAACTGCTTTTACACAAGTAACGGCCTCGGCAACAGCCTCGGCAACAATTCTTACACCGATTGCTATTAGCAAAACGGTAGACATGAACTTTGGTAATCTTGCTGTTAACGCAACAGCCGGTACAATTGTCCTTACTCCGGAGAGTGCTCGTACAGCAACTGGAGGTGTTACCTTCCTGCCAACAAACGCTGGAACAGTTACAGCAGCTACTTTTACTGTAGTCGGTCTTGAAGATGCGACGTATTCGATTACATTGCCTTCAACGCCAACCATTATTTCTAATGGTGGAAACGACATGACTGTTGATACCTGGACAAGTACACCAACACCAACAGGTACGTTAACAGGGGGTACACAAGAACTTACCGTAGGGGCTACCTTGAATGTTCCTGCAAGTTCGGCGGCAGGAGTTTATACC
This sequence comes from Bacteroidales bacterium, assembly GCA_041393275.1. Taxonomy (GTDB): domain Bacteria; phylum Bacteroidota; class Bacteroidia; order Bacteroidales; family JAADJA01; genus JAADJA01. The sequence goes on from JAWKKL010000006.1 coordinate 24,432, forward strand.
TCAGCAACGCCGTTTAATGTTACTGTCAATTATAACTAACGGTAATATTGTTGAAAACTAATAAATGAAAAGAGATGATTTTCTCTTTTCATTTATTATGTATTAGTTTGATTTTAATGAGATAATAGCAGTTTAAACCTAATTATTGAACAACTTGCGAAATAACATAGCAATGATAAGATGAAGGATTGATTAAAGGTTAATTTAAAGTATAAACGGGAAATAAAACTATTTAAATAAGTTAAAAAATAATGCTTGATAATTATTCAAGTCATTTTTGAAAAATATTTATATTTGCACCAATGGTAAAAAATTACAACTAACAGGATAGATTAGAGAAAACATACACTATGTATATTTTTTGTTTTATTTTTTTAGTGTTGTTTTCAGTGGGCAGGTTGCAGGAACAAACAGCAATTCGGCAGCACAACAGCAAATGTTTTTGCAAGGGTATTCCCAGCCATTACATCAGTTAAAACATCTCAGATGAATTTCGGACATTTTTATCCCGGATCGTATAGCGGGCAATTAATAAATAAACCTGATGGCATACTTTCCGTAATAAAAGGAAGTATAGAGAAAGGTGCAAGGCGTATCCATATTCAACAAGTTTTGATGTTGCGGGTAACAGCAATACAGCTTTTGCAATTTCATTACCCAAATCACCGATTACACTTACGAATAAATCAGATGCAAAAACAATGACCATTACCAACTGGAAATCTATATCTTTGCCGGATTCGGAAGGAGGTGAGTTTCTTCCGGGACCCAAAAAGGTAAATTTAGGTGCTACCCTCAAATTAGGATCACCTAAAGAGAACCCGGTTGGATTTTATTCAGGTTTTTATACAGTAACATTTGGTTTCAATTAACCATTAATAAAATAAAACTTAACACTATGTCATCAAAGCTAGTATTACCTTTCAGAAGTTTACTATTCATCTCGAAAAGATGTTTTCGGATTTCTTCTGTATGCATCCTGATTGTATGTACTTATATACTACCTTTCGATGCTATAAGCCAGGGAAACTTGCTGGTAACTCCACGAAGAGTTGTATTTGAAGGAAAGAAAAAATCAATTGACCTTAACCTTGCGAACACCGGACAGGATACAGCCACGTATGCAATCTCGATGGTGCAGATAAGAATGAATGAGGATGGTAGCTTTGGGGAAACTATAACTGAACCCGATCCGGGCCAGAATTTTGCTGATAAAAATATTCGTTACTTTCCGCGTTCAGTAACATTGCCACCTAATGAAGCACAAGTAGTTAAGGTACAATTATCAAAAGCTAATGAACTTGAACCCGGAGAATACCGGTCGCATTTTTATTTCAGGTCTATTCCAAAAGTTGTTGCCCTGGGAGAAGAAGAAGCCGAAGTAGATACAACCTCAATTTCTGTTCGTCTTGTACCGGTTTTTGGTATTACCATCCCGGCAATAATAAGAATTGGCCAATCGAATACAAAAGTTACAATATCGGATTTAACCCTTGAAATCAAAGAAGATTCTACCCCAACACTTAGCTTGAATTTTAATCGCGAAGGCAATTTTTCAGTTTATGGCGATCTTACCGTTGATTATGTCGCTTCGAATGGAACCGTAACCCGGGTTGGAATGGCAAATGGGATTGCTGTATATACACCCAATTTAGTCAGGCATTTTCAATTCGACCTTAATAAACTGCCTGGTGTAGATTATAATTCAGGCAAATTACTTGTCGATTTCTCAGCATCTTCTGATGTTGAACCGGAAAAATTTGCAGAAGCAGAATTACGATTGGATTAACTTAAACACAAATTATCCGCTTTTTGTTATTTTTTGACTTGATTATTTGAATATTCAAGATTGGACATATCGTTTGTAATAAATCCCTTTTTAGCTTTTTTTATTCTCCATTTTAATAGCTGCGATTCCAATAGCTTTTTTTATTAGCTTATATCGAAAAACCCTCAGGATAGAAAATAAGTACACTATAGTACAAGCCAACAAAACCAGCCCATTCGCCACATTAACAGCCATTAATTTTACAACTCAGGATAAATCATTAAATCTTACAAATATTGTAGCCACTATAGCGAAACAAAGGAATCTAAACAACGTATTAGCAGGTGAAATAAACTGGATGCTGAAATTTTTCATATGAAAACTGAGTTAAGGAAATCTGGGATTTTTATCAATGCTATTATATTATTGAATTTATTATGTACCGCTGCAGTTCAAGGGCAAACCTACTGTAGTGCCGGATCAAATAATATAAATGATGAATATATTTCCTTGCTCCAGGTTGGCACAATAAATAATAGTTCAGGGGTTGTTTCGGGAGGGTATGCGGATTATACCTCAAGTTTGTCAACCGATATGACTATTGGCATTGGTTATCCAATTACTATTGTCAATGCCGAAGCTTACACTGGCGATCAGGTTGGAATATGGGTGGATTGGAACCAGGATTTTGATTTTGATGATGCCGGTGAAATGTTTACCGGCGCCGGTGGGCCGACAACTTTTACTTCAACGATAACACCCCCCACAGGTGCTACTCCGGGAACAACCCGAATGCGGGTCAGATTAACATATACAGGCGCTGTGGACCCTTGCGGTAACACTACCTGGGGTGAAGTGGAAGATTACAGCATTGAGGTTTTATTGTCGGAGTCTATCACCACAGGAACAATTTCGCCAACAAGCTATTGTTCCGGAACGTCGGTTAGCGTGCCATACACCATTACAGGAACGTTCAACGGTGGTAACGTTTTTACTGCACAACTATCCGATGAGAACGGTAGTTTTGCCACTCCTGTTAATATTGGAACATTAAATTCAACCATTGCCGGAACAATTTCTGCAACCATCCCGGCCTATATACCCTTAGGTACGGCCTACAGAATACGCGTCGTCAGTAGTTCCCCGGCAACAACAGGAACTGACAATGGGAGTGATTTAACGATAAGTCCTTATCCTGCCATTACGAATATGACAGCTTCTACCTCAAGTACCATTAGCTTTTGATAACTCCCGTTGATGGCCTAAACGGCACCGTTCCAACCGGAACTACCTATACCTGGCTGGCCCCCGTTGTTACTGGTGGAATGACCGGAGGGGAAGCAAGTAGCAGCCCCTCAGCTTCCATTTCAGGAATTCTCGCAAATACAACAGGCTCTCTTCAAACAGCCACCTATACCGTAACACCGGTATCAGAGAGCTGTACAGGAAGTACATTTACGGTAACTGTTACGGTCACTCCGGCAACAACTTATTATTCGTATCAAACCGGTTCCTGGGATAATCCAACCTCGTGGACTTCCGATCCGAGTGGTACATTGCAGATCGGAACAACTATACCGGAGATTATGACAATGTCACCATACTTACTGGCCGGACAATTACTTTGTCAAGTAATGTTGGCCACTAAAACCTTAAAATATATATCAATGCAGGTGGATTCCTCGATCAGGATGTTTATTTGTTTACTAACTACATTGTTGCTACTCTCTGGACGGGGTACTTTTAAATTGGCTTCTGTAAATTACCCGGTTGTGTTTTTTAATACGTTTATTAACGCTGGTGGTGGAACAACTGAATATGATAATACAACTGATTTTATACGCCCGTTGGGCAGTCGATGTACAACAATTTAACGATCAACACTCGGGTTTGTCGCTACACAATTAAACAACATTACCTTAAATGGAAATTTAAATATTAAAAACGGTACATTTCAAATCAATAACAACGTATCGACGGGAAAACGAAATTTGACGATCAACGGTAATGTGACTGTGGACGACGGGGCTTCCATTACTGTTGGAAATGGGGTTACCAATACATCAATTGGAGTTCGGGAGGGATCGCTCCATTTCTCAATTATTACCTCCAATTTTCATACAGTAATTGTAAGAGGAAATTTTACGAATTATGGGAGTGTAAGTTTTACAAACCTCTCCTATCCAATATATAATGCCTTTCCTCCTACTTCAGCCAGCCCAACTTCTCAGGGGCTGCTTCGGTGCTTTCAGGGGTCAAGTAACAACACACTGAACTGCTACGGACCCACCACTTTTTATAACCTGATTCTCGACAAGGGAATTGATCAAACTTCAAGCTCACAATTAATTCAACCAGCTACGAAAACTTTAGGTTATTCGGAGCAAATTCTATGGCAACTGATGGTGGTTTAACAAAGGATCCTGATCTTAGAAAAGAAAGCCTTATGGATCCGTTCGGGTACTCTTGTTTTAACCGGTTCACTTATTATTCCTTCACTTTCCGAAGGTACTTCAACAAGATCGGAGTACTATATCCCATTTAGTGGGGCGTTACAGATTGACGGGGTTGATGTTGTCGTTCTTTCAACTGCAGACGATGCGAGGGGAAATCAATGTTGGGTATATGGTGGCTGCTCCAAACAACAGTTCAATGGGTATAACAGAAAATATTAATAATTCTTTGTACATTTTTGGTAAATTACAGATTAACAATGGGTTTTTGTCAACCCGTGAATCAGGAGAGGTATTAAAAACCTCAAGTATCTCCCTCGGGACAAATTCTTATCAATGGAGGAACAGTTGATGCCAAACAGCATGTCAACGGGTTCAGCAGCCTACAGACAAACCGGAGGAATTTTTATTCTCAGGGGTCGTTTTCAACGTACACCGCTTGCCTATACAACAGTTTCAGAGCTTTCAGATGTTTCATTTGCAACATTAAATACATCCAGAGTCAGCAATGGTGTCAGGGCTGCTTACGGTACATTCAACCTTGAACAGGCAAACAATATTTTCACCATGTCTGGCGGAACTATTCGTATTTATGATGTTTGTGGCACAAACGCAAACCAACAGGAAGCGTTTGATGTGAAATCATCAGAATCCAATATAAACGTAACAGGTGGTACATTGGAAATTAGGCCTGTTACAGGTACCGGAATGGCTGATGCAGACGATTACAGGATTTTTACCAGCGCTCCGGTAGCCAATCTATTCATTGACAGGGTCAGCAGCTCATCCATTGTCCGTTTAAACACCACACCATTAAGTATACTTCAAAACCTGACCCTTGCTTCCGGTGAATTTTCAGCAAATAACCTGGATGTCAGCATTGGCGGGAACTTTTTTATTGCCAATGGAACTTCCTATGATCATGGAAGTAATACTACCTTATTGAATGGGACAGGAAATCAGACCTTAACTGTAAATCTTGCATCTGCCCTTTCATTTAATAAACTTACACTGGATAAACCTGCGGGAAGCACAGTTCATCTTGCCGGTACTCAAAACACAATACATATCAATGATAATTTCAGGATTGAATTATGTTCCTTAAATGATAACGGCAAAACAATTAATGCCGTTAGCGATGTTTATAATTCAGGCCTGCACTATGGTCCGGGTAAGATTGTGCTAACTGGAACGGTTGTTCAGAAAATAGATGGCGATGGCACATTTCAGAATTTGGAACTGAATAATACAAACGTAGGTTCATCTCCTATTTCCCTTTCTGATAATATAACCCTGAATGGAGAATTAACATTTTCTCAGAATAAGTTATTCGATATTGGCATTTACAATTTAAAGCTTAATTCATCAGCTTTTATTTCAAATGCCGGTTCATCAAGATATATACAAACCGCAGGTAATGCTGGCGATGGGGGGGTAACAAAAGTATATTCTTCAACAGGGGAATTTACATTTCCCATTGGGGCGCCAACCCTTACACCTTCACTACCTGTAAAATACACACCGGCCATTCTAGGATTTAGCTCTGCCCCTGCCAGTTATGGATCGGTGACTGTGGTCCCTGTGGGGTATGAACACCCCAGCACAACCATTGACGGACAAAGCCTCACTTATTTCTGGCGTGTAAAGTCATCCGGGTTTTCGGGAATTGTCCCAAATTCAGTCAGCCATTCATTTACATACAACCAGGGTGATGTCACAGGCAATGAATCCAATTATATTCCTGCTCTTTACACAACCACCGATTTTACCTGGCGATACGGTACAAATTCAAATCCTCCGATTAATATTACAACCAATTTAATTACCGACTGGTCCACTCCTACAAATAGTGCAGACTTTTTGGATGGAGATTACACAGCCGGTGATAATGCATTTGGTGCGCCCCAGATTTATTATAGCCGCCAGGGAGGTTTATGGGGAAATGTAAATACCTGGTCGTTGACAAGCCATACAGTTAACAATCCACCTGCATCTCCCCCCGGCATGAACGACGTGGTGATCATTGGAGGGCAGGATTCCGTTTACCTGGCAACAAACATTACAGTTCCAAACACGGATGTAAGAAGCTGCGCAAGTTTGCAGATTGAAGCCGGTTCCGCCCTCGACATCGGATATAATTATAATTCAAGTTTTGGAATCGTTCAAAGTCATCCCAACGGGAATGGAAATTTCAGGCTTACAACCTCATGGACTTCAGGGAGTACATTCACTTTTCCGCTGGGCGATTTTTCAGATTTTAATGTTAATCTCGGTACAACTGAGCTTTATTCAACAAATCCGATAGCCGGAACAACATACTGGCTGCCGAATGGTATATTTTCCTACGGAAACCTGATTCTCAGTCCTCTTGGAGGATCAAATATTATCTTTGCCAACAATGACCTGACGATATACGGTGACCTTATCACCCGGGGTCAAAATGCAGATTCCTGGTTTTGTCCCACATGGAATGTTAACTATCCTACACCCCCGGTAAATGTGATTGCAAAACAATTACCATTAATGGAATTTGAACATACAGGGCGGTGCCTTAATTTGGTATGGAAACGGTTCAATCGGTCAGGATTTTATCATTTATGGGGATGTTATCGTTGAAACCTTGTCGGCATTGTATGTCTGGAGCGGTGCAACGAATCAAAGCATGGACATTGGGGAAGCCTGATAAATAATACTGACGGCCTGAATCACGGCCTTACTACCATATCAAAGGTAGATTGTTCAAATATTCCGGTAAGATTTTTTGGTTCATCAGATGCAAACATCACGAATACTACCGGCAACCCATTAACCATTTTTAGCACGTTGACTGTCGATAAAGGCTCGTCACAAAATGCAAAACTTACGTGCGATATTGAAGGAACATTGACAACCCCACAGAATAACTGGTTGACCCTATTGAATGGTACATTCCGTTATATGCGTCAGGATCCGGCCACAGATTTTACCTTAACGACCAATACCCCGTTTACCATTCCTTCAACAGCAGGATTAGTGATTAACTACACAAATGCCAACTTCACGAATGTATTGATCAGCAATGCGACAAATAACAATGCAGACCTTTTGTTAAGCGGAAAACTTACGCTTATCAGCGGAAATGTTTATGTAGGGCCTGTGGCTGCACCATCAAATGATAATGATATTGAATATTCAGGTAGTGGTGCTTCAGCACTGGAAATTCAGGGAGGGAATATTACCATAAATGGACAGATCCAGAAGAAATATTTTAACCACCAATGGAAACCTCAATTATTCCCAAACGGGGGAAATGTTACAATTAACGGAAACAATGCCAATGTTGAGTATGCAAAACTGGAAGTGCTAAATGAAGGGAGTAGTTTTATGATGTCGGGGGAACAATCACAATTGTCCGCGGCGGAGGCACGACCTATGGTGATTTATATATCAGGCCTGCAAGTTCTTCTGTGACGGGTGGAACCATAATTTTCACCAATGTATTGCCTAATACACTTCAAAACTATTCACTTGATGCAAATATCCCATTAAATAACCTGACAGTTACCGGAGCCACAGGGGTTGGGCTGAGTGCTACCATCAATCTTGTTATCAGCCCATTGGAACTCAATGGAACACTGACCCTTGGCAATTCAAACAGCATTTTCAATACAAACAGCATTGACGTTTCAATAAAAGGTAACCTCGTAAATAACGGTTCATACAACTATGGCAGCAACACAACAACATTTAATGGCGGATTGCAGTCAATTAGCGGCACTACAACAACCAATTTTTATAACCTTAGCCTCTATTCCACAAACTCACTAACGGTAAATAATAGTTTTACAGTTGGCCAGCACTTGATTATTGCAAGCGGCAATCTTAATCTTGGAAACAAACTGGTAACCCTTTTCGGAAATCTGACCAAACAACGGATCGTTTTACGATGACAATACAACAGGTGGTGTAAGTTTTACGGAATCGTTCAACAACAGATTACCGGAACCGGATCATACGGAAGAATTGAGATCAACAACACCCTTGGCGTTATTGTGAATAATGGAATTATGCTTCAAAACAACCTGGTTCTCACACAAGGTATTCTCGACATTAATTCCAACCTTCTAACATTAAGTCAGAATAGCAATATTATTGGCGCAACAAACATAAACACCATGATAATGTCGGAAGGTGTTGTCAGCAGCTTTGGAGTTAGAAAATTCTTTACGGCAACTCCTCAGTTGTTCACATTTCCCGTTGGTGTTTCCGGAAAATATACGCCCGTTCACCTAACTATTTCGGCAAATGCAACCGTTGGTTATATTAATGTCTCTCCCATCAATGATTTTCATCCGTCAGTTTCCGATTCTTTAAATGTGCTTCACTATTACTGGAAAATTGAAAGTTCAGGCATCTCAGGATTTTCAGGTGATGCAGTAATGCAATATATCCCGGCGGATGTAACTGGTGACGAAACCCTTTATGTGGCCGCCAGGCTAGTGCTTCCGGGAAATACATGGGTAACAGCGCCTCCCGGATCCGGTACGGATAATGTGGATGAAACAAATCACAGGATCTCTTTTTTCTACTCTGGTAGCAATAACCTTAACGGTGATTATACGGCAGGAAACACCACTGCCTTCCCAACAGAAGTTTCTACCTACGAGTCAATTAGTGATGGTGACTGGTCGGATGAGACAATCTGGACGCCGGTGGGATCTTCTCCCCCATGTCCTGTTGGGGGTCCTGTTGGTGCGAATGTCATTATCAACCATGTTGTTACAATTAATATCAATGGCAAAACTGCATTAAATACCACCATTAATAACAAGCTACGAATCGCGTCGCCTAGTTTTGGCCATAGTCTTGGAAATATTGATGGAAACGGAACATTGTATGTTGAGAACGGAAACATTCCGGCTGGGAATTATACGTCGTTCATTGATTGTTCAGGGAATGGGACCATAGAATACGGTGGAACAGGAAATTATACAATTATCGCAAGTCAATACACCACCTTACCTAACTTGTTCTTTACAGGGACAGGTACACGGGTCCTGCCGAATAAAAACCTTACTGTTTGTAAACGACTGGTAATTGACGGTCCGATGCTGGACAATAGCATTAATAACTATAAATTAATTATTTTAGGTACGATGGAACGCTATAATACAGGTACGTTTAATAGCGGTTCAGGTACAGCTCCCTCGGCCACTGTTTCGTTTGAAGGTACAACTTTGCAAAGCCTTGGCGGGCCAACCGGAGACTTTACCGGGATTAACAAATTAAATAATCTTGAGATCAATAATGAAGAAGGATTGGAAATTGGTTTAAATGGATTGGTGGAGGTTAATAATTCACTATTGCTTACAAATGGGAATATTAAAACCACAGCGACCAACAAGCTGACCCTGTTAAATACATCTTCATCGGCTGTTATACCTGAAGGAGGCAGTACAGCATCATTTGTTGATGGACCATTGATTAAAAGAATTATAAACGGTGATCATTTTCTTTATCCTTTAGGAAAAGGGACTACTAAAGGGCACAACCTAACCCTCACATCAACGGCCGGTACTATACTGTTCTGGACGGCAGAGTATTTTACACCAAATCCAACGGCATACTCGCTCATTTCTCCATTACAGGCGGCAAATACAAAGGAATATTGGAGCGTTAGTACAAGCACACTGGCCACTGCTAAAATAAAACTGGCATGGGATCGGAAAAGTGACCTGACTCCCCTGATGACCCCCAACGGATTAGCTGATATCCGTGTGGCAACTTCACTCTCCGGTTCATGGTACGAGCTTTTGTCGGTTGCTGATGGAAATGATTACAATGGAGACGTTGCAACGAACAATAATGTTTTTATTTATACAACACCTACCGACTATACAATTGCCAGTGTTAATTCCGTAACTCCCAGAGCTTCTTTAATTCCTGACAGCCCGGTATGTGGTGAATCAGGAATCCCTGTTAGCTTTGCTTATTACGAACCGATAAGTTTGGACTATACCCTGGATTATACGATTGATGATATTGCCCAGCCAACATTGAATGTGGCATCGCTGCCATTTACTATACCAACTCCAGTTTCGGGAGTTTACAGATTAACAAACTTTACGTATAACAACGGAGCCGATACCGGTGTGGTTGATACAACCGTAGTTCATGTGTATGATCCGCCTATGTTTGCTGATGCAGGGGAAGATCAATCGCTTTGCGGTGTATCCGGAACTGTGTTGGCCGGGAATAATCCTGCACCATATACGGGTTTATGGACAATAATCGAAGGGGCAGGAGGTATTTTGGTAAACAGTTCTCTGAATTCAACAGTCTTTACCGGTGCTTTAGGTGAAACTTATACCCTTCGCTGGACAATCAGTAATTATTCATGCACATCCTCCGATGATGTGATCATATCTTTCCCGGTCATTGCCGAGCAACCGTTAAATTTTGTATCGGCACCTTCACCCGTATGCCAGGGTTCAGAAGAAAATGTTTATACTGTTCCAAATACAGATGGGGTTACCTACAACTGGTCGTATAGTGGAACAGGCCATACAATAAACGGGACAGGAAATTCCATAACCATTGACTTCAATGAAACCGCAACAAGTGGTATATTAAGTGTTACGGCAACAAATTCATGCGGAACCAGCCCCGCCAGAACCGTTGATATCACAGTTAATCCTTTACCTGTTGCAAGCTTTATTTACGAAGGCTCACCATATTGTTACAACGTACCCAATCCTTTGCCCACCTTTATTGACGGCGGAATTGCAGGAACATTCTCTTCAACGGCAGGCCTCGTTTTTGCAAATACGTCAACAGGAGAAGTAGATATAGCTGGTAGTTTACCGGGTTCATACATTGTTACAAATACCATTTCCCCATCAGGAGGATGTGGTATTGTTACCTCAACAAGCCCCCTAATAATAATTACCGATCTGATATGGACAGGTGATGTAAATACAGACTGGAATAATGCCGGTAACTGGTCGTGCGGATTTTTACCTTCCACAACAACTCCAATTCAGATACCTGATGTACCCAATAAACCAGTACTAAGTAGCGGACCGGCAGGAACTGTTAAAGATTTGATCATTGATTTGGGTTCATCATTGACGGTATTGGGCAATACACTTCAAATCGCAGGGACAATTACAAATAATGGAACGTTTGATGCTACCCTGGGCACCATTGAATTGAACGGCTCATCGGAGCAAGTTATTGAGGCCGGTTTATTTGTTTCCAATAGCATTGAAGGGCTAACGGTCAACAATGCGGGAGGAGTAACTTTACAAGGAACCCTGAGTATTACCGGTGTTCTTACTGCTGCTATTGGTGACTTTAGCACCGGCGGGTTTTTAACCCTGGCCTCTTCATCGGCCCAAACCGCCCTGATTGATGGATCAGGAACAGGCGAAGTAACAGGCAATATTACAATGCAACGATACCTACCTTCAGGATTTGGATATAAATATTTCAGCTCTCCTTTTCAAGGGGCAATTGTGAATGAATTCGGTGATGATATGGACCTTTTTGCATCGTTTCCAACTTTTTATGCATACGATGAAAGCCTGACAACTGCGGGTTGGGTTTCTTATGTGAATCCTGTCAATACCCTTGATCCGATGTCAGGTTATGCAATAAATTTTGGATCCAATGTGGCTCCCTTAACAGTGGATATATCAGGCATAGTAAACAATGGACCCCTTTCGAGAACAATGTATAATACCAACAAAACCTTTACCCAGGGATTTAATCTTTATGGAAACCCATATCCTTCGCCCATTGATTGGGACGCCGCTTCCGGTTGGACCAAGGCAAACATCGACAATGCCCTCTATTATTTCAAGGCTGGAGGATCAGATCAATACTCAGGAGTTTACGCATCGTATATTAACGGGATTTCCAGCGACGGTCAGGCGACAAATATTATTCCTTCCATGCAGGGTTTCTTTGTACATGTTTCGGATGGAGTTTATCCAGTTACCGGTACACTGGGCATGAATAATTCGGTGAGGGTTAACGACTTATCGCATCCTTTCCTAAAATCCAACGAAGAAATAAATAGCCTGTTTTTCAGAATGACCGCCACCTTCATGGATAACCCCCATTCATCCGATCCGATGGTGGTTTATTTTGATGAGAATTCAACTAAAGAATTTGATCGTGATTACGATGCGTTGAAGTTAATGAATACCAATCTTGAAATAACAAATCTTTATGCCCTGCTTTCCGATGGCACAAAACTTTCCATTAATGCCCTGCCCGTTATGGACGATTCACTGATGATCGTCCCACTTGGACTTGATATATACAGAAGCGGTGATATCAGCTTTAAGATCAAAGATTTTGAAAATTTACTGGTAGATATGAAAATTTATCTCCATGACGCACAAACCGGGATAAACAAGAATTTATTGGCAAATAACGAATACATTGTAAATCTTGAACCAGGTGAATATAAAGGCCGTTTTTCTCTTCGACTGTTAAATAGCCCGGTTGATTTACCTGAATTAGATCCGACAGACTTTTTCAGTATCTATTATTCCAATGGTTTCCTTGAAGCAAATATTGGCTATTTAGGCGGTCAGGATGGAGATTTGCTCATTTTTGACATGGCCGGTCGCCAGCTTTTCAGCCAAAAAGTTTTTGAGAATGGCAAATATACTTTTAATCCAAAAGTTAGTGACGGAATATATATTGTAACTTTGCTGTCAGGTGATGCTGTTAATACCAAAAAGATTTTAATTAACAAGTAATGAAAGTGATAAAATTCATCAAATTTTACAAAGAATCTTTAAACCCTTTGGTATTATTGAGTGTATTTCTTTTGCTTTCAACCGTCATGGTTCATGGTCAGGAGTTACCGCCCCGACCATTGTCGGTAACGGTTAACCTGTCGCAAAACCTGAATTTTGGCGCATTTTACCAGGGCAATGTCGGGGGCTCAGTAATTATCTATAGTGACGGCGCCCGGTCATCTACCGGAGATATTGTTTTATTGACGATGGGTTATTCATTTTCGACAGGGCTTTATGATGTGGTAGCAAATCCGGGTACACTTATTTCGATGCTGAATGGACCTGATGCCATTTTAACCGGAAGTAATGGGGGATTTATGATCCTTCAGATAGGAGAATCAAATTTGCCGAACCCATTTGTTATAACTACCATGCCTCCAGCGGCAACACAATTAAGAATTGGCGGAATACTTATCGTGGGAAATCCATTGCTTAATCCACCGGGAAATTATGGAGGGACCTTTGATTTAACTTTCGTTCAGGAATGATAATATTAATGCCATTTTGATTAGGAAAACCTAATTCGTTAAGATCAAAGCAACTCACTTATTTATAAATTGAAATAACCTTTTTTTGTAAAACAGGTTCCCTAATATTCTTTTAATCGCTTCCTGTTTTTTCTCAAAGGTAATTTAATTAAAGGGTATCCATATTGCGTAAATTGACACCATTTGGAGAGTCCTAATCCTAAAGGAAGAAATTATTTGTTTAAAAAGGTTCTCGGAACTTGCACATTTCATTTTAAAGAATTTCCAATTTATTCCTTAATTCCCGCTCAAAATTTATATGAAACAAAGGTTGTTGAAAAACGTACAAACACTATTAAAAATGCGATTTACCGAATCAAATTAAATATAAAATTTGAAGTAACCAAAAAATGGAAATCAACATATTATACTTAAGTGAAATTTTAGGGAATCGGTTGAAGTAACCTTGATTCAGGAATAATCGTTTTAAACTGATACGCTAATAAATAGAGTGAAAAGAATAGGGGCATACGGCACTTCCAAATGCTTAAAAAGACTGATTGTTGGTGCAAAAGGATGTTTTATCATTCTTGTTTTTCTTTTGGCATTTAAGCCGGGAGTTAACAGTTTAGCACAAGATTATCCAGCCTATGAAGAAATTGCCCTTTTTCTTGATGTGCCTGATCTTGGGGGGCGCGATATGGATGTTTTAATATTGGACAATGAAGTCTTCCTGCCTATTACCGATCTCTTTGATTTTCTGATGATCCGAAATATTCCGTCACCTGGCCTGGATACCATTTCGGGCTTTTTTATCAATCAGGATGCAACTTATCTTATTGACAGGGAGAAGAATCAAATTCAATATGGTGACAAATTGTATGAACTCAAACCCGGTGACCTGATCCGTACCGAAACAAACCTTTATTTGAGAAGTGACTATTTCGGTAATATTTTTGGACTTGGAACCGAATTTATTTTCAGGACAATGTCGGTAAGAATAAATACGAGGCTTGAATTACCGGCAATTCGTGAAATGCGTCAGCAAGCCATTCGAAAAAACATGAACCGTCTTATAGGTGAGGTTGAAGCCGATACAACCATAAAAAGGCGCTATCCCCTGTTTCACTTTGGCATGGCTGATTGGTCGGCAAACGTATCAGAACAACTTGATGGGCAGGTGGATTCAAGACTTAGCCTGGGACTCGGAGGAATGCTTGCAGGAGGTGAAGCTACCGCGGTCTTAAATTATAACAGCTATAACCCCATTACCGAAAAACAGCAATATTACCTTTGGCGTTATGTAAATAATGATACCAGAGCTTTGCGCCAGGTAATGGCCGGTAAAATCGCAACGGGCGCTACATCGTCAATTTATGATCCCGTCGTTGGGGTAAAAATTACAAATACCTCAACCCAATTCCGAAGATCGTTTGGGACCTATACCCTGTCCGACCGAACCGAACCGGAATGGATTGTTGAACTTTATGTAAACAATGTACTTGTTGATTATACCACGGCTGACCCATCAGGGTTTTTTACATTTGAAGTACCCCTGATTTACGGCAATACCCAGGTCAGATTAAAATTTTATGGCCCCTGGGGCGAAGAGCGGACACGGGAGCAAAATATCACCATCCCTTTTAATTTTATTCCAAAAAAAACACTTGAATATTCGGTAAGTGCAGGTATCGTCGAAGATAATCGCCAAAGCAAGTTTTCAAGAAATGTTGTTTATTATGGTTTAACGAATGGTATAACACTTGGCACTGGTGTTGAGTACCTGTCATCAGTAACTTCGGGTGAACTGATGCCCTTTGTGAATGGCTCCTTCCGACTGGCTTCAAATCTTCTGCTTTCGGGAGAATATGCCCCGGAGGTAAGATCGAAAGGAACCCTCACTTACAGGCTACCTTCAAGTTTGCAGTTCGACCTGAATTATGTGTACTACACCAGAGGGCAAAAGGCCATAAATAATAATTTCCTCGAAGAACGTAAGTTTTCTATGTCAATGCCTGTTCGGTTTAATAAATTATCGGTATACAACAGAATATCCGTCAATCAGTTAGTTTTGCCAACTACAAACTATACAACGGCAGAATGGTTGATTTCGGGAACACTGTTTGGAGTGAACACAAACATTACTTCGTACGGGGTATTCATTGGTAACACAAAACCCTATTATTACAGCGACTTCTCTGTGTCGTTCCGTCTTCCGAAAGATATCTCAGTACAACCACGGCTACAATACAGTTATTCAAACAAGCAGGTTCTTTCAGCCAAAGTCCTGGTTGAAAAAAGGGTATTGAAAAAAGGATATCTCACCGGCTCTTACGAACAGAATTATAGAAGCAACACTTTTTTAATGGAATTCGGATTCCGTTACGATTTAAAATTTGCACAAACAAGTATTTCAGCAAGGCATTCAAAACGATCTACTCAATTTATTCAATACGCCAGGGGAAGCATAATAAATGATGCCCAAACAAATTATGTGTATACCGATAATCGCGGCAATGTTGGCCGGGGAGGCATAAGCATCATACCCTTCCTCGATAAGAATGCCAATGGAATAAAAGAACCTGATGAACCAAAAGTTTACGGATTAAACCTCAGGGCAAGCAGTGGCCGAATCGAAAGCAGGGAAAAAGATACCACAATTCGCATCTTTGGACTCGAACCTTATACTGATTGTTTTATTGAATTTGACGAGAGCAGTTTCGACAATATAGCCTGGCGATTGCCAATCCACAGTATGAATATTGCTGTCGACCCGAATATGATGAAGCTGGTGGAGGTCCCGATAACCATTGTTGGGGAAGCTGCCGGAACAGTAATGCTTGACCACAAAGGTGTAAGCAGGGGAATTGCCCGTTTAATTGTGAATTTTTATGATAAAAACAAGAAGATTATTGGTCGAACCCTCACAGAACAGGATGGCTATTTCAGCTTTTTTGGCCTTAACCCTGGCTCCTATGATGTTATAATAGATTCAGTTCAATTGAGGAAATTGGGGATGTTTTCTGTTCCTGATTCGATCAATATTGATATTGCAGCATACATTGATGGTGACTATGTTGATGGCCTCGACTTTATTGTCAGATACGACACCCTGAAACCAAAAGAAGAACCGAAAATTATTGAAATGATCGTCCATGAGGAGACAGAACAAGATATGGATGCCACCATCGATAGTTATGCCATTACAATGGGTGCTTTTGAAAATGAGACTAACGCAGATTCACTACGCCATCAGTTAAGTGCACTGTTAGGTAAAGATGTTACCTTGTTCCCAGAGGATAACCTTTATAAAGTAAGGGTATCGGGTTTTGCTTCAAAACAAGAAGTTGAAGAATCATTCCCCACATTACAAAGCAAAGGGATCAGCGAAATTGGCCTGATTTCAGTTATAGGTATGTTAAATCCAACGATGGTTTCTGGTACTGCCGGCCTTCAGCCAGATCTGGTTGAACCATTTTATTTCACCGACACAACAGTCATTATTACAAACCTTATAATAGAAGAAGATTCGACTTCCTCGGAAGATACTTACGCTATTGAAATTGGAGCCATTGAAAACGAAATGGAAGCAGATTCGTTAAGGGATCAGTTAAGTGTACTGTTAGGTAAGGATGTTACCTTGTTCCCAGAGGATAACCTTTATAAAATAAGGGTATCAGGTTTTGCTTCAAAACAAGAAGTTGAAGAATCATTCCCCACATTACAAAGCAAAGGAATCAGCGAAATTGGCCTGATTTCAGTTGTAGGAACGCTAAATCCTGCCCTGAAAACGGGCAAAACAGCTACCGAAGCGGGTTTGGTTGAACCGTTCATTTTCACTGACAAATCTGTAGATATTGCATACGAACTGGTGGAAGAAGATTTGACTTCCTCGGAAGATACTTACGCTATTGAAATTGGAGCCATTGAAAACGAAATGGAAGCAGATTCGTTAAGGGATCAGTTAAGTGTACTATCAGGTAAGGATGTTACCTTGTTCCCAGAGGATAACCTTTATAAAATAAGGGTATCGGGTTTTGCTTCAAAACATGAAGTTGAAGAATCATTCCCCACATTACAAAGCAAAGGGATCAGCGAAATTGGCCTGATTTCAGTTGTAGGAACGCTAAATCCTGCCCTGAAAACAGGCAAAACCGGAATTGAATCGGATTTAAGTAAAACCTTAACCGAAACTGATACAACCATTGTGATTATCCATGAAATAATTGAAGAAGATCCAACTTCCAGCATCGACAGGTATGCCATTCAGCTCGGTGCGTTTAAACGCAAAAGAAATGCAGATAAATTAACATCACAACTCGCTGATATATTGGGCAGAAATGCAGATATTCTTGTTGAAGGCGGATATTATAAAGTACGGATAAATGGGTTGAAGACCAGCTATGAAGTGAAAAACTATATTCCTGACCTTGTGAAGAACGGATTCAGGGAAATTTGGGTTGTGAAGTTGACGGGAACGCAGAAACAACCTGTACCTTCGGTTGAAAGTAAACCCGATAGAGAGTTAATTGGTACTTTCACCAAAAACGATACTACTTATTATGTTATCCATGAAACAATTGAAGAGGTGCTGACCAGCGGTACCGACAGTTATGCTATTCAGTTGGGTGCCTTTAATGTAAAAATAAATGCAGATGTACTTAGAATAAAACTTGCTACTATTATGGGCAGGGAAGTTAAAATATTTGTAGAAAATGATCTGTATAAAGTTCTTATACCCGATTTCAGGACAAGGGACGAAGTTGATGACTATATTCCTTTGCTCATGAAAAATGGTGTGAGCGATCTAAAAATAGTGACATTAAAGGGAATGCAAAAACATAAAGTCACTACCAACCGTATTGATACGATTGTTCAGGGAAGCGGTAAGATTGTTTACGCGGATACTACTTATATAATTAACAAAACGACCAAATCGGCAGAAAAACCGAAAAAAGAAACAACGGTGAGGGAAACACCCGTTGAAGAAACGAATGCCTACGAACACAAAGAAGAAAATACAGTGCCTCCTGAAGTTGAGCGGAGAAAAACCCTTGAAGAAAGGTTACTGGAAGCTGAATACCGATCAGGACTTTATGAAGCACGCTGGCCGGGAGTTGAATTTACCATTCAGGTGGCAGCTTCCAAAACAATTAAAAATCCGGAGGTGATTAAGAGCAAGTATGAATTAAGCGGCGATATTAACGTTGTGAAAGAGGATGACTGGTATCGGTTTACCACCGGAAATTACATTAAGTTCTGGAAAGCCAGGGAGTACAGGAATATATTAATGTCGAGGAACGGGATTGAGGATGCGTTTATCGTGGCTTATAAAGATGGGAAACGGATCATGCTGACCGATCTGCTGGCCATGGTTGAAACCATGATTGATGGAAGCACAGGGATTACGGTGAGGCCGCCCATGGAAAAAGCCTTCAGCATACAGGTATTGGCAACAAAGGATGGCAATATACCTGTGTCGGAGATTCGGGCAAAATATAATGTGGACGACGATATTTTCAAAGAATACGATGCAAAAGACGGATTGTACAGGTATTCGGTGGGAGACTTTAACACCTATACCGAAGCAGCAAAAGTGCGGAATAAGATCAGGGCTGCCGGATTCAGGGAAGCATTTGTGGTGGGTTATAAAGACGGTAAACGTGTTGAAGACCTAAATTCGCTGCTTGAATAATATCCTTATTAAAATTTAGATATACCAATTATTGAATGAATTGCACTACAGGTTGTTTTGTAGTGCAATTGGTTTATATCTTAACGCCTGGGGGCTTTGCGGTTGGGGCTTTGATAAGCCTGACCGGGAGATTCCTATTCGTCTTGCGAAGCCTGCTGCGGATATGTTTTTACTGAGGCCGTCGTGCAGGATGTGGTTTCCGCTGGGATTGATGATTGCTTTGGTTTACTAAACGGGTGTAAAAATTCGTAAAATAGTTTATTTTGTTAACCGGATGGAGACATTTGGTAACGTAATGGAGACAATTGGTGGGTAGTAGCTATATTAGGAAGGGTGGAAGCGGTTTTTGGATGGGATTATTTTTGCATGTTCCTTTCTCTTGATGCAAAGGGACCAAAGACACCCCCCTTAATCCTCCTTCAAGGGGGAAAATGGCAAAACTATTTCCTTCGCGGTTTTTGTAATACTAAGAACTACTATTGAAGTAGTCCCGATGCAGCGGGAAACGCAAGCGCCTTTAATGTATTTCTACCAATTGCCAATTCATAGCCTACCCTGACCTGCGGGTTTTGCCGGGCCGGCGCACGGTAAATGGTGTGCTATAATCGGGGAAGAGACTTCTTCAGGCGGGACGCTTGAACCGGTGAAGGAACTTGCCAGTTGGGGGTTTCCCAAACAAAGATGTGAGCAGGATACGATCGAAATCCTGTGTTGCCCGAACTATTAAATGATTTTTCAGTCTAAAACCTGAAACTAAGGTTGGCATAAATACGGTTGAAGGTCTGCTCCTTCTCAAAGGTTCCTTCGTAATAAATAGAAAGAGAAAGTTTTTTATATATGCGCCACGAAAGGTTTAACTCACCAAAATTCTGAACCAAAGTAAATTCTGTATTGGAATACAAATAATCAACATATTTGTATTTTAATCCTGCACTTACTTTTCCCTTTAGTATATCGCGTGTAAGGCCTATTCCGTATATCTTTCCCGAAATATAACTGGTTTCCAACAGTGTTACGGAAATGGTGGCGGCCGCATCCAAACCGGGGATGTTGCTATAGGTAGCATAAGCATACAGGTTTTGGGAAGCTTTTGGATCCTCAGGGCGATAACGGTATCCTACGTTTACACCTAAAGACAAAAATTTTACAGGCCGGTAGTTTACCTGGAACCTCCAACCCTGAAGGGTTTCTGTTTCGAGTAGCCGCTCAACAAAATCTTTATAGGTTTCGTAATAGATAATATTTTGCCTCGCACTGTAGGATAATCCGAGGGATAATTGTTTGATTACCCGATATCGCAAGGAAAGATATAGGTTTGTCAGATTAAATGTACTTTCCGGGTTATTGTCTACTTTTTTATAGAGGTCCATTTCGGCCGATCCAAAAAAATACAGGTTCTTTACAATGGTGTTGATGTGCTGAAAATATAAAAACCGGCGGTCGGTTTGCCAGTCATTATCCTGTTGGATATAGCCCATGGTGCTTTGCATCATTCCATTTTTAACGGTGTGTTCATGACCGGCGTAAATACCATACTGGAATAGGTTCAGGTTAATGCTGTAGTCCATATAATCGGGCCGCGATCCGACAAATGCACCCACCGAAAAATCCCTGATCTTTTTTTCAAATTGAAAACCGTCGATGGCTCCAACTGATGAAAGTTTTGGGTTGATCTTCCGGCCCAGTGTCAGGCTGGTCGTTTCATTGAAATCGTATTTCAACGAAAATTTATAAACTTTTAATCCGTTGAAAATATTACTTTCGATTTCATTCCAATTCTTATTTGAGTGAACAAACGACATATAGGTTTCCGCTGACAGCTTAGAATTTCCTAAGTGATCAGCATTTAATGAAAAAGTATAACGCATCCGTTGTGTATTGGCTGCCGGACTGTTTGAAAAATTGGAATACGAGGAAACCGAAAGGCGTCCACGAATATCCTGTTCTAATTCTTTCTTGTCTTCATCTTGTTCAGGAATTGTATCGGATTCTAAAACAGGCTGTAAAACAGTATCCTGGTAAGTAGCAGGAATTTCAACAACAGGATTTGGGGCAGTTTTTATTTTAAAAATTAACCTATCTGATACATTAAACTCTTTTGAAGAAATTGGCGAACAAACGCAGGAAATGGACGAAAGGTTCTTAACAACCATAGCCGGGACCAGTTTTCCTTCTTCCTGAAAATATAAGGTATCCCCAACCTCAATGAATTCAGTTGATTCGAATTTTACATAAATACTTTGCGAAGTAATATAAGAAATTTTCCCTTCTGCTTCTGAAGGCTGTGTTTGCCCGGAAAGATTACATGCACATAAAAAAATCAGAATAAGTGAAAATATATATTTAATCTTATTGCCCATTAAAATTTCTTAAATTTTTGTGAATCACTATCTCCGTTGGGGTGACAATTAAAACAGGCAATGCTGTTGTAAACATACCCGGTTACTTCATCATGTTCATCATCCATATCCCCCTGTTCATGACAGGTAAGGCATGAAAAGACGGCAAAATTCCCGGGATTTGTATGGCAATCGCTGCACTGGTCCCATTCTCCCTGATGTTCTCCGCTGTATATGGGAAAATATTGGTTGTCATGATTAAAAGTTGAAGGTTCCCATGCGCTTTGCGTATGACAATCTTCACAGGTTGTCGGGAACTGGGCTGACGCATGGTCGGGATCATTGGTTTGATTATATTCTGATGAATGACAGCCAAAACAGGTATTCGGTGTATTGTTATAATTTCCCTCGTGGCAATCAAAACAATCATTGGCAATGGAAACATGTGCTCCCTGTAAAACATAAAAATCATTGTGAATGGCAAATGTCGCCGGTTTCCATGTGGGATTTGTTGTATGACAATCTTCACAGTCGTTGGATATCCCAAGGCCATTATGATTTGGGTTGGTCGTTTGGTTGTAGTCATCGCCGTGGCAATCGGCACAATTGGTAGAAGTTCCTGTATAGCCATTTTCATGACAGGAACTGCAATCAACGGTAGTATGAGCACCTGTTAATGGGAAATTAGTTCCATTATGATTAAACGCTCCCGAAGAGCTTCCATCCGGATGGCAGGCCAGGCAGGCCGGACTATTGTATTGATATCCGCTAATTCCATCATGTTCATCGTCCATGTCTCCCTGTTCGTGGCATGTTATACAGGTAAATATTTCAAAATTCGTTGGATTCTCATGACAATCGCTGCATTGGTCCCATTCACCCTGGTGTTCCCCGCTATAAATCGGGAAATACTGTCCATCATGATTAAACGTAGATGGTTCCCAGGCACTTTGTGAATGACAATCTTCACAGGTGGTTGGGAATTGCGCCACAGCATGGTTCGGGTCATTGGTTTGAACGTACTCGGTTGCATGGCATCCATAACATGTATTGGGCGTACTATTGTAATTCCCTCCATGACAAACAAAACAATCGCTGGCAACAGCAATGTGGGCACCCTGTAAAACATAAAAATCATTGTGATTGGGGAATCCGGCAGGCGTCCATCCGGGATTTGTTGTATGGCAATCTTCACACGTCGTAAGCAAACCAATTTGATTATGATTTGGATTCGTCGTTTCATCATAATTATTTATGTGACATCCGGCGCATTCATTGGGGGTATTTGTATAATTTCCTTCATGGCAATCGAAACAAGTGGCCATGGAAATGTGTGCGCCCGTGATTGGATAATATTCATCATGAATATCAAACGAGGCGGGTGTCCAGCCAGGATCGGTCGAATGGCAATCATCACACATAAAAGATAACGCTGCTTCAATATGGTTTGGATTTGTCGTTTCGTTGTAATTATTGGTGTGACAACCCGCACATTCATTGGGCGTATTCGAATAGTTTCCTTCGTGACAGGCGAAACAATCAACTTCCGGACTTGCATGAGCACCTGTCAGGGCATATAATTCATCATGATTGTCAAAAGTGGCGGGTATCCATCCGGGTTGGGTTGTATGACAATCTTCACAGGCATTTTGAATTCCTGCTTCAAGGTGATTGGGGTTAGTACTTTGATTATATGCATCGGTATGGCAATCGTAACATACCATTGTTGTTCCAATATAAAACTGTGGATGGCAATCTTTGCACTCGGTATCAACATGAGCACCTGTCAGCGGGAAATTAGTTGCACTGTGGTTAAATCCTTCTTCTGCATCTCCCGTGGGATGACATTCCAAACAAGCAATGCTATTATAAGCGTAGCCACCAATACCTTCATGTTCGTCATTCATTTCTGGTTGGTTATGCTCATGGCAATCAATACAAGTAAAAGAGGCATAATTACCCGGGTTTAAATGACAATCGGTGCAATTGTTCCATTCGCCGCCATGCTGTCCGGAATAAATAGGGAAAAATTGGGGATCATGTTGTGCAAATTCAGCCGGTTTCCATCCCGGGTTGGTTGAATGGCATTCCGAACAATTTGTATTGATGTCGGCAGCCATATGTCCGGGATTTGTTGTTGAGGTATAGTCTGTTTGGTGACATGAATAACAATCAGCAGATATATCAGAATAATCGGAACTCTTATGGCATTGGTTACAGTCTCCTATGGAATGTCCTGCTGTTAGCGGAAAAAAGGCATGATTAAACCCCATGCCGCTCCAGGAAAAAGCATCAATGGCATGGCAATCGTAACAATCGGTTGAAAAATTTCCCTCAACATGGTTTGGCGAAGTGGCCGCATCGTAATCCTGTTTGTGACATTCGTAACATTCAATACCCTGGGGTTGAAATTGAAGAAGGGAGGCTGACGGATGACAGTCGTAACAATCGGCTGTATAATGAGCACCTACCAGTGGGAACCGGCTTTGCTGGTGAATTTCAGTGATGTTTTCTACAATCCACGATTTGGGGGTATGACAGCGGGCACAATCAAGCCCCACTGTTTGTTGGTGCATATCGGTATGGCACGACATACAATCGTTTTCAGCATCTGAAAATACTAGCGTTGGATGACAATTTTTACAATTCACATCCTGATGCATTCCTTCCAAAGGAAATCCGGTTTTATTATGTGTGAATGAATAGGTTCCTGCTTCTAACGTCCATCCTTTCGGATTATGGCAATCTTCGCACGCTATGGTTAATTTATCGCCATGCGGCGACTGACCATATCCGGTGGCACAGGCTACCAGTACCAGTATTATTTGTGACAGTCTTCGCATCTGTAATTTTTTATTTTATAGAGAATGTAGTTCGGTTCAACTGTTAAAACGGGTTTATGACAAGCAATACAGGCAACGTTTTGATGAGCCCCATCCAATTTAAATTTTGTTGAATTATGATCAAATTTACTCGCTTTCCAATTATTAAAATCATGACATCGTTTACAATTTATTATTCCGTTTTCCTCGAATTGGTTACCATGAATATCTTTATGACAGGATTCACAAGCCGAAGAAAGACCTGAAAATTGCTGATGAATTGTCCCAAAATTATCCTTCTTAAAATGGCATGACCTGCATGTTTGATTTTGATGGGCGCCTTCAAGGATAAATTTAGTTTTTGAATGGTCGAATTGAATGTTACTCCAGCGACTCTCCCCATGGCAACTTGTACAGGTAGCTTCCGGGTAAAATTTCTTGTCAAGATAAGGCTCATGAATGTTCTCATGGCAATCAATACACCGAAGCCCAATTTCTTTAAATTCCCACCGGGATTCTTTTTTATGGCAGGCAAAGCAGGGAGTTGCAAGATGTGCGCCATTTAACGGGAATGAACCTTCATTGTGTTTTTCAACCGTGAAAGTAGATTCCTGAAAACTGTATACCGTGTGGCATTCGGCACAATCGGGCGAATTATTTGATTTTACAAATTGTTGTTTATGATAATCGGTATGGCAATTTGTGCATCGGTTGGTATAAATTGGATTGGTATAATTTGTTTTATGACATAACTTGCAATCCACATATTGATGTTTCCCTTGAAGCGGATAATCGGTTTTTGAATGGTCGAAATTATTTAGTCCTTTGATTATATGAAACGATTCTTCGGAATGACACTGGATACAATTCTGGCCGAATTTATTTTTATGAACATCCTCGTGACAGTTGACACAACTGCTAAATTCGATGCCTGTAAATTGTTGATATTTCTTTCCTGATTGATCCTCTATTTTATGGCATTTGTAGCATTCAACCTCGCTGTGTTTGCCCAATAATTTATATTTTGCATTGTTATGATCAAACGTTGGAGCCGGTTTAAAAGCGTCAAAATTATGGCAGGAAGCACAATCCGCAGCAAGGGTCTTTTGATGATAATCATCGTGGCATGATAAACAGGAAGGATTCAACCCCAGGAACGTAAATTCCTTTTTCCTGATATTCTGGTCAGCAATAAATTCAGATTTGTGGCATTTTTTACATTCTTGTTTTGCGTGTGCGCCTAACAAATTGTAACCAGTCAACGAATGATCAAATTTGTCTGTGTCGAACCGGATTAGTTCAAAGTTCCGTCCGTGATGATCATTGTGGCATTTTACACATTCTTTTCCTTTAATATCAGCGGATGAATGATATCCCTTTTGCTGATCTATTCTGCTCTTTAATTCAGTATGGCAATTGAGGCATTTTTCGTTTGACACCTTTTCACCCAACACATGGCACTTTGTACAATTGGAAATTCCTTCAAGATGGGCATGAGGTTTAGCAAGGTCACCCGGTGAAATTTGAGCTGTGAGCAGAAAACTGTTTATAACAATTGCCGCGATTAATAATCCTCTATGTTTCTTCGTAAGATGCATAACTTACACCCTGTAAAGTTAATGTTTTAAAATGGCTTCGCCGTATTTTTTAGTGATCTCAAGGCCAATTTTTTGTAAAAACTGGGTTGGTAACTCCCCTCCCGCAAAAATATAGACCAGGTCATTTTTTAGTGTAATTTTTTCACCCGTTTCACGGTCTGATAAAATTACATCATCTTTTCTAATTTCAACAGGATTTGTTTTAAAAAGAACCTTTAATCTTTCATTTGCAATGGCCTCATTTATTCTTTCATTATTTTTCTGTTTGATCCGCTGAAAAACATCGTTCCGATAGGAAATTGTTACCCTGTTTTGACCAGCGAGTAACATGGCCGACTCTACTGCCGAATCACCTCCACCAACTACCAGAATATCTTTGTCTTTAATTTCTTCAGGTTCTAACAAGCGATAAGCTACTTTTTCCGTGTTCTCGCCTGGAATATTAAGTTTTCGTGGAGTTCCACGCCGGCCAATGGCCAATAAGACATTTTTTGATGAGAATTTTTCACCTGTCAATGTGTTGGTTGAAAAGTGTCCGTTTACTCTTGTGATGGATTCAACTTTTGTATTCTCTTTAATTGTGATGTTGTTTTTACCTAATGCTTGCTGCCATATTTCAAGCAATTCAACTTTACTGGTTGTGAACAATTTGATTTTTCCGAAAAGGGGCAGGTCCATAGCTGATGTCATTACAATTTTTTGTCTTGGAAAAGTAAAAACCGTACCTCCTAATGTATCCTGATCGAGTGTGATGAATTTCAGGTTGTGTTTTTTCGCTGCTAATGAAGCTGATATTCCGGCAGGCCCAGCGCCTACTATAATCAAATCGTATTCTGCCTCATGTTTACCCCTGGCTAATTTGGAAATATTCTCAACGGCCTGTTTTCCTTGTTCCACTGCATTTTTAATCAGGCCCATGCCCCCCAGTTCACCCGCGATAAAAACGCCCGAAATATTTGTTTCAAAGCTCTGATTAACATGGGGCAGATCAACCCCGCGTTTTTCTGTTCCGATACATAAGGTTATGGCCTGAGTTGGGCATGCGTGAAAACATGCACCGTGGCCAATACAACGGGAGGCATTTATTGTCGTTGCTTTGCCATTTCGTATCCCAAGTATATCGCGTTCGGGGCAGGCTAAGATACAGGCTCCGGTTTTTATGCAACTGTTCACATCAATGACAGGATGTAACGATATTGGTTCGTGAAGACCGTCTTGTTTTGCCTTCTCTATTTTATCTTCAACAACTTTCGATTCCCTCTTTTGTTTGCGTAAATAGATTATTACGATGACAAGACAAAAGATGATCACCAGGCCATATATTAATATTTGTTCAAAAAGTATCTCCATGATTAAAATATCCATTTATAACCGAAAACAATGGTAACAATAACATGAATCACCATAATAACAAGCATAACAAGCGCAAAAGGCAAATGGGCAACATGCCAGTATTTAAATAAATTCTGCATGGTTTGTAATCTTTCGATCTTCCTGTTCAATGAAATTTCGTTTCTGACCAGTGTTAAAACATGGTTTCTTTCAGTACGAGAAAGATTATTTTTTTTAAGAACAGATATTATCCTTTTTACCGATTTCTTATCCTCAATATACTTTTTAAAAACTCTGACTATAATGCCTGTATGGTCTTCATCTCCATTCTTTCTGGTTGAGTCAATGATGATATCCTGACTCTCTTTATCAAGTTTATAAACATTGGTAATTATTTCACCTATATCACCTTTTAATTCTTTTACTTCGTTTAAACTCAATTCCCGCCCTTCTATTGATCGGGGAATTTGAATATAAATAAACCTACCAATAACACCACTCAGGAAAACCGCCACCATACTCCAGAAACTGATCGAAACAATTCCACCAAATTTAAACGAAGTATGAAAAAGCACCATAATGGGTCCTAATGTGCAAAGAAAAATATGAAACTCCAGCCAGTGTTTGAGTTGCCCGAAGCGAGTAAATGAACGGTATCGTTTTCTTATCATGTAGCTTGAAACACCAAGGATCATGAATAAAGAACCAAAGATACCGAGGCCATGCCCAAGAGGTCCGCTGGGTTTTAACTGGGTATGCTCGGGATGATAAAATCGCTCTTCAAGGGATGTATTATAATAGGTAAACCCGTGGTAAATGAGGTAGGTCAACACGGCGAGCGTAATGACAGATAAAGTTGTAATATATACCCTATGAGTTAGTCCTGTCATGATAAACAAATTTAAAACAATTTTTTATTGGTTGTTATGTTCGACACCTATTATCTTCAATAAATATAACACATCTATAAATCATTATACATAAATATTTACAATCAGTTTCAAATCAAAATTAACTTAAATATTATTGGCCATTAATTTTTTCTGTAACATTAATCGCGCCCTTGAAAGTTGTGATTTAGAAGTATTTTCCGATATTCCAAGAATCTCACTTATTTCTTTATGCGAATAACCTTCCATGACATATAAATTAAACACCATGCGATAACCTGCCGGTAATGCACTTATCCAATTAAACATATTTACCATATTAAAAAAGTGCAAAAGACCATCTCCCTTTTCTGAACAATATCATCGTCCCATAAATTTATTATGATGCTGTAACGCATCTCGCTTTAATGTTTGTTGCTGTTGTTCACATTAAATTAGTCTTATTAGGCCACTTCAACAGGTATTACCACCTGTTTTTATTTGTTTTTGATAATATTCTCTGAAGAAAATCATCTTGCCTCATCTGTTTTTGTCAAACCGAAGACAGACACCATACATTTCGGTGCAAAAAGATGATAAAAATTTTTTTGAAACATTTCTATCATTTTCAAAACATCTTGTATGGAGGATTTTCTTCGGAGTACAATAGTATTATAGTATAAGTTTCAAATTAATCTTTGGTAAATTTCGATGTTTTGATTATTCTATTGTCAATTTGAATTGTATATAAATACAATCCATCTTCGATTGATGAAAAATCAATGGTTGTCTTTTCACGTTTTCAATTTGTTCAAGGGATAACACGTTTTCTCCCAAAAGATTATAAACATTAAACGACATGGGGTTTGTTGCTAAATTGGGAATGAACAGATATCCCGTTTTACTGACCGGATTAGGAGACAGACTGGCTTCTATATCAACTAGTTCAAGATAAGCTGTTATTGTAGATTCCATTCGAATGATGGTCCCTTCACGACCCACTGCTATTCCAATACCTGAATCCGAAAAAGAAATATCCACAAGTCGTGAAGTTGTGGGTGATGCTTCTAATATCCAGGTATTGCCGCTATCATTAGAATGCAGAATAGTTCCATCATCTCCTACAATATATGCAATCTGGCCGGTTAAAAATGAGGTCGAATAAAGGTCATTGTTGGATGGAGATGTGATCATCTCCCAGTTATCACCGTTATCAGCGGATGTTATAATGGTTCCGTTTGCACCCGTAATAAAGTAAGTTCCTGATAAAGAATTATTAAAACCATTTAATTCGTTAGTTGTATTTGTACCTGCGGAAACCAAAGATTTCCTCCATCCTCTGATTTTAATGCAAAAGTACCACTCTCTCTCCACAATAAAGCCATTCGTCGGATTGATAAAATGTACTTCATTGAAAATTTACCAGCATTCCTGAGAAACAACCGTCCGGGAATTTCAGCGTTGTCAGATAAAATGATTGTACCATTTTCTGCCACATGCCACAAATTTTGTTGATCAATTATTACGTGCTTTCGAGTTCAGAAAACACACCTGTAGCATGTTGCGTCCATGAGCTTCCACCATTGTTTGATTGCATAAATAAACCATCTTCGCCGACGAGAAATCCGGCACTGTTATTAACGAACCGGATGGAGCCTATATCAAGATCGGTACCAGTAAATATTGGCGCCCAGGTTTGTCCTCCATTCGTACTTTTTAAAAGTGTACCATTTTTGCCTCCGACAAATATCAGATCTTTGTTTACAATACACACAACATTCAATCTTTCTGGTGTTCCTGAATTTACGTTTGTCCACTGAGCGTTTGTGTTGATCGAAGTGACCAATCCAATGGCCAGCATTAAAATAACGTTTTTTGTTAGCGTTTTCATAAATAGCATATTTTAGTTTCGTGTAAAACTAATATACTGGGCTATCCAATGAAAATTTAATTTCCTGAGCAGGAATTATTATAGATTGAACCGGAATTTTTATTCACTCAATTTTTTAATTATATCCAAACAGCATGGAGTAAATGATCAATATAACCAGGATCAATCCGGTGGTGAGGAAAATGTAGCCAAAAACTTTCAAAATACGCTCGTATTTTGGCCTTTGTTCTCTTTTGAAAACAACTTTTTTCAATCTTCCCGATTTTTTCAGTTCTTCATATTCGCGTGGCCGTTCGTGTTTAAATTCAGCAAAAGGAATGGTTCCGGTAAAAATAACCGTATCCATCGGGAATGCATCGGGTCGCAGGTGTGTATTGAAAAAATGAATAGTAAAAATAAATCCTACAGCCAATAAGGCCTCGTCGCTATGGATGATCATGGCGACGTTGATAAGCCAACCCGGCATTACTGTAGTAAAATACTCTGGAAACCAAAGGATCAATCCGCTAAATCCGATAACGGCCACTCCCCAGAAAACTGCCATATAATCAAATTTTTCCCAATAGGTCCAACGTCCGTATTGGGGTTTTGGCCCGGCTCCTAAAAACCATTTTAGCGTAGCCCAAAAATCTTTAATATCCTGCATATTAAACATCAGGGAATTTTTTCCAAAAACAAACCTGCCTACAGGTACCTTACGAAGGACCATGATCCGAATAAGTGAGGCCACATGAAAAATGAAATATCCAAAGGTAATAACAGCCGCAAACCGGTGAATATTACCAGCGGCTTTTACCCCGCCAAGTACATTTGAAAGCCAGTTTGCCCAGGGCATTCCGGCAAATTTTAGCATCATTCCGGTTAGGGCAAGAAGGATAAAACTAAAGATAACAAATAAGTGGGTAATCCTCTGAGCACGTGTAAATCGTCTTATATGATACTGATTTCCCGTGGAATTTTTTAGAAGTTTTCTTTTTTTAATACCCTGGATAGAACGTGGCAGCCATAACAATAAATGGACGCCGAAAAATCCAAATACACCAATTAAAAGAAATGTCATCCCCCAAAAGGCATAATAGAGGACTGGATATTTTTCTTTGTTGTGATGTGTTGCGTGGGTGAGATAACCTGTAAACCGTACATTGGCATCAGGATGGCATTTTTTACATGTTTCAACAATATTGGCACTACCTACCGATGACAATGGGTTGTTTGCATTATATATTCGATGCGCGCCATGGCAATCGGAACATTTTGCTGATTTTTCATAACCCAGTTGATAGGCTTTGCCATGATAGGTTTCCATATAGGTTTCAGACAGGTCGGCATGGCAGTTACCACATTGGTGGGTAACTTCATTCATGAATTTGTTGTCAGAGATATCAGAAATTATATGAGCCGAATGACAATCGGCGCATGTAGGAAACTTTAATCCATGTTTATCACGGGTAATGGCATGGTCGCTCTTTATATAGTCGTCGTAGATCCCTTTATGGCAGGTAGCGCATGTAGCCGGAATATTTTTAGGATGAACAGATGAGCGTTCATCCGATTCTTTAAGTACAAAGTGAGTGGTATGACAATCGGTGCATACAGCCGATGGAAGTAATCCTTTTTCGGTCAAACCTCTGCCATGCATACTTGACGAATAATCAGCATACGCATTTACTTCTTTTAATTCGGCTAATTCACTGGCTTTACCATCTTCGCGGTGACATTCGCCGCAAAGTTTTGGAATTGATGTTCTGTAGGTTGGAGAGGTATCGTCGTACCTTGTTTGTATGATATGCTTCCCATGGCAATCGGTGCAATAAGGCGCATTATTTTCTTTTCTGAAATACGCCTGGCCATGCCCGCTTTCATTATAAACATTTGATACTTCGGCATGGCAGTTTGAACAATCAACCTTATTTGCAGTTTCACAGGGCCTCTTTAAATTTGTAGAAACATCCGAATGACATTTTACACAGGTGATATTGCGATGAACAGAATTGGAAATATCTTCTTTGTTAACAAATAAAGATACGACCGAATCATTCACTACTTTATGAACATCTTCTTTATCATGGCATTTCATGCACGAATTATCCGACATCATATTGACAATATCCTCTACATTTACTTTGTGCGGTGGGTGACAGTCAGTACATGCTGGAATGGCCCCGGGTTCCTTTTCCCATAATTCCTTTTTGATGATCTTCGTATGAACCTCTTCAATTTCAGCATGACACTTCATACATGTTACAGCAATGTTCTTGCTCGAGGTTGAGGAATTTGGGCTTGTATGAGGAAGGACCAGGTGGTTTCCATGACAATCATTGCACGTTGCCGAAACAATCAACCCTTTTTTGAACAAACCTTCACCATGAATACTCTGGCTATAATTTTCAAGAATGTTATGTTCGGTAATGTTGTAGGTTCTTGCAACAGGTGCGCCTTCCCTGTGACATTTACCACACAATACCGGAATATTCATTTTATACGTCCTTGATTTTTGATCGGAATTATGCAAAATATTATGATCCCCATGGCATTCCTTACAATCAGGAGCATATAATGCGTTTAATTTTAATGCTTGACCGTGAATCCCTTTATCAAATTTCATTTTAGCATCGTCGTGGCAATTTCCACAATTTACGGGTGCAAGTATATCATTATGAGGGAACTCATCCACAGCGGCCTCTTCATGACACATAACACAATCTACATCTTTATGAACCGAATTGCCCAAAATGCTCAGGTTTACGTACATTGAAACAGTCCGTCCCTGGCGTTCGGCTGTTAATTCAGGGTCTTCATGGCACATCAGGCAATCGTCGTTTGATTGTGCTGATGCGAGGTTTATAACAAACAAGAATATTAAAGATCCAAATAAAGTATTTATTAAAATGCGAGTCAGGTTTTCCATTCGTTCGTATATTTATATCAAGATGTCTAAATTAGTTAAATACAAAATGATTTACGTATGTGTTATGTAATTTATAACGATTCTAAAAAGCCCGTAAAGCTCCCTTTTATCTGATTGAAGGGACAAGAACAGGCGTATGGAAGCAGTAAAAATATTCGTTGTTTTCAATTTTTATTAATCCGTTTATCGGTCTGAAAGCCTTAATTCATGCGACATTCTTATGAATATTTGACAACCTGTTGTACACATCACCATATGCTAAATCCATACTTAGTTGACATTCTCCGTAATATGCAAAATAGCACTAATTAACTGAATTTACCCAGTAGTGAATTATGACTTTATACCAAAATAGAAATGATTAATGACAACCAGACAATGATATTAATCATTAAAAAAATATCCATTATCTTTATAATTTTAGTATTATTGTATCGAGAAAAATAGATGTTATCGCTTATTTATTATTTAACTCAATTTTAAAGTGTAAAAATGTTCTTTGTCAGAAATTTGAGCTGTATTGAATAGTGATAAAACATTGGCCTGGTTTTTGGAATTTAATGACTTGATGAGGACTAAAAAAGTTGAAATTGAATTTATTTTAAATAGTTTTACAAAATATAAAATAAAGTGATCTTTAATAGTAATAGAAAAATAGTATTAATTTAAAACGAAACAGTTATGATAAGTAAAAACTTAGTATTTGTTCTCTGTGTTGTTTTTTTAGCAGGTGGTACGTTAACAGCACAAGACTTTGAATACATTGGGGCGGTAAAATGCAAAATGTGCCACAATAAACCTGCAACAGGTGAGCAGTACAAAATTTGGGCGGCAGGGCCCCATGCCAAAGCCATGGAAACATTGAGCAGTGATAAAGCGAAAGCCATTGCAAAAGAAAAAGGGATTGCCGATCCAGCTACAGACGCCGCTTGTATCAAATGCCACTCCACGTTTGGAAGCATTGATGAAAGTGTAAACATTGGTGTTAAAATAGAAGAGGGAGTTTCATGCGAAACCTGTCATGGTCCGGGAAGCAAATACAAAACCAACACCATTATGAAAGACCAGGCGAAATCTATTGAAAACGGCATGATCATTCCATCTGAAAAACTCTGTAAAGGCTGCCATAATGCTGAAAGCCCAACATACAAAGAGTTTAATTATGCAGAAGCGCTTAAAAAAATTGCCCATCCGAATCCGGCTGCAGAATAATTTATTAAACCAATAAATAAAATAAAAAAAAGAGAGAATAATTCTCTCTTTTTTTATTTTCCACGCTTTTCAATTTATCGCCATATACAAAACGAACTAATAAGTTTTTGTCATATCCGTGGGAACACAAAGAATAAAATCGGCCAGGTTTTTGAAGTCTTCATTTAAATCGGTAATGGTATCTTGCTCCACAGTAGAAATGGTAAGAATATTTAACCGGGGATTTTCCTGCTTTAAATACCAAACGATGCCTTCAAAATCATTTGAATGATAAGCACCGTTGTAGTGAATAAATGTTTTGCCCTTTTCCCAATTCTCAAGAATAAAGTGAGCCATCGTCGCATCTTTTATAGCCTGGGCTTTAGGCAGGTTCGAACTGGCATGGGATCCCATTCCTTCCATTCCTTCGAGCATTGCTTTATATCCTTTGAGTTCAGCATCGTATTTAACAGGTAGTGGGGCAATAAGAAATTTGGCTTCGGGGCTTAAACTATCAAGCGTTTCAAATCCTTTTTTATGAACCATGGAAGCATATCGCCTTGGGATATTTGTGGCAACAAACTTAAGTTGATGATCTTTGGCAAAATCAACCAGCGGTTTATAATCGGTTTTGTAGTTTTTCCAAAGTCTGGCTTCAGCCTCAAAATTCTTATCTGTAATTTGACCAGAAAGATACTCATCCATGATTAATTGATTATCGGATTCAAACATTTCGGCTCCCAAAATTAAATTTTCCGATTTTTGGCTGAATAATTCTTTTGTCAATTCCAGCTGAAACCAATGAGAAATTGGATTGTTATGCAGTTCTCCAAAAAATACAATATCGGCTTCTCCCGCGGCATCAGCAAGTTTTGAATATTTCACATTTTTTCCGTTGGCATCAAAAAGTTTAAATGCTTCCAGATCGCCTTTCATCGATAATAATAATACGGAAAGTAGTAACAGGCTTAGTAGTTTAATTTTTGTCATTTTATAAATTTTTTACAATGTTAATTCTTACACTTTCTTTTATGGGAATAGCCATTCCCTGATCATCAATTCGCACAAACAACATTTCGGTTGAACAAACCATTTCTTCAGCAATATGTTCAAAATCAACCCTTCTGGCTTCAACAAATATTTTTATTGAACTTTTTCCAATACCAAGTACTTTTCCGTAAATTTTTATATGTTCCTTTACTTTTACCGGCCTTTCGAAAAGCACTTCATCAATTTTTAATGTGATCATATTAGGTGTACAGCATTTGGTACAGGCATAAGCTCCACCAGCTTCATCCATCCAGGATAATAAGGCACCTCCAAACAGGTTGTTGTTGACACCTATGTCGCTGGTTTTGCAAATTTTTGTTGAAATAAGTTCCATGTGCATTATTTTTTCAATTGTTCAGCTTGAAACATCAAGGGTAATAAATTGATTACTCCTTCTGTAACATAAATTTTTCCATGCTCACCCATCATAATAATTTTCATTGGGGTTTTCCCCCTCCCTTCTGTTTCGGCCATTACCTGCCTGCACGACCCGCAAGGGGTAACCGGATCGTTAATAATAAAATCAACCGATGCCGCAGTTACCGCCAGGGTTTTAACCGGCACATCAGGATAGATTGATGAGGCATAAAATAAAGCTACCCGCTCGGCACATAATCCTGAAGGATAGGCTGCATTTTCCTGATTGTTTCCTAAAAAGACTTCTCCATTTGTAAGCAAAACAGCCGCACCAACCTTAAAATTTGAATACGGGGCATATGCATTTTTCATTGCAGAAATTGCCTTTTCGAGCAATGCCATATCTTCAGATGGTAATTCTTTCAGGGTATTATAAATAGAAAATTCCAGCGTCAGACTGATTTTTTTCATGAGCAATAATTAAGGATACGAAATTACAAAAATCAACGAAACTACTTTTTTGCTTCATTATTAACTCCAAACAGGAAAAAAGGCATTGAAGAAAGCATATAATGTAACACCCATTTGTGTTTCGAGCGTATCTTCAACCATCATGGATAAAGTGATAATAATCCAAAACACAAGATAGTGATACGTATTAAATTTGTTGAGTTTAATGCCAGGATAAATAATAGTAAATATAAACCATATCAATCCTACTGAACCGAATGAAACAAAAATCGCCAAAAACTGATTATGGGCCCGGTGCCTCCACTGTAAAGATAATTCTTATTTTGTATTTTAGTAATATATTTTATAGGCCTGGTCGATATCTCCGGTGCCGACACCTATCCAGAAATTATCCAGTATTATCGCCCAGGAAGCCCTCCAAAATTCAATTCGCTGTAGCATAGAATGGCCTCCGGGATTTCCTTTCATCTTACTGATCTGGTATTCCCAGAAGAGTTTATACAAGCGGGAGTTGACATTAAATTTTCTGGTATAGTGGTAGTTGGCAATCCCCAATTCAATATTTTTTATATCCTTTTCTGAAAGTTGCTTCATACCCCCAGCATCTTTTCTTAACCCTTTGGAGTTTAAATATCGTATAAGGGTATATTTCAAATCCTGGCCCTGGGTATCTTTCCCATCATAATCGAGTTTACTTTTATTATTCCACATTTCACGCAATTCCATTTCACAAACATACATCCAGGTATACATTCCATTTTCAATGGGTTGATTTATCGTGTCATGATAATAGGGGTTGCCCTGCCGGGTAAATAATTCAGGGTTACTTTTTTCGCGAGGAATGAAATAATTTTTTGCGGTAATGTTTAAGTAAATTGCCAGTATTACAGGGATTGAAATTAATACAATCAGGCCTATCAATTTACAATAAAAAATTTTCATCCGGACGATAAAACCCAGCATTAATATTGAACCGGTAATAAAAAAAATGATAATTCCGGTTACTGACTCAATCATGATAAGAAAAACAAAAAACCAAATAATAACTGCCCCGGCTAATAGTTTCAGGCTGATTTTCGATTTAAGTTCAAACACCATTAAATACCCGGTAAAAAACATGGCAATGCAAACATTGAGGCTAAACCTGATATGGGATATAAAAGGCGAAAGTTCACGGAAATCTGAAATGGTCCTTGTCAGTAATATCCCAAAACTTATTAACGTAGCCACGAAAACAGACGCCACATAAATCATCAATAGCTGGTTTACCCTTTTCATGGATAGCTGAGGTGAAGTAACAAAAACCACAGGCAAAAAAAGTAATGGCAATTTTATCCTCAAATCTTTAAATGCATAGTTTAAATCGGTGGTGTACATCAACCCAATTACATGAACCAAATAAAATGAAATCAAAACAAGGGCTGCTTTATTTTTAAACAGTGTTCTGAATTTAGTCATCAGTTTACCATCAATAAGCCAAACGCCAAGCAGGCCAAATTGGGCAACACTTAATCCAAAACGGGATAATGGCAGGCTGATGAACATCAACACAAGGAATCCAAGAAATAGCTGAGGATTGTACCTTGTAAGAAATTTGATCATAGCCGGAAAAGAGGATAAATTGATTAGCGGGGTTAATTATTTGTCCCCGGTTTTTTCAGTTGTCCATCCAGAATAGCAAGGTATGAATCTTTTTCATTGATTATTTCAATGGCTTTATTAATGTCGGGATCATCAATCAGTGAGGAAATAATTTTTCCTCTTTGGTAATAATACCGGGATACTATTTCGACCCGCAAAATCTTACAGATTTCATCCTTGTATTTTTCAATATCGCCTTCTTTGTTGGCTTTTATTTTTTCTACTATGGTCTCATAATCACTACTGATGCTGCTGAAATACCCCTCTAACTCAGCATATTCCTTAAAACTTTCGAGCGTTTCTTCACACTTTGTTGTATAGCTATAGTCTTTATCATTAATAAAAGTAACAAATTCATCATAGGTAGCATCCGAAATTAAAAAGTCTTCGGGTGGGGCAATTGAATCATTATCGCGTGCATACTTATTGGCAAACTGAAAGAAAAGGAATTTGGTAAACAGTGCATAGCTGATATTGCTCAGGGTATCTAAATCAACAATTATATCAGGTGTTATGCCGTGCCCATCATAAACGACCCGGCCATGTTTGGTTTTAAAAGGTGTAGCTAACGAATCCGGTGTAATTCCGCTTTCGCCATCGTCATCTTTTATTGCATAATCAATTTCCTGAATGCAGCGCCCACTGGGTATATAATATTTTGCCACCGTTATTTTTACCTGGGCATTGTACGAAAGAGGGATCACATTTTGCACAAGCCCTTTACCAAATGTTTTTTGTCCGATAACAATTCCCCTGTCATGGTCCTGGATTGCCCCGGCGACAATTTCTGAAGCAGAGGCACTATTATTATCTACAAGCACAACGAGTGGAATGGTTGCATCAACAGCCGATTCATCGGTTTTATAGGTATGATTTTTGGATGGGAGTTTCCCTTTAGTCCTTACAACCGGTTCTCCTTTGTCAACAAAAATATTTGTAATTTTTACCGCTTCCTGCAACAAACCACCACCATTTCCCCGGAGGTCGAGAATAATACCTGTCATTTCATTATTTTTTTTCAGGTCGAGAAAAGCCTCTTTTACTTCCTGCCCTGCATGTTGGGTAAAACCGGTTAACTTAATATACCCAACGCCATTGTCAAGCATACTATAGTATGGAATATTATCAATTTTAACATTTTGGCGGGTCAATTCCTTATGAATCGGTTCATTTTCACCTTCGCGCAACATGGTTATATTAACCGTTGTACCGGGTTGTCCTTTTAGCAAAGTGCTTACTTCACTGGTTGATTTTCCTTCAACCGGCTGGCCATCAATTTCAATAATCTCATCGCCCGCTTTTAAACCATAAGTATGGGCAGGTTTATCCTCATAAGGCTCAGCAACAATAATTTTTTCCCCTTGCTTTTGAATCAGTGCGCCAATACCGCCATATTGCCCAGTGGTAATAAATTTAAAATCTTCCACTTCTGCTTCCGTAATAAAAACAGTATATGGGTCAAGCGATTCCAACATGGCATCAATGCTTGTTTTCACCAATTCGCCGGGGCTAAGCTCATCAACATAATTTTGATTCAACTCTTTGAATAGGGTAGCATAAATGTCAAGGTTTTTTGATATTTCGAAATTGTCAGCATTTTGTCCTGATACTATGCCTACAGTACTTATTAAAAAGGTAATCAGAATGACTGACATTGTATGAACTAATCGAATTGTCATAGTATATAAAAGTTTTAAGTTTAAAAAATTACGGGACGGGGTCAAATCCACTACCACCCCACGGATTGCACGAAAGAAAACGTTTCAGCGTTAACCAGCCTCCTCTCCATGGCCCATGTTTTTGAATCGCCTCCACACCATATGACGAACACGTAGGTGTATACCTGCATGTTGGTAAAAAATAGGGTGAAATTGCCCCCTGGTAAAACCGGATAAGGAATATGAAGAATGAGCTTATGATTTTTTTCATTTTATTCTAAATTAAACATTCCCTGAACGCGGTCCAACATTCTCTTTCAATAGTTCTTTTTGTAAACGCTGTAAAACTAATATTATTTTCTGCTCAATTTGCTCATATTTGGCAATACGGCCATAAGTATAAATGATGCCAATCAAACAATGCCGGTTCTGGCTTTTCAAAAAATCAAAATATCCTGACTTATTTTTGCGATAAGCTTCCCGAATTCTTCTTTTTAACAGGTTTCGTGAAACTGCCTTCCTGATTTTTCGCTTCGATACGGAGATCAGGAGCTGCACCGGAACATTAGACTCATGGCTAATATCTAACCAGATTACTTTAAAAGGGGATTCGAAAAAATCGTTGCCTTCTTCGAACAAACGGTCAATTAATTTTTTGCTTCGTAAACGTTCTTCTTTTTTGAAGGATTGCATTTAGTTTTAACCATCATCTTCATCGAAGAAGATTACTTTTTCTTATTTACCTTCTGAATATATTGTTCAATGGCAACCGTCATCGAAAGGGCAGTTTTCGTGGGGGCCAATACATCAACTTTTAACCCTGCATCTTTAATGGCTTTAATCGTGGTCGGTCCGAAAGCTCCAATTAAGGTGTGATTTTGTTGAAAATCAGGGAAGTTCTTAAATAATGAGGTTACGCCGGCCGGACTGAAAAATACAACCATATCGTATTCATTGATTTTTACATCTGAAAGATCGCTTGCCATTGTTTGGTAAATAACCGCTTTTGTGTAATTTACTTTGGAATCATCAAGTGCTTTGATCAGACTCAATTTGTAAATATCAGAGCAAGGAAGCAGGAATTTTTCATCCTTGTGTTTCTTAATCAGATCAATGAGATCTTCAAAGTTTTGTTGTCCGTGAAAGATTTTCCGTTTTCTGTACTGAACGTATTTTTGCAAATAAAACGCTGTAGCCTCTGAAATGCAAAAATATTTCATGGTATCAGGAATTTCCACCCGCATATCTTTCGCTATCCTGAAAAAGTGGTCGACCGCATTTCTACTGGTAAAAATGATGGCCGTATGCTCCTGTATATATACTTTATCTTTCCTGAAATCACTGGCTGTAACCCCTTCAATAGTGATAAACTTTTTAAAATCAATATTGATTTTATGTTTGTTTAATAAGTCACCATAAGGAGATTTTTCCAGATTTTCCGGTTCCGGTTGCGATACAAGAATGTTTTTTACTTTCACCTCAATTCCCCCCAATTTTATAAAAAAATTAAAGCAATTTTTTAATTTAAATTACTCATTACCAACTTAATAATGATTAAAATTGGTATTATTTCGAAGGTGCAAAGATATAAAATTCTGTTATACCAAGAAAATTTAATGCCACCAGAATTTAATAAAAGTTGCCTGAACATTCTGTAAATAAAGACTATAATTAAAAAGTAAAGGCCAATTTTTATTATGATAACCGATGGGAAATAAACTGCAACAACAATAAAAGGTAAAAGAAAAACACCTGAAACAATGTTGAAAATAAAGTTTGTCAATAAGAATTCTTCAAGTATCAAACTATTCTTAAACGTAATTCCTATGAATGTTATGGCAAGGTTCTTCAAAACCCAGGTTAGGAGTACGGCTAAAAACAAAAATGAAAAATATTTAAACCCCGACAAATCAAATATTTTCAAATGCAACAACTCTGTCGAAAATAAATATATAAACAACGATATAGAAAACAGGAAAACTATAAGCAGGGCAATGGATATCCGCTCGCGAAATAAATTTCCATCGCGAACCATAAACGTTTGATTTCGTGTACTAAAAAAAGCGTTAAAAACCTGTTTGACTCGTTTTCTGTAAAAGGTATTGGCCCATGCAACAACCATTAAAATAATTAAAATATGAATGGTGATCCAGTCCTGATTTAGTAAAAAGTTTGTTTTTGGTTCAATTTTTTCAGCCCCGAACTTATTATTTGCCAACACCGATATTATGGTTTTTTGATTTGTTTTGCCCAAACTATCCACGATCAAAATACTATCACTTTTTTGAACTGAGTCGGAAGAATTAATTCCAGCCTCGTTACCCAGGCTGTCGATTTGGTAAAATTGTTTCAATCTCGAAATTTTTATAAAAATATTAAATCAAAAGTAAAGATAAATTTTTGTAAAGATGTATTTTTGCCCTGCG
Organism: Bacteroidales bacterium; assembly: GCA_041393275.1. Taxonomy (GTDB): domain Bacteria; phylum Bacteroidota; class Bacteroidia; order Bacteroidales; family JAADJA01; genus JAADJA01. Next base: position 66,163 of record JAWKKL010000006.1, read on the forward strand.
AACAATTTTATAAACCTTAATAAATAATACATCTATGTTTAATTTTATTTTATTCGGCCCCCCGGGTTCAGGAAAAGGGACACAGTCAGTTAAGATTGCCGAAAAATATAATCTGGCTCATATTTCAACGGGCGATATTTTTCGTAAGAACATCAAGGAAAAAACAGAGCTCGGGTTAAAAGTTCAAAGCATTATTGAGAAAGGTGAGCTTGTGCCGGATAAACTCCTTGTTGCCATTCTGGAAGATGCCCTTGATAGCTTTTCTGGCGTAAAAGGATTTGTATTTGATGGTTTTCCACGAACATTGCAACAAGCTGATGACCTGGAAAATGTTTTAAAAAAAAGGGGCAATGAGGTTTCGCTTGTATTGGCTCTCGAAGTAAACGATAGTGAAATCATTACCCGGTTGCTGAAGCGTGCGGAATTGCAAGGGCGAAAAGATGACACAAAAGAGGTAATTGAAAACAGGATAAATGTATACAACAACCAAACTCAACCATTGATTGATTATTACCAAAACAAAGGATTATTTCAGTCGGTGAAGGGCATTGGTAGTATTGATGCAATTTTTGATTCGATTTGTGAAAAAATTGATCCAAAATATTAATTCACTTTAAAAACATAACTATAAAACCGTTGTTATTGAAATTGTTTTATAAATTTTAAAAATGATTACATTATGAAGAAACTTATTGGAGTATTATTGATTTTGTGTTGGGGATTATTTGCTTTCGCCCAGCAAACAGAAAATTATGTAGAAGTGATGAGGACAGCTTTAAATGCAGAGAAAAAGGCATTAATTGCTGAAGCAATGACATTTACAACTGAGGAAGCTGAACTTTTTTGGCCATTGTACACTGAGTATCAAAACAATTTGTACACCACCAATACCAAGTACCTGAAAATTATAAATGAGTTTGCTGCCAATTTTGAGAATATGACAGATGAGGTAGCTACCGATTTAATGGCCCGGTTGAATAGCTATGACGCTGAAGTTCTAAAACTTAGGAAAACATATATTAAAAAGTTTTCCAAGATTTTACCGGCGTCAAAAGTGTTGAGGTATTTTCAGGCAGAAAATAAAATTGACATTTTAGTTGATTACGAGATTTCTGGCTTCATTCCTTTGATTGAAGTGGAGTAAAATAAGAGGATAAAAAAATCCAGATTTGGAATTCCAAATCTGGATTTTTTTTATCCGGTATATTACAATTCTTTTGAAACTGTTACCGTTGAATCATCATTATAAAAAACCTTAAATCCAAGTTTTTTGAAAACTGCAACCATCGGTTTATTGCTTTTTGTGGTTTCCGCACTTACCTTATTTATTCCCGCATCCCTCGCTATATCAATACAATAAGAGGTAAGTATTTGACCTAATTCGCGATGCTGCCAGTCGTCTGTTATCAATACGGCATATTCGGCATTTTCAACATCCGGATCAGCTATTAACCGGCCAACACCTATCAATTCTTTTTTACCTTCTTTTACAAGTTCTGCCACGATGGCTACTTCGCGGTCATAGTCAATAAAACAAAACTGGGTAGCCACTTCATGAGAATCAAAATAAAAGTCATACCTGAAACGGGAATATATTGATTCTTTTGAACAATTGCCTAGCATTTCAATCCAATAAGGTTCATCTTCCGGTTTTATTGGCCTTAAAATAATTTTGGTACCATCGTTAAGCGTAGCAGGCTTGATCAGGCGTTCTGGATAAGGCCGCAAAATAAGATGAGAATAATCGCGGGATTTTACACCAATCAAATTCTTATTAATTTTGATGTGTGCATCCAATGCCATGACGTCTTTTGGTGTAACAATCAACGGATTAATATCCAACTCTTCAATTTCAGGATAATCTGCGGCAAGGTATGAAAGCCTCACCAATACTTCAATGAGTTTATCAATATTTTTAGGTTCAGAACCTCTGTAACCAACCAGCAATGGATATATCTTTAAGGATTTCAGCATTTGTTCAGCTAAGTGTCCGTTTAAGGGCGGAAATTCAAGCCGCCTGTCTTCAAGCAATTCAGCCGTTATACCACCAAGTCCGACCAACATCACCGTACCAAAAACCGGGTCTTTTTTAATTCCCAGAATCAACTCAACTGCATCTTTCGACTGTATCATCTTTTGTACGGTAATGCCTTCAATATTCGCCTTTGGTACTTTTTTCGGAATGGTATCACGCATATTCCGATAGGTAACCCTAAGCATTTCTTCGTTTTCAATGTTTAAGGCAACGCCGCCAACCTCCGATTTATGGATGATATCAGGCGAGGAAATCTTCAATACAACCGGATACTTTTTTTTCTTTGCAATCCGTATTGCATCATCTTCGTTTAAAGCCAGCTCAGGATGCGTTGTTGGAATGCCATAATCATTGACCAGCATTTTTGAATCATCTTCCGGCAATATTTCTCCATGCGGAAATATTTCCTGGGTATATTTTTTTCTAAGTTCATCACGGTCGTATGTAAAAGATACCGGGACTTCCTTAGGGGTTTCGAAAAGCATTTCAAGATTTTTCGAATAGTTTACCAGCGTCATGAACGCCCTGATAGCTTGCTCAGGGGTTTCATAAGCAGCTATTCCTGCTTTGTTAAACACCAGCATTCCATCGCGCATACTTTCGCCACCAAGCCATGCCGCCATAATTGGTTTTGTGGATGATTCCGTAAACTTTGCAATAGCTTCGGCTGTACGGGTAGGTTCCGTCATTGCCTGGGGTGTTAAAATCACGAGGACTGCATCAACGTTTACGTCATTAAGTACAATTTCTGCGGCCCCGGCAAAACGCTCTGGTGTTGCATCTCCTAATACATCCACCGGATTGCTGTGCGACCAGAAGGGGGGAAGAAGTTCATTCAGTTTTTCAATACTTTCATCCGAAAGTTTAACAAGGCTTCCACCGGTAGAAATCAATGTGTCTGTTGCCATTACTCCGGGACCTCCCGCATTGGTAACAATCGCTAAACCACTTCCCCGTGGAGCCCGTTTCCTCCCAATAAGGTCGGTAAAATCGAAAATATTTCCGATATCATAAACCCTTGATAAGCCGGCCCTTCTGAAAACGGCATCGTAAATAGAATCTTCTGAGGCCAGTGCCCCGGTATGTGAGGCTGCTACTTTTGCCGATTCGGGATAACGTCCGGCTTTATAAACTATAATTGGTTTTTTACGGGCAAAAGCGCGGGCTGCCGACATAAATGCACGGGCATTGGTTATTGATTCGATATAAAGAACAATGGACTTTGTATTAGGATCCTGGCCAAAATAATCAATCAAATCGCCAAAATTTACATCCATTGAATTACCAATGGATACAAAATATGAAAATCCGATTTTCGCCTCCAGAGCCCAATCAAGAACAGATGTGCATAATGCCCCAGACTGCGATATAAAAGCAACGTGGCCTTTTTTTGGCATGCCGCTGGCAAAACTTGCATTTATACTTAATCCGGGAACAATGACCCCAAGGCAGTTTGGCCCGATCACCCGCATATCCGGAAAAGTCTTAACTTCAGCCTTTACCTGTTCTTCCAGTTTTGCACCGTCAGGACCAATTTCTTTAAACCCAGCCGACATGATAATAATACCATTTATTCCGGCTTCACCACAATCCCTGATTATCTGGGGAACAAAACTTGCTGCCGTCATTATGACTGCCAGATCAGGCGTTTTAGGCAAACTTTTTACATCGGGGAAACAGGGTATACCAAGTACTGCTTCCCGCTTTGGATTAACCGGGTATACCACCCCATTATAACCGGCACTAATGAGGTTTCGCAGGGTTAATCCGCCTACGCTTTTTGGATCGTTTGATACACCAATCAGGGCAATCCGTTTCGGCCTGAAAATACTATCGAGTTTTTTTATGGGCATGATGTAAGTGAAAAGTTATTTGTTCTTAGTTGAAAGTTAATAGTTGTTTTGTACAATGATAATCTCCTTATCAAGATTTGAATGAAAATAATCTTAATCCATTAACAATTTTATCCTCTGTTAATTGTTTCACAAAAGTAGGAAACAAAATGATAAAGGCAAGATAAAACCAATTTTTAAAGAAAAATTAAGAAAGGTTATATTTTAAAAAATAATAAGATGAAACGTAACTAAAATCTAAAACAGAATCATCAATCAAGTTTAATACATTTTCTTAAAATACACTTATTGGATTGTGTGGAAATTAATACATAATACAAACCTTTTTCAACTTCCGATTGCATATTCCAATTCCAACTATTTTCACCTTTTTGTATCATTTGATTTCTGCTAATCTCAGAAACGGTTCTGAAAGCATTATCTAACAGTAGAATTGAAATTTCGTCTTTAGTAAAACTATAATAAGATATTTTGATATTGTTTGAAAATGGGTTAGGATAAATATTCAAAGGATCTTTTATACTGGGAATGCCAGATTCCAGTCCAACAGTCAATATTTCGATATAATCCTCTTTCACGCATGATTTCCATATTTGACCACTTGTATCCGTTATTCTCAATTCAACAGAATAAATACCAGGTTCTTCAAAAACCCAAACAGGATTTTGCTCCCATGAATCAATAATTCCATCATGCTGAAAATCCCATTTCCAGGTCCATATTTCTATATTAATCGTAATTGATGTATCATAAAAACTTACTTCTAAAGGATTATAACCCATCAGGGGTTCAGCATAGAATCCAGGAGATAAATTACAAACTGTTATTAGATTTTCTTTTATGATTGTATCACTTACATCCAAAACTGTGTCCATTGCAATAAGTTTTATAGAATAGATTCCTGGCTCTTGATAAGTCCATATAGGATTTTCCTGAAAAGAGTCAATAATACCATTATTTTCAAAATCCCATTGCCATTGGGTTATTTCACTCATGTATGTAAAACTTGTATCATAGAAATTGACCTGAAGTGGCGACTCTCCATATACAGGTTCGGCATAAAAATTAGCCAATACCCCATAAACTGAAATTAGATCTTCCTTTATTAAAGTATCATTTGTTGACAAGCAGCTATCTGTAATTATTAATTTTACCGAATATAGTCCAGGGACATTATAAGTCCATGTTGGGTTCTCTTCCTCTGAGTCTGTTATACTATCATTCTCAAAGTCCCATTGTCTTTGTTCAATCTGGGTATTGACATAATAACTAGTATCACTAAATTGTACCGTCAGTGGACGGTTTCCATATATTGTATCCTGATTAAATCCAGTTTCGAGATAATGAACATTAATGTAATTTTCTATTAACATCGTATCGTTATGAATTCCACCTAAATAATCTTCACCGGTTACTATTAATTTTACTGAATAATTCCCTATTTCATCATAGATCCATTCAGGGTTTTCCTCATAGGAATCAACATTGCCATCATTATCGAAATCCCATTGAAAACTCAGGGTATCAAACTGGACTGTATAAGTAGTGTTATTGAAATTTACGTTAAAAGGAATTGGTCCGCAATTTTCGTTCACATTGAAATTTGCAAAAAGACTATCCTGCAATGGATAATGGTATCCCATATCAATTATCCCGAGATCAGGATAATGATCAGTTCTTGTTGAACCTGGAAATATATTTGTATTTGGATCGCCTGTGTCCAAACAGGGGCTTTGCTGTGATTGGCAGGGGTACTGTTTCAGGTAATTGTTCCCTTGTGGTCCGTTAATGAATAAAGGATTAGCACTAATATTGCCTTGACCAGGATAGCCCCCCTGAATGCATGAAAATGTTACAGAAGAATTATCAACCTGAATAGCACCAATGTTATTGTATATTATACTATTTTTAGCAACACATGAGTTTACTCCAGCACCAGCCAAATCAATACTTCCGGTTATTCCAATTAACGCTTGTATATTATTCGAAATAATGGTATTACTATTTAAAAAGCCTTCTTCAACTCCACCTCCTGAACTCTTTGCACTAGCACCATCAGTTCCATCAGCTGTAGCATAGCAATGATTATTCTTTATTATATTGTTGTCAATTACTACTGCATCATATACCCCACCCCCTCTACTTATTGCAAGGCCATAACCCCAAACATCTGAACCTCCACCTCCAATTCCCTCCGACTGACAATAATTATCAGCGATAATATTATTTTTCAAATTACCTCCATATATTCCTCCTCCATAACTCTCTGCATTACCGCTGCCATCGCATAAATAACTAATTCCAGAACCTGCAGCATAAGATATGCAATTGTTCCCAGTTATTATATTATCATTAATCCAAACATTATTTCCTTCAACATAAATTCCACCACCATATGTTTCACTAAGGGAAAAACAATCCATATTATTAACTAGTTCTATTGAATTTTGTGTTATTTGATTCCCTTGAACAATATAATTGCAACCTGCCACATATAAAGCTCCTCCTCGACCTAGAAAACCGCCCAGTGTATATGATGAACTGTTTTGAATACTATTATTTAATAAATAGGAATTTAATAATAACCCTTGGCAGTTTTCGAGGCATATGGCACCTCCCATTGCCCAGTTAATATTTGCACTTGAAACAACTTGATTATTTGATAAAAAAGAATGTGATATTAATATATTTGAATTTAGTCCATAAATTACTCCGCCTTTAATAGCAGAACCAATATTTATTCTGTTTTTAAAGTTTTTAAAGCTACAATAATTTAAGTTGATAGTATCAGGTGAATTTAATATTTGTAATCCTTTCCAATATTCTGCTATAGGTATAAAATAAATAGAATCAGTTTCATTGCCCAGGGCTAGAAGTTTCCCATAAATTTTAAACGATAATTCTGAAAAAATTTTAACCGTGACTCCTGGTTCAAGAACCAATACTTCGCTACTTGGTACTTCAATATCTCCCATAATATGATAAGGGCTTCCGCTTGCTGTCCATGTTCCGCTAACAGGACCGGCATTAACAATTGTTTGGCTTTGGTTTGCAGTGGTAAGCACCAGGGTTGCAATTACTATAAATAAATACCTTTTCATGGGCAGGTTTTGTTTAATTAAATAATTTTGATTATTAAGACATGACTAAAACGTTTTGAAGCAAAAGCATGTAGATAAATTCAATTAACTTTAATACATTTTTTAATGAAATGTTTGCCAGATGCAGTTGTTAGCGAGATATAGTAAATTCCGCTTTCCATGTTATGTTTCAAACCGACCCAATTCCAGGTCTTCTTTCCCTTTTCAACTTTTTCATTTTTTGTAATGGTTGCGAGCGGATAAAAGGCAAAATTAAAAAATTGAAGATCCACTTTTTCTGGCTGATCAAATTCAAATTCGATAATCACATAATTGTTGAAGGGATTTGGAAAAACAATTAACTTTTCTCTTTCATTACCATTAAATGGTATTATGCCCGATGTATTGGCCTCAATATAATTCACTTTTATAATTGTGTCAATTATAAACCCACTGGTGTCTTTTACAATTAATTGTACCGTAAAATGACCTTGATTTTCATAAATCCATGAGGGATTTTGACTATATGAATCAATAATACCATCATTCTGAAAATCCCATTGGAATTCTGCTACAGAAGAATACAGAATGTTTGTCAAATCAAAAAAATTAACTTCCAATGGAACTGATCCGGAAAGTTTATCTGCATAAAAATCAGGTTCTATTTCACAAACGTTAATATGGTTTGATTTTATTAACGTATCGCTGATTAACCCAGATGTATCATTCACAATCAACTTAATTGAATAAATTCCTGGTTCGTAATAATTCCATATTGGATTTTGTTCATAAGAATCAATAATTCCATCATTTTCGAAATCCCATTGCCAGCCACTCAATTCTGTATTCTCAATAATTGAAGAATCAAAAAAATTTACAGTTAATGGAGTTGCACCATATAGGACATCTTGCGTGAAATCAGAATTTAATAGGCAAGCCTGAATAATGTTCTCTTTAAGTACAGTGTCTGAAAAGATTGTATTATTTTCAGCTAATGCTTTTACAATTAATCTGACTGAGTAATTGCCAGGTTGTAGAAATATCCATATTGGATTCTCATCGTATGAATCTATAATACCATCATCTTCAAAATCCCATGCTTGTAAAACAGGAGAGCAAAGTGAATAAATTGAATTATTACTAAACTGAATATAAAGTGGTATTTTACCAAAACATTCATCGAAGTTAAAGTTTGCAACTACTCTTGGTTCGCAAAAATAATGAAACCCCAAGTCTACTATTCCAGTATCTGCTAACTCATCAGTACGAGTCGTTCCCAGAATTGGTTCTGATGAGGGATCCCCTGCGTCTGCACAAGGACTTTGTTGCTTCTGACCTGAAGCTATTTGAGAAAGGTAATATTCTCCTAATGACCCCTCAGTAAATAGAGGATCGCTGTTTATATTGCCTTGTCCCGCAGATCCTCCTTCTATACAACAAAAACTTGAATAACCTGTAATCTGTGGATTCCCTGATCCTCCTTGATTATAATATACTATGCAGTTTTTCAGAGTACCACCATAAACCCCGGAACCTTCACTACATATATTCGAGACAATAGTGTTATTGAGCATTGAATGACTGCTCCAAACTCCTCCACCTTTATTTGTTGAACTATAAATCCCAGTTGAACCGGCCATAGCATCGCAATAATTCCCTGAGATAAAATTATTTTCTAATTTCCAATTTGTGTATATTCCCCCTCCATAGGCTTCGGCAAAAGCTTCAGACCAGCCATACGGGCCAGCAATTGCTGTTGCCTCTGCTTCGCAATTATTATCATAAATTAGATTATCTTTTAAAATACAATTCGAAATACAGAGTCCCCCACCTTTGCTTATGGCATAAGCATATGCCCATTCTATACCCTCTCCAAAATCATCAGATCGACATAAATTATTATTTACTGTATTTCTGATGAATTCTCCACCGGATATATAGACTCCCCCGCCATTTGCATGAGAAGTGGAAAAAGCAGAATTATTCGAGATCAGGTTGTTATCAAATTTAATATTCCCATATGAATAAATACACCCTCCTTCAGCAACAGAACCTGATCCATATATTGCATTTGCAGAAAAATTACAGCTACTTACCTTACCAACTGTATTCTTAAAACAAACTGCACCTCCATATCCATGGGAAGTATTTGAGGAGTTACTAGATGTATGAATTAGGTTGCTAGCAAAATTACATTTCGTTATAATAATTGAACAATTTAGAGCATACAAAACACCACCATATATACCATCACCGTTAGGTGTTATGTTATCAAATCCATTAAACGTACAAAATCTTAATTTAGAGGTATCAGCCGAATTTATTATTTGTAAACCTTTCCAACATTCTGCTATAGGTATAAAAAAAATAGAACTAGTTTCATTGCCCTGGGCTAAAAGTTGCCCATAAATTTTAAATGATAATTCCGCAAAAATTTTTACCGTTACCCCTGGATCAATAACTAAAGTATTCCCAACTGGAACTTCAATATCCCCCATAATATGATAGGGGCTTCCGCTGGCAGTCCAGGTCCCTGAAACTGGTCCTGCATTAATAATAGTTTGACCATATGTAAAAATTGAAAAAATTATCAGTGCATTAAGGGTAATGCCCAATTGTAAGGGTTTTATTGATTTCATGTCAAGTGGGTTTTGGGTATATAAATTGAAGACATAAAGATACAATAAATATGCTTGTTTGTCAAGGCTTTACACCATATTTTTTATGGGTGAAATGTTGTTATGGGAAAAAAAGGATAATCTTGTTCTTTATTAAAGTGGATCCTTAATTTAAAAAGAATACCTTTCTTTATTCGGGGAAGCTTTCAGTAGTATTAAGATAAAACGAATATGAAAAACCCGAAATTCTGAGCCAAAAAAAAGGCGCCTCCCGGCGCCCCTTAAAATGAAAATGTTTATGCTTTTTTTGGTGGTTTTGCCAGTAAAATAATAAAGGCACCAACGATACAGGCAATCCCTGCAATAATAAATGGAGTGAGCCAGGCTGACGGATCGTTTGCCCCCTTGGCAGCATCTTTAAAAACACCGGCCAGTTGCGGACCAACAATCCCAGCGATACCGTAAGCGAAAAATACAAGGCCATAATTTTTGCCTACTGTTTTATTCCCGAAAAAATCAGCCGTAGCAGCCGGGAAAAGGGCAAAGTTTCCACCAAAGTTAAATCCTATGATGGCAGCGGCAATAATAAAGGTTACAGTTCCTGATCCCAATTGGAATAAGAAAAGCATGATGATTCCCTGCAATAAGCACATCAGGAAAATAGAAATTCTTCGGCCAATTTTATCGGAAACAATACCCCAGATAATCCTTCCCAAACCATTTAAAATCGCATAGGTTGCCATAGCAGTTCCGGCGATGGCACTGGCCCAGCTTATTGTTGTTTCGTAATCAGGGTGTGAAATATCAAGTGAACCCAGTTTAGAAAAAGTTAAGGCATCAATCCCGAAAAGTTTAATGCAATAAATTACCATAAGGCCTGCAAGAGCAGAAAAAACGAAGGTAATAAACAGCATATAATACTGTGGGGTTTTCAGCATTTCGTTGGTTTCAAAATTAACCTGTCCGCTTGCTTTTGCATCAGAAGCTTTAGGCGGTGTATATCCCTCGGGCAGCCATCCTTCGGGAGGATCTTTCATTACGAGGCTTCCGATGAGTACCATGGCTGCGAAAATAAACCCATAGAGGACAAACACACTTCGCACTCCATCAAGTCCGAATAACTCGAGGTTGTTTAACAAGCCTCCGCCCCATGAACCGGCCCACTTAACCCATATAGTGGCACCAAAACCGAATCCGGCAACGGCCAATCCGGTTAGCATTCCTTTCCGGTCGGGGAACCATTTAACACCGACTGCAATAGGCACAACATAGGCAAGGCCAATTCCTGAACCACCAACAATACCAATCAGGATGAGTTGGGCCATAAAACTGTCGCCAATAAATCCGGCAAGGATATATCCCAACCCTAAGACTACACCACCTGCCATTGCAAGTTTTTGGGGTCCTATTGATGCTAATTTTCTACCGGCCCAAATCATAACCAGGGCAAAAAAGAACAATCCTGCCGAAAAAATCCATGCAGCCTGCCCTGCGGTGAAATGGTATATGCCATCAACCGCAGTCAATTTTGGGGTAAATACCGACCAGGCATAAATAGCTCCCAGGGCTAACTGAATTAGAATTGCCCCAACTACAACCAGCCATCGATTCATTACTTTTTTATTTTCCATAACTATTTCATATATTTAAAAATGTGAATGGATAGATATTAATAACTCTTATAAAGTAAAAAGACACCCTTTCGGGTGCCTTTTAAAGTAATAACTGTAATTATCGTTTAACCGTAACTTTAGCACCATTAATGATCTCATCCACAACGCCCGGATCAAGCAGTGTTGAAGTATCACCCAGGTTCGAAGCATCGCCTTCCCCAATCTTGCGGAGGATTCGGCGCATGATCTTACCCGAACGGGTTTTTGGTAATCCGCTTACCAATTGGATCATATCCGGTTTGGCTATCGGCCCGATCATTTTTGTAACCGTTGCTCTAATCTCCGCTTCAATGGTTTGGAGTTCGGCGTCGGAAAGTTCTTCACAGGTTACATATGCATATATACCTGATCCTTTGATCTCATGAGGATAGCCAACAACAGCCGACTCATTTACTTTTGGATGCTGATTGATGGCATCTTCCACTTCGGCAGTACCAATACGGTGGCCCGAAACATTGATTACATCATCCACACGTCCCATAATACGATAGTATCCCTCTTCGTCGCGTTTGGCCCCGTCTCCTGTAAAATACAAACCTTTGTATGTTGAAAAATAAGTTTGATAACATCTCTGGTGGTCACCATAAGTTGTCCTTAACATGCCAGGCCAGGGAAACTTAATACATAAGTTCCCTTCAACGGAATTCCCTTTTAATTCTTTGCCTTCATTATCTACCAGTAAGGGTTGAATACCTGGAAGTGGTAATGTTGCAAATGAAGGTTTAGTCGGAGTAATTCCAGCTAACGGAGTGATCATAATTCCACCTGTTTCGGTTTGCCACCATGTGTCAACAATAGGACAACGGCCTCCACCAACTATATCGTGGTACCATCTCCAGGCTTCTTCGTTGATTGGCTCACCAACAGTTCCAAGAACTTTTAATGAACTTAGATCATGTTTCCTGACCAATTCCTCACCATGGGGAACAAGTGCACGGATTGCCGTTGGGGCAGTATAAAACTGGTTTACTTTGTACTTTTCAACTACTTCCCAGAAACGGCCTGCATCGGGCCAGGTTGGAACACCTTCAAACATAAGGGATGTTGCTCCCGCCAAAAGCGGTCCGTAAACGATGTAGGAGTGACCAGTTACCCAGCCTATATCAGCTGTACACCAATAAATATCACCATCATTATACTGAAACACATTCTTAAAAGTGTATTCGGCATAAATCATATATCCGGCAGTGGTATGCAATACACCTTTAGGTTTTCCGGTGGAGCCGGAGGTATAAAGGATAAAGAGCGTATCTTCTGCATCCATAACTGCGGCTTTGTTTTCGGTTGGAACGCCGGCAATCAGGTCATGCCACCATATATCACGGTCTTTAACAAATTTTACCTCCTCACCTGTACGTTTGAATACAATGCATGTTTTAATTGTTGGACATGTCTCCAATGCTTCGTCAACAATGGATTTCAGAGGAATACTTTTGGTTCCGCGAAAACCCCCGTCCGACGTAATGACAATGTTCGATTCGGCGTCATTTATCCTGTCAGCAAGTGCATTGGCCGAAAACCGGCAAAAATAATAGAATGGATGGCACCAATACGGGCACAGGCTAACATGGCAATGGCCAGTTCAGGGATCATTGGCAGGTAAATAGCAATGCGGTCACCTTTTTTAGCACCGGCATTGATCAATGCATTGGCAAATTGTTGTACTTTTTCGAATAATTCTCCATACGTCAATTTAACCTCTTTTTCTTTCGGGTCATTGGGTTCCCAGATAATGGCTACCTGATCTTTACGCTGGAACATATTCCGTTCGAAAATGTTTTCGGTAATGTTTAGTTTTCCGTTTACAAAACCAGTTTACATCCGGGCATCTTTACCTTCAAAACTCCAGTCTAAAACCTGGTCCCATTTTTTCTGCCAGTATTGGCTTTCTGCAATATTTGCCCAAAAACCTTCAGGGTCAGCAATACTGTCTCTGTACTTTTGCAAGTATTCCGCAAAACTTGTTATTTTATTTGTCATAGCTTAATGAAAATTTAGTGTTAAAAAATATATTAATCTTTCTGTTCATTTTCTGTTAAAAAAAGTAATAGACACCGATTAGAAGACGGAAATTCCCTATCTCTTTTGATTTGGTGACTTTTCCCTTAGGATCAATTTGAATCATGCCATATTCATCAGGTTGGGCATACGCGGCCACAGTATATTCAAGTTCCGGGGCAACCCTAAAATTCCCTGCATTAAAAATTACACGGCCAGACATGCGGTAAACATAATCAACATATTCACGTGCTTTTGTGTCAAGCCCTCTGGCATATATTGCGCCCTTAATTTCATCAACTGCACCTAAATTTTTGGAATATCCTCCAAAAAGCCCGTATTGCCAGTTTTTCCCATTTGTATGAATATCTATCCAGCTTGAGTTATTCATAATGGGTGTATATTCAACAAATGCTTTTTCAATATTTGTTACTTCTTTAACGGCATAGCCTCCCAACATCGTTAGGTTTGTGGCATCTCCCCCATAAAAATTATGGAGTTTAACAGTGAAAAAATGGCATGCATATTTAAAAAATACAGTAGTCCCGAAACTGGCTATATTGGTGTTGGTTTGAAAGCCTGAATCAGACACTATAGTGGGTTGAATGGTTTTGAAATTTATACTGGCCCCTGCCAAATATTCTTTACCGGTTTCCTCATTTTTTGTTTTAAAATCAAAGGTAAGATTAGCAGCCGGTACACCAGATTCTCTGCTATAAATTGTAGAAGGCCCGGCAGGACCGGTACTTGTAAAGCCACGCTGGCTAAGGGCAGTTAATGCTAGGCTGAATTTGCCAAGCTTTTGCGTAACCCTGATTTGAGGATTCCTGGAAAAAGGCTCAAATGGGGCGCCGGTATTAAATGATACAGTGCCCGGGAAACAATTTGTATTGAACATCGGATGCCAGTTTTGCCCTACCAGCAATTCTGTTTTTGCCCAGTTTAACTTTACAAAGGCATGACGCAACCGAAATCCGTTAATATCGGCATTGGAAGTACCAAAAAACTCCCCTTCAACCACTCCCGATGTTTTTGCACCTAAGGCGTCAGGCCCGGATATTATTGCTCGTAACCTGGTTTGAATAGATAAAAAGTTAAATTTGGTGGAAGCGTATAAATCATTTCCCTCGGGGTCCAATTTCTCATTCAGAGGATAAAGAAGGAAATGTCCTTCACGTACATTTACCGATTCGTGTGTGTCGAAAAACAAATCCGTTTTAACGAATCCGCTGAATTTTATACCAAACTTTTTTTCATCCTGAGCGAAACTGATTATTGGTAAAATTGCAGCCAGAATTATCAAACACTTTTTCATAAATTTTATGGTTTTATTACCTGCTTAAGTCTTTTGTTATTTAATTAACAGTAACCGGCGGCAAATTTATAATAATTTTCGTCTTATCAATGAAAGGATGCTTATTTATCAAAAATCTAAATAAACACAAAATATATTCCTCAATAATATCAACGGAATTGAAAAAACATCATTAAATCTCAAAATTTGTTAACTGGCGTTTTGCATAAATAAAATTCGTTAATCAATATTTGCCTGTCAAATTTTTATGTTATAAAATTAACAACACTTTCTTGGATTACACTAAAACCATGTCTAATTTCGCCCCGCATTTTAACATAAGCGAAATGATTATTTTTATTCTGAATTGCGGTAGCTCATCCATTAAATATCAATTGATAAAAATGCCCGAACAACTTGTAATAGCCAAAGGGCTTGTAGATAAAATCGGGCTGAAGGGATCGGCTATTATCCACCAAATAGCTGACGAAGAAAAAATAAAATTTGAAAAAACAATACCTGACCACACATCTGGCATTCAAAATATATTCGATATTTTAATTAACGAAGATATCGGAGTACTTACGAATATTGATGAAATAGAAGCGGTTGGACACAGGGTAGTTCATGGTGGTGAAGATTTTAGTGGCAGTGTTCCCATCACAAAGGAGGTGATTGAAGCCATGGAACGTAACATTGACCTGGCTCCCCTGCACAATCCGCCAAATCTTGAGGGAATTTATGCCATCAACAAATTATTGCCTCATATTCCTCAAACCGGAGTTTTTGATACCGCCTTTCACCAAACCATGCCTGAACATGCCTTTTTATATGCACTACCCTACCGCCTTAACGAACAATATAAAATTAGTCGGTATGGATTTCATGGAACGAGCCATAAATATGTGGCACAAAAAGCCTGTGAATTGCTGAAAAAGAATTTCAATACATCCCGTTTAATAACATGCCATCTGGGAAATGGGTCTTCCATTGCAGCCATAAATAATGGCAATTCGGTAGATACATCCATGGGACTTACTCCCAACGAAGGATTGATCATGGGAACCCGAACCGGTGATATTGATGCCGGTGGCCTTCTTTTTATAGCAGACAAGGAAGGCCTGAGCAATGATCAAATGAACAAACTTATAAATAAAGAAAGTGGAGTGCTCGGTATTTCAGGGATTTCACCTGATATGCGCGAACTGGAGAAGGAAGCGGCCAACAATAATAAATACGCCCAACTGGCGCTTGATATGTTTCATTACCGGGTCCGAAAATATATTGGGGCCTATACGGCGGTAATGGGCGGTGTTGATATTATCGTTTTTACAGGTGGCATTGGTGAAAACGGCGATGAAACCCGAAGGGCTATCTGTTCCGGTTTTCAATACATGGGACTGGAATTCGATGCAAAAATGAATAAAGGGTTGCGCTCAAAAGAAGCATTGATTTCAACAAAAAATTCCCGCGTTGCAGTGGTCGTTATTCCAACAAATGAAGAGTTAGCGATTGCAATGGACACCTATGATCTGAACAAATAAATACTGAACTAAAGTTATTCTCAAAATAGTTATTGCCTTTAAGCTTATTTTTGTAACAAAATTTTCCTATTTCAGTATTGTTTTTATTAATGTGTTCAAACATAGTTTGTCGCAGATTTGATTATGAAAAAGAAATCGAGAATAATAAAATCAGGAATCCGATCATTAATTATCATTATTGGATTTTCACCCTTTCTGCTATTTTCGGATACATTGGATAGTTTGCGTCTGGAGTTGGGCATGAGCAATCTGGAATCTTCAAAAGTAAATATCCTGAATAAATTAGCAGAAGAATGGCTGATTAAAAATGTTGATTCATCCATCGTATATGCATCCCAGGCTTTTGATTTGGCAATAAATATTAATGAGTCAGTACCTTTTACAACCAGCCTGATAAATCTTTCAAATGCTTACAAGCAAGCCGGATTATATGAACAGGGAATTGAATTGATTTACCAACACATAAACGCAAAACC
>JAWKKL010000007.1:0-79711 GCA_041393275.1 Bacteroidales bacterium
TGCTTTTTTTAAATACGTCTATTTTTAGCGCACATCAACAAAAGAGGTGCATGTATATGTGTATAAGAAAGATTAAGGGAATGAGCAAATTTATCACAATCCCATTTGCAAATTTTCATTACATAGGGTCGAAAACTGAGTAAGTTAAAATTACCTGTCTTCAAATTTCCGTTCACCCGACCCAATGGTTTGTTCAATTAAATTACCTCCGGGAGGGATAACGCTAAAATACTCATCATTCATAGCACTGTATGGATTCATTGCATAATTAAAATCAAGTACTACCGTATTGCCCTCAGCCGGCAATTCAATGGGTAAATATCGCCCACCGGCATTGGTCTCATTTCCATTTGATAAGTCGGAAAACGGTATAAACAATTGATTTGCATTGCTGGCAAATTCAGGTAAATTATTATTTTGAAATACTTCAAGAGTAATGGACTCACCATTAAGGTTAAAGGTTACTTCTCCGATGTTTTTTAATTGGATGGTTCCTCCGTTTGACTTACTCAGGCTAACTTCTGACTGCCTGCTATTAGCTGCGAATTGGGCATTAATTTTATAGTTCATATCAATAGGAAAATAATTTAGTCCTTTAAAGTTGGTTTTCTGGTCAGAGGATAAGGGAGAAGACTCCAAATTAAGTATTTGTTGATCTTTTGCCATCCGGTAATCCTCTACCTCTTTTTTGTGATCTTTTATTTCTTGCTCATCTACTTGCGCGAAAATATAATTTGTTAAGAATACACTTAACAATAGTACAGGTACAAACAATTTTGTTCTCATAATGTTTTTGTTTTTTTGTTTTTATTGGTAAATTCTAATTATTTGACAATTATTACGAAGATGATCAATTTGTAAAAATTCAAGGTAACCGCAATTTAAATTAGTAAAATTGAGGTTTCTGAGACAAATACCACCATGTTTTGTTAAGTTCAGATTACAAATATACATTGATAATTAGAGCAAAAATACATGGAAGCGTAATTTTATATATTTTAGCGTGTTTAACGAATCCATCGGAATGAAAAAAATAACCATTACATACGTATTCCTGCTTATTTTGCTGAACCTTTATCCTCATTATAAAACTAACTCACAATCCCACATAATCGCTGACAGTTTGTTTGATATTCTTGATTTACATCCAAACGACACTTCTGTATACAAGGAATTGAACAAGGTAATCAACAGTTTGTACTATACCGATTCGGAGTTGGCAATGGACATCGCCATCAAAAAGCTTGATTATGCAAAAAGGGCAAAGAATAAATATGCAGAGGGAAAAGCATTGCTTGATATTGGGATCGTTTACGACATTTGCGGGAGTTATGATTCAGCTCTTGCAAATTTCAATAAAGCACTTAATGTCGCGGAAAATTACAATTTTGGTGAATTAGAGGGAGACATATACAACAACTTTAGCATCACCCATGCCGTGTTAGGAAACATGGAGGAATCGATTTCGTGCGCACTAAAAGCACTGGACATATATGAAACAAAAAACGACAGCGCACGGATGGCCAAAATATTTAATAACCTCGGGGCCCGCTACTCAGAATTGGGTTATATTGATGAGGCCCTGGCATATTATCAAAAAGCTGCCGATATAAATGAACAGTTAAATGATACGAAAAAACTTGCCTATAATTATGGGAATATTGGCCTTTTGTATTATGACTTATACCAGGGAGAAAAAGCTCTTGAATATTTTCAGAAATCAATGAAGCTTCAGGATACGATAAACAACAAGTATAATTATTCCATTGCATTGCATAATCTTTCGCTTGCCTATCAAAGACTATCTCAATTCGAAACCGCTTTATTATATGAAAAGCAAGCCTATGCTCTGGCCGGTGAAGTTAACGACGAACTTGGGAAAATAACCAGTTTGAATGGTCTTGCAGCCATTCATAAAGGCATGAATAAAAAAAAGGAAGCTCTTGAATATTTCCATAAGTCGGCAACCATGGCCGAAAAAATGGGCGCCCGTTTTTATCTCATCAATATTTACGGAAGCATTGCTGAACTTTATGCTGAATTTAATGACTATCAAAATGCTTTTTTATACAATCAAAAGCACAGTTCGTTGAGCGACTCTATTTTGACTACTGAAAGGGATAAGGCCACACAAAAAATCAAAGAATTTGAAAATAAAAAGAAAGAACAGGAAATTCAACTTTTAACAAAGGATTCGGAAATTCAAAAACTAAATATAAAACGGCAGAAAACAATCCGAAATTCTGTTTCAGTTTTGGGTATCCTCATTCTATTATTGGCAATTGGATTATTCCAACGATACCGCTTTGTGCAAAAAACCCGGAATGAACTCACTGAAAAAAACATCATAATAAATAAGGAAAAAGAACGGTCGGATGAATTATTGCTAAACATTCTGCCGGCCGAAACTGCCGAGGAACTTAAAAATACGGGCCATTCTGATGCCCGTCATTATGATATGGTTACGGTAATGTTTACTGACTTTAAAGGGTTTACCTATATGGCCGAAAAATTGCCACCCCAGGAATTGGTTTATGAAATAGATTATTGTTTTAAGAAATTTGATCAAATTATTTCTAAATACAACATCGAAAAAATAAAAACCATTGGTGATGCATATATGTGCGCCGGAGGACTCCCTACAGCCAATGACACAAACCCTTTAGATGTGGTAAAAGCCGCATTGGAAATCCAGGCCTTTATGCAGGAACTTAAAAAACAAAAAAAGGCTGAAAATAAACCTTACTTCGAATTGCGACTCGGCATTAATACCGGACCTGTTGTGGCAGGAATTGTTGGCACAAAAAGTTCCAGTACGACATTTGGGGCGATACGGTGAACATTGCTTCGCGGATGGAATCGAGTGGTGAAGTGGGGAGAGTGAACATTTCGCAAATGACGTATGAAAAGGTTAAAGACAAATTTACCTTCGAACACCGGGGTAAGGTGGAAGCAAAAAATAAAGGAGCTATTGATATGTACTTTGTAACAGGGTAATTGTCTGATTATTGTTGGTTGTATTTGGTAGTGCATTAATTCAATTTAGGTTTAATAAAAGATATTGTGGTTCCCTTGAGATCGCTGAAAGGAAGTAACTCCCGCACCTTTCCAAAGTAAAGCGCGAAGAAATTTTTAAACCACAAATCGCTCCACAATGGCTTTACTTCAGTTTTGTATGTTTACCCAAAACGACAGTTGTGAAATAGCTGCTTCGAAGCTATTCTGAATAACGTAATGACGAATTTAACAGCGGTATTAAAATAAAATTAGCAGTCAATCCTTAATTTTTAAATATTCGTTGCTGGCCCTTTTTTAACATATATATGTATGAGACAGACAATTATTTATTAGTTCAAGTTAATATTTCAATTTATTAGTTATTCTGGTTTTCATAATGTCGATGATATCGCAACCAAAGTAAAAGTTACGCAATAAATTGTTTCAAAGTACATCAAAGATAATGAACTCAATGTGACCTCCTCCCATTATCCAACACATGCATAAATAGAGGAATCAAGCTTATTGAACCCCTTACATGCAAAGGGAGCCATTAGTACTATACAGTTGCAAACTATTGGAGGGAAGTCCTTCCTGTGGAAATATTCCCAGTCAACTTAAGTCTGCAATAAAGATTTTAACTCGTCGCTTATCATATGATACTTTTGTTAAGGTTTTGTGATATTAATGTGATACTGATTACCGAGTTTCGCAACACTACATTTTATTCACTAAACTATAAGGAGAACTAAACATGAAAACGATGATTTATTTTACGATTGGCACATTGATGCTGGTCTTTTTGGTAAGCTGTGAAAAAAGCAATATGCAGCATCACCCCAACGAAAAACCTGCAAGTTTAACACCGGAGGAGCTAAAAAGTGTTGACTATTTTGATGCGGGAAAAATGGAACAGGAAGAGAACCTGAAAAAAGGGCACAACCCAAAAGTGCTGGTGGCCAACCGGGGCTCGGGAACGGTTTCGGTAATCAATACTGGAACCGATGCGGTTGATCAAACCGTAATGCTGCCAGACAATGCAGAACCGATGTATGTAATACGCCAGCCCTTTTCGGACCGGGTGTTTGTGGGTGACAGGGCCAACAACAGATTGGTGGTGCTCAATGACAACGATTATTCCGTAGAGACTACGGTGGATGTCGGTCAGGGGGTATTTCATATGTGGTCGGATTATTTTGGGCATCAGTTGTGGGTTGTAAATGATGTGGACAAGACCCTTTCGGTGATCAACACCCATTCGCTTGAAACACTTGCCACTGTTCCTATTCCGGCGGATCTGGCTGCTTTGAACGGATTCCCGCACGATGTGATGGTAAGCCCAGCCGGATTCCTTGCCTATGTAACTATTCTGGGAGTAGATGGGGATAAGGATTATGTGGTGCAGTATTATACCCCGACTTTTACAGAAATAGGCAGGGCCGCAGTTGGCAAAGATGCCCACCTTTCGCTGCAGTTTTTTGATGACCACTTATTTGTTCCGTGCCAGAATGCAAATGCGGTATATGTAATTGATCGCTTCAGCATGGACATTGCCAAAACAATTGATGTACCGGGTGCCCATGGTGCCGGGATGCCAGTATTTGGCGGAAAATTCTACACAACCAATATTTCGGGCGGAGGCACGGATGGCATTTATGTTATTGACATTCATACGCAGGATGTTATCGGAACGGTCAATACGCCATTTCCTGTTCCGCATAATTTGTCGGTTAAATTTAATGGCAGAAAAAAAATGTATGTTACGCATTCGGGCGGAACTGCCGACCAGGTAAGTGTTTATAAAATTATCGGTAACAATGGCATTCCTTTACACATTAAGGACATTACTGTGGGACTGAACCCATTCGGAATTTCACCGATGTACTAAAAAACATCATAAGCGTTACATTTTATAATAACTAAGGGGTTGCGGAATACCTATCAATACCGCAACCCCTTTTGATTTGATATTTTTTAACTACAAAAGAATTGAGCCGAATTTATTGAATTCTTTTTTTATGTTATCAAAAATCAATTTTGTACAATGAACTTTCGAACGAAAGATGTTTCGGATGCCTTTATATTGCAAAAATAAACACCGTCAACCAATCCCGAAACTTCAATATGGATTAGGTTATTCCCCTGATCCAGATGCTCCCCTGAATTACTATAAACGGTTTGTCCGAGCATATTAAGAATACAGATGTTGACAGTTTCAGGTTGTTGGAGTTTTATATGCATTGAAATAGCAAATGATGCCGGATTGGGAAAACATTCTGACAATTCAATAGTGCCGTAGTCTTTGTCGCTGATTGAGGTGATAAATATATTTTTATCAACCTTCATATGGTGAATTTTATTTTCGACAGGCAAATGATTTTCCAGCCATTCGGCTATGCCCGGTTCATTATCTTCCATGTAGGTAAGATGAACATAGTCGCCGATGACAGGGGCCATCATAGGAAATACACATTCGCTGAAAATAAATACAAGGTCCTGATTCATATCCTGCATTCCCTTCCAGGTAACACCCCCATCAGCGCTGCTGTTGATAATAACATGCCGGAAATCGTAGGTTCCGTTTGAATAACCGGGAGCAAGAGCACACCAGGCAACAAACATGTTGTCGTCGGCATCGATTGATATTTGTGGAAATGCACAAGCTGCATTGGCATAATTTGGCTGACCTGCAGGTATTTCATAGGTTTCATCCCCCATAACCCAGCCTATCAGGTTTCCGCCTGCTTCGAGATATTCCATTGTATTTGCATTGATGGTTGCCGTATCGAGAGGTTCCATGGATTCATTCCAGTAGATCATGCCATCGGTGAATGGCTCAAAGAAGCCTTCGCCTGCTTCCCATAATTTCACCATTCTTGAAAAAACTACATGAACATTTCCTTCGGAGTCGAGGGCGCAGGCTGAAGTACCAATACCACAGCCAAACCTTTCGGTATCGGTAGGTGGATCGAATGGGTCCCATGGTGTTTCAAATACAGGGATAATTTCCCAGTCTTCGCCGTGATTATCTGATTTAAACACACGTCCACCGTATTCATCAAACCCATAAGTAAAAGCTATGGTGCTTCCAACAGGATTTGCCCAGGCATAACTTAAATGGTTTATGGTGGCAAAATAATCATCTCCCAAACCATCAATAATTTCTTCGTAAATGTCCCAGTTTTCGCCTCCATCAGTTGACCTGTAATAAAGTAGTGCATTTTCCTGCCCATTATATACAGCATCATAAGTTTCGGCCAGTAAATGAATATATTCATTGTTATCGCCACTGGTAATCATTGAATGCCATACAAGAGAAACTCCTGAAGGGGGAAGCAATTCTACTTCTTGCCAGTCTCCTTCGCCTTTAATTTCTCTTTTGTATAAATAAACAGGACCTGAAAATTGAGTATATCTGTATAAGGCGATAATTTCACCATTTTCGCCCCATGGAGCGTAACATGGAGAGCCCATACGGTCAGGTGGTCCAACATGAAGATTTGGGACGCCCCATTCGGTTCCGTCAAAATAATTGTATCCGGCACCGCGTTCCGGCACATTACCCTGTCCGGCACAAAGCCAGGTTGAACCTACAGTTCCATCGTCATAAGCCCAGTTTCGTTGCATAACATTGCCATAGTTTAATGTTTGGAGATCGTTCCAGGTAGTACCAATGATGGTATAATCAAAAAGTTTTTGGCCGATTACGTTGCCAAAAAGTTCGCCTGAGTGCCCGGGATGATAATTTGTTTGTTTAAGTTTTAAGGTTGAATTTGGTCCGACAAAAGTTGTGAATTTTGATTGGGTATAACCCACAAACATAAATAATACCAGCAGGAAAGTAAGTACAATTGTTTTCATGGTTTAAATATTTAGTGAGACATTTATTTGCTGATTTCTGTATAAAATTTAACGTAAAATGTAATGTAAACTCTATCAACAATAATGAATGAAAGAAATCCTTCCAAAGATAAGAAAATTTTAGATAAAATGACTACACTTTATAAGCCGGAATATTTAATCACAATTCAGCAATCAAACAAGCAAGCTTCAAAATTATCATTCGTTTCCAAAAATTTCTTATTTTCGTTTCGAACAAATAACGCAATATGAAACCCCTTGATTTAAACTTTGTAAGAAGTTTTTTTCCTTCTTTGTATAAAGAATGGACCTACTTTGATAATGCCGGCGGCACACAAACGGCGATTCAGGTTGCAAACCGCATTTCCAATTATTTATTGAATACAAATGTTCAGCTTGGGGCATCGTATGATATTTCGGTATTGTCGGGAAATCGTGTTTTAGAGTCACAGCAAAAATGGGCTGATGCCATAAATGCCCGTTTCGTTTCGGAAGTTGTAATGGGGCCATCTACCACTATGCTGCTTCAAAATCTCTCGCGGTCAATGGAAGGAATGCTTAAACCCGGCGATGAAGTAATCGTTACCAATTGCGACCATGAGGCAAACATCGGCCCGTGGATCAACCTTCAAAAAAAAGGGATAAAAGTTAAATCATGGAAGATTGATCCTGGCTCGTTAACCCTTGATCTGAACACCCTGGATAAACTAATGGGGCCAAAGACCCGTCTGGTGGCTTTTACCCATGTCTCGAATATTATTGGGACGATAAATCCGGTAAAGAAAATCACTCAATTTATCCATGCCAAAGGGGCAATGGTTTGTGTTGATGGCGTTGCCTTTGCACCACACCGGCTTATAGATGTGCAGGACTTGGGCGTCGATTTTTATGTTTTTAGTTTGTACAAAGTGTATGGGCCTCATTATTCTTTGCTTTATGCCAAACATGAACACCTGGAAAAACTGCCCGGCATCAATCATTTTTTTATTGATGATATTCCATATAAATTGCAACCAGGCAATGTAAACTATGAGCTAAGTTACAGTTTATTAGGCATTCTTGATTACTTTAATGATTTTTATTTGAAATTCTCTGAAGGTGAAAATGCAGGTTTGCATCGTCAACTCAAATTTGTTTTTGATGTAATTTCAGATCATGAAGAATCCCTTTCAGCAAAACTCCTTGATTTTTTACAATCGAAAAAGGGCGTTACCATTGTTGGTGAAAAAAGTGCAGACAAACAGGTTCGCATTCCAACCATATCTTTTGTCATGGGAAATAGAAAAAGTTCGGAAATTCCATTACTGGTTGACAAGCATAAAATAGGGATACGCTGGGGCGATTTTTATGCCCGCCGATTGATTGAAGACCTTGGCTATGCCAGGACAGATGGGGTGGTGAGGATTAGCATGGTTCACTATAATACACCCGATGAGGTGGAACGACTAATAAATGTTCTGGAACCCATAATTTAACAATTCGCATCCTGAAATAATTATTCAGATTTTGAGAAACGGATTTTGTGGTTTTACGTAATACCTTTGATATGAAGAAAAATATGAAGCTCCATCTGCACTTGTTATTCCTTACATTTATTCCATTTGTTCCGCTATTTTCACAATCGGTATATTCACTTTCTTCACCTAATGGTAGAATAATTACCCGAATATCCGTTGGCGATTTTTTAGAATTTGATGTGATGTTCGACTCAACCATTATTGTCGAATCTTCCCGCATCTCAATGAATGTTAATGAACATGATGTGCTGGGTCTTGCCCCGAAAGTAAAAAAGAGACTGACTGCTTCTGTGGATAGGTTGATTAAACCGGTTGTAGCCGAAAAATATGCAACTATCCCGGATTCATATAATGAACTTACATTTGTTTGCAAGGGCAATTACAGTATTGTGTTTAGGACATATAATGAAGGCATTGCATGGCGATATGAAACAACTTTTGAAGAGGACATACGGGTAAATAACGAACGCCTGGAGTTAAACTTCCCCGAGTACAGCCATGTTTGGTTCCCGGAAGAAGAGTCGTTTTTTTCGCATAACGAACGATATTATTTATTCGAAGAGATTGGACTTATCTCAGCTGACCGATTTTGCAGTTTACCGGCCCTTGTAAAAACCCCTGATGATGTAAAAGTTCTGATTACTGAATCAAATCTTCAGGATTATCCGGGCATGTGGTTAAAGGGTATGGGGTCAGTTGGCCTGAAAGCAATTTTTCCGGGAGTGGCCATTGAAGAAGAACAGAAACGCGACCGTAATGTAAAAGTTTCAAAGTATGCCGACTATCTTGCCATTACCAGAGGTAACAGGGTATTCCCCTGGCGGGCTTTATTAATCGAAAAGCAAGACGGAGGATTAATTACTAATCCATTAACCTGGTTGCTGGCCGATTCTTGTAGAATTGAGGATCCCTCCTGGATAAAACCCGGTAAAGTTGCCTGGGACTGGTGGAATGCCTGGAATATTTATGGCGTTGACTTTGAAGCCGGAATAAATACAGAAACCTATAAATATTATATTGATTTTGCCTCAAATTATGGTATTGAATACATCATCATGGATGAGGGTTGGTACGAATTGGGCGATTTGTTAAAAGTGGTCCCTGATATTGATATGGAAGAAATCATTGCTTATGGTAAGGAAAAAAATGTAGATGTCATATTATGGGTCATATGGAAAACACTGGAAGACCAATGGGATGATGCATTCGATCAATTCGAAACCTGGGGCATTAAAGGGCTTAAAGTTGACTTTATGCAGCGTGATGACCAATGGATGGTTAATTATTACTGGCGGGTAGCAGAAGAGGCGGCTAAAAGGAAAATGCTTGTCAATTTTCATGGGGCTTACAAACCGGCGGGGCTAAGGAGAACGTGGCCCAATGTGATTACAAGGGAAGGCGTTTGCGGGTTAGAGCAGTCGAAATGGTCGGATAAAAATACACCAGATCATAACCTGGTGCTTCCATTTATAAGAATGGTAGCAGGGCCTATGGATTATACACCAGGGGCTATGATAAATGCGACAAAGGAGAATTTCAGGGCGGTATACACACAACCCATGAGTATGGGTACCCGGTGCCAGCAGTTGGCCATGTATGTTGTTTACGAAAGTCCTTTGCAAATGCTTTGCGATAATCCGAGCAATTATTTAAAAGAGCCTGAATGTATGGCATTTCTTTCCAGGGTGCCAACGGTATGGGATACAACTATCATTTTATCAGCAGAAATAGGAGATCATATTGCGATTGCCCGAAAAAAAGGAGAAGATTGGTTTGTGGGTTGTATGACCAATTGGGAATCAAAAGATTTAGAACTGGATTTTTCCTTTTTAGGGCCGGGCAAATTTACAATGAATAGTTGGCAGGACGGACAAAATGCTCATCGTTATGCTGCCGATTATACTTATCTGACCCAGACATTTACAACCCCTAAATCATTTAAAATAAAGCTTGCACCCGGGGGCGGATGGGTAGCCATTATCTCAAGTGAATAACTTTTTTTCTTTTCCAGGTTCTGAACCCCTGAACACAATTTTTTGCGCGGTTTGGTCAATTGATTTAATATTTATATTCTTTTGCTGAAAGGGAATTTGGATACCGGCTCTTCAAGGGCATCATAAATATTAAAAGCTACTTCGGCTTTGAACCTTAAGGCCCCGGTCAAAATAAACCCAAAACTTTACCCTGAATTTTAAGGTGCAATCACCAAAGCCAACAAATAACGGCCATGGTTTTGGAAATGATATTAATTCCGGGTGATTACCGGCTGATTTAAATAATAATTCCATTACGTTTCTGGGATTGTTTGCATAAGCAGCACTTACCGTAACAATTACTATCAGAATATAACACATACCTTGACTGGAATCAAACTCCAAGTTTCCTATTTGTAATTACATTATATCAATAGAAAAAGGACAGCCCTAAACTGCCCTTTTTCTATTGAATCAATTAATTTTATTTGAGGAATTTTCGGGAAACTGTATTGCCGTCAGGGCCAATCAGTTGAATAAAATATAAACCCGAATTAAAACTGCTGGTATTTATTTCAATCAGTTGCCGGCCTGCATTAAGCTCAATTGACCTGGTGAATAAAACCATGCCTTTTTGATTCACAATCTGCATTATTAGTATGGTGTTGTCAGTAACCTCTATATCAAGGTTTGCAAAGTCGGTTGCCGGGTTCGGATAAATTTTACCAATTTGGGCAATACTTGATAATTTATCATGGGCATTTAGGTATGCATTGGTACTGTTAACATAAAATTGTATTCCAAAGGTTATTGTACCCTCATCAAGGGTAACAATGGCTGTTTCAGAATTTATACCAGGCATTTCTACAATAAGATGATATGTGCCAAAAGCCAGGTCGTTGAATATAAAATCTCCATTTTCATCGGTTTGAGCAAAGGAAATGGGATTGTTATTTTCATCCATCAATACAATGGGAATATTTTCGCCCGGGCCTTTATTTTCCATTAATACATTCCCATTTATAATTCCCGGGCCTGATCCTATATTAGTAACAGGAACCATATGGATTTGATATGGATTTAAGGGTTCGCCCAGGGTTATTAATTCGGCATCAGACCAAAAGATTGCATCGCTGAAATATGTTGGAAAATAATCGTAAAAATACACCGATTGAGGGGTTAAACTGGCAAACAGGTAATAATCTCCCTGTGGCACATTCTGGAATAAATAAGAACCTGATTCGGTGGTGGTAAATTCGTATGTAAATCCACCTGTTGAATCCATGCCAAACAATCCCACAAGGGCAAAATCGGCAAGTGTGTTGTCAACCATTACACTACCAAATATCTCAGATCCTGATTGTCCGCCAATAAAAATTTCCTGGCATGATTCGGCGATACAACTATCCCCGCCCGGAGTAAAAGCATATGTTGTTAGACACACATTAAAAACATCACCTAATGCAGGATCGAAAGTATGGGTAATAATTTGCCCGGTGGCTGAAGTTCCATCACCAAAATTCCAGTAATATTCTTCAGCAGGTGAAGGAAATGCTTCGCCAAAAAAGGTATAATCGAAATTATTTGTGGATTCATAAACAAACCAATTCTCACATTCTCCTGTTCCACCTCCAATCCAAACCGGCTGTGTACTTGTTGCAATACATGAATCGCCAAAAACGGGGTCGAAAACGACCGTTGTGAGGGTTACCAAAAATTCTTCACCCACGGTTGGATCATACGTATGTGAAACATTTTGTCCGAAACCTGTTGTTCCATCACCAAAGTCCCAATAATATTCATCTGCCGGAATTGGGAACGATTCGCCATGGAAATTAACAGTGGGAACGGCCAGATTTTCATACCAGAACCAGTTTTCGCAGTTGTTTCCTGAATTATTAATCCACACCTCCTGAATTGATTCAGCAATACATGAATCTCCCAATGGGTTGTATGCAAATGTTGTTAAAGAGACCAAAAAAACATCGCCTGATGCAGGATCGAACGTATGATCTATTTGTTGGCCTGTGCCGGTAGTTCCATCCCCAAAATCCCAAAAATACACATCCGCCGGTATTGGAACTGACTCACCAAAGAAACTATAGCCATAGTTGGCCAAAGGCACATACCAGAAGAAGTTTTCACAGTCAGGATTATTTTCTCCAATATGTATTGTTTGAGCCGATGTTGCCACACAGGTATCAGCCGCACCGCCAATTGTATGAATCGTGGTTAAGGTAACCAACATGTCCAATCCTGCTAATGTTTCGTCATAGGTATGTTCAACAAATTGACCGGAACCTGTAAACCCATCACCAAAATCCCAGAAATATGAATTAGCAGAAGGAATTCCTTCGCCGTTAAAATCAAAGGTGAACAGGTCTGACGTATTAACGATAAACCAGTTATTACAGTTTCCCCCCTGATTTCCAACCCAAACAACCTGGCTTGAGAAAGCAACACATGAATCGCCGGTTGCGGGATCGAATGATAAGGTGGTTAGGGTTACAATTACCGTATCCATTGTGCTTGGCCCATATGTGTGGGTTACGTCCTGTCCCTCTCCTGTTGTCCCATCGCCAAAATCCCATATGTATAAATCGGCTGGAAACGGCACAGAATGGCCCATAAAGGCGAAGTCAATTGAGTTCCAGGTTTCATACCAAAACCAGTTTTCGCAATTAGTAACAGAATTTCCTACAATGATATCCATACAAAATACATCAAAACATGATGAATCATTTGAGGATATCGTAAGGCAAACAGGATAAATACCAGGCTCATTAAATTCATGAACTGGATTTTGTTCCTGAGAGTTTTCTCCATCGCCAAAATCCCAACTCCATGAGGCTGGATTGCCTGATGACAAATCTGTAAACAAAACTGTATTTCCTCCGATTGGAGGAATTGTGTATGAGTAATAGGCATTGCATCCGACAGGGATGCTGTCAACACAAATGAAAAAATCGAAAGTGAAATAATTGTTATTAAGCGAAAAATTTTCGGTAAATGAATGCAGTTCGCCATCACAATCAACAGTAGAAACATTTATAGTCCCTTCGCTGTAAACAGGGATTGAATCACCAAAAAAACCATTGTTGTTTGTACTATAATCAAATGTCATAATCGTTCCGCCACTCATAACTTCGGCAGTAACGGTGTGATTTGGGACCGGAATTCCCAGGGTAACATCAAATACATGGCCTGTAAAGTTAACCAGCGAATATTGGCTGAAACCTAATAACCCAATGCAAAAAATTAACAGTGTCGTTAAAATTGTCTTTTTCATTTTTATCAGTATTTATTTTTTACTTTATTTTATTTCGATATTGATACAATGACTGTTTATTAAATGAAGCATGCTTATTTTTAGTTTTTCGATCAGAAAACTGTACTATAAAGACTCATAATTTAAAAAACGTTGCCTGAATATTTAATTATTTAACAAATTTACGAATTTGAGGAACGTTCGACTTTTCTGAAACAAAACTGACGATATACAATCCCTGCGGAAATCCTGCCGTACTTATAATCCACGTTTTCGTTTCCCGATCCAGATGAATGTCGGATTCCATAATTTTCCTTCCTGTAATTTCATAAACAGTTGCTTTAATAATAACCTTTTCATTGGAATTTAAATTTAAATGAATATTATCTACAACCGGATTTGGATAAAAATATCCCATTTCAAAGTTAATAAATTTTTGTTCATTAACTGAAACAGCCTGTTGAAATAGCTCAATTATAACCCCTGATATGGATACATTGGAACCATCAAGGTTTACTTGAGAAGGGACAGTAAACAAGCCCGTTGATTCAGCATAAATAATATATTCTCCAAGTGGCAGGTTATCAAAATTGAATTGGCCCAGTTCATTTGTAAATCGAAATGACACCGGTTCCATATATTCATTAAATAAAATGATAAGTATATCAGATAACTCAACATCCAAACTTATTTTTGAACCACTAATAACAATACTTCCTGAGATGCTTCCAGGCCCCGGCCCAATAGATTTAAGCGCAGGCAAATTGACTGAAACGTCAAATTGATCGGAATTTAATAATAATGGGTCGGCTTCATTCCAATAAAAGCTGTTTTCATGATAAGCAGGAACTACCTGCAGATAGTTTTCCGAGCCACTGCATAACCCGGTTTTGACAAGGTAAACCCCTTCCCTGACATCGGTAAACCAGTAATATCCGTATTCATAGAAAACATTAGTATCAACCGGTATAATAATGTCGTTGTATTTCCTGTATAAATAAGCCATTCCGGTATCTATAACAGTGGTATCGCCGTTAAAATTATTCATTGGGATGTCATCAATAAAAACCTGGCCACCGACATCAAAATAATTAGGTGTTTCGAGCGCTGAACAAAAAGAATCAGAATAAAAATTGCCGTTGGCAAAAAGACGCGATACATCAAGACAAATTTCGAACTGGCCTGAATTTTCATATTGATGCAAAGGGTTTTGAGCACTTGATGTATTCCCATCTCCAAAACTCCATTGCCAAAATGCGGGTTCGCCTGAAGAAATATCAAAAAACTGATATTGGTTTATTAATCCCGAAAGGGTATCAAGATATACCTCAAATTGGGCTGAAAGTTCGTAATCAATGCTAATGTCCAGGCAAAATAAATCAGTGCAGGAAATACCTGAACTATCGCTGAATATTGTTAGACAGACCGGGTAAAGGCCTGGTCCTAGAAATGAATGGACAGGATTTTGCAATTCAGAAAATGAACCATCGCCAAAATCCCATAAATAATTAGAAATTTGGCCTGACGAGTTATCAAAAAAATGAAACGAAAGAAAGTCAGATGAATCCTGATAAAACAAATAGTCGGCAACACATGAAGAGGAATTACCAACAAATATCCATTGCTGCGATACTGCAATGCATGAATCTAGCGAGATGGGATCGAAATGAAGTGTGCTTAATGTAACCGGTACAACATCGTTTATGCTAATCGAATAGGTGTGCGATATTTCCTGGCCTGATTTTGTGTTCCCATCGCCCAGGTCCCAAAAATAGCTTATGGCTTCCGGGGTTGAAAATCCGGTAAAATCGAAACTGAGGTTATCGTAAGAGGCATAAGTAAACCAATTCTCGCAATTAGAAGTATCATTAAACACTTCGATATTTTCACAATATACATCATCGCAAGTAAATTCATTTGACCAAATACTTAGGCATACATTATAAATTCCCGGGTTTTCGTAATAATGAACCGGGTTTAAATCAGAAGAAGTTGTACCATCGCCAAAATCCCATTGCCAATAATCATAATTCCCAATAGATTCATCAATAAACAACACATCATAAAAGGTCCCTAGCAATACTTCATAACCGAACAGTGCCTGGCAGCCCGCTGTTGTATCTGTGCATATATAAAAATCAAATGTGAAAATATTATTGGCAGGCGAAAAAAAATCCTGTTGTTGGTGCGGCTGCCCATCACAATCGAATGTTTTGGCTGATATTGTACCCGAACCATTAACAAATATTGAATCCAAAAAATAATAGCCGTTTGCATCGGTGTACATGTAAAAAAAATCGACAAAACCCGAATAATCAACTTCAACCTCAACGAGATGTTCACTTACCGGTGATACCGAATCCAATGTATAAATATACCCCGAAACCTGCACATTATATTGCTGGCTAAATATACTTATAGAAAATAAGACAAGGCATATGAGTAAAGAAATTTTATTCGAAACAATTTTTTTCATTGTATTCAATTTAAAATTTTAATAATAATCCGGTTCTTACCCCGAGTGAAAAAGGCGAATTTATATTATACTTTTTTTCGTAAACCGGGTTTAAATAGTAACTATAAACCGGTTCAATCTGAAAATATAAATTATTGTTTATCTGGTAATTAAAAGCAACACCGGCCGATAGTTGAATGTTTGATTTTATACGAACCGGTGTCTCATCATTAATTTTTATCCAGGTAGCCTTAGTATTATCATATGTAAAATCACTTTCAACTTTATTTAATAAAACAGAAAAGATTGCACCCCCTTTTAGGTCAACAGACCAGCGTTTAAAACTTCGCAGATTAATACCGGCATAAAACGGCAATCTAAAATACGTATAATAATCCTTAGTAATTGATTCCTGCGAATATTCAACGGTATCGTATAAACCTTCAATTTGCGTTTTATATATAAGTTGGCCTGTGGACGGATCAACACTAAACGAATTTACTTTGTTGTAATACCCTATGCTGTCGTACTGGGCATATTGTATGTCAAAAATCCCATCGTCCTGCGTTACACCAATTCCTAATCCGGCCTGAATAAACCAGTCATTTCTAAAATAGTTTGCTGTAATATCAAAATTAAGGGCGTAGTTGTTTTTATAGCTTTCATTAAAGATCAATTCAGGAGTAATGGTAAAGCCCAGGCTAAAATTATCTGTTTTCGCATAATCTGTCGTATTTTTTCCTGTGCTTTTCGCAAATACATTTCTGGTAGCAATTGAGCTTCGGTAAAATTCCAATCCACCAGGGATATTGATGAGTGAATGACTTCCTTTTTGTTCAAGGCCGGTAAGGTCATTTAAACTTATCAGGCCGGGAAATTGGCTAAACTTATTTGGATTTGAGAATGCAACTTGTTCGTTGGTTTCAGTTTTAACAAAATTTTCATCGATATTATCAGTCAGTTTCGAAGTCACTTGTTGAATTGGTTCATTATCTGTTTTCTTCCATGTTTTTGTCTTTTCAACAATTATTTCTTCCGTTTGTTTTTCGGTTGCTCCATGATCTGACCTACTTGTATTTGATGATTCCGTTTCTTCGTAACCTGCAATTATAACTTCTGGTCTGGGAAAGCTGCTTTGGCTTAACCCGGCATTTTTATTTTCAGAGGGTAAAATATAAATGGCACCTGCCACTATTAGCAGAATCAAAACGGAAAGGTAAATTCCACTTTGTAAACTAAACAGCCTGAATGAAATATTTCGCCATACCTTCGGAGAAGGTTCCTGAGAGTAACCGTTAAGTGTACTTTTTAACAGGTCGTCAATATGTTTAAATTCCTTTGTCATGTGGATAAGTGATGGGTTTTTACCTTGTTTATTTCCAGCAGCTTACTTTTTATATGTCTTCTGGCTTTCATTAATTGTGTTTTTGAAGTATTCTCAGAAATCCCAAGTAAATTGGCTATTTCCCTGTGGGTATAGCTTTCAAAAACATAGAGGTTAAGAACGGTTCGATAACCAATGGGCAAATGTTGAATTACTTTCATCAGGGTTTCGGCATCCACCGGATAAAAGGCCTCTTCCTCAGTATTTTCAGCAAATTCAATGTCATCAATATTTTCAAAATAGATTTTTTTCTTTTTAAAATAAGTAATGGCTGTATTTACCATTATTCTTTTAATCCAACCTTCAACTGCATAATAATCTTTCAATTTTTTTATATTGGTAAATACTTTTATAAACCCATCCTGCAAAATATCTTCGGCTTCTTCTTTATTTTTGCTATACCGCAAACAAACACCAAGCATACCTGCAGCATACTTTTTATAAAGTTTGCTTTGAGCCCGCCTATTCCCCGCAATACACTCCTCAATTATTTTATGATCAACAGCCATTAATATCAATACTACTAAACAGACTTCAAAAACGGCAAAGGGTTGCCTGAAAATTCTTACCTTATTTTATATAAAAAAAGCCCCGTAAAGAGGAGCTTGTGTAAATCGTTGAAGAGAATCCGGTTATTGTTTGATAAATCTTCTGGTTGTTTGATAAGTGTTGCCTTCAATTCGAAGAAAGTAAAGACCCGGATTTAATCTATTTATATCAATCAAATAACCGTTAAAATCATCAGGGCCAATGGTTCCTGACATTATTGACCTGCCTTGCTGATCTATGACAAAATAAACCAATTCATTTCTAATTTGCTGATTTAGATCAATATATATCCGGTCCGATGCAGGATTTGGATAAACCTGGCTTATAGTATTGGGAAATACATTATCAATAGTTCCTAAACTAATACTTCCAATTACGGAATAATCTCCGATTGTTATATTAATTTGGGTAATTTCAAATAACGATTCATCTAACTCAACTTGCAATGGAATAGTATGTTTGCCGGTAACTTCAGCATAAACATTATACATTTGAAGGTCAAGGGTGTTCAATTCAAAATTCCCGTATTTATCGGAATGGCAAACATCAACAAGGTGGTTTTCGGCATCGTAAAGAATGATTTCTATATAACAGGCCGGATCAATAGGGTCTTTTGAATCAATGTCAAAAGTAACATTACCCGAAACTTTTCCAGGGCCATACATCAATTTTGTATTTGGAACCAGCGAGATATCGTATTCCCAATTTGTGGAAAAATTAAAAATCGTATCTGCTTCTTTCCAGTGCAGTTTATTGCTATAATATGTACTTAAGAATTGATTATAATATTCAGAGGTGTGATTCAAATCAGCTTTAACAAAATATTCTCCTTCGATAACCTGTGGGAAAATATAAAATCCATACTCGCCGCTAAACATTGCTGTATCAATTGGCTCAACCTCATTTTCTTCTATTTTATATAAATATACTTCACCAATGTCAATTGGAAAGTAATTGGCAAAAACATGCCCACCAATATGAAAATAACTTTTGGGTGCAACATTAATAATTTTAACGATGTTTGTTTCTATAGGTTTTACTAAATTGCTGATGAATATTTTAACCGTTAATTGAACCCTGAAAAGGCCAGGTTCACTGTATGTGTGCAAGGGGTGTTGCTCATTCGAAAAGGTTTCATCGCCAAAGTCCCAATACCAGAAATAATATCTTCGGAATTTAAAATATCGTAAAACTGGTAATCGAGGTAATTCTCACCATCAGGGTTTTCAAAAAATAAAAATTTGCTTGAAAAATATTGGTGATTGGTTCTACCGGAAGTTTAAAATGAGCAAACAGTATGTTGTCTTCGCTCCAGTTAAATCTGTAGTATACCGTGGTATCGTGAAAAATATTTAAATAATCGAATGTTGAAATAGAAAGGGACCCTTTTTGATCAGGGGCATAAATTGTATCATAATAATATCCTTCTTTGTCGGTATAAACTTTTTTGTAATAAGGAAAATTTGCTTCGTTTGTTGAATCGGAGGTAATAATCAATTCCTGATTCTCAATTGGGCCACCATTAATGGTATTGATCACCTGTCCGATTAAGTAAATTCTATTCTCCACGGGATTTTTCTGGCCGGTGGCAACATTAAACCCATAAAACAATAATAACAGTAGCCCATTCCTGACGAGTGCGGATTTGAGAAACTTCAACCTATGTGTATTGCACATTTTCATTTCTTGCTTCATTAAAAGTCCAACAAAAATCCTGTTCTTAATCCAATTGAGTAGGGATGTTTTGTCGATAGTGAATTTGGTTCGTAAGCCGATTTTATATAATACCTGAATAAAGGTTCAATTGAAATACTTAAGTAATTATTCAATTTCATGGATGTACCCGCCGATATAGTAAATTGCCAGTTTGTTTTGATACGCTGAGGCAATTCATTCTCCGATAGAATAATTTTATTTTCGGGGCCGGGCATAGCAACTTCCGACATGTTTTCAGAAACCATAACTGACAATGACGGCCCGGCTTTAACAAACCATGTAAAATGGTTTGATTCATGGCTATATCCAACCATTAAAGGAATATTCAAATAGGTAAAAATCCGTTTTGTTGGCGAAATTACCGTTTTATAAATAGTATCAAATACGTCAACTGTTTCGGTATGATAAACCGGAATAATTTCTCCTTGAATTGTATCGAAAGTAACATTATAAACATCTTCGTATGAACCGAGGTATTTATTATAGTCTATTTGATAATTGCCTTTATCGGTAACCTTTGATATTCCTAGCCCGGTTTGAAAAAGAAAATTATTCTTTGTGCGTTGTGTTAATATTTCAATTGAATAACTTCTGTTGTCAAAACTGTTATCGGCATTGTATTTAATCAATTCAGGAGTAAAATAAATACCGGCGCTCCACAATCCTTTTTTACCGTAATCGCTTTTAAATCCGACGTTTGAGCGTTTTTTTGAATTTTCATATTGATGACGGGAATTTATTTTTCGTTCCTGACTATGATTTTTTTCTACCGTTGTCAAATAATTGAATGGTAATGCTGCGGCATTATTATTAAAAGGATTCTGAACAACATTTTCCTTCATCCCTGTTTTATCTGCCCTTAAATCGGTTTTACCAATTACATCAGGTTTAATAGGATTATCCAAAACGGGTTCAATTGTTATAAGGCTTTTCGTGGCCTTTTGTTTTTTAGTTCTTTTCGATTTTTTGGAAGATATTTCATCTTCGTCCGGGTTTTCATTATCAAAGGCATCATCATTAGTCAGCCTGACAGTATGTGTTGAGTTTTTATCAATTACATTATCGGCAATCAGATCGAAAGACCGGGTATTTGATACAAATTCTGAATTGCTGATTTTGTCAATCGCTGATTTGCTTCTAACAGGATCATCATGATTCAACAGTAAGAATGATAATAGTCCTAAAATAAAAATTGTGAATGACAAGCCGGTAAATCCTTTCTCTCCAATGCCGGAGTTGGAAGAACTTTTGGCTAATTCTAACTTAACATTTTCCCAAACATAGGCAGGAGGATCAACTTCGAAATGTTCGAATTTGTTCCTGAAAAGATCATCGATATGTTTATATTTTTCACTCATATTGTTTGCCCGATAGTTCGGCAATCTTTTTTTGCAATGTTTGTCTGGCCCTCGAAAGTTGGGATTTCGACGTATTTTCAGAAATATTTAGTAATTCACTTATTTCTTTATGTGTGTATCCTTCTATTATATTTAAATTAAATACCATGCGGTATCCTGTTGGCAAATCAGTAATAAGTTTAAGTAATTCTTCAACATTTAACTTATCAAGTACACCCGGGTTTTCGTTTTGCACAATCTCAGCTTTGTCAATCTCAATATCTTTCTGGAATTTCACGTTTTTTTTGTAAATATTTATTGCTGTATTTACAATGGTACGTCTGATCCACCCTTCCAAAGAACCCTCATTCCTGAACGATTTCAGGTTCAAAAAAACTTTTATAAATCCTTCCTGAAGCATGTCATCGGCTTCCATTTGATTTTTGGCGAACCGAAGGCAAACTCCATACATCTTTGGTGCAAAAAGCTGATAAAAATCAGTTTGTGCTTTTGCATCCTTTTTGAGGCACCGATTTACAAGTTCTATATCAGAATTCATGAATATATGACAAACAACCCGATTTGGATAGCAACCCTCATCTTAAAACATTGCTAAAAATGAAGTCTTAATATTTGTAGCCGGTAAAAATAAACATTAAAATTGGGATTCACCAATTTTTTTACCCGGAAGTGTGTCATATTTTATTGATTCAAAGAACTATTCCTGACAACGAAATCTGTTAATTGCCCGGACAAAATGAAGACAATGGGTGGTATGTTTTGGTTGCATGATTTTGTTTGACAAAATATATCTTAAATTATTAAATCATAGTTCTTTTGCATATTAAAATCAAAAAAAGTATCGGCATTTTTAAAATATCTTTACTTTCGCCGATAATATAAAAAAGAAATCATTATGCTTATTAAAAATGTAGTATTAGCCGGTTTGGTCATGTCAGTTATTGCTCTCA
This sequence comes from Bacteroidales bacterium, assembly GCA_041393275.1. Classification (GTDB taxonomy): domain Bacteria; phylum Bacteroidota; class Bacteroidia; order Bacteroidales; family JAADJA01; genus JAADJA01. The sequence goes on from JAWKKL010000007.1 coordinate 22,029, forward strand.
GTTCATGCAGTGGAGGCCAAAAATCAGATAATAAAGAACAGGTTACTGAAATGAAGGAAATGTCAGGATTACAGGAAAAGCTCGATAATTATGTCAGCGTGAAACTTACCTCAGATATTTCGCATCTGAGTGATAATGAAAGCAAATGTTGCGTCTGTTATTTGATGCAGCTAAACTCATGGATAATATATTCTGGATGCAGAACATTGGGAATAAGGATGAATTTTTAGCAACAATTGACGATCCGGCAGCCAAAGCCTATGCAAAAATTAATTACGGCCCCTGGGATGAAATGGATGGGTTGAAGCCTTTCATTGACGGTGTTGGTGAAAAACCGGCTGGAGCCAGATTTTATCCTGAAGATATGACTAAGGAAGAATTTAATGCCTTTGATAACAAAGACAAAACAAGTTTATATACATTGATAAAAAGAACAGAAAATGGAGGGTTAAAAACGGTATGGTATCATGAAGCCTTTAAAAATGAAATCGAAAAGGCTTCTGATTTATTGCTGGAGGCTTCAGAATTGGCGGGAGATAAGGAGTTTTCAAGGTTTCTTAAGTTAAGAGCAGAAGCATTATTGACTGATAACTATCAGGAAAGCGATATGGCATGGCTGGATGTAAAGAACAACAATGTTGATCTTGTGATTGGCCCATTGAGAATTATACTGACGGGTTGTTTGGATATAAAGCGGCCCATGAATCATTTATCCTGATCAAGGATAAGGCATGGAGTGAAAAGTTATCAAAATATGCCGCTTTTCTTCCTCAGCTTCAAAAAGAATTGCCGGTTGACCCTATCTACAAACAAGAAGTTCCGGGATCGGATGCTGACCTGAGTGCTTATGATGTTATTTATTATGCCGGCGACTGCAACATGGCAGGTAAAACCATTGCCATCAATCTTCCAAACGATGAAGAAGTTCAGCTTAAAAAAGGGACTCGGAAACTTCAGCTTAAAAATGCAATGAAAGCCAAATTTGACCATATTCTGGTTCCGATTTCTAAGGAATTAATTGCTGAAGAACAACAACAATATATAACCTTCGATGCCTTTTTCAGCAATACCATGTTTCATGAAGTAGCTCATGGTTTGGGAATTAAAAATACCCTCAATGGTTCAGGAACTGTACGTCATGCACTGAAAGAACAATATTCAGCCATCGAAGAAGGCAAAGCCGATATTCTCGGCTTATACCTCGTTACGAAATTGCACGAAATGGGCGAATTTACCGAAACTGACTTGATGGATAATTATGTAACCTTTATGGCTGGTATTTTCCGGTCAGTTCGTTTTGGGGCAGCCAGCGCCCACGGAAAAGCAAACATGGTCAGGTTTAATTATTTCCTCGAAAAAGGTGCTTTCAGAACTAATGAAACAGGAAAGTATGTTGTTGATATGGAAAAAATGATTGAGGCTTCAGAACAACTTACACAGATGATCCTAAAAATTCAGGGTGATGGCGATTATGAGGCAGCGAAAATATTGATTGCTGAACAGGGGATAATTAAATCAGGTTTGCAGGTAGAACTTGATCGGTTATCAGATGCCGGAATTCCGGTTGATATTGTGTTTGAACAAGGCCCTGAAGTCGTCGGCCTATAAATATCTGTTCGCAATTGAACAAAAAATAACGCAGATTCGGACAGCTATTAATTGATATGCATTTAATACAGAATTAATTTACAGAATATTAGCATTAGTGGCATGATTTTCGGCCATTAGTGCGGCTTAAGAAATGGAATGATTATAAATTTAAAAAAACAAAAATGAAGAGTATTGCTTTGATGTTATCTGGTATATTTGTGATTTTTAACAGTTTGTTTGCCTTTACGCCACCTGATGAAGGAATGTGGTTGCCCATGTTTGTCGACCGCTTAAATTATACAGATATGCAACAGATGGGGCTTAATTTAACAGCTGAAGAAATCTATAGCATAAATAATTCAAGTTTAAAAGATGCCATTGTTGGTTTAGCTTCTGAAGCTTCTCCCAATGGGTACTTTTGTACCGGCGAAATAGTATCCGACAAGGGATTGATGTTTACAAACCATCATTGTGGATATGATATAATACAACAGCATAGTTCGTTGGAACACGATTATTTAAACGATGGTTTTTGGGCCAAAAACTTAAACGAAGAATTGGTCAACGAAAGTTTATCCGCTTCATTTCTTGTTAAAATGGATAATGTAACGGATAGTATATTTAATGAATTATCCGATACATTGTCCGAAAGCGACAAACGATCAAAAATCAGGGAAATTAGAAAAGAACTTGAAAAAAATGCATCAGCTGATGGAACATTCCATGTGGCAGTAAGAAGTTTTTTTGCAGGAAACGAATACTACCGTTTTGTTTATAAAGTATATACCGATGTCAGGCTGGTTGGTGCGCCTCCATCATCCATTGGAAAATATGGCGGAGATACCGACAACTGGATGTGGCCTCGCCATACAGGCGATTTTTCAATCTTCAGGGTGTATGCTGCCCCGGATGGCTCGCCTGCTGATTATTCCGAAGAAAATGTACCATTGAAACCAAACCATTATCTGCCAGTTTCGCTAAAAGGTGTTCAAAAAGATGATTTTGCCATGATTTGGGGATACCCTGGTACAACTGAACGCTATATGACATCATATGGCGTGCAATACTCACTTGATCATTTTAATCCGGCCATTATTGATCTGTTTGGAAAAAGACTTGAGATTATGAAGTCCGAAATGGACGCTGACCGAGAGGTGGGCATTCAATATGCTTCGGAGTATGCCAGTATTGCCAACACATGGAAATATATGATCGGCCAGTCGAGGGGTGTAAAAAACTTAAAAGTAGTCGAAAAAAAGAAAAAAATTGAAAATGATTTTAGTGCCTGGGTTGAAAAAGATGAAGCCCGGAAAGAAAAATATGGAAATGCACTTAGTGACATTGAAGCAAGTTATAAATCGCAAGCTGAAATTATTGGTCCAATGATTTATTATAGCCTGGGATTATTAGGACCGTCAATCCTTTTGTATACGCAAGAGTTTGGCCAATTAGAAGAACAGTTGAAAAATGAAAAGGAAAATCCTGTTGCGCCCCAGGAAACAGCAGAAGTATTAAAAGAATCAATTGATGAGCATTTTAAAAATTATTCTGCCCCACTTGATGAAAAGCTTATGGCCGGTTTGTTTGAAATGTTTGCCAACGATGTCCCGAAGGAGATGTACCCCGATTTTCTGATTGAGATTCAAAAAAAATACAAAGGCGAATATGCAAAATTTGCTGCCGATCTTTATGCTAAATCAATTTTTTCTTCCAAAGAAAAAGTACTGGCATTTCTTGAGAAACCATCGGCTAAAAAAATAAGCAATGACCCTGCCTATTTATTAACCGGAAAGATTATGGAATCAATGATGGGTTCGCAGGGAACTTACATGCAAGCGCAATCTGGTTTTGGTAGTGCAGAAAAATTATTTGTTGCCGGATTGCGTGAGATGAATCCTGAAAAGGTATATTACCCCGATGCAAATTCAACCATGAGGTTATCCTATGGTTCGGTTCAGGATTATTATCCGGCCGATGCTATTCACTACGATTTTACGACCCATTTGAAAGGGCTCATGGAAAAAGAAGACCCGACTAATGATGAATTCATCGTTCCTGATAGACTTAAAGAACTTTATGAGAAAAAAGATTATGGACGCTATGGCTCGGATGGGAAATTAGTTGTCGGATTTTTAACTACAAATGATATTACAGGTGGAAATTCCGGAAGTCCGGTGATCAATGGAAATGGCGAATTAATAGGGCTTGCTTTTGATGGGAACTGGGAGGCCATGAGCGGCGACATTGCTTTTGAACCGGAATTACAACGCACTATTTGTGTTGATGTGCGTTATGTATTATTCATCATAGATAAATTTGCCGGGGCAACAAATATTATTGATGAACTTACGATTGTTCAATAGTCGAATTTCATAATACAGAATATATGGCTATCTGTCTACAGATGGCCTTTTTTTATTCCTGGATTCCTGCATTGGAGGAGGATGAAACGTTTCCTTCTTTCACATGCAAATCGACTTGCGGGAATGGGATTTCAATTTTATGCTCTTTGAATTTGTTAAAGATAGCAATGGCAACATCACTTTTTGTCCCGAGTCCTATGTCATATGGAACCCAAAATAGCAGACGAAAGTTTAGCGAACTTTCTCCAAATTCATCGAATAACGCACGAGGTGCCGGATCTTTAAGGGTATCATTATTTTCCTGGGCAACTTTTTCAAGAATTTCTATTACTTGATTCGGGTCAGAACCATAAGAAACGCCTATCCTGAAATCAATCCGCCGTTTATTGTCTGACAGGGTCCAGTTAATAAGTTGGTTTGATATAAGATTGCCATTTGGAACAACAACCTCAGCTCCATCATAGGTTCTGACATTGCTCGACCGAACCCCAATTCTGTTTACCTGCCCTAATAAACTTTCAACCTCAATGGTGTCACCAATCTGAATGGGCCGTTCATATACCAGGATCAATCCTGAAATAAAATTGTTAACGATATTTTGAAGACCGAACCCAATACCGACTCCCAATGCCCCGGCCAGTAAACTGAATTTTCCTAATTCAATGCCTGCCGACGATAAAGCAAACAAAAACCCAAGCACAATTAAAAAGTACCGGATAGTTACAGAAATGGCAGCCGCCACACCCCGTGGAAGTGTAGATCCTTTAAAAATAACATCTTCTATTACTACTTTTATCAAACTTGTTAATATAAATGTTACAAGCAATATGATGATAAGAGCAAATATACCACCTATGGTCATATCTAATGTTCCCACGCTTCTTTCCTTTAGAAAAAAATCAGAAATACCATCAAACACCACACTCGTAACTTCAAAAGAAACTGTCATTAAAAAAAACCAGTAGAAAATAGCAACTGTGTAAAGAGTTTGAATGGAGCGTTTTTCCAGAATACTCCAATAGTTGTCGAGTAATCTGTTTTTTCCTGCTTTACCGATTTTAATAAGTGTAATGATAATTACCATCAAAATTTTATACAATCCAAAAAGGATGATCGTGAGGCCAGGAACCAGAATACCGGCTTTAACAAATAACACCGCTAAATCGAGAAAGCCAAGTAAATTTGCAAAGAAGGAAATAAGAAAAAGGGTGAAAGAGGATAATCCCAGGAGCAGGAATCCTTTTTGTTCTGCTTTATTTGATTTGAAATTTCTCCAGTAAATAAGTTTTAGGAAAGGGTACATGAGTATTATACCCAATATCGATTCAAACTGGATAAAATAATTGGCTAAATGGCCAAAATACCAAAAAACGATCTCTAAGTTGTTTACGAGGCTTAGTATTATGATCCTTAATATTAATGATCTGCCTGTTGGGTTGACGAAACCTGACAGAATATACCACATATTGATGAGCAATATAACGGTAATGATGTGAGATGTCAACAATGGTTTATAGGGAAATAAAAAATGGATAGCAGTGACTATAAGAGTAAATAAACTAAGCCATGGATGGCTGATCATAATTCTTGCAATGGTTTTATTACCCGGTTCTGAATCGTCGAAATTTAATCTAACATACCGGTATCGAATTGTATAAAACAAAATAAAAATGACGATTGCTGCAAACCAAATGGAATTTAGGTTGGTCGTTCTGATATAGTTTTTAATTGTTTTGGCATTTTCATGCCTTGATTTATTGAGCCTCGTCAACACAGGACTAACATCCGATTTTTTTATTTTAACTTTCCATAATACAGGCGATTCGGAAATAAGAAGGCTATCTAGTTGGTTTTGCTGCAATGCAAGTACCTGCTCGATAATTCCGTCACAAAACGAAGCGAGGTCGGATATTTCGTCCTCCAATAGCATATATTGCCTTTTCTGATTTTTTATTTTATTACTGATGATTTCGGTCTTTTGAATGGTTTCACGCACCCTTGATTTAAATTCCTGAGGTTCCGATGCAAATTCTTCACTATCCAGGGTTAATTTCCACACCTTGTGTATTTTGTCTACATCAGTGATTTTATTTTGGGTGGATTTGACCATATTATTGACTTCTGATTGCCATCCAGATAACTTAAGTAAAAATCCTCCCCATGATCGATGTGTGCTTTCGAGGAAATATTTCGATAAATTGAATGGATTATAAGTCTTAAATTCATCTGCTTCATTTTCAAGAAATAACCTGTACTTTTCGAATTCCGACTTAATTTGAAAAAACCTCGAACTGAGTCCTATTTCATTTTCAGTTTTTTTAAGTGTTTTATTGACCTTTTCTATTTCATAATTTATATCGATTACGTCAATAGGCTTTGGTGCAGCCTTTGATGTTGTATCGCCAACTAATGATTGCTGGCTAACTCCAAGGTTTTGAATACAAAGTAAAATACAAATGCTAACTGATAAAAGTATGCCTTTTTTCATAACTACCAGGTTAATAAATATCAATGGAAAATTTTATGCCGTTGAAAATACAAATATTTAAAATAAAGTTTAATGATTCATGAAAAAAATGATTTTACTGACAAAAACTTTTTTAATGGGTTATGAACAAAATTTTATAACATTATGTTTAGATTTTGTTTTTTCGTTTAACCTATGTGCATAATAAATTAAACACCAGAAAAATAATAATTGAACACATCGCCATTATGGAAACACAATACTCATTGCTAAAAACAACTGCACGTTTGGTAATTGCAACTTTAATCGTCATTGTAATGGTTGTCGGCAAATCATTCTTAGTGCCAATGGCATGGGCCTTATTAATCGGACTGGCTAGTTACCGTTTCTTAAACCGGATCGAGGAAAAAACAAAATTGTCAAGAACGGCAATCAATACGTTTTTTCTTTTGTCGCTTCTTTTGGTGTTATTAGGGATTGGTTATTTTTTCTTTATTGAATTGAGTCATATATTCCGCGATTTGCCAGCACTAACCATGATTGTCACCGAGAGGTTGCACGAAATATCAATAACGCTTAAAGAGTATGGAATTTATATCCCTGATCATATTGATAAGTCTACAATTAATGATTGGGTAAATGAACATAATGATTTGATCATGGATGCTATATCAGGCATCGGGCTAAATTTATGGAATGTTATTCTCATTATGTTTTACATGTTTTTCTTGCTTTACTACCGCGATTTAGTCATTCATTTTTATGTAAAGAAGTTTAAACGCCAGGAACGTCTTGACCTTGCCAGGGAACGTTTTGATAAATCGCTGGATCTTATCCGGAGTTATATTTATGGAATGGTTTTGCTAACGCTGATTTCAGCCGTTATGAATTACATTGTATTTCTGGTTTTTGGATTAAAATTTGCCCTTTTCTTTGCCGTATTTCTGGCCCTTTTGAACCTCATCCCTTTTATCGGAAATCCAATTGGCCTGCTTGTTATCATGCTTTTTGCCATCGTTACAAAAGATAATATGATGATTCCAGTTTTTATCTTTATAGCCCTGTTTATTATGAATTTTCTGCAGGACAATGTCATCAGGCCATGGATTGTTGGCGATAAACTGAAAATTAATGCCTTTGCCGTTTTTGTTGCTATTATTATAGGTGGAATGATCTGGGGGGTTTCTGGAATGATCCTTTTTATTCCCATTGCCGGTGTAGCTAAAATTATTCTCGAAAGTAAAGAAGAACATGGCGTTTATGCTATTTTCTTTTCAGAATTGCCAAAAAAGCCCAGGCCTGGTTCGGACCCGGTTGATGCAGAATCCAGTGTTTAAAACTTTGGACCTAATGGAATTATGATAAGGAAATTAAGGAATTCACTGCTGTTACTTCTTATTCTGCTAATACTTCCAATCGCAGGTTTAATCATCCTGTCAGCAATTCATCATCGATCGGCCCACGATGAATTTGTTGATTTCCTTAACAATGAATTTGATGGCAAAGTCGTCTTTCAGGACTTTTCATTTTCGTATTTCAGGCATTTTCCGAATGCTCATCTTCGGCTAAAAGGAGTTTCTATACGGGACGGTTTTAGCGGGGTTATGAAGATTGGTAAGCTTGATATCACACTCAATACCATGAGCCTCTGGCAGAAAAAGATAAAGTTGAAGGATATCACCTTCCACGATGCTGAACTATCGTCTTTGATTGACAGCCTGGGCAACAAAAGCAGGATTTTAGCCGGTGCGGGCGAAAAATCGGATAGCATTCATAAAGCCATGCTGATTGAAGCCGACAATATTTGGGTATTAAATAGCAAGGTGTATTTTGAGAACAAGGTAAAGAACAACCGGACAGGCATTTTTATTCGTGAAGCCTGGCTCGATCTTGAAACCAAGGACTCATTGTTGATTTTTAGAGGCAAGCTCGATGGGAAGCTAGATTCGCTGATTTCCAATAATACGATTCTCTTTGCTAACCAGCCGGTAAAGGCAATTGATGTGGTATTCACCACCAATATGGTGAGTGGTTATAAGGAACTTAAAAGTGGGTACATGCTTGCCCATACTTTGAAACTTATGCCCAAACTCACAATGATCCCTATGAATGATGGGCAAAATATTGAACTTCACATATCCGGTGTCGATAATTTTGATGCCACTCTTGATCTGTTTGAATTTCATACTGAAGTCGATTTGGAGCAGGTAAATCCCAATGCCAGACTCGCAATATCCTTCAATCAGAAAGGATTCGTAAATCCGTATTTAAGGCCTTATTCCGAATTGGATTTTGAAATTGTTAATGCTGAATTTATCGGATCAGCATTGCCCTTTCCACTTCAGCTTGATCATTTAAAAGGCAATTACAATAATGTTGAAGGTCACTCACCTGAAACCGTTGAGCTGGTCATCGACACCATTGATGCACAAGTCAATGAGAGTTTTGTCAGGGGCCGGTTAGCTCTATATAATCTTAAGGATCCTTTCATTGATGCCCATATCATTTCCGAATTGGATATTGGAAATCTGATAAAACAAAACAAAAATATTAGCCTTAGAGGATTTATTGATCTTAATGTATTTCTTAACGGCAAAATCAGTGAATTAAGAATATTACATCTGGAAGGGAAACAACAAGCAATTGGCCAAATCAATGTCAATAATCTTGAACTCGTGCTCAACGAACAGGGGTATTCCATTGAATTATTGAATGGTGCATCCATACTGAATAACCACATCCTGGAAGTGACAACACTTATAGGCTCCTTCAATAAATCGGCATTTCATTTCCAGGGCCATATCGAAAACCTGGATCAATACATCCTGAATGCAAATGAAAATCTTATCAGTCAATTCGTACTTAATATTGATGAATTAGACCTTACCAATGTTAATTTTAACAAACTGAGCGAAAATAAGGCTGACAAGCCCTCTTTATATCCTCTTTCGCTAATGAGTCTGGAATTTAAAGTCAATGCGAAAAAAATCATAACCGGTTCGGGAGAAATTGAAAACGTAGCACTTGATTGTGTGCTTGATGACAATCATCTCAAGATTGGATCCCTGGCTTTTGATTATCAGAAAGGGAATGTCAGCGGAACGGGTGATTTGGTTTTTGGAGAAAGCGGTTTACTTGCTTTGAATGCAGATGTGAATGGCCAGTTTGATCAGGTTGATTTTGACCTGCCCGAAGGGAAACAAAGCCAGGATAACTCTAATAGTAAATCGTTTCATGTGCCTGCAAATGTAAATGTTAAAGTTGATTTAACTATTAAAAATGGCAGCATTGACCAAATACCCCTCAGAAATATGATTTTGCAGGCTTCCATGAATGGAACCGAAATAAAATTAAACAGGTTTGATGTTGATGTTTTTGATGGACATGTATCCCTTTTTGGCCGTCTGGAGCTTGACTCAACAGGTCTTAATCGAATCATGATGGATGCAGATTTAAATTTTAATCGGCTCGATATAGATAACCTTCTGGCAAATGTTAATGGCAGCAAACGCAGTAAGTCAGGTGAAAAATCTTTTCAATTACCAACACAAACGGACATCAATATTGATTTGAAAGCTTCACAAATTGTATACAAAGATGCAACCCTCTCCAATTTGACAACTCAGCTGAAAGCCACTGATGACCTGGTTGACATTCGCGATTTTTATGCCGATTTACCCTTTGGTAAAATAAGCATGGATGTTACCACAAAAGATTACCGACATGAACACATAAAATACTTCGGTTCAATTGATCTTTTGATCGACACTCTTGACCTGGAAAAATTTTTGGCAATGGAAGCTTTTGGTTTGCCCGGGCAGGTTGATGAGAAGGTTTCTGCAGACAAAGTAACAAATAAAAAACAACTAGCCGGATTACCAGGAAATTTAAAATTTGATGTAAAGGCAAAGGCAGGTCAACTTGGATACAAAAACGTAAAGATTCAGGATGTAAACATTTTGGTCAACTATTCAAATGAAAAGATTGACCTCGAACAACTGTCATTTGTATTTTCCGGAGGCAGTCTTAATTTACATGGTTATGTAAACAAGGAACAAACCTCTTCTCATCCTGGATATGTTTATTCAAAAGCAGATAGCTTGGACCTGAGCCAGTTATTCAGTTCATTTGATAATTTTAGCCAGGATGTTTTTACCGGGAAAAATACCTCTGGTAAAGTTTCATGGACTTCCCATTATTATTTTGACCTTGGAAGTGATTTAATACCTAAAAACAGGGATAATTTTTGGTTATTGAATTTCATCATAAATGATACGGAATTGCAACAAGTTCAACCCATCGAAAATGCCTTGTTTTTTGTTGGTCATAAATCCAAAGACGCCATGTTCATCAAAGAATTGGATATCAATGCAGTGATTGACCGCAACAAACTTTACTTTATGGATATTCTTATGAACAATAATATCGCCAACCTGGATGTATTTGGCCAGGTTGATCTGGATAGAAAAACAATGGATCTTGGCCTTGAGATTAGTTTGAGTGACTTGTTTTTCAGAACAAAAAAGAACCGAATGGTTCAAACTCAGGGAGGAATAGTCAATCTTGAAAATGATGCCAAAATATTTCTTAACATGTCCGGTCCATTGACAGATCATAAACTAAGTATGGAAAACAAAAGAAAATTCAATACCAGCCGGCGAGATTTAATGGATGAAATAGAAAAAGCAGAAAAGGAGTTTCGAAAGAAACAAAAGGAGCACAAAAATCCGTTATAACAACAGATCAAATTTTATTAATTATCACTAAGCTTAGTAAACATAAGGTTTTGGATGTATCGTATAAAGTCTTATTAAGCATTGTCACCGTATTTGTTTGATTATTTTTCCTGTTGAAAATCCTTATTTTATTTCCACTAGGTCAAATTAAGCTCAAGGATGTGAATGGAATTATTAGCTGAAACAAATAGCTCTATCCGTCGTAACAGATGAGTCATCTCTTAAATATTGATGAATCGAAACAAAAAATTTTATGAGTTCTCGGTATATTCTCATTTCTTTTTTAATTTTCTATGTAGCCAACATTGTTTGTTTTTCTCAGCAACATGTTCTTATCAATTATTCACTCGAAGACGGATTACCACAATCGAGTGTATTAACTATTTACCAGGACAGCCACAATAATATCTGGCTTGGTACCCAGGGCGGGGTGAGTAAATTTAATGGAAATACATTTCTGAACATTGATACCCGGCATGGATTGGCAGATAATCATATCAATACCATATTTCAGGATGATAAAACCGCTATTGGTTTGGACATCGCTACAATGGGATTTCTCTGTTGTCGGGCAATGAAATTACAACACTTCCGCTGTGCGATAGGGGTATCCAGGTGATCAAAGCTGATATGTATGGAAATATCTGGATTGGAACCGATGGGAAAGGCATTTACGTTTTACCGTTCGACTCGTTACCATCCATTGAGAATTTTATAAAAGTCTCTACGCGTCTTGAATTCTCAAGTAATGACATCATGGATTTTTGTTTTTATGAGGAAGGAAAAGTAATTATCGGTGACCATCAAGGGTTGAGCATTGTAACATTTGAAAAAGACCTGTCGGGCTTAACATTACAAAACCTTTCTTCAGAAAATAGTAACCTGCCACTGAAGAAAGTGTCGAGTATCTTGCAAGACGAAAATAATGGTTTATGGTTGTTGGGATTTAATGGTATCGCAAAAACAATGGATTTCACAGATCCGGCAACAGCTACATTCGAATTTCTTCCTTTTACCAGCGAAATGACCTCAAATTTTATTCATAACCTTATCATGGATAAAGAAAAAACCTTATGGGGTGCCTACGATTATGGTTTGTTCAGGATTGAAAACGGTGAGATCAATTCAAACTTTTCAGGTCCGGGTTATGAGAAGAACCTTATCAACACGTTAATTTCCGATAGCGAAGGCAATATATGGTTTGGGACATCAGATCTCGGGGTGTTCAAGTATCCGGGTGATAAATTCATGATGTTTGATTCAGAATCAGGATTACAAAATAACATAGTAACATCGATCATTCAGGACAGGGAAGATAATATTTGGGTTTCGACAGAGGGTGGAATTGCCATCTTTAACGGCACAGAGTTTTCGTATCTGACCGATAAGAATGGATTGGTAAGCAATTCTGTAGATGTATTGTTTGAGGATTCATACGGGAATATCTGGCTTGGTTATTATACCGAAGGGCCACTTCTACAATATAACCCTGAGCGAAAGACATTCAGAAAATTTACCACAAAGGATGGATTAATATCCACATCGGTGCTCACTATAAATGAAGATAAAGATGGTAATATTTGGTTTGCTACCCTTGGCTATGGCGTTTCATGCTATTCATACCCCAAAGCGGGAAAGCCTGAAAGTGTTAAAACTTATACCATGGCCGATGGATTGTGCAGCAATAATTTTTGGATAATACACAAAGACCAGGTTGGAAATTTGTGGTTTGGAAGTGATAAATCGGGTTTGATGAAGTACGACGGCCAAAAATTCATTATATTCAATGAACAAGATGGATTGACAAATCCAAGTCCGGCAGCCATTACCCATGATAGTGAAAACAACTTGTGGATTGGTTCCATAGGTGGTGGTGTATTTAAATTTGATGGCGAATATTTTACAAATTATACCATCAATGATGGGCTAAGTTCCGACAGTCCGTTCAGTATTCAGTGTGATAATTACAACAATGTATGGGTTGGCACAAATACCGGCATTGATAAACTTGAACCGGGAGCCAAAACATTTAAACATCTCGGAAAAGAGGAAGGTTTTTTAGGGATTGAAAATAATCAGAATGCAATTCTAAAAGATAATAACGGATGTCTGTGGTTTGGAACAATGAATGGCGTTGTTAAGTTTGATCCATCAAAAGATGTATTGAATACCCAACCCCCAACCCTGGTTATTGATGATATTAAATTGTTCTTCAACGCTTTTGATTATAACGATTATGCTGATATTATTGACCCTTTAACCCATTTACCAAAGCATATGGTTTTCAGGTATAAAAATAATCACCTGACATTTGAGTACATCGGAATTACGCAAGTGGCGCCCGCAAAGGTACGGTATCAATATAAACTTGAAAACTTTGATAACGACTGGAATCCTGTTACCAACTCGCGTCTAGCTACTTATACAAATATTCCTCCCGGGAAATATACGTTTTTGGTTAAATCAAAAAATGCCGATGGATTTTGGAATGAAGAACCTCTTTCCCTGAAGTTTACTATATTACCTCCTTTGTGGCAGAAAACGTGGTTTCAAATTGTTTTTATCCTTTTCATCGGTGGATTGGTTTATCTGTTTTTCCTCCTTAGGCTGAAAACCATTAAAGATCAGAAAATAAAACTTGAGAAGCTGGTTGATAAAAAAACCATCGAACTGAAAAAAGAGGCGGAAGAAAGAAAAACAGCCCAGTTAAGGGCTGAACAGGCGGATAAATTGAAGACTGCTTTTCTGGCAAACATGTCCCATGAAATCCGCACGCCCGTAAATGCCATTGTTGGATTTTCTGACCTGCTCAGGGATAAGGGGCTGACGGAGGAAGACAAAACTATCTACCTGAATTATATAACCAGTGGAGGTAAAACCCTTCTCACCCTGATCAATGATATAATTGATATTTCAAAAATTGAGGCAGGACAGATTACCATTGCCAAAGAATCGTGCAATATCACCCAATTGATGACAGAGATATTTTATACTTTCCATGAGTTGCTCAAAAGAAAAGGGAAAGAAAACATTGAATTACGAATCGGCAACCAAACCAGTGCAAATGACCTCATCGTTAATACCGATCCGCACCGTTTAAAACAGGTAATTTCCAACCTTATCAATAATGCTGTCAAGTTTACCTTGAAAGGATCAATCGAATTTGGGTATAAAATTGAAAACTCAACTCAACTGGTTTTTTATGTGAAAGACACAGGTATTGGCATTCCGGCCGATAAACATGAAATCATTTTTCAACGGTTCAGGCAGGTTGAAGAAAGTTTTACCAGAAACTACGAAGGAACAGGCTTAGGCCTTGCCATATCAAAAAAGCTAGTGGGCTTAATGGATGGAAAAATGTGGCTTGAGTCGATACCTGGCAAAGGGTCAGCATTCTATTTTTCAATCCCTTTCGATACAACAGAAGAGATAAAAAAAGCCAATTCAATAAATAACCTTGAATACCATAAAATCCTTCCGGGTAAAAAAATACTTGTTGTGGAAGATGAAGATTCTAATTTCCTGCTGATAAAAACCATTTTACAACCACATAACGTTGAGCTTCTGAGAGCGGCAGATGGAATGACCGCTTTGGAATTGTATAAAAACAATAAAAAATCCATTGATGCGGTGTTAATGGATATAAAGATTCCCGGATTAAATGGGTACGAAACAACCCGTGAAATTAAAAGCATAAACAACAATGTACCCGTTATAGCACAAACCGCCTATGCCCTGTCGAGCGAAAAGGATAAGTGTTTTGCCGTTGGTTGCGATGATTACATTTCCAAACCTTACAACAAGATTGAGTTGCTAACAGTTCTTGCCAGGCACCTTGAATTCAATCATGCCTATTCGTGATAAACAAGAGGAATCAATAATTCAAACAAATTATTCCAAAATAATTTTATTCACTTCCCGAACATTGTCGGATAAGAAATGGATAAGGTATAGACCTTTGGGTTGATTCGTGAGGTCAATTATTTTCGAAGGGTTAGAATTATCATACATTTCATTCAGGATTAATCTTCCCTGAGCATTATATACAATAATATTCACATTTTTTGAACTTGTAAAGCAAGAAACGGTAAATACCCCTGGTGACGGATTTGGATAAATTTCTACAGACCGGTAATTTTTAAAGGCCATTTCTTGTTCTCCAGTTTGAACATTTACAGAAACATTATCGATATACATATTATTACCTGAAACTCTGAACGATTCAAACATGATTTGAACATCTGGTGTTCCTGTCCAGGCCGAAATATCAACTTCGTAACAATCGCCGCCAAATCCACTTCCGCACCAATCATCAGCAGTAGCCGGGACAAAGTTGAAAAGGAGAGGTTCATGGGTTGCAAAGTTGCCGCTTCCATCATCTTTAAGTTCAAGGATACGAGTCCAGGTATTCCCGCAATCGGCAGAAATTTTAACTATAAGAGAATCGCTGTAGTTCAGGTTCTGGTAAAGTGCATAGGCATGATCAAATTTCAACACAGCATTGGTGGTGAAGGATAAATTAAAAGGTGGGCTGATTAGCTGGTCGCGTTTAAATACCTGGAAATAATTATACAGATTAATACCAGCCGAATAATTCCCTCCATTGCCTGATGCAGAATGCATTCCCCATGTTATATTATCATTATCCGGATTAACAATCGTCCAACCGCTTTGGTCAATATTTCCTGATTCAAAATCCTCATAAAATGGGAAAGGGGTACCGCCGGCAAAAATATAATCAACCTTGCTAAGTGTATTGCTGCCATTTGAATTTGTTGCCGTTAAGCTGATTGAATAAGAAGTGCTTTCATTAAACTGAACTTCGGGGTTTTGAGTAGAAGCGCTTGTTCCATTTACAAATTCATAACTTGACGGGCTAATTTCCCAGTTCCAGGTTTCGGGGCAAATTTTCGAAAAATCCATTAACATAATATTCGATCCGGTACACACAGCCGTATCGGAAGCGTAAAAAATGACCTCAGGAGCAGATGTCGAATTAACTTCAATAAAGCTTGATTTGGCCTCTGTATCGTTTCCGAAAGCATTTGAAACGGTTAAGGTTACACTAAAAATTCCTGCATTTTCATAAACAATTCCCTGTGGATTTTGCTCCGTTGACGAGGATGGGGTTCCTCCCTCAAAGGCCCAGTTCCAAGTATTGGTATTGCAAACAGAAAGGTCAGTAAAGTTAACGCTACAACCGACCGATAATAAATTTTCTGAGGCTTCGAAATCTGCCACCGGCTCTTTTTCAAAATTCACATCAAACGAAATGGTTTCGCCTATAAATCCTACATTTGAAATATCAAGGCCACCGGGTTGGCCATTTGTCAAAAAAGGATCAGGATCTGTGCCGTCATTTATTTCTGTACGGCTGTAATCGGCTGCAAAAGTTGCACTGTTCAAATCTCCATTTGTAGAATTTGAACCACCAGGCCGGTAAAGATAAACTTCATCGGGGGGCCCCTGCGCATTTCCGTTTCCATCTTCCAGCGAATTAATCCTGTAAACCAGTAATCCTGAATTTGGCAGTGAATTTTCAAAGGTTCCGGCTTTAACCCTGTATTCAACAACATAAAAATCGGTATTGCTGTTTGGCGATGCAATTTTGAAACAATTATTATCAGGTTCTGATAAAGAATTGATGGTGTAGGTTCCACATTCGGTAATTTCAGGAATGTTGTCAATCCAGCCACCATAGCGAAACTTCATATAAGCGCCCATTGACTCCGGCGGATTATTATCCTGTTCCATAATATCCCATGGGCCAACAGCACTGTAGGGCGCTGAATTATAATGATAAAGGTCAGGGGCGCTCAATGTATGAAACATCTCATGGCACAAAACGCCGGTGCCGCTGGATCCCAAACTGGTTTCCAATTGAAAGTTGTAATCATATACCCTCTTCCCGTGAATATAAACAACCTCATTATATAATACCCACCGATGCGGCCATAGCAAGGTTGACCAGGCAGTAGGTGCCCCTTTTATTATAAACACCACATTGTCAACATATCCGTTATTATCAAAATCTAGGTCAAGACCTTCGGGAACTTCATCATCAATATAATTAATGGCCCGCTTTAATAAAGCGTGTTCCCTTGCTGCTTTTTGTGATTCCTGGTATCCATTCGTATTGCTGGCTGAATAGGGCATAAAATAACTTCTCGCATAGATATCCTGATACGATATGACCGTTGAATTCGGGGGGATTGGATAAAAAGTTGAAGGCAATGTAAGTTGCTCGTACGATACTTCATAAAAGTAATTCACCATGGAATTATAACCCGAATTATTATTGTTGAACATATTATAATAGGTCATGGTATCCTGTGTAAATTCCGATTGGTCGCTGAACCTGATATAAACTACCAAATTATTCAGCGTTCCTTCATTCTTCACCGATTTCGGATTCGTATAACCTTGCAAATGTTCTTTTTCAGGCATTTCGTTTTTCACGAAAGCCAATCGTTTCGCTTTCATTTTTTCACCTGATATATTTGTCCAGGGTGTCAAACCCACTCCGGAAGGGTCGCTTTTCCCGGCCAGATAAGACGAAGGAACCAATTGGTCTCCATCCAGAACGGCGTATGAATAATATCCGGTTTCTATATCCTGGATAATGGTAAACCCGTCTTTGTCGTGCAGCCAGTTATAAAATTCGTCGCCGGTTGCAAAACATTCGATAACGCTGCCATCGGGTTGAACAATCGTTTGTGGAATTGAATTGAGCCACGCGGCAAACGAATGGAAAGTTAGAAAAAATAAGATTGAAACAAATAACCTACGCAATACGAAAAGATTTTTCATGATGGATATAATTTATAATACTGCAAAGATAAAACTATACTTAATACAACAAAAGGATATATGATTTGAGGATCAAGTGGCTTTATGATTTGATGGACAGGTAGAATATAAAGATCCCGAAATAAATAATGAGTAGTAACCTTGCCCCGTAATTTAAATAAATAACTTCCTGGATTGCATTAATGTTGGAATAAAGCCTTAATATCAACAACCCCAAACAAGTGAAATACGGTAATAACAATGATGACTATCATCACCCACCGGACGAAGTTAGTACCCCAGGCCACAGCAAAATGGGAAGCCACGCAAAGCCCGATAATGTTACCGATGGCATGCACCAGTCCGAAATCCCAACGCACCTGGTCGTTTAGGATGAACACAAGCAATGCAAATGGGGTGTATAGCAGAACGATCCAGACTTTGATGGCATTGGCCCTGACGAGGTCATAACCGGCGCCCAACACAATCCCGGCGAGCAGAAAATAACCGCCCACCTGAACAAATCCTCCATAAACGCCGATCGCAAAGAAAATCAGAATTTGCAGCCACGAAACTTTTTTGTCCATCAGTTCCTGTTGGCCTTTCAACCATTTCGAGGGCTTGGTCAGGATAAAATAGAGCATGACGATCATGACCACCGCTACCGCTTTTTCGAAAATTTGTTCATTGATATCCGTGGCGATCTGAGCGCCAATGATCGCACCTATAATGGTTGGCAATGCAAGGTAAGTCCCCTTCTTCCAGTTGAGCATCTTTTTTTTACCGAATTCACCAACCGAGGTAATATTCTGTAATACCACAGCAATCCGGTTAGTTCCATTAGCAATGTTGGCGCAGCATCCCCATGAACATAAAAAGGGATAGGGAAATAATAGTACCACCACCGGCCAGGGTATTGATGAAGCCCACAAACACACCTGAAATAATCAACAACGATATTTCGAACCAGGTCATACGGTAAAATTTGCCTCAAATGTAAAAAGAAGCTTGATGGAATGAGAATAAAATTTTCCGAATTATTCGGCCGATATTTTTTTGGCCCTGGTCAACTGATAGCTTCGTATTTCAAAGGAATTCAACGGCTAATTTAGAAGTTCCTGTAAATATACACATGGATTTCTTTGGTTGTTCCCACAACGAAATCCCCATATTTATAAGAAATCAATTCAGAATCAGCATCGGCTGAACCATTTCCCAGGTTTAGTGCATGCGCATCCACCCAAACTTTATCTTCGGAATTTCGCAAATTATACCCCACAAGTGTTGATGTTCTTGTTCCTTGTGCATTTGTTGGGCCGTGAAAACTGAACTGACCTTTAATATCGGCCCCACAAGGTTCTTTATAAATCCAGAAGTTCAAATCCTGGTTTGGAATCGGTTCATTGTCTTTTGTTAATACATGAACCGTCGCTATTAAATTGACAGCAATTTCAGGCTTTACGGTATCATCACACGGATCATTGTCATCTTCTTTATCACACGAAAGGCTGATTGCAATAAAAATCCCAAAAATTAAGGCAAGTGATAAACCTATTCTTGTTTTCATTTGTAACTGCTTGTTTTATGTTTTAAAAATTTTAATCCCCAAATATAAGGTTAAATTTTTTATATTTCAAAAATAAAAGGCCATCCTATCAGGACAGCCTTTTCATGCTATGAGAAATTACGGATTAGTTTACGTAATCGTATTCCATAATATTTGCATCACTCCACTTATGTCCTGCCAATTCATCATATATCATTCCATTCGCTCCAAAAAGCAAGGATTTTGCATTATACCCTAATAATCTAAGGTATGCTGTCAAGTAAGCGCTGGTTTGTCCGGTCCAACAATAAACAACGATTGTTTTGTCAGTTGGTAGGGTTTTCAAATCTACTGTCGTTTTAATAGACTCTTTTGGGGTGTATTGCATAGCTCCTGGCACATGGCCGTATTGGGTATAGTCTGCCTCAGCCCAGTAATTTATGACATAAAAGTTAGCCGGATTATCAAAAACAGCAGCATTGGTAATCTTGGCTTCATTAAACCCTTCTGTGAAAACTGCGGCTAAACGGGCGTCGAAAATTTCCTGGCCAGTTGTTTTTCCGGTTGATAAAGTGGGCATATTTCCGGCTGGGCCTTTTGCTACTGCAGCATCTTCAAATTGGGTGGCATACATATTTGAGACATTGGAAGACCATTTTCCTGAAAAAAATGGATTCCATGAACTCATTCCCCATGACATGGAGAATGCGTTGCTATAGCCAGATATTCTCAATAAGGAAGTTACCCATCCAGCTGTCTGGCCTGTATAACAGATGATAACTATTTTTGCCGTTTTGGCAATGCCTTCTGTTTCTAAATAGGTCATCACGCTTCCTGCAGCAACATTTTCAGCATTCTCAATGTGGCCAAGAGCAAAATCTACATCTGATCGAATGTCAATCATGTAAATTTCAGTACCGGCTACAATGTCGTTATGCACGGCCTCAGCTGAAATAATGGATGGCATATCACTGTTAACATAGTCTTTGCCTAAAGGAGAATTTGTTGATTCCAGAAATGTTGCTAATACTTCGGATTCATTGATTGTTGGCGCTGGCGTATCTTCATCATCTTTGCTACAAGATGTTGTGAACATCAAAGCAAACAGAATAAAATACCATAAAAATTTTGTGTTTTTCATCGAAATAATTTTTTAGTTAAACATTTATATATAAAAGTCAAATTTATTTTTCTTCAAACCATGATTCAGGAAGTTTACCATCCACGGTAATGCCTTGCGAAGCTGAAATTTCCCATTCAAGCAGGTTTTCCTGGAACAGAAATAATTCTTTATTGATCAGCAATCCCCCTTCATTTTCGTGTGGCAATTGTCCGAAGCAGGCTTTCTCATCGCCAACCTGCGTCCTTTCGGTCCCATCTTAAAAGATTATGAGGCGAGTGTAGTTGTATGTAGGAAATGCGCCAAAATTGGCATATTCAGGAACGTATTTATCCCAATTGTCGGGTGCAGCCAGTGTACGTCGAACCAACGTAAGATCAAAACCGGTTTTAATATCAGGAATTGGGTTGCCTGCAATTTTAAAGTCCATATAGGAAGGTATACGGGCACCGTCGCCATGAATGTGGCAACTTCCGCAATTGTTGTAGACCTGCGAATGACACACCTGGCAATTAAAATCATCATAATGCATGGTATGGTACGAATTGGCCGATCCGATATTGGAATGGCAGTTTTCGCATTTAGGAAGTTTTGAATAAGCATAACGTTGTTCGACCGGCTGCCCGTCGCCGTGCAATTCCATTGCATTGTGGCAATCGATACATTTAAAATTTCCCTGGGTTAAATGAACATCGGGTTGCGTGCCTGGTGCAACACCAAGGTAGGCATGACCTCCACGTGATACATGGCAGGTAACACAAACATTAATCATGTCAGGTGTTTTTGTAAAATCATGGCCTTTTGCTAAACCACCGCCACCAATTGGTGGACGAACAATATGGCAATTTCCGCATGTACCATGACAAGTGGCGCAATTTGCATTGTATCCTTCTTTTTGATGTTCAGGTAGCATCTCAAATTCATGAGGGCCGGCAAGGCCGCTGCGCAAGGTCACTTTCCTTTTTTGGCCTGTACCATGATGGATGCTTGTTTTAAAACCGTCAACAATGGCCTGGTGGCATTCCCCACACAATTCTTCATACATCATGGAGGGATGCCTGATAAAATCCCCCGAATGGGCCAGGTTTTTATCCTCGGTATTGTCAGTCCCTTTATGGCATCCAACACACGTAACTGCATAATGACTTGATTGTTTGTAAGATTCAAATCCATCTCCACCCATATAAACCCTGTCGTAAGGTTCGTAATGTGGTGCTTCTCCACCGCAACCACCCGCGGGTGCTGCTGTATCCGGTGAGTAAACTTCCTGTAAATGAGCGTAGTCAGTATGACAACCTTCGCAGGAAGCATAACTTTTAGTTGCCGGCTCAGGGTCTGAAGTATCTTCTGAACAACTTGAAAAAATAAAGGCTACAAGGGCCAGGATAAGAAGAATTTTTGAACTAATATTTTTTAGCGAATTCATAATAAGTAAGTTCTAAATGTTTCTATTTATGCGATTTATTGTTTGTTATTTAATTCACAACAAAGGTTCAGGTTTTGTTTTAATTGCCAAAAAAATATGGATAGATATACATTCAATTATTGATAGTACTGAAACAATAAAAGTATTGATCCAAATCATGATTAGAAGTGATATTTTATTTAAATTTGTCCAATCTTCATAATTAAATACATGGGAAATAAATATCAAATAAGCAGCTGTACTATAAGTTCTGTTCATTGCCGTTGTTTTGAAAAACTAAACCCGGCCGAATCGAAACTGGTAGAAGATAACTCTGTTTTTATCCACTATAAAAAAGGTGAAATCATATGCAAACAGGGTGGTTTTGTTTCTCATGTGATGTATGTAGAAAAGGGATTGACAAAAGTATATTTAGATAGTGGGAATTATTCCCTTGTGTTAAAAATCATTCCGTCAGGAAATCTTTTGGGGCTCTCATCCATTTCGGAAGTAAACAATACCTTCAATTACTCGGCCATGGCCTATATCGATACAGAAATAAGACAAATAGATATTTCGGTATTCAGGCAATTGCTTCAGCAAAATGCAGATTTCGCCAGGGAGGTCATCGATATATTAAGCGCCAACAGTGTTCAGGTATATGGCCGCTTTTTTTGCCTGACACATAAACAAGCCTATGGCCGATTGGCCGATATCCTGTTATGCCTTTCCGACAGGATTTTTAAACAAGCTGAATTTGATTTACCTTTATCAAGAAAAGATTTAGCTGAACTCTCAGGCATGAGCCCCGAAACCGTAATCCGTATGCTGAAAAAGTTTAATGAGGAAGGGTTGATTAATATGGATGGAAAAAACTTTAAAATTGTTGATTACGAACGTTTGCAGAGAATAAGTGAAACGGGGTGAATTTGATATTCAGGATTTCAAGTTATTTTAATAATGCATATTGACTCCTTTGCAGAGGTATTTACCGCTAATTTTATAGTATAAATAAAAGAAGGATTTGCTTATGGATACAAAAAAATGCCTTGCATCGCTATATTATACAAGGCATTTTATTCTTGTCAAGTAGCCCCGGCAGGAATCGAACCTACATCTAAAGTTTAGGAAACTTCCGTTCTATCCATTGAACTACGGGGCCAATATCGGCGCAAAAAT
This sequence comes from Bacteroidales bacterium, assembly GCA_041393275.1. GTDB lineage: Bacteria > Bacteroidota > Bacteroidia > Bacteroidales > JAADJA01 > JAADJA01. The sequence goes on from JAWKKL010000007.1 coordinate 45,224, forward strand.
AATAAATTCTTTTAAATGAAGCTTCTAATTTAGTTTTGTAAAATCAACTAAAAGTTGATCAAAATCAGCCGCAAGTCAAACCATCGACTTAAAAATCAACAATTTATTTAGAAACGAACGGACTCAACACCTTTTTTTTATTTCTGAATAATTAATTCTATCTTCACCAGCCTGAATTTTATGAATTTTCAAGAAATCATCCATTCAAATAAACACGCTAAGTATGAAGCTACATTACAATAATTTTATCGAATGTCTGATACTATTTTTGGCCATGAATTTTGCCTTGCCAGTCCATGGTCAAATGCCCAACAAAAACCTGCCGATAATAAAGTCAGCAAGTGGATCCCATAAAGTGATTGATAAAAAAAATAGTCCGGATTCTTTCAACTATTTGTTTCAGGCGCCAGCCCGCCCAAAAAAAGAACTTCAGGAAACATACGCTGATTACGGACGAGCGGGTAATCCTATCTATGAGAAATCTGAATCGGATATCCAGCCGCCTGACCGGCAATTTGTTCCATTGCATGTTGAAGGCAAAGGCAAAAGTTGTCAATATTCTTCCAATGGACAATTGGCAGTACTCAGCACGAACGATTTGATAAATTACTTAAAGTCAACGAGTGATTATAATTGTCATGCAAGAATTCTGTTTAATTACGAACTGGCATATTCCCCACTAATTTTTACAAATGATAAAATCCAGGCTGTTGCCAACGAAATATTAAACCTAGCACCTGGATTTGATGGAACTTATTCCAATGGAATCTACGGACTGATTTGTTATATTCATGTGGCTCAATATTTTGAATTTTACTATTCCTCAACAATTTCCATCAATTCCACTTCACTGAACGCCATCGCCATGGCAACAGATGTTTTGGGCACCAACCCGAATGTGTTAGCCCTGAATGCTGAAGCATCGGTTATTCTTGAGGAGTTCCTGATCGTTCTTGATCATCCGGGGCTTCGTCATCGGCAACCTACCCTTGACTTAATGAAGCAAATCATGATCAATATGGTGATTGATGATACCTGGGCAATATCGCCCGATATCAGTTGGGTATTTGGCTACTGGAGGATATATTATATTATGTTCAGGGGATTTGTTAACAATGATGTTGATTATTTGAATGCGGTAGCGAATGACCCCGAATTTATTGAATTGTGGGGAAGTGTAGCAACAGATCCCGAAATCATGGCCAATCCCGATATCAGTAGTTTGTATCAGGATAACGCAATTATCGAACTTGCCCGGGTAGCATCCAATATATTATTTACCGAAAATGTTTGTCCGTATCTGTCAGAGGTTTGTGAGATTTTTCCAAGATTGCATAAAAACTGGATCAATGCTGTTCTTGCCATTAACAATGCCGGGCAATGTATACAATACGATCTTTGCGAAGATGAAAACGCGATCAGGGAAGAGTTGCGTGCTTTGGTGTTTCCAAACACCTTTAATTATAACGACAGTTTACTGGTGTTTAAAGCAAAATTCATGCAGGAAGTTTCTGATAACCTTTATTATGCTACCCGGCAGGCCGAAGCCCAATTTTTCAGGCTGGTTCAGACAGATCAGCCGGTCAGTGGGGATGTTAATACAACCCTAAGCTGTATTGTATTTGAATCAAAACAAGTGTATGATGACTATGCTTATTTTTTATATGGCATTCCTACCAATAACGGGGGAATGTACTTAGAACAACCGGCTGAATTTTATACCTGGGACCGTCCTGAAACCTACAGTCTTTCATTAGAGGAATTATTCAGGCATGAATTTAACCATTACCTGCAGGGAAGGTATTTAATACCCGGATATTGGGGACAGGTTCCTTTTTATGATAATAACCGCCTGACATGGTACGAAGAAGGACATGCAGAGTTCATTTGTGCATCCACTGCCTTTGAAGGAATAAAGCTAAAAACATCAACAATAAACACAATAAAATATGATTATCCAAACTGGCCTTCCTTGGCAGATGTATTAAATTCATATTATGGCCAGGCAGGTTCAATCTATTATCCTTATGGAAACCTGGTTTGGTACAATTGGTATATTAATGACTACGGAAAGATCAAAACCTTCCATGATTTGACCCGAAACAATGATATTACCGGATTTGACAATTTGGTTAATTCTATAAAAAACAGTCCAACAGCCCAAACCCAATGGCAATCCTTTCTGATGGACGTGTATAATGATGTTATACCTGCCTGGGAAGTTAATACTTCCTGGATCAATGATGAAGACCTTACGGTAGCTTTATTGGACGATATTCAAAATGAGTTTATTGAAATAACAGGCATGAGTGAAGTTGCCGTCACACTTGATGCGTCTTCAATCATTTCAAGATTCAGGATTTCAGGAATAATAACCGGAACAGAGCCTGCATCAAACCTTACCGATGCTGCGATAAAAGCAAATGAGGCACTGGATACCTTATTGGTTCAGTTAAAAAGCGATCAATTTATCAAAAATTTCGACTATACGGTAGGTTACCTAACCAATGTTTCCAATCCGGCAAATATCCCAACGGCTGATTTTTACATACTTGGTTCCTTAAGGGATCCATCCATACCGGATGACCCAGTTGCAAATATTACTTCTGATGAAAGAATTTTGCTTACCGGAAATTCCGTCAATTTCGAGTCTTTATCCACGGGTTACATCAAAGGGTATGCATGGGAATTCCCAGGAGGAACTCCCCCGGTTTCTGCAAAAATTAATCCCGCTATTACCTATGAATCAGAAGGATTATATAGTGTTTCGTTGATTGTTTATGGGAAAAATCAAACCATTGCTGACACAATAACAATGGAAAATTATATATCAGTATATTCTCCAGCGGTTGAGGAATATTGTACGGCAACAAACGGTTATGATTACTCCTGGATTTCAAAAGTACAAATTGAGGATATTGATAACTCAACAATTGGATTTCCTTTAGAGGGTTTTACCGATTTCTCAGCAACTTTGGTAACGGAATTAATACAAGGTTCATCCTACCCTATATCAATTGACTTAAACTATACTAATTCACCGAACCGGAATATAGCCGTTTGGATTGATATTAATAAAAATGGTTCTTTTGAAGATACTGGAGAACAATTATTATTGGCCAACCCACCCCAGTTAGAACAGCTATCGGGTGCAACAATTACAATTCCTGCTGATGCGCCGACAGGAATAACACGCATGAGGGTTAGGGCGAATTATTTAGGGGGAGGTAATATTTCATCTTGCGGTTATGATGCCTACATGGGCGAAACCGAGGATTATTCGGTTGTTATTGCAGGCGGGGAAAACACCTTGGCTCTGAATGTCTTTCTGGAAGGGAGTTTTAATGGAATTAATATGGATACCCACCTAAAGGAAAATGATCTGCTTCCATTATCACAACCATTTAACACCGCTCCATGGAATTATCCAGGAGTCGAAAGTGTGGTTGCAATTCCATCTCCCGAAATTGTAGATTGGGTTCTTTTGGAGTATAGAGATGCGACCAATGTTTCCTTAGCCAATTCAGAAAGTATTATAGGTAAAACGGCTGCATTCTTGAAAAATGACGGCTGTGTTGTAGCCCTAGATGGTATATCGCCACTGGCGTTTAGTGAAACCGTATCGAACCATTTGTTTGTTGTAATCCGGCACAGAAACCATTTGTCCATTCTTTCACAATATCCTGTAAGCGGATCAGGAGGGGTCTATTTCTATAACTTTACTGTTTCGGCCGATCAGGCATTTGGTAACAATCAAAGTGAATTGGCAGGTGGTAGGTATGGAATGATAAGTGGCGATGCCAATGCCGATGGTGATATAAATGATTTTGACAAAATTGAAGCATGGAACTTGCAGGCAGGCCAAAAAGGTTACTTAAAAAGCGATATGAACTTAGATTCACAAATTAACAACCTGGATAAAAATAATACATGGCTTAAAAATTATGGTAAGGGTGAGCAATGGCCAGAGTAAAATTAGTTTTTGAAAATTAAAATTGGTGCACAACAAAAAAATACATTTTGTTACAAAAAAAGCCTGAAGTAAAAGAACTTCAGGCTCGTATTTTAGCATTCCTAAAATCAGGAAATTATTATTAATACCTGTAATGATCAGGCTTATATGGCCCTTCAATGGGAATTCCCAGATATTCGGATTGTTCTTTTGTCAATTTTGTCAGCTTAACATCAATTTGTTCAAGGTGCAAACGTGCTACTTCTTCGTCCAAATGCTTGGGTAAACGATAAACACCAATCTCAAAATCTTTTTGCCATAACTCAAGCTGAGCAAGGGTTTGATTCGAAAAAGAATTACTCATTACAAACGAAGGATGACCTGTTGCACAACCAAGGTTGACCAAACGGCCCTCCGCCAGCATAAAAATAGCATGGCCATCAGGAAAAATGTATTTATCAACCTGGGGTTTAATATTTATTCTTTCGATAGACGGATCTTCATTTAATGGATCCACCTGGATTTCGTTATCAAAGTGGCCAATATTACATACGATCGCCTGGTCTTTCATGGCTTTCATATGATCTAATGTAATCACGTCTTTGTTTCCGGTAGTGGTTACAAATATATTACCAACCTTTACCGCCTCTTCCATGGTTGTAACCTGGAATCCTTCCATTGCAGCTTGAAGTGCATTAATGGGATCAATTTCAGTAACAACAACCCGTGCTCCATAACCGGCCATAGATTTTGCACTTCCTTTCCCAACATCGCCATATCCGGCAACCACCACCACTTTACCGGCAACCATCACATCTGTTGCACGTTTTATACCGTCAGCAAGAGACTCGCGGCAACCATAAAGATTATCGAATTTTGATTTGGTTACAGAGTCATTCACATTGATTGCAGGAGCCTTTAATTTTCCCTGTTCCAACATTTGGTAAAGTCTGTGAACTCCGGTTGTAGTCTCTTCAGATACCCCTTTTAGTTTTTTTGCTGCCCGATGCCATTTTGTATTATCTTCTACATAAGTGGCTTGCAACTGCCTCAGAAAAGCGGCATATTCAGGATTCTTAGTTTTCACTTTAAGAAGATCAGGATTATTTTCAATATCAAATCCTTGATGAATCAGCATGGTGGCATCACCTCCATCATCAACGATTAAGTCCGGTCCTTCCCCATCGGGAAAAGTGAGAGCCTGGTTAGTACACCACCAATATTCATCCAGTGTTTCACCTTTCCAGGCAAACACAGCAACACCGGTTGCAGCAATTGCAGCAGCAGCATGATCCTGGGTTGAAAAAATATTACAACTTGCCCAGCGAACTTCAGCACCAAGTTCAACCAGGGTTTCAATTAAAACTGCTGTTTGAATGGTCATGTGAAGGGATCCCATAATATGGGCGCCTTTTAATGGCTTATCAGCAGCATATTTTCTACGGATCGACATCAATCCGGGCATTTCTTTTTCAGCAATCTCAATTTCTTTCCTGCCCCACTCCGCCAGATTTATATCTGCTACTTTATAGGCCAGGTTTTTGTCAACTGTTAACGTGTTCATAGTAATTTATTTATTATTAAAGTTTTAGCTATATTAGAAAATAAAAATCGGGCAAAATTAAAAATCATTTCGGTATTGCCAAAATTTTTTCCCAATCATAGTTGCTTATACTAACGAGAGGAATTAAAGTTCCTGACCACATAACAACAAAAACTGAAAAATGTTATAACGATTTAAAAAAACATCGGCGGCGCTTGTGTTGGATATGTTCGTAATTTTTCCAGTTACTGATTACATTCTGGTTGGTTTCAAAAACGCCGGTGGTTTCCATTTGGTTTATTCCCTGATTCATCATTTCTTGCTGAATTTCGGCAAACAGGATGACTGCAGCCCCTGCACTATGATATTCCGGCAATACTCCGGTTAATAAAAGATCAATAACTTCAGGCTTTTTGAGGGCTTTCAGAATTTGATAAAAACCAAAAGGGAAAAGATGGCCATTAGCCTTTTGCATCGCTTCTGACAAGGATGGCAGGCCGACTACAAAGGCTACCATTTCTCCATCTTTCTTAATAACCCGCACAAACTTTGGGTTTAGTACTTTAAAGTATTTTTTCCCAACAGCATCAATCATACGGTCATTAAAAGGAACTACATAAGGCAAATCCCGGAATGCTTTATTCAAAATTTCAAACACCGGATGAAGGTATTTGATCAATTCTTTGTTTGAATTAAATTTCTCAACTTCAAAACCATAACGTTTTTTTACAATTTCAGCGCCTCTATTCCCTTTTTGAGTAGCCTTTTCGCCAAGTGTTAACCGGAACTCAAGCCAGTCATTTTCTTTTTTATAGCCTGCTTTTTCGAAATGTTCTTTATAATAGGGTTTATGGTATACAGAAGCAATGGAAGGTAAAAAATCAAATCCTTCTATCAGCAAGCCCTGGTTATCGAGGTTATTAAAACCCAGGGGACCATGAACATTCTCCATTCCCATTTGCCTGAGCCACTTCTCGGCAACTGCAAATAAACCTTTCGAAACTTCTACATCATCAATAAACTCAACACGGCTGATCCGTCCGAATTTTACATTATTTATTTTATTGTAATCATTGTTTATGATGGCGCAAATCCTCCCCACCATCTTACTATTCCTGAATGCATTCCAGATTTTAACATCGCATGATTCGAAGGCAGGATTCGATTTTGGTTTTAATGAACTAAATTCATCACTTTTTATGGGTGGAATCCAGAATTTATCAGATTTATATAAGGTATAAGGAAAGGATACAAACTGCTTTAGGTCTTTATCCGTAATGGCTTCTTTAATCTCGAACATTATCCCTGTTTAAACGTTATTTGGTACGGCAAAGATAATGGATTGATTTCATTACCCTATAAATTTTTGGTAAAACTATCTTAAATCCGTTAATTTGCAACGACAATTAAACTTAACGTAAATACCTAATGAATAAAAACATATATCACGAAATTGAAAAACGTATCCTGGTGCTCGACGGGGCCATGGGGACGATGATCCAGGATTACAAACTGGAAGAAGAGGACTATCGTGGAAAAAGATTTGCAGATTATCCATCCGATTTAAAAGGGAATAATGATTTACTTTCGTTAACCCAACCCGAAATAATTCGGACAATCCACCAAAAGTATTTGGAGGCAGGTTCGGATATCATTGAAACAAATACGTTTAATGCCAATAAATTTTCCATGGCTGATTACAACATGGAAAGCCTTGTTTACGAAATAAATGTTGCTTCAGCAAAAATCGCCCGGGAAATAGCTGATGAATTTACCAAAAAAAATCCTGATAAACCCAGGTTTGTAGCCGGTGCATTGGGGCCAACAAATAAAACCACCTCCCTGTCACCCGATGTAAATAACCCAGGATTCAGGGCGGTTACGTTTGATGATCTTTATGAAGCTTACCGTGAACAAACCAAAGGATTGATTGATGGTGGTGTTGATCTTTGTTAATCGAAACCATTTTCGACACATTAAATGCAAAGGCGGCTATGATGGCCGTTGCCGATGTTTTAAGAGAAAAAAAAATAAAAATACCGGTGATGGTGAGTGGTACGATTACCGATGCCAGCGGCCGGACACTTTCAGGCCAGACTACCGAAGCCTTTTTAAATTCAGTTTCACACATGGATCTGTTTACGGTGGGTTTAAACTGTGCACTGGGAGCAAAGGACCTCCGCCCCTACCTGGAAGAATTATCTGCGAAAGCACCATTTTATATCAGCGTGTATCCCAATGCCGGGTTGCCAAACCAATTCGGTGGTTATGATGAGTCACCGGAATACATGGCTGAACAGTTGAACGATTTTCTTGATCATAACTTTACCAATATAATCGGTGGATGCTGTGGAACTACACCCGACCATATCAGAGAATTTGCAAAAATTGCTGAAAAAGCAACCCCTCGTAAAAAACCAGCAAACGATCATCACCTTAAGCTCAGCGGATTAGAACCACTGATGGTGTACAAGGGGAGTAATTTTATAAATATTGGTGAACGAACAAATGTTAGTGGATCAATAAAGTTCGCCCGGCTCATCAGGGACGAAAAATACGAAGATGCTCTGGCCATTGCCTTACAGCAGGTACAAAATGGAGCTCAAATAATCGACATAAATGTGGATGATGCCATGCTCGACAGCGAAACCGTCATGGTGAAATTCCTGAATATGGTGGCCTCAGAGCCGGATATTTCCCGTGTTCCTATTATGATAGACTCTTCCAAATGGTCGGTAATAGAAGCCGGTTTAAAATGTGTTCAGGGAAAAGCAATTGTGAACTCAATAAGCTTAAAAGAAGGGGAAGATGAATTCAGGAAACATGCGGCTAAAGTCAGAGATTACGGTGCAGCGGTTGTAGTGATGGCCTTTGACGAAGAGGGCCAGGCGGCATCCTATGAACGGAAAATTGAAATTTGCGGGAGGGCCTATAAAATTTTAACAGAAGATATAAATTTTCCACCTGAAGATATCATTTTCGACCCAAATATTCTTACGGTTGCCACCGGCATAGATGAACATAATAATTATGCGGTTGATTATTTACAGGCAACAAAATGGATAAAGGAAAATCTACCCTATGCCAAAGTCAGTGGCGGAATCAGTAACCTGTCATTTTCATTCCGAGGCAATAATGTCGTACGGGAAGCGATGCACTCGGCCTTTTTATTTCATGCCATCAAAGCCGGGCTGGATATGGGAATTGTTAATGCCGGCATGTTGCAGGTGTATGATGATATCCCGGCTGGTTTGTTAACCCTTGTTGAAGATGTAATTCTAAACAGAAGGAAAGATGGAACTGAACGTTTAATTGCATATGCCGAAAAAGTCAAAGATCAAGCCGGTGGAGAGGTTATTAGAAAAGATGAATGGCGCGAAGGGACGGTTGAAGAAAGGCTGACGCATGCACTTGTAAAAGGTATTGTAGAATTTATTGATGAAGATACCGAAGAAGCAAGACAAAAATTGCCTCGCGCTTTAAATGTTATTGAAGGGCCTTTGATGGATGGAATGAACATTGTCGGTGATTTGTTTGGTGCCGGGAAAATGTTCCTGCCGCAAGTTGTAAAAAGTGCCAGGGTAATGAAAAAAGCTGTTGCCATTTTACTGCCTTATATTGAGGAAGAACAGGGAGCCGATGGCCCGGCGCAAACAGCCGGTAAAATTGTAATGGCAACGGTGAAAGGCGACGTTCACGATATTGGGAAAAATATAGTGGGAGTGGTTTTAGCCTGTAATAATTTTGAAGTGATTGACCTCGGTGTAATGGTTCCGGCTGATAAAATCCTTAAAGCCGTAAAAGATGAAAATGCCGATCTGCTTGGTTTAAGCGGTTTAATCACACCTTCACTTGAGGAAATGGTGCATGTGGCTAAAGAGATGGAACGCACCGGCATCAAAGTCCCGTTGTTGATTGGAGGGGCTACAACCTCTGAAATTCATACGGCGGTGAAAATTGCCCCCAATTATAGTGCCCCGGTGGTTCATGTACGCGACGCCTCTAAAGGTGTGGGCGTTTCAGCCAGCCTTATTTCGCCTGAGGCGAAGGATAATTATGCAGCAGAAATAAGAAAAAAATATTCCCTGATTAAAGATAAGCACGAAGCAAATAAAGGAACATCCAATTATATTACCTATCAACAAGCTATTTCAAATAAACTTGAAATTGATTGGAAACCAGAAGATATTTATACGCCATCCTTTATTGGAAACAAATATTTTGAAGAATATCCCCTGGAAGAAATTGCCAAATACATCGATTGGACATTCTTTTTCCATGCATGGAAACTAAATGGAAAGTATCCGCAAATTTTCGATGACCCTGTAAAAGGCGAAGAAGCTAAAAAACTCTTTGATGACGCGAATGTACTTCTTGAAAAAATCATTTCCGAAAAAAGAGTTAAAGCCAATGGTGTTATCGGCCTGTACCCGGCAAATTCAATTGGTGAAGACGTTGAACTTTATAATAAAGAGAGATCAGAAACGATTGCCAATTTCAGGTTCTTAAGAAACCAGCAACAAAAAGAAAAAGGTATTCCAAACCTCTCTTTAGCTGATTTTATTGCCCCTAAAAAATCCGGGTTAAACGATTTTTTTGGCTGTTTTGCAGTAACAGCCGGAATTGGCCTTGAAAAATGGACAGCCATGTACGAAAAGGATAACGATGATTACAATAGCATTATGATGAAAGTACTATCAGATCGTCTTGCCGAAGCTTTTGCAGAATTGATCCACGAACGGGTAAGAAAAGAGTTTTGGATGTATGATTCATCTGAGAACCTCAACCTAAAATCGATACTTAAAGAAGAATACCAGGGTATCCGGCCGGCACCAGGGTATCCGCTTGCCCTGAACATTCGGAAAAAAGGGTTTTGTTTGATTTACTGGATGCTGAGAGAACAGGTATTTCATTAACTGAAAATTTTGCCATGTACCCTGCTACTTCGGTTAGCGGATATTTCTTTGCCCATCCCATTTCGCAATATTTTAATGTGGGTGTTGGCCTCGACCAGATAAAGGATTATTCGGCTCGTAAAAATGTATCTGTTGAACAAATGGAAAAATGGCTTAACGCTAATCTAAACTACAAATAGAATCAATTTTCAAATAATTTTAATCACTCTCAGTTTCAATTTCTAAACTCAAAAAAATGCGTATTCCATTTTCAGAATTTGTAAAAGATAATCTTGTTTTATTCGATGGTGCCATGGGTACCGAACTTTATAACCGGGGTATATTCATCAATTCTTGTTATGATGAGATGAATTTAACCCGTGGTAAGCTTATCCGTGAAATCCATGAAGAATATGTTGCTGCCGGGGCTGATGTAATTGAATCCAACACGTTTGGGGCTAACCGGCTAAAATTGCAAAAGTATGGCCTTGAAGACAAGGTATACGATATAAATTTTAAGGGTGCTACCCTTGCCCGTGAAGCTGCCGGAGAAGATATATATGTAGCCGGTTCCATCGGGCCTTTTAATGAGCGTCTGGAACCCTGGGGGCCGCTTTCGGAAGAAGAAGCCCGGAATGTATTTCTTGAACAAGCCAAAGCCCTCGCTGATGGAGGTGTTGACCTGTTTATCCTGGAAACCTTTGCCGATCTTCACTTAATTCAGCAAGCAATCCTTGTTTTAAAAGAAAATTTTGATCTGCCGGTCATTGCCCAAATGACAATCGGTGATGATGGGAATTCATTGTTTGGTACGCCCCCCGAAATGTTTGCCACAAAAATGAAACAGTGGGGTGGACATAATTGGTATCAATTGCAGTGTAGGCCCCAAGCCAATGCTCGAAGCGGTTGAAATAATGGTTGAAGTAGTTGACATTCCCATTTCTGTAATGCCAAACGCAGGCACACCGGCAAACGTAGAAGGAAGAAACATTTACCTCTCCACTGCAAGATTATTTTGCTGAATACACCCGGCGGTTTATCCAGGCAGGTGTTACTGTTGTGGGTGGCTGTTGCGGGACTAATCCATCCTTTATTAAAGAGATGAGGAAATCCATTCAGTCGATCCAGCCGAGGAAAATAGTTCAAAAACTTATAAAAGTTAAGGAAGAAAAAGCCCTGGTTCCTACAATACCACTATGCGAAAAATCGGACTTTGGAAAAAAATATGCGACAAAAAATTTGTCACTTCAGTCGAAATCGTCCCTCCCAGGGGCGCCAATGCAGATGTGCCGGTAGAACAAGCCAAACAACTTAAAAAAGAAGGTATTGATGCCATAAATATTCCGGATGGTCCACGGGCACTGGCCCGCATGGGGGCAAGCTATTTATCCTTAATGATCCAGGAAAAAGCCGGTATGGAAATCATCCTGCATTATGCCTGCCGCGACAGAAACTTATTGGGTATGGTTGGCGATTTGCTGGGTGCTTATGCTGCCGGAATAAAAAACATTTTACTCGTAACAGGCGATCCGCCAAAAATGGGAACTTACCCTGATGCAACCGCCGTATTTGATGTTGATTCCATCGGTTTGACAAACGTTGTTAATTACCTGAACTCAGGGCAGGATCTTGGCGGAAATCCGATTCCGCATCCTACTGGATTTTTTGCAGGTGTTGGAGTAAATCCCGGTGCCATTGATATGGATTATGAAATTCGCAGGTTTGAGTGGAAAGTTAAAGCCGGCGCCGAATACGCTATTACTCAACCGGTATTTGATAATGAGATTTTCTTTGAATTTAAAAAACGGACCAGCCACATCAATATTCCGGTTATTGCCGGTGTGTGGCCACTTGTAAGTGTACGCAATGCCGAATTTATGAATAATGAGGTGCCGGGAGCTTCGGTTCCTGAGTCCATCATGAAACGGATGTATGCAACAAAAACAAAAGAAGAAGCCAGGGAAGTTGGGCTGGAAATTGCCCGTGAAACGATCCGTGAAATTAGAGGAGAAATTGCAGGCGTTCAGGTTTCTATGCCCTTCGGAAATATTAAATACCCCCTTGAAGTTCTCAAGGAGGTATTATAAAGAGAATTATGAAAAAGAAGATCTTAAATATCTTTTTTGTAATTTTTTACATATAAATATCCGAAACATCAATACTTTCGAGATATAGCTCAAGAATTTCATTCGAGTTTACAGCGAGAATTTGATCAATTTCATCCGATCCCGGCAAATAGTATACCTCGACGAAAAACCCATAAACCGCATAAAGCTGTATACAGTAGATTCCGTAGCTTCGTTCCGCTACATGTGCACCGTGGTTCAATAAAACGTAACTTTTTAAGTCTTCGGTCAAGTTTTGAAAGTCTATTGAAGTTATCACCTTTCTAAGTTTTTCGTTTATACTTTATTTAATTTATCAGGAAGAAACTAATGATTGCCAGAATCAAGCTTATTAACTGAATGTAGAATAGGCTTTTTGAGAAGCTCTCCTTTGTTTTTTCATAATCTCTTTTTGCCAGTTCTTCATTTTTAATGTTCATATTACCTTACTGATTTGATTTTTTTACTTACCTTGGATTGCCTCTATTACACAATCGTACCAAACTCGAATATTTCTTTTAATTGACTTTTTTTCAAGCTTTTACAACTCAACATTGTACTTGTAATAACTATCCGAAATCGGTAGGTATATTAAAACCGGAGAGTATGAAAGTGGAGAGTGGGGCGTTTTTATAAGTTCAAATGCGGACTATAAATGATGACCTGATGAATAGGATGGTAAATCGTTTGATAAAAGTTTTATAATAGCAATGAGAATTACATATTAATAATCAATTCAATAACACAAAAAGCAAACGAAAGGTTACAATTGAAATATGTAATAGAACGGCAGGATGAAACAGGATTTATTTAGAATACAGAAAAGCGTACATATTTCTTAGGGTTTAACCTTATATCCTGCAATAGTAAATCAAGTTCACGGGTTGTATTCTCAAGATTTATATAAAGCGAATCATCGTTGACGAGTAATCCGAGGCTCCCTTCCCCCCTGTTTATTTTAGCTGAGATATCAGCCATTTTAGCCATGGTAGAATTTACATTATTAACGGTTTCGGCAAACCTTGTGGCCGCTAATGTATCACTAATGGCAGAAAAATTAGCCAGTATATGATTAATCTGATCCTCGTTCGTCTTTAAATTACTGGTTATTTCATCAATATTTTTCAAGATACTTTCGATCCTTGTTTTTTGGCCGGATAATAAGGTATCAATTGTACCCGTGGCACTTTCAATATTTTCAAATGAACTGGCAATGTGTTCAACACTTTTCGAGAAATTTTCGGTATTTGATGAACTGAAGATGCCCTGAAGCATTGTAAGTACCGAGTCAATGGACGACATTAATGCTTCTGCTTTGTCCTTTATGGGGGCCAATTGCCGGTTAACCTCTTCCTTAATTGAAATCTCCAGTTCGGCAGCCAATGTATCGCCTGAAATGGCTAACTCACTGGAATTTCCAAGGTTAATTAATACTGCTTTTGAACCTAATAAATCTGAACTAATAATTTTTGCCGTTGAATTAGCCGGAATATCAATATTGTCTTTAACAACGATTTCAATGACAACATTAGCTTCGCCGTCTTTTGTAAATTCAATATTTCGAACCTGTCCAACATTTACCCCATTAATTACTATCGGATTTGCCCTTTCCAAACCGGCAATGTCTTCGTAAACTGCTTTAAATACCCGTTCGTTTGAAAATATATCCTTCCCTTTCAGAAAATTAAATCCCCAATACAGGAATGCAAAGGAAAGTGTAACAACGATACCTATTTTAAATTCCCTGGTTAACTTCAAACCGATTTATTTTTAACAAAATTAAACTTATTTTATCAAAGTGCGTGCTTCCTTCATCGAAATTCTTATTCCATTCCGGTAAGCCACTACAAAGGCATCTTTCAACCCCGCTTCCTGGGCCTCTTTTTGAAGAAGTACCGCTTCATCAAATGAATTTGGCAAACCATAAAAGTATTTAATCACTTCTCCTTCTTTTAATAAGTAAATCCCCTTTAGTCCGAAAAACCTTTTCGAATCCACCGCAAATTCACGTGAACTAACCATTACCTGTACCCTGAATTGGACCTCATTTTCCGGCAGGGCATTATCTACATTTTTAATTACAGCCTTTTCTGTATCGATCATTTGCGGAATTGAATCCATCGATGGTTCCGCTGACATTTCCATTTTGTTTTCGATTTCAGGTAATATAACATTATCCAATTGAAGTGTATCGCCAGGACTATAATAGTTGTACGATGGGATTAATTCAATATTCAACAATAATGTTGAACTATCCTCATTTAGAAACACATTCAATTTTGATTTATCAGGAATATTGAAGCTTTCGGGGAGTTGGATACTTAGGGTTATAAAACCACCCGGTTTTACATTTTTATCAATATGCATAATTTCTCCCGTCTTCGTTCGATCAACATAAACCGGATCGCCAATTTCTAATGAAAATTGATCACTTATTTTAACGTTGTAATTTGAATATACACTTCCATCCAAAAAATACAGGTACAACAAAACCACAGCACCAATGACAACAAATCCCGTAATAATTTTAATGGACACTGATTTCAACATTCATTTATTGTTTTTCAGGATTATTTAATTGCTTTGCTTCTTCAATTGAAATACGCTTTTCATTCAGAAATGCCACCACAAATGCATCTTTATACCCTGATTCTATTAGCTTATCCTTAAGAATCCTTGCATTGTCAAATTCTTTTTCATTTCCGGTTGTATATTTAAAGTGGCCATCGTGTTCGTACATTCTCACATCCTCAAGCCCTCTGAATTTTTTAAATTCCACGGATTTTTCTTTATTATAGGAGGCAAATTGTACACGGTAAAATACTGGCTGGGGTTCAGGTTGAACTTGTTTTACAACCACCGGTTTTAAATCTTTATTAATGTCTTCGTATTCAATTTTGTACTCTTTAAAAGCCCTGTAAATGGCAGAAGCCATATAAACCTGGTTTTCTTCCGAAAGCAGGAATTTCTCTTCCTCGGGATTACTTAGGAAACCAAGCTCGACTAAAATTCCCGGCATGGTGGTTTTATACAATACCCAAAAACCGGCTTGTTTTACACCCCTGTCTTTGCGGCCCACCCGTTCTTTAAATTGATATTGTACTTTCGAAGAAAGATTTATACTTTGGCTTATGTTCACACTTTGAAACATATTTAGGATGATATAATCTTCATCAGAATTTGGATTGAATCCTTCATATTGCGTATGATAATCATCTTCATAAAATATGGCCGCATTTTCAGTTTTGGCCACATCAAGGTTATCTTCACTTTTATGAAGTCCCATCACATAACTTTCCGATCCATAGGGTTTGCTCGATTTATTTGAATTACAATGAATGGAAATAAACAGGTCGGCCCCGCTTTCATTGGCAATCTGAGCCCGTTTATGCAATTCAACAAATACATCGGAAGTTCTTGTATACACCACCTCTACATCTTCAAAATTTTCCTCGATGTAGTTTCCCGCTTTAAGTGCTACGGACAGAACAATATCTTTTTCCTTTGAATTGGCGCCCATAGCTCCCGGGTCTTTACCTCCGTGCCCTGCATCAATCACCACTTTTGTAATTTTATTAGCTACCTGGGCTGCAATAAAATTAGTTATTGGAGATACATAACAAACAATACCAAAAATTAATATCAAGCGTTTCACCCTTGTGGAATATTTTTTGTTTAGATTTGACCGTTCATTTAATATTAATGTCAACCCTTGCAAATTTAATATAATAGCAGAGTATTGATAAACAAATTGTCAACTAAATTATCAAAAATACTTTTTCTCGTTTGCCTTTGCTATCTAATCATAATAAACGCAAGGGGACAGCAAGACAGTATACAGACTATCCGGGCGGATACTATAATTACAGCATCTGACACCCTGCAACCCGATACACTTGCACCTTCGCTTGGAATTTCATCAAATGCAATTAAATCGCGCATTGATTATAAAGCCGACGATTCTATCCGTCTTGACATAAAAACCCAGATTGTTTATATGTACAAGAATAATGATATTAGTTACGAGAACATCAACTTAAAAGCCGACTACGTTGAAATTGAATTTGCGCGTAACGAAGTATTTGCCACAAGCTCAAAAGACTCTGTTGGTAACGATGTTGGCCGGCCTGTTTTTACAATGGACGATAACACCTTTGAATCATCCTCAATGAGGTATAATTACAATACCAAAAAAGGCCTTGTAAAAAAAGTGATTACTGAAGATGCCGAAGGATACCTTCACGGCAATACCATTAAAAAGATGGCCAATGATGTAACCTTTGTTTCGGGCGGAAAATATACAACCTGCGAACTGGAGGATCCGCACTTTGAATTCCGGTTCAAAAAGGCCAAAGTTATACCCGGCAGCAAAATTGTTACCGGACCTGCCAACCTGGTTATTGAAGACGTGCCAACACCTCTGGCAATACCGTTTGGAATGTTCCCCAACAAAACCGGCCAGCGGTCAGGGATTGTAATTCCAACATGGGGCGAATCAACTCAAAGGGGATTTTATTTTGAAGACGGTGGATATTTCCTGGCCATTAGCGATTACCTGACGTTTCAACTTGTTGGAGACATTTATACACTGGGCAGCTGGGCAGTTAAACCAACCGTTAGATACAATAAACGCTATAAATACAATGGAACACTTGGAGGAAATTACAGCTACAATGTGGTTGGAGAATCGGGGGCACCAGGTTATACCCGTTCAAAAGATTTTTCCTTCCGATGGGTCCATAACCAGGATGTGAAGGCCCATCCAACCCGGAAATTTTCTGCCAACGTTAACATTATGAGTTCTGATAATAATAAATATACCGGCTCTAGTGCGGCCTATCTGTCAAATACATTTCAATCAAGTGTGAACTACTCTAATAGCTGGGCCGGAAAATATTTCTTAAACCTTACGCTGAAACATCAGCAAAACAACATTACCAGAGAAATTGATTTGTCGCTTCCGACAATAAGTTTTGATATTAACCAATTTTATCCCTTCAGGGCAAAAAAAATGGTTGGGAAATTATCATGGTACGATAACATTAGCGTAAAGTATGGAATGGTAGCCGATAACCAAATCAACTCGTACGACAGCCTGCTTTTTAACAGCGACTTTGCCAGCCAGTTGCGAAGCGGGATGAAACATTCGGTAAGCGTCTCCAGCGGGTCCATCAAACTCCTGAATTATATTGTTTGGACAAATTCCGTAAACTATACAGAAAGATGGTATTCACAAAAACATGAGAAAAACTGGATCAACGACACACTATATCTGGAAAACAGCCCACCTGAGGTAGGTTACATCAATACCGATACAATTTATGGTTTTAACGCCGTTCGCGATTTTAATTTCAGCACCACCTTAAGCACAACTATGTATGGAATGTTTGCCTATAAAAACGGGCCGGTAAGGGCAATCCGTCATGTGTTAAAACCAAAGCTGAGTTTTAGTATCCGGCCCGATTTCAGTACACAGGAATGGGGATATTATCAATTTTATATTGACGAAAGCGGCGAAAAAGAAAAGTATTCTTTATACGATGGCTTTGTATATGGTACAGCCCCTGAAGGCCGTTCGGGGGCAATTAACTTTGGCTTAAGTAATAACCTGGAAATGAAAGTCAGATCACGTAAAGATACTATTACCGGCACAAAAAAAATTGTTTTAATCGAAGACTTCACGATTTCAACAGGCTATGACCTAGCAAGGGATTCATTGAACTTAAATAAACTTACACTGTCAGGAAGAACAACGCTGTTTAAAAAACTTCAAGTCAATTATTCAAGTTCATTCGACCCTTATGCCCTCGATTCAAATGGAAGAAGAATTAATAAATTTGAGTGGGACGTGAATAAAAAACTTTACCGGCCTGAGAATCATAACTGGCGATTAGGTATTAGTTATAGCCTGAGTTGGGACATGCTTTCGAAAAATAAAGAAAAAGCAAAAAATAAACCTCCGGTCGAAAATTTAGAAGTACCGCCCGAAGGCAACTGGAGTGAGCAGGAATACGAAGATGTTGTCGAAAACCTGGATGGATATGTCGACTGGAATGTCCCGTGGAAATTAAACCTTTCCTATAACTTCAATTATACCACAAGCTATAGTTATAAAAACGGCTATTGGAATTATGATATAACTAAGGATAAAAAGATAATCCAAACCCTGAGTTTTAGCGGGGATATTAATGTTACACCCAAATGGAAGTTCGGCTTCAGATCGGGTTACAATTTTGAAGAAAAGGAATTGACCTATACATCCATTGATGTGTATCGTGATTTGCATTGCTGGGAAATGCGGTTTTCCTGGATTCCCATAGGATTCCGTCAAAGCTGGAATTTTTCCATCAACATCAAATCCAGTCTTTTACAAGACTTAAAGCTGGATAAGAAAAAAGACTTCAGGGACTTTTAAGAAATATTAGTTACTTTTAAAATTAATTTACTAAAAACAAATTCAATAAAAATGAAAAAGATAATCCATACAGAAAAGGCGCCAAAAGCCGTTGGGCCATATAGACAGGCCGTTGAATCGAACGGCCTGTTATTCATCTCTGGACAAATACCCATCAATCCCGAAACCGGTAAGATAGTCGAAGGCGGCATTACCGAACAAACCGAACAGGTAATGAAAAATATAAAAGCAATCCTCATCGAAGCAGGTTATACATTTGAGGATGTTATTAAATCTACGTGTTTATTGGATGATATGGCCAATTTTGCCTCAATGAATGAAGTTTATGGAAAATATTATCCAACCAATCCACCGGCAAGAGCAGCTTTTGGCGTTGTAAAATTACCGCTTGGGGTGATGGTTGAAATCGAAACTATTGCTGCAAAATAAGGCAATATCGAATTTACTGGATTAACTTTTTATTAAATAATAATTATAGTACAATGAAAAAAATATTCTTGTATTTAATGTTACTTATTCTTGGCATTCAAGCCAAATCGCAATACCTTGCTGCCTTTAACGATTACCAAAATCATTTCTGGGCCTTCGAAGCAGGACAATTTACTCAACTTGAACATCTCGAAATACAGGAATACCAGGTGGGGGGTATTTTGATTGCCTATAAAGATAACGACAGTAACCTCAAAGTCTATCAGTATGGCCAGGTACAATCGCTTATTATCGGAGACCCTGTGGTTTTTGAAGCTACTGATTATCTGCTTGGATATTCGATGTACGAACAATTAAATGTTTACGACAATGGCAAAGACATCAACCTTAGCAATGAATGCGATGGTTACGTCATTCAAGACAGCCTGATTGGCTGGCATAACCGGATTAGCCAAAATATTCAGGTTTATTACAACGGCAAAATATTCACCCTGGAGGATGGCCTGATCTATAACCCGTTAGAGAAATTCAGGCTGGGCGACAATATTATTGCCTATGTCCATTCGTCTACAAAAAATTTCAATGTGTTTTATTTGGGCAAAATTATTACCCTGGATGATTTTGTCGAACAAATGGAATTTAAGGCAGGGCGCGATATTGTAGCATATCATGATATTATTGATCAGACGTTAAAAGCTTTTTGGAAAGGAACCGAATATGAGCTGGAAACCTTTCCGCCCAAATCATTTCAGGTGGGCGATGAGTCCATGGCCTGGGTCGATAACCTGGGCCATCTGAAATATTTCGACGGGCATGAAGTGGTGGAATTATCTACTTATGAACCTGCATTTTATGAAGTTGTTGACAGGGTAATTGTATTTGAAGAACAGGGATTTTTTAAAACCTATTGTGGTGGACAGGTTCGTGAAATTGAACGGTACATCCCCAACATATACATTATAGATTTTAACACCATTGCATACCTCGACCAAACCAGTTTTATAAAAACTTTTTTTGGCTGTGAATCATCGACAATATTTTATGATCGAGTTCAGCAAATCGACCTGATAAGAGATTTGATAATCTTTAAAAAGAACATTAACACGGTAAATATTTATTTTAACGGCGAGATTTACGAACATTAACAATGATTATTCAATTATTTATTTTTGCCCTGGCTTTTTTCGGGTTTGGGTTGTTTTCTTTCATTAAAAAGAAAAACTGGTCGGGACAATGTTTATGCTGCTTGGTACGATGTTATTCGCCGTAGCTGCATCGGCCGTATATTTTTATCCGCAATCATGGCCGTTTTAGGGGTTGTTTAAACAATGATAAAATATTTTTCTATCAGCCATGACATTGCTCTGTTTACTCTGTGTATCCTTTGATAACTCTGGTAAAATGAAGCACCAATTTTCAACTATTAAGAGACGGTTTAAGATTTGTTTTTTATTGTCAGTTCGAGAAATTTGAAATAACCTTTTATTTGCAAATTAACAGTTTAAAAGTGCTTAGCCGCAGAGGAACCAGAGGAAATGCAGAAAACCCACAGAAAATCTTCATTGACTCTGTGGCTTCTCAGCTATCTCTGTGGTTTACGTTTTCTGAGCTTAATAAAATTATAGTTAAATTTTTAAAAAGTATTTAAATGATATTAAATTTCAAAATACAAAGTCCAAAACGGATAACCGTTTTATTTGACAAACCTGTTACAAAATAATTCCAGCAAAAGATCTTTCTTAAATTGTAAAATCAATTTCCGGATTTGTTAAAAATCAGTTAAATAAATGGAATTTCTTTTAATTCTCTGAGATGCAATATATTTTTGTGTTCCTCTAAATTAACTAATCATGAAAAAAATTGCCAGAATAATTGGGATCATTGTTTTAATTTTAATGATTGCCATAGTTTGTTTTGTAGGCTATATAAAATTTTTCCTGCCGGATATTTCAACCCCTGAAGGCCTGAAAGTTGATATGTCGCCTGCCAATGTTGAAAAAGGAAAATACCTTGCCAATGAATTGATGGGCTGTGTTGGGTGCCATGCAAAACGGGATTATACAAAATTCGCAGGGCCTATAATTTCAGAATCCAAGGGATCAGGTGGCGAATTCTGGGGCGAAAACCTTGGCTTCCCCGGTTCGTTGTTTGCACCCAATATAACCCAGGGAAGTCTTTATAACTGGACTGACGGTGAAATTTTCCGGGCTATTGTAAATGGTGTTGATAAAGAGGGTAATGCCCTTTTCCCGATTATGCCCTATCATCAGTATGGGAAATTGCCAAAAGAAGACATCTATGCAGTTATTGCCTACATTAAAACCCTGGAACCAAAACCCGAAGAATATCCTGAAAGAGAACTTAATTTCCCACTCAACCTCATCGTAAATACAATGCCCCAAAAAGCGACCCATCATTTAAAACCAGATGCAAACGATTTGGTTAAACATGGAGAATATATAATTACAGCTGCCGTTTGCTTCGATTGCCATACCCCCATGGAAAAGGGGCGTTTTATTGAAGAGATGGCCTATGCAGGGGGTGCCGAATTTAAGTTTGAATCAGGGGGTATTGTAAGGTCAGCCAATCTTACACCCGATAAAGAAACAGGTATTGGCAACTGGACAAAAAAACAATTTGTCCAACGGTTTAAAGCCTACGCCGACAGCAACTTTATATTTGAAAAGTTATGGCCCCCGGCGATTTTAATACTTATATGCCCCGGGAATATTATGCCCACCTTCAAGGAACGCGACCTGGAAGCCATTTATGCTTACCTGATGTCGCTTGATCCGATCAAAATAAGGTAGAAAAATTTACACCTAAGCAATGATATTGCTTCCAGTAATGTAAAATTATAAGAAAAACTCAAATTGATTAGAGGATTATATATGCCTGTATCTTCGAACTAGTTTTTTACTGTTTATCTTACTAATGTTAAAATATAGGTTAAGCAAGTTCTGATCTATGTTAGGAAATAGTATATTTGTGAAACTTAATTAATTTAAAATTATGCGTATCTTCTTTATTGCTTATACCATGTTGGTCATTGGCTCAAAAGTAAATGGTGCTGGACAGTCCTGATTGCGGATGTTGAGTTTGGGAAAGAAAAAATTTATTATTCCTCTTCCATCCTCCTGAAATTTTAAATGAAACTATAAAACCCGCCTACTACAACAAAGAACTTCTTTGCATCAAGCAACAGATTAATCTGAACGGTCCATCGGGCATTAACTTAAAAAATTTGCAAACCGAACTCAATAACTATATTGTTAATTTGGAATTAGAAAAGGCCAGCAATTGGGATAAACGAAATTTCTTAGAAATATGTGCTATCCTAATTATCTGGAATATTGGAAAGAAGGAAGTTTTAGAACCCAAAACATTTGAAACATTGTCAATCCTGGAAAACGATCCGTCAGTAGACATTGCAAAAAATGCGAAAATGGTATTAATCCTTTATAGTGATTCCATTCAACATTAATTCATTTAAACTTTGAAAGCACTATTAGTGGCAAAACTGCCAGGACAATCCCCACAAATTCAATCCGTGATCAAATCACATTGGTGACTATAGGATGGAAACCGGGGGTTTATATTGCAACCTTAAAACTTGCTGGAAAATCCAAAGAAAGTGTTAAATTTACACTGGTGAAATAATAAAGCAAATGAGGCTGTCTCAAAATTAAAGAAAGAACGTCATTGCGAGGAGGAACGACGAAGCAATCTCCTTGATAGTTATATCGTTGAGATTGCTTCGCTACGCTCGCAATGACATTAAAGTGGCTTTTAAGACAGTCTCTTAAATAAACAAACCGATATGAAAAATTTTGTTTTAATAGTGGCTATTTTTCTGGTGACTTTAAGTTCTATCTCACAGAAATGGGAACATATTTATGGCGAACCAAACAAGAATGAAATTGCAGAACATATCATCGAAATTTACGATAATGGATATTATATTTTGGGTACTACGGAAGGTGAGAATGAACTTTATGTAGCATGGAATATTAAAACAGATATTAATGGAAATAGTTTATACGATAAATTGATATTTCACAATATATATACTCAGGTGAATTATAGTGCAGCTAGTGACAATAATGGTAATATATACACATGTGGCGCCATTTTACTAAATGATACCTGGCCAATTGTTGCAAAATATGATTCTTGTGGGCAAAAAGTCTGGTGCAGGGCTTTTGTTGATGATTATTATGATTATGGAGTTGCTAAGGATATAATTATCATTGAAGATAACAAAGTATTAGTTTTAGTAAACCATGATATGGAGGATTATATTGACCAGGCTGTATTGTATTGCATAAATAATGATGGCGACCTATTGTGGTCAAAGCCTTATGCATCTAAAAACCAACATCCACTAATAGATAATCTGTCAGTTTATAATTTAAATAATTATAACAACAGTTATTTTATTGATGGTTACTGTTATTGGGCTTATCCTGATGATCCTGACCATTTTTATTTAAGGCCTTTGTTCATTAAAGTTGATAGCCTTTTTAATGAAGAGTGGGTATTGCCTTTTGGGGTCGCAGATTCAATAGTCGGTGAAGCTTACGGGACAATCGCTTTAAATGATTCTGTTTATTTTGGGATGGGTGTACGGCGATCTTCTGCTACTTATAATAAAAATTCACTATTGATGTTTTTTAATGATCAAGGTGAAGAAATTGGGTACAACCAAATTGCGAATGAAGGTTTTGGTGAAAATGTTGAATTTAACCTTATGGCAAAAATTGCCCCAATAGATGATACTTCCTTTGTTACTAAATTTTATATTGGAAAAAATGATACAGTTTATCACGGTGAGACAATAATAGATACATCAGGTACAATTCATGAAATGCAAATCCGGGGTACTGGAGGTGCAATACCGGATATGATTAAAACTCAGGACAATAATTTCCTGGTCGCCATAGAAGTTGAGGAGAATAAAGGCGATAAGGATATCTGGGTGTATAATTTGATAAAAACCTTGAATCGGTGCCATTCGATACCAATACCTATGTATACGACAGCCTTTGTCCGGGAGGAATCCAATCGGGCAGCATTGATATTACCGATTGCCTGATATGGACAGATGTAAAAGAAATGCCTTCACCAAAAGAGTATTTTGCAAGTTTACAAAGTGTTAACATCACAGCTTTTCCTAACCCCGCAAAAAAAAGTGATATTACACTTTCATTCACCAATACCGAACATTTTGAAAACATGGAATTGAGGTTTTTTGACGTGTTTGGTAAAAAGGTTCATTCGCAAAAAATTTATAAATACCAGGGAGAAAGTAAAGTAAACATCCAAAATTGGAAAACAGGAATTTATGTGGCTTTGGTTTATTCAGGTGGTCGGGTAGTGGGGAAAACTAAGTTTGTGGTGCAGTAGTTTTACTTTTCTACCACCCTTGCGTAATGAATTGAACCGGATTGGAAACCGGGTGTGTATATTGCAACCTTAAAACTTGCTGGAAAATCCAAAGAAAGTGTTAAATTTACACTGGTGAAATAATAAGGCAAAAGTCCCCGGCCTTAAACCGCCGGGGACTTAATTAAACAAACTGAGATGAAAAAATTTGTGTTAATAGTGGCTATTTTTCTGGGGACATTAAGTTCTATCTCACAGAAATGGGAACATATTTATGGCGAACCTAACAGGAATGATCTTGCTGATGATATTATTGAGACTTATGATAAAGGATATTATATAGTTGCAGGATATGAAGGCAATGGATGGAATATAAAAACGGATATAAATGGATATGGTTTATATGATAAATTTTTATTTCATGATTTATACCAACATAGGAATTTTGGTGGTGCTGCAATTGATGATAACGGTAATATATATGTTTGTGGAGGTATATTAATGGATGCCTCCTGGCCAATTGTCACTAAGTACAATTCCTGCGGAGAAAAAGTCTGGTGCAGGGTTTTTATTAATGATTATTTTGAAGACGGGGTCTGCTGGGATATCTTGGTAACTGATAATGATAAAATCATTGTTTTGATTCACCATAATAGTGATGACCAGGTCGATCAAATTTTATTATACTGCTTGAATAGCGAAGGTGATTTATTATGGACAAAACCTTATGCCTCAAAAAATGAACATCCTGAAATAGCGGTGGCAATCGGTTATAATTTAAATTATTATAACAACAGCTATTTTATTGATGGATATTGTTATTGGCCTTATCCAGGTAATCCCGGTCAGGTATACCTTCGTCCTTTATTTATAAAAATTGATAGCCTTTTTAATGAAGAGTGGGTATTACCTTTTGGGGTCGCAGATTCAATAGTCGGTGAAGCTTACGGGACAATCGCTTTAAATGATTCTGTTTATTTTGGGATGGGTGTACGGCGATCTTCAGCAACCTACAATCAAAATTCATTGCTTATGTTTTTTAATGATCAGGGTGAAGAAATTGGGTACAACCAAATTGCAAATGAAGATTTTGGTGAAAATGTTGAATTTAACCTTATGGCAAAAATTGCCCCAATAGATGATACTTCCTTTGTTACTAAATTTTATATTGGAAAAAATGATACAGTTTATCACGGTGAGACAGTAATAGATACATCAGGTACAATTCATGAAATGCAAATCCGGGGTACTGGAGGTGCAATACCGGATATGATTAAAACTCAGGACAATAATTTCCTGGTCGCCATAGAAGTTGAGGAGAATAAAGGCGATAAGGATATCTGGGTGTATAAATTTGATAAAAACCTTGAATCGGTGCCATTCGATACCAATACCTATGTATACGACAGCCTTTGTCCGGGAGGAATCCAATCGGGCAGCATTGATATTACCGATTGCCTGATATGGACAGATGTAAAAGAAATGCCTTCACCAAAAGAGTATTTTGCAAGTTTACAAAGTGTTAACATCACAGCTTTTCCTAACCCCGCAAAAAAAAGTGATATTACACTTTCATTCACCAATACCGAACATTTTGAAAACATGGAATTGAGGTTTTTTGACGTGTTTGGTAAAAAGGTTCATTCGCAAAAAATTTATAAATACCAGGGCGAAAGTAAAGTTAACATCCAAAATTGGAAACCCGGGATTTATGTGGCTTTGGTTTATTCAGGTGGTCGGGTAGTGGCGAAAACTAAGTTTGTGGTGCAGTAATACCTAAAGCCTATTTTATATTATTTGTAGTATATTCTTGCTAATTCCGTTCTGTTAATTAGCAGTATCATTGCACTTCGTAGAGCTCTTTTATTTATTCTTTATTGCCAGATTAATTATCTAGTAGCGATGGTGTAAGGTTAAACCAAAATCAATTAAGGCAGTCGGCATGTCAATGTCGACTGTTTTTATTTTTGACTTTTACCATTTGAAATATAAAAAATTTGTAGTCATTTATTACTACAGGAAACTTGTACAAAATGACTTTCTTTCGAATCTTTTATTTTTTGAATGAAGGATAACTAAATATTATCTTATGAAGATTGCCGGAATTAATTGTATAATTCCTTCAGGAAAAATTGAAAATTATGAAATCTTATAACTTATTTCACTATACAGTAAATCTGTTTATAATGTGGATTTAGAAAAGCTTAAGATCCAAATTCAAAATTTGTTAGATAGGACCGGTATTCAAACGAGATATTGGAGAAGAAATAATGAAAAACCCCTCAATCTAATTTTAGATTCCTATAATAGCTTAATAACGAAAAGTAAAATAGATCCTGGTACAATTGATACAATAATTTATGTTGGTGTTGACAGAGGATTTATTGAGCCAGCAAACGCTTGCTTTATTGCAAGTAAACTGGGTTTAAAACATGCAAGAACTTTTGATATTGTTGATGCATGTATGGGATGGTGCACCGCCTTACAAATATCTCAAGGATTAATTGGGAACAAGGAAGCATCTAATGTTTTAATTGTTAGTTCTGAGTGTCCTATGGATACTAATGGAATAATTTTTCCACGAAATTTTTGTATAAATAAAATAAGTGAATTAGCCTGGAAATTCCCATCTTATACAATTGGTGAAGCTGTTACAACAACTATTTTAGTTGATTCAAAAGAACAATGGAAATTTAATTTTTCTTCCAATTCTGACAAAGCAGATTTATGTACTATTCCCCTTTATAAGTATGCTGAATATTCTGATAATTCAATAAACCTGGATGATAAAAAACAGTTTGATTTTTCGGCGTTCGGAAGAGAATTGTACTTTTCAGGTTATAGAGAAGCGTTTAATATTTTGGAAAAAGGATTGAATCAATGTGAAAATGAGCCAAAATTAATTATTCCTCATTCTGTTGCCCAAAACGTTCCTGACAAAGTTGGATTGAAATTAAATATACAAGATAAACTTTACTCAACTTTTTCAAAACTTGGGAACATTGCAACATCGTCAGTTCCGGCAAGCATATTTTATGCACTTCAGGCAAACAAAATAAAAAAAGGTGATTATTTGTTAGGCTGGATAGCAAGTGGTGGACTTAAATATTCCTGTTTTGATATTTATTTATAAATGTCACAATTAAAATAAATTGGCAAGTAATCCAATTATAGTAGGGGATAGAACAGATATTAATGATTGTAAGTTTTTATAAATAAGAAAATTATCCCCAATCTTTTCTAACCAATCCCCTAACTCCTTATTTCCAGACACCTCACCATCTCGCATTATTTTTTTTAGTTTTTTCTGAATTATAACATATGGATAATAGCACATGGTCAACATTGTTAGTGTAAATATCACTCCCCAGCATATTCCCATTCCATAAGAAGTTGATTTATACGAATCGTATTGTTCACCATCGGAAATGCAAATAAGCGGTAGTTGAAAAAAAAGAATGGTCGCTATTGTGCTTGTTACAAGAACAAAACTTAATACAAATAGGTAATTATGAAAGCTTTCAATTCTGGTCTGGAGCTCAATCTTTTTTGTTTCAGATATATTATTTTCTAACTGATAGAATAATATACTCAAATCTTTGCCCAGATTCATACAGGTTAGAATGATAACAACTAATCCAAAAATTATCAATACAACTGGTATAATTGAAAACGTGTAAAATAAATTTATTGTATTACCATTAATAGCAAAACCCGGAATTGAAGTAAATAAATATTCAAAAGTGGTTGATTTCGAGAGGATATAATATATTCTGTCGTGAGACATTATGGATAGATTACAATTTAATATATCTACCGTTTGGAATAACGTAACTATTATAATAAGGTGAATCCAAAAGTTCTTTTTTATAATTCTTCTTTTTATATCAGTATATGAATCGAATAGCTTATTCCAAAAAAGTGAAATAACAAAAAAGGAAATGAATATATGAGAAACACCTGATGTTAGATATAAGATAAAAAATTTATGATCAACGGCCCCGGAATAGACAATATAGTTTTCAATGATTTTGTTTAATTCACCTTTTGAAATGAACAATTGGAAGAATAATATGAATGAGGATACAGGAATCAACATCCTCAAGAAAATTTGAAAAGATATTTTAACCTCTGTTAGCTCTGTAAATGAATACCAGATTCTTTTAAAAAATAGAAACTTCATAAAGAATAATATTTAGTTATCCTTCATTCAGATAGACTAAATTTTCATTCAGCAAAAGAGAAAAGGTGCCTGGGATGTTTTGTTGTAAGTAATTTCTTTTGTTTTGCTTTGCTTACATGAGTATAAATTTGGGTTGTCATTATTGAACTATGACCAAGTAAGTGTTGGATGTACTTTATATCCACGTCTTTTTCCAAAAGAAGGGTAGCAAAAGTATGTCTAAATGTATGGGGTGTAATTGCCTTACTTAGTTCAGCTAAAGATGAATAATTTTTTACCATGAATCGAACAGATTGTTCTGATAGCCGTCTTCCCAGGCGATTAACAAATACAAATTCAGATTTGGAAATTTCGTCCTTAAATATTGAAAGGTAATCTTTGATGGAAGTCAATATTTCCGTATTACAGATATATACAAATCTTTCTTTTTGGCCTTTTCCCCTGATTAATATGGCTTTTGAATGGATGTCCAAATCAGTTGCTTTAATATTACATAATTCAGAAACCCTGATACCAGTACCAAATAGCAATTCAAGAACTGCAATATCCCTAATAATTGATTTATATTTATGGGTGTCGCTATTGAATAATTTATCTCTTAAATCATAAGCTGTCTTCAACAATTTTTTTATTTCTTTAAGGTTCATTACTGTTGGTAATTCGTGGGTATGTTTTATTTTTATTTTTAACCTATGGAAAGGATTATAAAAATCTTCATTCTCATATTCCATGAAATTGAACATTGCTTTGATAGAGGCAATTTTTCGCAGAGTTGTTTTTGGTTTATATTTTGAAATTTCCTTTAGAAACCCTTTAATTGTTTCCCGATCAATTTCTTCTACTTTAGTTATTTTACAGTTATTTTTCAAGTACAAATTAAACTGTTTGAGGTCAGTTTTGTAAGCTTTTATGGTTTTATTACTCAGGTTTTTTTCATATTTACAATGGAAGAGAAAATCATTAGTACTATTAATCATAAGTCAATATTTTCTTTTTGTAGCAAAAAGTAACTACTTAAGTTACAATTATTCTTCTAGTCGTTTTTGAATTGGAGGAAATTTTTAGGTAAATCTCTGATTCATTTTGAATTTCTAGATTGTATTGGGATACATTTTCGAAACTCCTTACTTATCTCAAAACTAAACTACCTGTTCGAATCATTGATGAAATTAATCGTGGGAATAGTTCATTTTCTTTTATTCATTCTAATTCTAATCTAAATTCTTTTCATTTTGTAGTAGTAAATTGCTACAAACTGTATATTCCATTATTTAAATTTGAACCCAACTCTAGCATCTCCTTTTATATCAGGGATGTATTTATAAATCTTAACTATTATAATATGAAAAATTACAAACCATATGCTTATCTGTACATAAATGACGATGAAGATCCACAGACCTTGATATCCTGTTTCATTGCTCAAATACCAGCCGGGAAAAAATTAACTCTTCGTTCGGGTGATCCAAGTACAGTGGGAAGCAAAACCACAATAAGATACAGTATAGAAGCCGATGCTGGCCAGACCCAAAGCCGTAAAGAAGAATTTGAAAACGAATTTGCCTGGGATGGCAATACCCATGAAGTAGAAGTAATAATTGGAAGTGGTAGCGGTGATGGTGGCGGAAAAAATATTACAAGTTCTGAATATGCTGAATTAGACTAGAAATAATCTCTTTGAATTATTGCTTTTTTATTACTTTTAGGGTTGTCGAAATAAATTCAAAACCATGTGTAGGTTAGGATTAATAAAACAACCCATTTTTTTTCTTTTTCTTTTTCTTAATGGTGGTGCTATTGGCCAGCCACCTGGCTCCCTGCTAGAAAATTATATTGAAATTCGCAATTTAGAAAACGACACAAATAAAGTTTTTAAATTATTAGGCTTGTCCCGCCAATTAAAAACTGAAAACACATTAAATGCATTAAAGTTTGCTTCTGAAGCTGAACAAATTTCAGATATGCTAGGGTATGAGTGGGGAAGAGGGGAAGCAAATTATCAAAAAGGAATTCTTTACAAAATTACAGGTAAAATAGATTCAGCTATTTATTATTGTAATCTTTCAAATGAAATATTTCTTTCCATTGATGATCAGAAAGGGATTGGCAATAGTTTTAATCTGTACGGAAGTTTATTACGAAGAAAGGGCTTATTTGAATCAGCTTTAATTAACCACAAAAAGAGTTTGAATCAGTTTAATAAAATTCATGATTCGATAGGTTTGTCAAAAACGCTAAATTACATTGGTATTATATACAACGACATATCAAATTATGATAGTGCCATAATATATTATCTTAAATTAATAGAGGTTTCCGAGGCAATCATGTATGAGGAAGGCATGATAACAGGATTACTGAATTTGGCTCAAGTTTATATGGAAATAGGAGAGTTTAATAAGGCGAGGGAAAACCTATTGGATTGTTATATTCATTATAGCGAAAAAAATGATAATCAAAAAGTAGGATTAGTATTGAATAAACTGGGAACAGTCTATTATAATTTACAAATGGTTGATTCTGCTGATTTTTTTTATAATTCTGCCTTAGATCAATATGAAGAAATCAATTATAAATCTGGGATGGCACATGTTTTTATTAATCAGGCTATCCTTGACGAATATAATGGAAAATTTGATGAGGCAGTAGAAAAATATAATAACGCAAAACGCAATTTCGAACAATCCGATTTAAAATCAAGCATATTAAAAGTTCATATAAACCTTGCTGTATTGAATGAGAAAATGGCCAATTACAAAAGATCGATTTCATATTATGATTCTGCCATTAACCTGGCCAATGAAATTGGAGCCAAAGATGAACTTTTACTTGTATATGACAATTTGCAAAATACCTATAAACGACTTGGCAATAAGGATCGGGCACTTGAATACCTCGATAAATATGTATTACTCAAAGATTCAATTTTTAATCTGGAGAAAACAGAGATCATCGCTGACCTGGAATTGAAATACGAGAAAGAAAAAAACGAAGCCCAAATATTAACCCTCAACAACGAAAACCTGCAAAAGGACCTGGCATTGGAAAAAGCCGCATACCGAAAAAACATTTACCTGGCCGCTGGAGGATTACTTTTCCTTTTTGTCGTTTTTTCCTCTCTTTATTTTCATCAAACAACCAGGAAAAACAAACAATTAGCTAAACAAAAATTGTTAAAGGCCGAAGAAGAAAAGAAACTGATATCGGCCCAAGCCTTGCTCGAAGGCCAGGAAGAGGAACGCATTCGGATCTCAACTGAATTGCACGATGGAGTTGGGGTTTTATTGTCAACCGCCATATTATATATCACCAGCATTGAAAATGAAAATGTAAGCTCCAGCAACAATGATCTTTTGGTCAAAGCCCATAAACTAGTTGATGATGCCAATTCCGATGTAAGAAAAATATCAAGGAATTTAATGCCCACCGTTCTTGCATTGCACGGTCTCGATGAAGCCCTTCAAGATTTGATGGAGAATATTGATAGTTTGCCTGATAAATATGGCGAGTTTCATGTTACCGGAAATTCAAAACGATTGAGCAAGCCCAGAGAGGTAATGGTATACCGATTAATCCAGGAACTGATAAGCAATACGATGAAACATGCCAATGCCGAATCAGTCGACCTTGAACTAAATTACAATGACTCTGATCTAACCATAACCTACAAAGATGACGGTATTGGTTTCGATTTTGAAAAACAGCTTCAAAAAAAATCTGTCGGTCTAAAAAGTATCCAGTCGCGTGTTCATTATTTGAAGGGGGAGATGGCGTATAGCTCCGAAGAAAATAATGGGTCACAATACTCAATAATAGTTCCGATACAGGCATAAGCTGATTAGAAATTGGTTGCACTAAGGAAGATGCTCGCATGGAATGCCATCATTGTCCCCGTCCAAATTATCATAACAATCCGGATTTGAATTAAATGCCGCCTGAGCTTCTCCTTGAGTATTAAAGTCGCTACAGTTTTTATCCACGCAAGGAGAATCTTTTTCCCCACATGAAAATATTGATAATAAAAAGAACACAAGAAAGTATCTCATTACAATAGATATTAGTGGGTTCATGTTACAATATATTAATACTACAAAAGTTATTTTGCAGATACCTCACAAAAATCGCTCGCTGGATAGTCATCTCCCTTTTTTCTGTTATTTTGCCATTGCAAAGGTTGA
Source organism: Bacteroidales bacterium (assembly GCA_041393275.1). GTDB lineage: Bacteria > Bacteroidota > Bacteroidia > Bacteroidales > JAADJA01 > JAADJA01. The sequence continues at coordinate 78,309 of JAWKKL010000007.1, forward strand.
AGATTTGATAATTCATCGTCTCCTCCTTTTGACTTTGGTTTAATATGGTCTATTTCCCAACCATTTCCATTTTCGGTTGTATCCCCATGTTTATCCCAATTAATCCAGGCCCCACAAAGGTCCTTTCTTGTTTTTGATGCATCATATCCTTGAACAATTTTTCCTTTCTTCCACACGGCTAACTTTGTCTGTCCATCAAAGGGTTTCCCTCTCTTATTGGTATTATAATTTTGACTCATTTTATTGGATTTAATAAAGCGATAATTAACCAATTTACGTGCTATTTCTATCAAGCATTCTATGTTGTATGGCAAGGACGGCTACAATAATAACATCCGTTCGATTGCGAATAATGTTTTTTTGCCTCCCTTACTGCACTATGACATGTTGAATGAAGTCCCAAATCAATTCGATTGCTTACCTGGGGCATATAACCACAACCAGTTTTGTGTACCTCATGGTCCCCATTTAATTGTGCATTCTTGTTTACATAATATTTGTCCATAATATCCTCCAATATTTATAAGCAGCAATTATAGGATAATATTTTAATATGCCTGTCGCAATATATTACTACAAAAATTGAAGAATTTGAAAGTCGAGTTGTGTCAAATATGAAATCCCACCCTGAACATTTATTATTCATGATGGTGTAAGCATCCAACATAAATTAGTGACAAAAGAAACTCACTTTTTAGAGTTCAACTCAATTTGTAGTAACAAGTCGCTACAATTGGTAAAAAAGATTTATTTGGCAAAAAATAGTCAAAATAAAATGATGATTTGAATCTTAATATCCAGTAATTCGCTTCATATTTTCGAAACAACATATATCTATGCAGATGAAAGGATCTGAAGAAAGCAAAATAATTGAGAAGTTGGACGAGGCCATCAACGTCGCTACAAATAAAAAGATGATGGAGAGCTATTATACCACAGATCTCCAGGATTTGATTGAGGATAACTTTAAAGAAATTATTTCTTTATTGCCTCCCTTACCGGACACTGAAAAGAAAAAGAACAAGTAGCGGAACGTGCATGTAAATGGCTTCTTAAAAGCTCATTATCCTTTTGGGTCTGCTTTAAATGAACTTCGAGGAATTTATTCTTTTGACTTAGTGATAATATCTTATCATTGCTCCAAAGAAGTTCCTTAACAACCTGGTACATTTTCTTAATCACTGGAACTGTAATATCATTTGAATCCATTAAACTTATTTTAATAGTATAACTTATTTAAATTTTTTCTCAACCTTTCTTTAGTCCTTGGGTAAAAGCTTCTTATTCTGGTCAATTAGTAATTCTATCCTTGCATCTTTTTCTTCAATAAGTTTCATATAGAGTTTAATGAATTCGGATTTTTCATTTAGTTTGGATTTTAGCTCCGCAATTTCGGATTCAGA